>CP069300.1:4800000-5503750 GCA_016839165.1 Bradyrhizobium sp. PSBB068
ATCTCCAACAACCTGCCGATCCCGGTGTTCTTCGCGATTCCGCTTGCCGGCGTGGTGACGGCGCTGGTCGGCCTGATCTTCGGTGTGCCGGCGGCTCGGCTGAAGGGGCTCTATCTCGTCATCGCGACGCTCGCCGCGCAGTACATCCTGCTCGATTTCTTCTCGCGCGCCGACTGGTTCTCGGGCGGCTCGGTGCCGGCCAGCGCCAACCCGTTCTCGATCTTCGGCTACACGCTGCGCGGCGACCGGCAATATTTCTACGTCGTGCTCGCCTACATGGTGCTCAGCTATCTTCTCGTCACCAACCTGATGCGCACCCGCGACGGCCGTGCGCTGGTCGCGATCCGCGATCACTATCTGTCCGCCGAGATCATGGGCATCAACCTGACCAAGTACCGGACGCTGTCGTTCGGACTTGCCGCGTTCTTTGCCGGCATCGCCGGCGCGCTGTACGCGCATTATCAGCTGGTGGTCTCGCAGGAGGGCTTTGGCATCGAGCGCTCGGTGCTGTTCCTCGCGATGGTCATCATCGGCGGCACCGGCTCGGTGATGGGTACGCTGATGGGCACCGCCTTCGTGGTGCTGCTGCCGGAATCGATGGAATGGCTGAGCGCGTGGCTGAAGGGCGGCGCCATCGACAAGGCGCTGCAGCTCAACAACAACATCACGTTCCTGCGCGAGATCGCGATCGGCCTGATCATCATCGGATTTTTGATGTTCGAGCCTGACGGCCTCGCGCACCGCTGGCGGCAGATCAAGGCCTACTGGAAGCTTTACCCGTTCTCGCACTGACGTATCGAGCAACTCAAAATTCGGTTCAACGAATAAGCAGGAGGAAACAAAAATGACGATTAGATCCCTTTTGAGCTCGGTCTCTCTCGCGCTGCTGATCGGCAGCGCCGCCGGCACCGCGCAGGCGCAGATCGCCATCGGCCATCTGCAGGACCTCTCGGGCGGCACTTCCGACGTCGGCACGCCCTATGGCCAGGGCGTCGCCGACACCTTCGCCTGGGTCAACAAGAACGGCGGCGTCGGCGGCAAGCAGCTCAGCGTCGACAGCAACGACTATGGCTACCAGGTGCCGCGCGCGATCGCGCTGTACAAGAAATGGTCGGCGCCGGACGGCAAGGTCGCAGCAATCATGGGCTGGGGCACCGCGGACACCGAGGCGCTGACCGGCTTCCTCGCGCAGGACAAGATCCCCGATTTGTCGGGCTCGTATGCCGCCGCGCTGACCGATCCCGAAGGCACCAGCGGCAAGGCCAAGCCGGCGCCGTACAATTTCTTCTACGGCCCGAGCTACTCGGACGCGCTGCGCGCCGAATTGACCTGGGCGGCCGAGGACTGGAAGGCCAAGGGCAAGCCGGGCAAGCCCAAATTCGTCCACATGGGCGCCAACCACCCCTATCCGAACGCGCCGAAGGCCGCCGGCGAGGCGCTCGCAACCGAGCTCGGCTTCGAAGTGCTGCCGCCGCTGGTGTTCGCGCTGTCGCCCGGCGACTATTCGGCGCAGTGCCTCAGCCTGAAGAGCTCCGGCGCCAATTACGCCTATCTCGGCAACACCGCAGCCTCCAACATCTCGGTCATGAAGGCCTGCAAGACCGCCGGCGTCGACGTCCAGTTCCTGAGCAACGTCTGGGGCATGGATGAGAACGCCGCCAAGACCGCGGGCGATGCCGCCGACGGCGTGATCTTCCCGCTGCGCACGGCGGTCGGCTGGGGCGGCAACGCGCCGGGCATGAAGACGGTGATGGAAATCTCGAAGATGTCCGACCCGTCGGGCAAGGTCTATCGCCCGGTGCACTACATCGCCGCGGTGTGCAGCGCGCTCTACATGAAGGAAGCGCTGGACTGGGCCGCCAAGAACGGCGGCGCCACCGGCGAGAACGTCGCCAAGGGCTTCTACCAGAAGAAGGACTGGGTGCCGGCCGGGATGGACGGCGTCTGCAATCCCTCGAACTGGACCGAGAAGGATCATCGCCCGACGACCAAGGTCGATCTCTATCGCGCCAAGGTTTCCGGCGCGACCGACGGCGACATCAACGACCTGATGGGCAAGGGCACGATCAAGCTCGAGAAAGTGAAGACCGTCGAGCTGCCGCGCAAGCCGGAATGGTTCGGCTGGTGAGGATCGTGAGGCTGCCGCGAGCGCAGCCTCGACAACAATCGTCATCCCCCGCGAAAGCGGGGGATTCAGTTCGCCGCGCTCTCACGATGTGATCGCCGGCGTCTCTGGAATACTGGGTCACCCGCTCGAGTGCGCAATTGCGCACGAAACGCGGGTGACGACAGCGGAGAATAGTCGAGATGAACGAAACCCTCGAAGCCACCCGCACGGGGCCGATGGCGGTCCCACCGCCGCCGCTGCTCAGCATCAACAATATCGAGGTCGTCTATGACGACGTCATCCTGGTGCTGCGCGGCCTCAGCCTCGAGGTGCCGAAGGGCGCGATCGTGGCGTTGCTCGGCGCCAATGGCGCCGGCAAGTCGACCACGCTGAAGGCGATCTCCGGCCTGCTCAAGACCGAGGACGGCGAGGTCACCCGCGGCGAGATCCTGTTCGAGGGCCAGCGCATCAACGGCATCGACCCGGACAAGATCGTCCGCCGCGGCATCTTCCAGGTGATGGAGGGCCGCCGCATCGTCGCCGACATGACGTCGCTGGAGAATTTGCGGCTCGGCGCCTTCACCCGGCGCGACGGCGAGGTCTCTGCCGACATCGACATGGTGTTCAAATATTTCCCGCGCCTGAAGGAGCGCACCGGCCTTGCCGGCTATCTCTCCGGCGGCGAGCAGCAGATGCTCGCGATCGGCCGCGCGCTGATGGCGCGCCCGAAGATGATCCTGATGGACGAGCCGTCGATGGGATTGTCACCCCTGCTGGTCAAGGAAGTGTTCGCGATCATCAAGGAGATCAACCGCGATCTCGGCGTCACGATCCTCCTGGTCGAGCAGAATGCGCGCGCGGCGCTCTCGGTCGCAAGCCACGGCTACATCATGGAACAGGGCAAGGTGGTGCTCGACGGCTCCGCCGACGAGCTGCGCGACAACGAGGACGTCAAGGAATTCTACCTCGGCGGCGCCGGCGACCAGCGCAAGAGCTTCAAGAATTTGAAGAGCTTCAAGCGGCGCAAGCGCTGGCTCTGAGGATATGGAGCGTTTTCGGGCGGAGTTGCGTGTGCAGAAAGCGCGTCACACCAGGAAGGCGGCCCTAGCTGAGCACCTGCTCCGCTTCCGTGACCGCGCAGAGCACATGGTAGAACGACGACGCCGGGATCGTGGCGATCAGCGAATTGCCGCCGCCGTCGAACTGGTCGTACCAGCCGCCGGCCACGGGATGGCTGAGATAGTGCCGCTCCAGCAGCACCAGCGCCCCGCGCGCCTCGTCCGCAGCGCCGGCTTCGCCCGACTCGGCCTGCGCGATCCAGGCCTTCGCCAACTCGCTCTGCGGCCACAGCCGCCTGGTGTGGCGGCGGATGTTGCCCTCGGCATCGCCCTCGTCGATCAGGCAGCCGGTGGCGTCGCGATAGCGCAGCGCCGAGGCCAGCAGCTCGCCGCGCGGGCGCCCTGTTGGGCAGCCGGTGATCCGCTCAAAACCCTTCAGCAGCCAGACCCATTCCGCAAGGTGCCCGGGCTCGACGCTGACCGGCGGGATCCGCGACCAATCCTCCTCGAAATATTCGCCCAGCGTCCGCGTCTGCTTGTCATAGAGGTTGGCGAGGAACAGTGCGAAGAAATCGCCGGCGCGGTTCTGGAACGACAGATCATGCGTCGCGTCGAAGCAGGCGATCATCGCCTCGAACAGATGCATCTGCGGGTTCTGCCGCCGCGGCATCGACGGCGGCAGGCCTTCCTGGAAGCCGCCATGGGGCGAGCGCAGCTGGGTGTCGAGGAACGCCAGCAGCGCGTCGATCTCGGCGCGAACCTGAGCGTCCTGGTCGAGGCCGTAGACAGTCGCCAGTGCGAGCAGCACGAAGGCATGGCCGTAGGTGTCGCGCAGCGGATCGTGCACGCCGCCCTCCGGCGTCAGGCTGAACACAAAGCCCGGCCGGCCGTCCGGCGCCTTGGCCTTGGTGAGCATGTAATCCAGCGCCTTCAGCGCGATCGCGCGCCCTTCGGGATACCAGCCCATCTGGGCCGCCTTGGCGTAGCAATAGATTTGGCGCGCCTGCACAAGGAGGCGGCGCGGGGCCGCGTTGTCGGCTGTCCCATCCTGATGCAGCCGGTCGACGAAGCCGCCGGCCGTGCTGTCCCACCCCACCGTCGACCACAGCGGCAAGGCGTGGTCGATGATGCGGCGCTTCAACCTCGCGACGACATCGGCGGCCCCGTCCGCCGCCACGTTCTCTGCCTCAGCCATCGTGCTTCCTGGAACCGTCCCAATGTCAGCGCTCACCGTCTGATAGCACGGGCAGACCGGCACGCCACCTGCGCAAATCCTCCCCTCAAGGACCCGCCATGACCGACCATTACGACGCCCTTGAAACGCGCGATCCGGCCGCCCGCGAGGCCGCCCTGTTCGCCCGGCTGCCGGAGGTGCTGCGCAAGGCGATGGCAGCGCCCGCCTATGCCAATTTGCTGCGGGGCACCGATCCCGCATCCATCACGAGCCGGGAGGCATTGGCGGGACTGCCGGTGCTGCGCAAATCGGAGCTCCCGGCCCTGCACAAAGCCGCCCCGCCGTTCGGCGGCTTCGTGGCCGACAAGCCCGGCTCCTTTGCCCGCCTGTTCACCTCGCCCGGACCGATCTTCGAGCCCGAAGGCCGCCAGGCGGACCCTTGGCGCGGGGCACGGGCGCTGTTTGCGGCGGGCTTCCGCGAGGGCGACGTGGTGCTGAACACCTTCAGCTATCACCTCACCCCCGGCGGCTTCATCTTCGACGCCTCCGCACGGGCGCTCGGCTGTGCCGTGATCCCGGCCGGCCCCGGCAATACTGAGCAGCAATTCGAGCTGATCGAGGCCTATCGCCCGGTCGGCTATAGCGGCACCCCGGACTTCCTGAAGATCCTGCTCGACGCCGCCGCTAACGCCGGCCGCGACGTCTCGTCGATCAAGCGCGCGCTGGTCTCGGGCGCCGCATTTCCGAAATCGTTGCAGGAGGAGATGAAGGCGCGCGGCGTCGAGGCCTACCAGGCGTTTGGAACCGCCGATCTCGGCCTGATCGCATTCGAGACCCCGGCGCGCGAGGGGATGACGGTCAACGAGGATCTGATCCTGGAGATCGTCAAGCCGGGCACCGGCGATCCCGTGGCGCCCGGTGATGTCGGCGAGATCGTGGTGACCTCGCTCGATCCGCATCATCCCTGGATTCGCCTCGCGCTCGGCGATCTGACCGCCGTCCTGCCCGGTGCGAGCCCGTGCGGACGCACCAACATGCGCATCAAGGGCTGGATGGGCCGCGCCGACCAGACCACCAAGGTCAAGGGCATGTTCGTGCGCCCGGAGCAGATCGCGGAAATCGGCAAGCGCCATCCCGAGCTCGGACGGCTGCGCCTCGTCGTCACCCGCGCCGGCGAGACCGACGCGATGACGCTGCGGGCCGAATGTACCTCGGCGGCGGATGCCCTGCAGGGCGAAGTCGCGGCGACGCTGCGTGCGGTGACAAAGCTCGGCGGCGCCGTTGAGCTCGTCGGCGCAGGCTCGCTGCCGAACGACGGCAAGGTGATTGCGGACGAACGATGATCGACGCCCCGCATGAGGTCCAGTCCGCGTTGTCGCGCGCGGCATTGTGAACTATTGAGCTGACTCATGCCTCGTGGAGACGGGATCATCACCTCATGAGCAGCGCTTCCGGAGATCAGCGGCGAAGGCCGGCGGTTTTCTTCGATCGGGACGGCGTCCTGAACCGGGACATCGGCTATCTGTTCGAGAGCCACAGGCTGATCTGGATCGACGGCGCGCGCGAGGCCGTGAAGGCGGTCAACGACATGGGTTATTATGCGTTTGTCGTGACCAACCAGTCAGGCGTTGCAAGAGGCCTCTACGAGGAGGCGGATGTCCAAAAGCTCCACGACTGGATGGCGGCCGAGCTCGGCAAGATCGGCGCCCATATCGACGCCTTCGAGTACTGTCCGTTCCATCCTGACGGAACCGTCGAGCGCTATCGGCAGGTCAGCCATCGCCGCAAGCCATCGCCGGGCATGATCAATGACCTGCTGGAGCGCTTTGCCGTCGATGTCGAGCGAAGCTTTCTGGTCGGTGATCAACCGACCGACCTCGAGGCCGCGCGTGCGGCGGGCCTGAAAGGCCACCTGTTCCCGGGCTCCAATCTGGAGCTGTTCCTGAAGCCTCTGCTGCAGCGAAGCTGAGCCTCAACGGTCGCAATCAGAACGTCCGAACCAGGTCGATCACCTCGTCCTGCTGCTGCCGCGTGATCTCGGCGAAGATCGGCAGCGAGAGAATCTGGCCCTGGTCGCGATGGGCGTTGGGAAATTGCTCGGGCCGGTGGCCAAACCGGGCATAGGCCGGCAGGAACGGCAGCGCGGTGGGATAGTTGATCGCGGTCTGCACGCCGTTGGCGTTCAGATGCGCGGCGAGCGCGTCGCGGCGCGGATGCCGGATCGTGTAGAGGTGGTAGACGTGGCTGCGCCCCGGCGCGACCTCGGGCACCACGACATCCTCGATCTGGTTGAGACCCGCATCATAGACCTCGGCCGCGGCCTGGCGGGCCTCGGTCCACGCGTCGAGATGCGGCAGCTTGGCCGAAAGGATCGCAGCCTGCATGCCGTCGAGCCGGCTGTTGACGCCCTCGATATGGTGCTGGTGCTTCACCAGGCCGCCATGGCGCGCCAGCATGGCCATCTGCTCGGCAAGCGCGGCATCGTTGGTGACGACGGCGCCGGCATCGCCCATCGCGCCGAGGTTCTTGCCGGGATAGAATGAATAGGTCGCCGCCTCGCCGAACGTGCCGACCATGCGGCCCTTGTAGCGCGCGAGATGAGCCTGGGCGCAATCCTCGATCACCCAAAGCTTGTGCTTGTGCGCGATCGCCATGATCGCATCCATGTCGGCCGGCTGGCCGTACAGGTGCACCGGGATGATGCCGACCGTGCGCGGCGTGATCGCAGCCTCGATCGCTGCCGGATCGATCGTGAACGTCGCGTCGTCGGTATCGCAGAACACGACGGTGGCGCCTGAATGCGTAATCATCGCCGCGGTCGAGATCCAGGAATGCGCCGTCGTGATCACCTCGTCGCCCGGCTGCACCTTCAGCGCGCGCATCGCGAGGTAAAGCGCGTCGGTGCCGTTGGCGCAGGAGACGCAGTGCGTAACTTCCGCGGCCGACGCGAACTCGCGCTCGAAGGCGTCGACATAGCTGCCGCGGATGAAGGCGTTATCGCGGATCACGCCGGCGATCGCGGCATCGATCTCGCCCTTGATGGACTGGTACTGCAATTGCAGGTCGGCATACGGCACAGCCATCGATATTCCCCTATTGCCCTATTGGCTCGCCAGCAGCCGGCGCGCCGGATTGCCGGCATACGTACCTGGTGTCGTGATGTCCTTGGTCACGACAGATCCGGCGCCGATGACGACGTCGTCGGCAATCCTGACCGGCATGATCGTGGCGTTGGAGCCGATCGACACCCGGTTGCCGATCACGGTCTCGCGCCACAGCTCCTTGCGTCCGCGCGCCGGTCCGCCGGTGGAGAAGGTGTCGTTGACGAACATCACGCCGTGCCCGACGAAGCAGTCCTCGCCGATGGTGACGAGCTCGCAGATGAAGGCGTGCGACTGCACGCGGGTGCGCGCCCCGACCGCCACGCCCTTCTGGATTTCGGTGAAGGGCCCGACGAAGCAGTCGTCGCCGAGCTTGCAGCCATAGAGATTGCAGGGCTCGACGATCTTGACGCGTTCGCCGAACGCGACGTCGCGCACGCTGGCCTGATGCACGTCCGGTCGATTCACGAAACGACACCCAGCCGGCTCAACCGCGGCGTGAACCGCAGCGCAACTTCCTCGCCGGTCTCGATCGACTCATAGAGGGCCGAGATCAGTTCAAGGCTCTTGCGGCCCTCGAGCCCGTCGACCAACGCGGCGCGCTGGTTCTCCAGGCAATCGACCACGTGGTGATAATAGGCCTGATGGCCGAAGCCGTAGACGTTGGGCGGGTTGACCGAGAACTTCTCCACGACGTCCTTGTCCGACGGCAGTTCGTCGACAAAGCGCCAGTGCCGGATCTGGTTGACGGCGAAGCCGGAGATCTCGACGGTGCCCTTTTCGCCGAGGATCGACAGCGAGCCCTCGAGATCGGTCGGCCGCGCCGCAGTGGTCGCCTCGATGATGCCGAGCGCGCCGTTGCGGAACTTGAGCGTCGCCACAGCGGTGTCCTCGGTTTCGATATTGGCCAGCGCCGTCGTCGCCCGCGCATGCACGCTCACCACGTCACCGAAGAACCACTCCAGCATGTCGACATGGTGGCTCGCCTGGTTGGTCAGCACGCCGCCGTCATAGGCCCAGGTGCCGCGCCAATCGTCCTGGTCGTAATAGGCCTGGTCGCGGCACCAGCGGACCCGCACCGTCCCCAGGATGAGCTTGCCGAAGCGGCCGGCGTCGAGCGCCTCGCGCGCCTTGACCACCGGAACGTTGAAGCGGTTCTGCTTGACGATGAACATCTTCACGCCGGCCTCATCGCAAGCCCGGATCATGTCGTCGGCGTCCTGCAGCCGCAACGCCATCGGCTTCTCGACCACGACGTGCTTGCCGGCCTTCGCGCAGGCGATCACATGTGCGGGGTGCAGGCCACTCGGCGTCAGCACGGCAACCGCGTCGATATCCTTGCGTGCCAGGAATTCGTCCATGTCGTAATGGGCCGGAACAGCGAACTTCCCGGCAACCGCATCCGCCCGCGCGCGGATCGGATCGCAGACCGCAACCAGGCTTGCTCCCGCGATGTGATTGCCACCCAGGAGGTCGGAATGGCGCTTGGCGATACGCCCGCACCCGAGCAGGCCGAATCTGATCATGCAACAGGCCCTGTCTTGTCTCGCGGCCGACCGTTGCAGCCAGCCGAAAAGCCGAGGGAACAAGCGGCCCTGCGAGCCGCACGATAGCGTTCCATTACCCAGAAAACCCGGGTTAACGCAAGGCCACGCGATCAGGGACCCGATTCGGGTCGCCCGCGCCCGACACTCGCGCCTCGGAATGTCACGACGAACTGAACACTACGGGTGCGGAATCCCCCACCGGCCCGCCGGAGCCGCAACAGGATAATCCGAAAACACCGCATCCCGGCATCAAGACCACATCACACAAATTCAACCGCGCTCGGACGCGTCGCTGCAGCACACGAAATTTGTGCTATTGGGCGGGAGCAATAGAATGCCGTGTGGGCATCATTCTTGCCGTCCTGTTCGAGCCGTGCCATGTCCCTTGGTCCAAGACATAACATCGGTTGGCAATCGCGTGGGCTTAGTCTGCCGAATACGACAACCACCAATGAAACGGTCTCAACGCACAGTCCGACACGGCGGTAGATGAGAATGAACGATCGCGCTATTCAGCTGGAGCCCGGTTTCGGTTGGCGCCAGGCCAGACTTGCCCTGCTCGCCTATGCCCACATCGTGGTTTGCGCCGTTTCGCTGTATTGCATCACGATCACCAATTCCTTCCCGGCTGTCATCGGCTTTGAGAAGTCGCACCTGGCGGCAGCAATTCTGAACGTCGTGGCATTCAGCCCGGTCGTGATCCTGTTCGTAATCGGACGCTTCAGCTTTGGCTATCTCGTCGGCTTCTACTTCTACGTGATGGTCCTGGGCTATCTCTGGCTCATCGAATTCTCGTTACTCGATTACGATCACCGCCTGGCGCTTGCCTCGATCGTACTCTCGGCCTTTGCATTCCTCGCCCCAGCGCTGTTCATCACCAGCCCGGTGCGACAGGCTGTCGTGATGCCGGCCCGCGCGTTTCACATGATGCCATCCGCCATCCTGATCGGCTCAGCCGCCATCATCGGTATCGGCTCTCTCTATAGCCTCAAGCTAGTCAACCTCTCCGAGATGTACAAATACCGCGCGGAGGTGGCGTTGCCAGGTGTCCTGCAATACGCCGTCTGGATCGTCTCGAACGCCCTGTTGCCGCTCGCCTTTGCCTGCTTCGTCACCAGCAAGCGGATCTGGCAGGCAGGGATCGCCCTGCTGCTGATGCTTCTGTTCTACCCGATCATGCTGACCAAGATGGCGTTGTTTGCTCCGGTCTGGCTGCTGTTCCTCGCCGTCGTCTGCAAGCTGGTGGCCGAGGCCAGGCTCGCAACGATTCTGTCGTTCTTCCTGCCTGTCCTGATCGGCGTCATCTTGTTCGTCCTGGTCAAGGCCGAGGTGTTTCCGCTCACACCCGGATTGGTTTATTTCGGCACCGTCAACACCAGGATGGTTGCGATCCCGTCGCTCGCCCTTGAAATCTACAACAACTACTTCTCAGCGCACCCGCTGACCCATTTCTGCCAGATCAACGTGCTGAAGCTCGTGGTTCCATGCGCCTACAACGAGCCGATATGGGCCGTCATGGCCAGGTCCTACGATCTAGGCGCCTTCAATGCTTCGCTGTTCGCCACCGAAGGGATCGCTTCGGTCGGCCTCGTGCTGGCGCCGCTGTCCGCGCTGGGCTGCGGACTGATCATCGCTCTCGGCAACCGCCTGTCGGCCGGCTTGCCGTCGCAATTTGTGCTGCTCTCCGCCGGACTGCTTCCCCAGGTGCTCCTCAACGTGCCGCTTTCGACGGCTTTGCTGACGAACGGCACCGGGCTGCTGTTCCTGCTCTGGTACATCGCGCCACGGTCGGCCTTCGACCAGGCGCCGAAGGCCGCTGTGAGCGAAAATCTACAAGCGACAAGCACTGGCTAGCGCGGCGCTCCAAAGTTCGCCAGTCCGCCGTTCCCAGACAAGTCGTCCGGCGCGAGGGATCGCCGGAGCGCCTGCGAGATCCTCACGCGCGAATGATATTGTCCGCACGCCGAGGAAACTTTCCGCGGCAATCGACCAGCAGCGGAGCATGTGCGCGGAGCAGCTCATAGTCGAACTTGTCGTGGTCGGTCGCCAGGAGGACGCAGTCGAAGCCCCGTAAATTGTCCTCGGTGAGCGCGACGCTCGACAGGTCGAACGAATGCGCGCGCATCTTCGGGAACGCAGGGACGTGCGGATCGCTGTAGGCGACCTTGGCGCCGAGGTCGCGAAGCTTCTCCATCAATAGCACCGAAGGCGATTCACGAACGTCGTCGACATTCTTCTTGTAAGCGATACCGAGCACCAGGACCGAGCTGCCGCTGATCGACTTGTGTCGCTGATTGAGCGCCAGCGAGATCTTCGACACGACATATTCCGGCATTGAGGAATTGATCTCGCCAGCGAGCTCGATGAAGCGCGTATGCATACCATATTCCCGCGCCTTCCAGGTCAGGTAGAACGGGTCGATCGGAATGCAGTGGCCGCCGATGCCAGGGCCGGGATAGTACGGAACAAATCCGAACGGCTTGGTTGCCGCCGCGCGGATCACCTCGTGAATGTCGATCCCCATCTTGTCGGCGACCATCTTCATCTCGTTGACGAGACCGATATTCACCGAGCGGTGAATGTTCTCCAGCAGCTTCGTCAGTTCGGCGGCCTGCGTCGAGCTCACGGGAACGACTTTGTCGATCACCTGGCCATACAGGGCAATGCCAGCCTCCAGACATGCCGGCGTGCAGCCGCCACACACCTTCGGGATCGACCGGGTCGAGAAATTCTGGTTACCGGGATCTTCGCGTTCCGGTGAAAACACCAGAAACACATCATTCCCCACGGTGAAGCCGCGCTTCTCGATACGCGGTTTCAACTCCTCCTCGGTCGTGCCGGGATAAGTCGTGCTCTCGAGCGACAGCACCATTCCCTGATGCAGGTATGGCAGCAGCGACTCCGTCGTATCCAGCACGAAGCTGAGATCGGGCTCGCGATATTTATTGAGCGGGGTCGGAACGCACAGGATCAGCGCATCGACCTCCCGCGCGCGTGAGAAATCGGTCGTCGGCTCGAACCCAAGCTCCGTCGCATTGCGAATGCTGGCGCTCGAAATATGCTCGATGTAGGAGCGGCCTGCGTGGAGCGCGTCGACCTTGGTCTGGTCGATATCAAAGCCGATCACCTTGTAGCCCACCTCGCAATAGCGGAGCATCAAGGGCAAGCCGACATAGCCCAAACCGACGATGCCGATCTTGGCCGTTCTATCGTTGAGCTTTGCGATCAGTTCGGAATTCATTTTAGCACTCGTACGGGGTTGATACGGATAACCGGCCTGAGGAGCATCCAATTCGGCCTCTGATAGCGCCATAGTGGCAAAGCCACAACCCCGGAAGCCGCCCTCGGGGCCTCTTCAGGCGCTGCGGTACGCACCAGGCGGGAGTGTCGCTTGCGATTGCGGCGCTCCGACCGCAGCGTCGGCCGGCAAGGCTATCGAGGGCCGCCAACGCTCAACAGGCGCGTGACTTCATAGGCCGCACGACCAGTCCCATACTCGTCAATATCGCGTTGAACTGCATGGCCCGGCTGCTTCCATAGCCGGTTCCAACCGTGCGTGACCGTCTCCGTCCACTCCGTCTCGTCACGCAAGGTGATGCACGGGACGCGATGGAAATAAGCCTCCTTCTGCACCCCTCCCGAGTCCGTATAAACTTCAACCGCGTTGTGCAGAAGCTTAGCCATGTCGAGGTAACCGACCGGGTCGATAACCTTCAAGCCGTCTAGGTCGACCCCTAAAGCCAGGGCCGCCTGTCGCGTGCGTGGGTGGAGCGGGAGCACGACGGGAAACTTTCGTGACCGCTCCTGGAGGAATTGCACGACCGCCAGAAGCTGCTGCCGATCACCAGTGTTCTCGGCACGATGGATCGTCGCGAGCGCATAGGCCTTCGGGGCGAGCCCGAGACCGGTCAATATCGTCGAGCTCTTCTCTGCTTTGCCGGTCACGAACAAGGTCGCATCGTACATGACGTCACCGACATGATGGACGCCGGCGGTTACGCCTTCGGCGGCTAGGTTGGCGACGGCAGTCGCCGTCGGACAGAGATGCAGAGCGGAGAGATGGTCCGTTACCAGCCGATTGATCTCCTCCGGCATGCGGCGGTTGAACGATCGAAGTCCCGCCTCGACATGCGCGACCGGAATATGCAACTTCGACGCCGCGAGAGAGCCGGCCAGCGTCGAATTGGTGTCGCCGTAGACGACGACCCAGTCCGGCTTCTCGGCGAGCATGATCGGCTCGATCGCCATCAGCATGCGGCCCGTCATATCGCCATGGCCGCCGCCGTGGATATCGAGATGATGGCGCGGCCGCGGAATGTCCAGCTCTTCGAAGAAGACGTCCGACATGTTCGGATCGAAATGCTGGCCAGTGTGCACCATCACTTCCGAGAGCCCATCGGTCGCGCGGATCGCGCGACTGACGGCCGCCGCCTTGATGAACTGGGGCCGAGCACCAACGATGGTCAATATCTTCAGCGTCATGGCTTCACGAGCGGTGTTGCGTCTCGGCCAGACGATGATCCGGCACATCAAGAGAATTCGCGGATATCATCCTATGCAGCCCTGCCCCGAACTGCACAAATCGCCGCAAATCCACGCGGGATGCGAGACGATCCAGTTCAGGAACGATATCGACGGAAGGCGTGTTCGGATTCACGATCTCGAACTTCGGCTCGACGCCGAGCTCCCGACCAATCGCATTCGCGATCTGGCGGATCGAGAGCACCTCTGAGTTTGCCACGTTCAGCGTGTCCGTCCATGACGAAGCAATGCTTGCGAGAATGACCTCGACAATGTCGTCGATGAAGGTGGGCGCGAGGCGAATTCCATCCTTGCTGCCCGAGAGCTGGATCGCCGCGCCGTCCCGGATCCTGCTTATCAGCTGCGGAATCAGCCTGTCGTGTTGACCCGGGCCGTACGGAAAGAACAACCTCAGAGTATTCACGGAAAAGATACTGGAGAACGGCTTCGCGACGATTTCAGAAGCTAGCTTGCTTGCGCCGAGGAATCCGGAAGGCGCTAAGGCGACATCCTCGCGCAGAGCTCCCGTAAACGGCTCGTACACCGCCCCCGACGAAAGCAGGCAGAAGTGCTTGGCCGCGGCCCGAGCCGCCCAATCCAGCAGCCGCATCGTCATGTTGACGTTGACGTCGAACATCTCGCGCGAGTCAGCTGGAAAATTGCGGTAGCGCCTCGATTGAGCGGCATGGACGACAACATCTATCATCTTTGGGAAACTGGAATCCTCGATCGCCGTCGCTCCATCCCAAACCACGGCCGTTCCGAACGCGACCGACGTTCCTGGCCGGCAAACGCAGAAAAGCTCGTGTCCCTCGGCCACCAACCGGGGCCCGAGGGCAGAACCGACAAACCCGGTACAGCCTGTCAATAATATCCGCATGCCGTGTCAGACCGTTGGCTTCGTCAGCAAAACGGAGATCCCGTTCGGATTGGAGTCGTTGAAGGTGTAGCTCTTGACCCCGAGTTCCTTCATCCAGCCTGCAACCTCCTCATCGCTATGCTGCCAGGCGTTGTGCGGATGATACCAATCGAAGTTGACCATGTTGTTCGTTTCGTAGTCGAACGCCTCGTTCCAGAAACACTTCAGGAAGTTGTAGTACAGCAATCGCTGGACGTTGTGCGTTCCTGCGGGAATTCCAAGCACCGGAATCGGCTTCTCCAGCGTGATCGTGGCATTCAGCCGTGACAATTCACGGCCCAGCTCCGTGATGCCTTCGCAGGCCGCATAGCACTCCTCCGCGGAGAGCAGCATGAAATTCTGGCGGATATGATCGTCGGCGAATACCCGCGCGGCTCCCATCTTCCGATAGACGTAGAAGAAGAATTGGCCGCCGGGCCTGACCTTTCGATACAGGGCTTCTACCGCCGCCCGGGTGTTCGGCGTGTGATGCAGCACCCCGTCCGCGATGATGAAGTCAAACGTATCATCGGGGAAGGGCGCTTCCATCAAGTCGGCCTGAACGACCGAACAGTTCTCGAGATCACGGGTGTTCTCGAATGTCGTCAATGCCGCGTCGGACACGTCGAGCGCAAACACCTCGCCCGGGCAGTTCTCGGCGATGAACCGGGTGTTGAAGCCCGACCCCGGACCAACCTCGAGCACGCGCTGCTTGGACCGGTAGAACGCCTTCAAGGCGTCCAGATCGGGCAGCCCGAGCTTCTTGCAATACCAACCAAACAGGAATTCCTTGTGCTCGGGTTGCAGTCCGTATTGCTTGAAGCGGCGCCACTTGTCCGAGAAGGTCTGGTTCGTCTTGGCCTGCTCATGGGCCTCCGGCCGGCTCTGCGCGGTCGCCGGCTTCGGCAAGCCGTAGCGCGAGCAGAACTCGCTCAGGTCGGGCTGCATCGGGCCGCTCAGGAAGCAGGGAACCCCTTGCAGGATCGGATACCACAGCGATGCATCGGGCGTCCGAAGGATGCCTTCGATAATCTGGCCGTCCTGTTGCGTGAAAGCCTCGAGCTGAAGCTCCATTCCGTTCGGACGGAGACGTGAAGACGCAACGGTTCGCATAAATCTAGCTCCTACAACTGCAACTAATGGAGGGCACCGCCATAGGCGCCGTGTTGCTTGCACCAGGACTCGAAGCTGAGCAAACACCAGATCAGCGCGACATGGCTTGCCCTGTCTTCGAAATGTTCGTTCAGAATCCGACGTACGAAGTCATACTGGAGCACGCCGCGCTGCCTGATGCGGGATTCAGAAAGTTGCTCCTCGATCCATGAGCGCAGAATGCCCCTGTACCAAGATGCGTCCGGAGGACCAAATCCCATCTTCGGTTTCCGGTAGATCGTATCGGGCACCAGCGGCCGGACGGCTTCGCGAAACAGGATCTTCCCCGTGGAGCCGTCGGACAGCAGGCTCCAGTCCACGTTGAGCAGATAGTCGACCAGCTCGTTATCAAGCAGCGGCACCCTCGCCTCAAGGGAATGCGCCATCGACAGCTTGTCTTCCAGAGCCAGAAGGCCTGGAAGGTAGGTGGTCATATCGACGTGCATGATGACGTCCCAAGGGTCTTGCGACGGAACCGAGCCGATCGCATCTCCGATCGCGGCGAGCGGATCGAAACCTCCCGCGGCTCGCAAGAACTCCGGCGTAAAGGCATCCTTGATGCGCTCCGCCGAGATCGGGACATTGAGGCTTGCCCGGTAGAGGGCAAAGGCATCGCTTGAGGCCGCCCGACCCGCCGCTCCGGCGCGAAGACGCTGAAGGGCACGTCGCATCAGGGAAGCCGGAGCCGCCCTCGGCACAATGGCATATCTGCCGACATATCCTCCGGTGACTTCGTCACCGCCCGTACCCGACAGAACGACCTTGGCGTCCTGAGCGACGCGTTGCGCGATCAGATAATTCACATAGGCCATTCCCATGCGAGGATATTCGATCGCGCCGACCGTCGCATCCAGGTGACGGACCAGCGCGTCCTGCGGCACCATGAGTTCGACGCGTTCGATATTGAGCTGCTTTGCGACCGCCCTCGAGAACTCGCGCTCATCGACAAATTTGTCGACGCCGACATTCTCGAGATCGAAGATGCACGAATAGGCGCGGACCACCGGATCGATCTGGTGCGCACCAGCCGTGATTGCCGAACTGTCGATGCCGCCCGATAGATACGCCATCACCGGAACGTCCGCGGCCAACTGTCTCCGCAACGCGGACTGCAATATCTCGCCAAACTCGCCCGAGGCCCGTGCCAAACCGGGCGAGTATTTGCGATGATAGGACGGCGACCAATAGGTGCCGCTCGAACTTCCACTCGCCGCAAATCGCTCGAAGGTACCCGGCTTGAGGAGACGAACGCCGCGGAACGGCGTGCGCCCTCCCCAATTGTTCATCAGCGTGAAGTACTCCAGGGTTGCCGACGCATCGAACTGCTTGTCGATCAACCCACTGGCGTAGAGCGCACGCACCTCCGAGCCGAAGACGAGACCCTTGCCGGGCAGTTCCGCGACGTAGAGCGGCTTGATCCCGTACCGGTCGCGGGCGATCGCCAGCTCACGCTGCCGCTCGTCCCAGATCGCGCAGGCGAACATGCCGTTCAGCCTGCTGAACAGCCCGTCCTTCCACTGCTCCCAGCCATGCACCAGAACCTCGGTGTCCGAGTGGTCCGTCGCAAAGACATGGCCGGCGGCCTCGAGCTGCTTTCTGAGCTCGCGGTGATTGTAGATCTCGCCGTTGAAGACGACCCATACGGTGCCGTCCTCGTTGCTCATCGGCTGGTGGCCCGAGACAAGATCGACGATCGCAAGTCGGCGGAAGCCCAATGCTACGTCGGGCGAGGCATAGTAGCCGTCGTCATCCGGACCGCGGTGCTCGATGCTGGCCGCCATGCGGCGGATGCGCTCGTCCGCGTCCGGACAAGAGCCAAAATGCAAAATGCCTGAAATGCCGCACATCTGAATCTACCCGACCTCGACGCCAGCGGGCGCCAGCACGAACGTACTGTCGGGGCTGCGATAGGCCTCGATCATCGCCCCGGCAATGTGGTCGGGATCGTGCCATCGCTCGACATAACGACGAGATCGCTTTCCCAGCTCGGTCCATTCGGCCCGGCGCTCGAGAATGGACGCAAGATCTTCCGTGAGCCGTGCGGGATCGACGTTCAGGATCGCAAGATCATCCCGCATGGCCGGCGGGATGAATTGCAGGTCGTTTTCCCTGACGTAGCAAACCACTGGCTTTCCCATCGCCATCATCTCGACAGCAAAGCCGCCGTACCAACCCGCAAGCACCTGGTCAATGGCAAGATCGGCCGACCTGTAGATGGCCATCGCCTCTTCGTGGGTCTTCTTTTCGACCAGGATCAGCTCGAAGTCGAACCGGGATTTCAGGCGCTCAAGCGCATCGAGGATCATCTGGGTGCCCTTGATACTCGGATCGCTCGGCGCGTGGACGATCCTCGGCCTGCCTTCGGCGCGGGGATACTCGGGCGAGAAATGACTGATCTCCACGTTGGCGTAGGGGAGAAACTGCCCGCCCGGAACGACGTGCCCCAGTTCCGGATTGAGATAGAACACGCGGTCGAACAGCGGCAGCACACGATCGATCAAGCGGGACCGGCGCGCATCCAGTGACGCGACGCAGGTTTCAAAGGCTGAGCAACGCCCGCTGGCACACATAGTCCACTGATTTCGCCGATTGCCCTCCCCCGCCAGCCTTGCGTCGCATCCCTGCAGGGTCATGAACCGCTTCCTGCCCAGCCCCTTGGCCAGCTGGAGATCGATCGTCACCAGCCGCTTCAGCAGCGGTCCCATCCGGCCCACGCCCTCGAATGCATAGCCCGTGTACAGGAATGTCGTGCCGAAATAGTAGTGGAGCACGTCGTAGCGAAGCAGCGCGGACAATCCGAACCACGCGCTACGCGCTGCTTTCTGAAACTCGGTTGCCGTTTCGTCATACAGCACCTTGTCCGCCGGATAGCGAAACCAGGTTCCGCTGCGAACGACCAGGTCGCTGCTGTTGCCGCGCCTGCGCTCGGCACGCGAGAGCGACCAGGGCTGATTGCCGATATTGAAGGGGCCGTGAAGGATTTTCATCTTGTTAAGCAAATAAGACTGGCCGTGCCGTTAGCCTTGGTGATCGCCATGATGCCCACGCGCGGCTTCGATCTGCCGTTGATACGCAGTCAATTGCAACTCGACGATTCTCGCCGCGGAGTGATACTGCCGGATCCAGTCTGCACCGGCCGCGCCGATCCGATGCCGGTCGTCCTGATCGGCCACGATCCGGAGAAGCGCGTCGGCAATCTCACTCTCCGTCGATGCCGACAGGATGGGAGGAGCTTCGGAGAAGAAATCCCTCGCCATGCCCGAATCCACGTTCGTGATGACGCGCCTTCCGAGCGCCAGCGCTTCGAAGGTGATGCCACCGAATGACGGGAGAACGAACTGATCCAGCACGGCGTGGCTGCGAAGATATGTTCTCCAAAGCTCCGGTTTGCGCATCGGCGCAAGCCACTCCACCCTGTTATCGAGACCCAGGCTCCGTATCAGCTCCCGCGAGGCGTCGAGGTCGCGTCCCCAGGCGATCATCACAAGTCGCAGCGCCGGCGCCTGCTGCACCACGCTCGCAAAGGCGTGGATCAACCGATCATTGCCCTTCACGAGGCTGGGGTCCGCGTCGCGCCAATCATGACGGGTCGGGTGAAATACAACGACACCGTCGCCGGGAGGCCGGATCGCGCTATTCTGCTTCCCGAATTCTATGAGTTTCGTGTCGTCGAAGGCGTGCGGAAGCGGCGTAATCCGATCCGGCGGCACGCCGAGCCGCCGCGCGGCAGGTACGCAATCGATATTGGTGACGAAAACGTGGTCAGCTCCAAGGAACACGGTGGCGGTCAGCCGCCCGAGGCTATCGTCCTGAAATGGAAGCGCCCGCAACGTTCCATGCTCATATCCGAAGTAAGGGCGCTGGGCGAGCAGCGGCCAAGCACCATCGGTTGCGTAAGCCTGGATGACGTCGAACTGATCCAGCAGACCGACGAGCGGCGCGAGCCGCGCCCGGTAGCTGGCGAAATCGGCAGCGCTCGGCGGTGAAGCCGGCGCGCTGCCTTGCCGCCATACCGCCGCAAGCCGCATCTGCTCCGGATCATCCTTTGCCAGCACGCGCCTCAGGAAGAGATCGCGGGCCATCGCAGGCGATCTGCGAATCCGCCGTGCTATCTTCTGGCCAAGACGAGTCGCGCGGACGGACAGCGTCTGCCCGCTCACGGATTGCCGGGCGCGATCCAGCGCGCGTCGAACTTCATCGGCTTGGTCCGACTGCCCGCCAACCTCGGCGGCAATCATCGAGCAACACAGTTTCAGAGGCCCGGAAGCAAACCATCGCGGCCGCCGGTAGCCCCCGAGATTGACCTTGGTCCACTCGGGAAAGAACGGATCTCCGAGGTCCCCCTCGAACACCGCCTCCTCCCATTCAGGGCAAGCCATGATGTGATAGTTTTCATAGGCGATGACATAGGCATCTATGCCGTGTTGGCGCTGAATCCTGGCATTGTTGAACGCATTGTTCGCGATGTTGCCGAGGTGCAGCACACGCAGCGCCCGCCCATGCTCTTGCTGAAAACGCCGATGCCAATCGACGCCTTGCGGCTGCGGCCGTAGCGACGACATCATTGCGGCGAAAGCGTCGACTGACGTCACCAGAAGCGCCTTTGCGGGTCGGTCATCAGGGTATCGTCCTCGCGAGCGCACCGACATCGTCCGGAGCAGACTGCCGCGTGACCTGGAACGGATGCTCCCAATTCGCGGCGACAGCAATAGCGTTGCGGCGAGCTTCCTCCTGATCCTGGGCGATCCGAATGCGGTCAACGACGTTCGGGGGGAAATTTGCGGTCTCTCGATAGAGTTGACCCAGTCGTGCAGCGATGGCGGAGATGCCGTGCCACCG
Organism: Bradyrhizobium sp. PSBB068; assembly: GCA_016839165.1. Taxonomy (NCBI): domain Bacteria; kingdom Pseudomonadati; phylum Pseudomonadota; class Alphaproteobacteria; order Hyphomicrobiales; family Nitrobacteraceae; genus Bradyrhizobium; species Bradyrhizobium sp. PSBB068. The sequence goes on from CP069300.1 coordinate 4,820,398, forward strand.
CTCGACATAGCGCCGTCCCTGCTCGCCGATCCTGCGAAGGCGCTCCCGATTGCGGAGGATCCACAGCAATGCCTGCTCGAGCTCGTCCGGAGTTGCGTTGATGATCGGGCATTCCTCCGGCGCCTCGACCAGATCCGGACTTCTAACGAAGCTCAGGACCGGCTTGCCGAGCGCCATCGCTTCGAGCGCGGTGTAGCCGTACGCGCCGCCGATGAACTGATCCGCCACGATGTCGGATTGCGCGAAAAGCTCGATCACCTGGCTGTTCGGCACGCCCTGGACCTTGCAATATTCGATATCGTACCCCTGCAGCTTCAGCCGGTCGATGGTCCGCTCCAGGTATTTCGAGCCCTTGAAGTGCGTGTGGTTTGGCGCGTGCGCGACGCGCAGCGGACCGGACAGCGCGTCAGGGAGAACCGCACTCAACCGATCCAGATCGAGCGGCCAGTAGTTGATATGTTTTGCCGTCGGCATGTAGGTCAGCATGTCACCGAGCGAGACCAGGGCCGTCACGTTCCTGGCCACTTCCGAAATATAGCGCTGAGCCTCTGCGTCGTGACAGGTGCAGTATTTCGGCGCTTCCGTGCAATCGACGCAGAAATTCCATCGGCCGAGCGCTAGGGTCGCCTGCCGGGTGCGGACATCGGCACCATACGCATAGATATAGACCCGCTTGCGCGCCCGTCGCAGCGCGGCAAGCTCCTCGAAGTTGATCTGCAAGCGCTGCGTTGAATCAAGCAGCCCGCGGTCGGCGAAGAAGTGAAACACGTCATATCGCATCAAGGCCCACGCGAGCACCACGCGCTGGAATGCGAGCCCCAGGGCGAAGCTGAGCGCCCGAACGTAGGGACGCTGGAGATTCAGGTCGAAGCGCGACATGATGACGTAGGTTACGTAGACAAGAGACGTCGACCGGAAGCCGAGCATCCGGTCAGCCCTGGCCTTAAGCTCCAAGGTCAGGATCGGCGTTACGCCCCACAAGGTCCTGGGTCGTCCGCGCCGCAACCGCATGGCTCCGGCTATGGGAGCGACGTAGGTCGCAAGCTTTAGAATGGCGATCGAAACTCCCGTTGCGACCAGCCTGAGAAGCTTCAGCGGCAGCGCGTGGAATTTGCGGCGCACGACGGCTCCCCGCCCCGGCGATCTCGCGATCGACCAGGTCGTGAGCATCCAGACCCGAACGCTCCGCGGCAAAACCTGCCGCGCGAGCGATCTCAGTCGATCCTTCATTGCGTGGATCCGCGCTGCAGCGGCTTTTTTGGAGACAGGCTCTCGTAGAGCGAAACGACCTTCTGCCATTCCGACTTTGCATCGAGCTTTGCGAGGGTCGTCCGCGTGCTCGCCTTGAAGTCTGCCCGGAGCTGCTTGTCCTGGACCATGCGGTTGATCGATTCCGCGATGGAACGCGGATCGTAGGGATCGAACGTCAACCCGACCGCGTTCTCCTCGACAAGACGCTTCGCTTCCGCGTAGTGCGCAACGAGGACGGGGAGATCGGCGGCCAGGTATTCGAAGATCTTGTTGGGGAGCGCAAAGGTGAAGTTGCGGCACAGCGCCGGCAATGTCCAAATGCCGGCATCTGCGCCGCGGGCGGCCGCGACAACGTCCTTCGACGGCACCGGCGGAGCAAGCACCACCCTGCCCTCCACGTCGACGCGCTGTGCCAATGCCAGATAGTCGGGCCCGAACAGATCCAGCGAAGGCCCCCGGATGACGAAAACACAGTCGGGTACATAAGCAAGGGCTTCGATGATCGGCTCGATCAGGCGCGTCGGGCCGGTTCCTCCCTGCCACAGCAGCACGAAGGTCGATTCCGGCAGCCCCAGTTGCTGCTTCAGCGGCGGATACGCGCGCGTCGGCGTAACCGCGATATCCGGAATGTTACGGACCACGACGGGGCGGCTGCCGCCGAGCTCGGCCTTCATCGCATCCGCGATCGAGTCGCACACCGTGATGGTGGCCGACGCCTCGTTGAGACAACGAACCTCCAGCTCCTGCAGCGCCCGCTTCCACTCCGGCGGATACGGCGCCCAGGCGGACTGCTTCGTGCTCCAATGAACGTTCTCCGAGAACCATTCGTGGAAGTCGACCACGAGGTGTGCGCCACGGTATTTTGCGGCCGCCATCGCGGCATAGGCCGTGGAGAGATCATGCGCATGGAACGCAAATGGCTTCCTCTTCACCGCTTCCAGGTAGAGCTGTTCCGCAATGTAACCCGGCTGCTCGCTCATGAACGTCGCGGCCGTCCAATCGGCGTGCTGAATATGGACGCGCGGTCCCCAATCAAGATTGAAGGTTGCCCCTGCCCCCTTCGCAGGCTCGGGGCAGATCACCGTCACGTCATATCCGGCGGCGCCGAGCGCGCGGGCTTCTCTTTCAACCCGGGGGTCCACACGCAGATCGGAGACGACGAGCATCACCACCTCGCGACCAGAGGCAGATCGGCCAATCTGCCTGTTTCGCGACGTCGCGTCGGCCGCATCGGACATCTTCGGGATTCGCGCCTGCACGAACTGTGCGCGGCGGACCACGAGCTGTGAGACCAGCACATTCCACCGGCCAAAACCGAAATAGAATACGGGACGCAGCGCGCGGAAAAGCGGAGGATACTGCTTGATGAAAGATGATATCTGCTTGAGCATCATTCTATGGCAACTCTAGGAAATCAGCATCGGCCTCGCGGGAAACGCCATCACCACTGCCCCACCAGCAAATTGCTGTACGCCTTGCACTGGAGAGCAACGATTCTTTCCGCGGAATGGTAGGTCGACATCCATTGCGAAGCGGCGGCACCCCGGCCCTGGGTATCGAGAGGATCCTGGATGACTTCCCGCATTCGGCCGGCGCAATCGGCGACATTGCCGGCCGCGAGCAGCGGCGGCTCCTGACCGAAGAACAACGCGGTCTGCTGCCTGTCGATCGCCGAGATCAGCCGGACACCCAGCGCCATCGTCTCGAACCCGACGCCGCCGAGCGCTGGAACAACGAATTGATCGACCACCGCGTGCGATACGCAGTAGCGCTGCCACAGCTCCCGCTTCGACATGGCCGGAATCCATTCGACCAGCTCGGACAGGCCCAGTTCGTCGATCAACGCCTTGCTGTCTGCGACTTCCTGGCCCCATTCGACGAACACAAGCCTGAAGTTTCTCGTCTCCCGCGCGACTTCGGCCGCGGCCCGGATGATCACATCATTGCCCTTCTGCCAGGACGAATTTCCCAGTTTCCAATGATGGCGGGACGGACTGAAGAAGATCACCGGCCCGCCCGTCGGGGGCTTTAGCTCCGGGTATGCTTCACGGAATGCGCGCAACTTGTGATTGTCGAACGCGTGCGGAAGGTAGACGACCTTGTCCTTCGCCAGTCCCAGGCGTTCGACCGACGGCAGGACGTCCGAATTGGTTACAAAGACTGCGGGCGCGCGCTGAAACGAGATCCGGCAGATCAATCCGGTCAGATTGTTCTCGAACGGGATTTCGCGCAGCGTTCCGTGCTCGTAGCAGCTGAAATTCTTGACGCCGTTCATCATCGGTATCAGTCCGTCGATCGCATATCCCTGGATGATGTCATAGTGCAGCAGGACATCTTCGAAGGGCTTCGGATGGATCGTTACATACTCTTCGCGGTAACGAAGTGACTGACCGTCAAGCTCGGCGGGATCCCTCCTGATTTCATCGAGCAGCGCCTCGATTTCCTTCGCCCGCGTCACCGGATCGGACATCGATCGCGCCACGCAGCCGGATTCCGAAACCGGAACGAACTTGAGCATGACCCGCTCGAGCAGCGCCAGGAAGCTGTGGGTCAGTGAACGGGCGACCGAAGACGATCTCTCCCGCAATCCGCCGGTGCACAACCAGCGAACATCTTCCCGCAGGGCCCCGAGTGCGGCCCGGGCCTCCGCATCGGCCTGCGGACCCCGGCGCGCAATCCTCAACCATGCGGCGGCCGAGATTTTGTCCAGCCAGCTCGCTTCGAATTCGTCCGTCTTGCCCTCACGACCGAGCACGCCGTTTGCCACGAGAGTGCCCAGCCATATTCTGTACAGGCTGAGCGGCTGCCTGCTCCCTTGCGACGACCGACCGGGTCCGCTGAGCCAGAGCAGGAATCTCAGATGCTGGGGAACATACTTGGCACGGAAGCCCGCATTGTCGCCGGAACGGGCGTCCTGAAGCGCCTTCAGCTCCAGCTCCAGCCATTTCAGATATGCCGTCGTTCGCCAACCTGCGTTCTTGGCGCGAAGGTATTCAATGCAAAGCGCGGATGGCCCCTGAACAAACCAGCGAGGCCGCTTCCATCCTTTCAAGCTGGTCGCCCACCAATCCGGTTTGAAATGATCCTGCCCCAGCGCCGAGGATCCCTCCTGCAGCGCGCCGTCCTCCCACTCGGGACAGCCCATGATGTGGTAATAATTATAGCAGAGCACATCCGCCTGGATGCCGAGCTGTCGCTGAATCCGGGCATTGTTGTAGGCATTGTTGGCGATGTTGCCGATGTGAAGAACCCGGAGCGGTCGCCCCATTCTTCGCTGGAAGTCGTCGACCAGACGCAATGCGCGTGCGTTTTCAGCCTCGATCGCGCGTGTTGCGTCGGTTGGGCTCAAGGGGCTCTCGAGGCGCGCTTCGACATAGGAAACTGACACTGGTTCAGGCGCTCCGTGCATGAGCGACGCGACGGCAAAGCCAGTTCGGATTTTCGGGCATGCATCGCTTTGACGGCATCACGAATTCAGCAACCTGGCGCTTTCGGCAACTCTTGCCTTCAGCGGTATCGGCAAGTCCGCAGTTGCCAGATAAAGATCTGCCAAATGCTTGCCCAGCGCCTCCACCGAGTAGTTTCTGCGGACATAGTGAGGGCCGGCAGCGCCGGCGTCGGAAAGCCGCGCGCGGTCCAGGATCAGCTGATGCAGGACCTGCTTTATCGTGTCCGGATTTGCCTCGATGACCGGACAGGCCTCCCGCTCGGCCACCGCGACCCCATCGTGCAGGTAGCAGATGACGGGACAGCCCGATGCCATTGCCTCAACGGCCGTCAAGCCGAACGACCCGCTGATGAGCTGGTCGACAAGAACGTCGATCGTCTGCATCGCTGCCAGAATCTCATCGTGCGGCCTTCCGCTCAGTTGCAGGAACTCGACTTGATGACCTTCAGCCTGCAGGGAGTCGATTGCGCCTTGCAGATACTTCGTCCCCTTGAAATAACCGTGGTTTGGAAAGTGGCCCACGACCAGCTTGCCGTTCCCTCGACTCCGGGGTGGCCCGGGAGATACCCTGTCAACATCGACCGTCAAGTACGGCACATTTCGAGCACCAGGAATGAGCTTCATGGCGAGCCCATGCGCGACCACGGCCGTTGAGTACTCCCTGATGACTTGCAGCATGGCAGCGCCACCGGCATCGTCGCAGACACAATAGACGCCCGGATCAGGACATTCCGAGCAGAAATTCCATTTTCCCAGCGCCATGTTTTTTTCGCGCGTTCTGTGGTCTGCGCCATATGCGTAGGTATAGAGCCGTTTCCCGGCCTGCCGATAGATTTCCATCTCGCGCACCGCAATTCCGAAGCGGGGACTGCCGTAGCCACCTGCCGGCTCGATGATGCCGCGATCGTTGTAGAGATGAAAAAAATCGAAGTTGGCGATCGCCCAGATCAGCATGAGCCATCGAAACAGGAACCAGTCCTCGCCCCGCTCGGCCACGAGGCGCGCTTGAATTTCAGAGCATACAAAATCGAAATTCGAAGACGTATGGTACGTCGTAAACACGAGCGAGCGCGCATTGACGCCCAAGGCACGGTCTGCGGCGACGCCCGAAGTCAGATTGACGATCGGCGTGACCCCCCAGAGCGAATTCATCTCTCCGCTCCGCAAGCGATCCTCAGTGATCGCGCGACAATCGGCGACGAGAGCATCCCAGAAGTCGCGCGCGTCAGGCGATTGATCGGGATTGAGGAACGGCCGCAACGCATCCAGCAGAGTGGTGAGCAGCGCGTAATCGCCCTCGGCAGCAAACCGGTTCGCGTTTCCAACGATCGCCTGGTCTACGCGTCCTCTCCCTCGCGTTGGAGCAAGTGCCGAGAGAGCTGCTTCAAACGTCTGGTTCTTTCGGGCGAACCGCGTAAGGTTGGGAAAGCGCGTCCCCTCAAGCAGGTAGCGCGCCGACCGAAAGAGTCTCGAAGACACCGATGCCGTTCCGCGCTTGCCTCAGGCGCTTGCCCGATTAATGCAATCAACCACCCGGGCCTGATCCTCTTCCGTCATGTTCGGGAAAATAGGCAGTGTGATCGTCGTGTCCTCGGCAAGTGCCGCGTTCGGAAACTGCTCGGGCCGCAGGCCATACTTGTTCTTGTAGTAGCCGAGCCGATGCACCGCATGCGTGCCCGGGCGGGTTTGGATTCCCGCGGCAGCCAGCGTCGCCATTATTGCGTTGCGGCGCGCACGATCTCCGTCAACGACACGAATAACGTAGGATTGAAACGCATGCCCGTCGACGTCCCCGCCCAGCGGCCGCACGATCGAATTGTTTCCTGCCAGCAACTCGGAATAGCGATGCCCGAGACGCCTGCGTTCCGACAGCAGCCGGTCGAGCTTGCCCATCTGCGCCACGCCGACGGCAGCCTGGATGTCCGACAAGCGCAAGTTAAAGCCAAGATTGTCGAACGTCGCCATCGTCCAGGGGCCGTGAGGCTCGATCGACGCATCCGGAGCGCCGGTGGCGCCGTGGTTGCGTTGCGATCGCACGCGTTCCGCGAGGTCATCGCGGTTGGTGGTCACGGCGCCGCCCTCTCCCGTCGTCACCGCCTTGCGCGGGTGGAACGAAAAGCAACCGATGTCGCCGATCGCGCCAATCGGCTTGCCCTTGTAGGTCGTGCCGATCGCGCACGCCGCATCCTCGATCACCGCGATACCGCGAGGCTCTGCAATCGCCTTGATCTCATCCATCGGAGCGGCGAGACCGAACAGGTGGACCGCAACGATCGCCTTCGTGCGCGGCGTGATCGCGGCCTCCAGCCGTTCCGGAGCGATATTGAAGGTCGACAGATCGATGTCGACGAAGACGGGTTTTGCGCCGACATATTCCGCGGAGTGCGCGCTTGTCACCCAGGTGAAGGCCGGGACAATCACCTCGTCGCCCGACCCAAGGTTCAGGGCCAAGGTCGCCAAATGCAGCGCCGCGGTGCACGACGTGCACGCGAGGGCATGCTTTACTTCATGCTTCGCTGCGATCAGCTTCTCGAAGCGTTCGGTTAATGGCCCCTGGGTAACCCATTTCGAATTGAGACATTCCCGCAGGATGGCGATCTCACTCTCGTCAAAACTTGGCTCGGTGATGTTCAATTGAGCGCCTCAGCTGGATGCGGCATGCGGAGAATTGCGTCGATACGCAATTTCATCCACTATGCCAGGATAAACGTTAGGGCTCCGATTACGCCGTCTGCCGAGACGATACGGGATCGGGTCATCTTCTTGCCGACTCTGCGTTCAAGCTCGATCGCAAGACCAACAGAATCCTCGTCTCGAAACAGTCGAGACAACTCGAGCCGCGCCAGGAGCCAGCGCGTGCCGGGATCCGGCGGGAAGCCAAATTTGTGAAACTTCACCGAGAGAGCCGTAGCAATCTCGACAGGCCTCATCCCAACCGGTTCCACGAGTGATATCCGGTTTCCAGCAATCCTGGACGCGTTGAAGATCTTCTGCTCGTCATAGCTCTTCCGCGCGACAACCGGCTCCGTCGTTTCAATGATCTTCACCTGCCAGGGAGACCCTGGGAGTAAGGCAATGGCCGCAGCGTCAGCCGTATCAACGTCTCCGTCCCTTACGAAGGAATAGACGGGACGATAGCAAATCCTATTAAGAATCTTCAGGTCGAGGCCACAATCGAGCGCGACACCGTGATATCGGGCTCCGGCCATGATTTCTTCATAGATATCGGTGGAGTGCACATAGTCGCGCGGTCCCCGAAATGCGGCGGCTGGTTCAAAGAGAAGCGTCTGCATCTCGCTCAAGCCGTCAAGCCGCCGTCGACGACGATTGTCTGCCCAGTGATGAACCGGGCCTCTTCGCTCATCAAGAAGCGAACGATCCCGACAACATCGTCAACTGTCCCTGCTCTGCCCAGCGGAGTTCGCCTCACGATCTGCTTCAATTTCGAGGGATCCATGTCGGCAACGAGATCCGTTTCCATATAGCCGGGCGCCACGGTATTTACCCGTATTCCCCGGCCGCCAAGCTCTCTGGCCAGGGCGCGCGTCATCGCATTGATTCCACCTTTAGTAGCAGAATATGCGACCGTTCCCTTGTATCCACTAACACTGACGATCGAACTTATGTTCACGACTACACCGGCGCCATTGATCATCATGCCGCGAATCGCGGCGCGAGTAAGGTGCAACGGTCCCGCGAGATTGACCGCCAGCAATTTTTCGATGTCGCCGACATCCTGCCGCGCCAGAATTTCCTCCGCCACGATCCCTGCGTTGTTGACCAGGCCTGAAAGCCGTCCGATGCGCTTTTCAAAGTTCCGAATAAGCTCCTTGAACCGATCGGTCTCCGTAATATCGCACTCAGAGAAGACAAACTGATCCGGATAGTCGTTGAGGAGCCCAGCAACCTCGCCTGATTGCCGGCGGCTGAAAGATGCAACCCGATGCCCATCTGCCAGGAAGGCCTTCACGAGCGCCAAGCCGAGGCCGCGACTTCCGCCACTTACCAAAATGCTGTGCTTGTCATTCATCTGGAAACTCTCGTGCGCCACACAAAATCAGTTCTCCGGCATCGGGCGGTTCCGGGCCTTTTTCGACCGCATCGTCGTCAGCGAAGCGTGGTCTACAATCTCAAACCGGATCGGGACCTTGTATTTTTGCAGACGGCTTCGGCAGTGATCGCGAATTCTCTGAATTGCCTCGCCCGTACCTTCCGGTCGCTGAAGTGCAACGCGCGCAACGACTGCATTGCCGAGCAGAGTGTGAGGCACTCCATGAACGGCTACCTCTACAACGTCGTCCAGCTCGAGGATCACATCCTCGACTTCGAGTGGGAAGACCTTTTGCCCACCAACATTGATAACTTCGGTTTTGCGCCCGACAAAGCGCACCAATCCGCGGTCGTTTTCCTCGACAAGATCGCCAGTGCTCATCCAGCCATCGGAGTTCACCGGACTCGGCGCGTTCAAGTACCCGAGCATGGATGACGCCGATCGAACGTGGAGTTCACCATCGATCACGCGCGTCTCAAACCCGTCCCCTCCAATCCTTATCCATAGAGATTCAGGATCAGGTGACGAGGACCGGAGGACCCCGAGCTCGGACAAGCCATAAGTCTGTTTGAGAGCCGCATTTGGAAAGACCTCTCTCACTCGCCGAAGCGTTGCGGGTGGCATGGGCTCGGCGCCGAATGTGATCAAACGAATTGACGAGAGATCATACTTTCTCCAAAGACCCGAGCCGATCAGCACGCCGAGGAACGTTGGCGTCGTCGGCAGCAATTCGGCCCGCCCATCCGATACTGCCCGGCACACTGCTTCTGGAGATCTGTTGTCAACGCATATCCCCACGCCACCGTCAAACAGACAGGCAAGAAGCGTGTTTATTCCGCCGAAATGATCGATCAGCAGCATCAACAGCATGCGCCACGACTTGCGAGGCTTTAGAAACTTCGAGGCGACACGTTCGACGTCGTGAAGGATCGCCTTGGGGGTGCCGGACGATCCAGAGGTAAATACGATAAGACCTGGATGCTCCCGTGTCCTGAGTTCCTCGATCAGCGGGTGATCGCGGCCCTCCAACTCGCCCTCTCGCGCGATTCCTCTTGCGAGCGGATCGATGAACCACTTCACTCTGGCAAGCGAGGACAATCGTCCACGCTCCTCGCGGACACCGAGGCTGAAGGGAACGAGAACGGTCTTGAGCTTCAGCAACGCCAGGATCAGGCTTATCGATTCGACGCCATATTCCCCCTCGAAAGCGCAGATATCGCCGGGCGCGATACCAGCCGCCAAGAGATCCGCTTCCCAAGCGGCCATTGCCGTGAGCAACTGACCGGTCGATATTTCCGCCTTGCCAATCGCCAATGCCGGAGCGTCTCGTCGACCCTCCAGGCGCTCCAGGAGACATGCGACAGACGATGCGTTCCCCGCTACCGTATCAGACATTGCGCCTCGCCCTCCAGATGGTCGCCGCTATCTGATGTCGTCAGAAGACTCAACTTGATGACCCGCATGGGTCGAAGGACTCGCGTTACGCACACTCGGAAACGAACGGCTTGCCCTTCATACGTAGGTTGCCGGAAAGTAAGATTGACGCCTTGCAGAATTGCGTGCTCTCCCGGCAAGTACATTCCAATCAGCCGAGAGAAGCGCGACGCAACGCAGAACCCCTGAATGATTGGACCGCCGAATCCCTTGCTGTGGGCAAACCGTTCGTCGTCGTGAACAGGCGCACGATCGTTTGCAACGATCGCAAAGGCGTCGCGCGCTGGACGATCGAATGCAAACTGCTGCTCGACCGCGTCGCCGACGACGATATCATCGATCGTCAGGGCTCTGCCTGCAGTGTCATCGGTGACGAGAATAAGTTGTGGCGGTCGCGACACAACCAACCTACCTACGCCGTCGCATGGACCGAAACGAATTGGACCAGCTTGTTGATTGAATTCAAGTCCTCCACGTCGGCATCCTGCAGAACGAGGTCGAACTCGTCCTCAATGGCCATCAGCACGCTCGCAAAATCGAGAGAGTCCAGGAGCCCCTCGGCAAGCAACGACTTCTCGGGATCGGAATTTCCGATCTTTGCAGGCCGCGTTATTCCGTTGATGATTTCAACTATCTTGGCGCGAACGTCCGTCATACATCCTCCCTCGATACGAGATGATCAGCGAGAGCGGCCATGTTTCCTTGATTCCAACATGCCGCTGGTCGGGTAACTCTTTATCTCTGACGTTTTGGAACCGTACCAACCCGGACGGCAGGATTTCCGAACACAACCCAATACTCGGGCACGTCCTTGGTAACCGCCGCCGAAATTCCCGCGACGGAGAATGGTCCGAGAGTGCGGCTGTCGAGCAGAACGGCCCCGGGGCCGAGATGAGCGCCATACGACACGACAGTTCGGCCGCACATCGTTGCATTCGGTCCAACATAGCCGTGATCGTCGACAACGCTGTGGTGCCCGAGAACTGCTCCGGCGCGGACGCTGGCAAATCGACCTATCCGGGATCCGGGTTGAACCGTGACGCAGGAGGCCACGAAGGCGCCCACACCGACTTCAACGTCAGATGCCACCACAGCTCGCGGATGAATGATGGTTCCCCAGCGCTCATCCGGAATTCCAAGGCTTTCGATCCTATCGACCCGCGCCGGCATGTCTTTCACCTTTTGAACCGCCGGGCAGAACAGCATATCGGAATCGAGTAGCCGCCAGTCTTCGAAACGTCCAAGGACCGGGACATTCTGCAAAACCGAGCCTGATGGCAGCGCATCATTAAGGAAGCCGACGAGCTCAATCGCCTGCCCTGCCGCAGCAGCCTGGTGAATGGCTTCTGCAACGACAAGCCCATCTCCGGGCCCCCCAAGCACAACCAAACGCCGACGAGCTGTACTCAAATTTTTCTCCACCATTGAAAGGATGGTCGTTTTCGCAGCTCAAGTGCCGGTTGCTGTCGGCGTTCGAACCACTCAAAACATTCGCTCATCGTCCACGGAACAAAGCCGTCCTCGACAACTTTGCGGACTGCCCGGTGCATCCCCCGAGTCTTATCGATATTCTCGGGATGCAGATTGACAACGATCACTCCGGGAACGCCATCGTTGCGAATCCGATCAGCCAGATCAAGGATACAGTTGGCCGATTGACGATCATCCCAACCATGCACAAATACGATCCCGTCACCGATCGCAGTCAGGATGCTCCAATGTTCAGTCAGCTTGTTGTCCAGCAGGAGCTTGGCGGGCAACAGCGAACCATTGATGATGCAGCCGTCGAGCCCCGGCAAATTCGAACTGCCCTTCACGCCGCGAGCATTCCAGGCCGTCGCATGCCCCCAATAGCCATCATTCAGAAAGCCATGATTTCGTACGGTCCGCGCGCTCTCTCCGGCCAACTGCTCAAACCATTTCGCCTGTTCGGTGAAAAGATCGGCGTACCGGTTGGGCTGCTCAAGCGCATCGGGATGAAGACCCAGCTCGAGCCTCCTGCCTGATCCAAGTTGCTTGAGCGTGCTCGCGGTGTGCTTTGTGAGGGGGTGAAGATAGTAGGTGATCGGCGTCGATCCGAGCGCCTCCCGCTGCTGCGCATAACGGCTCAGCGCCGCCTGGTCATCATCTCCGGTCACGATGATGGCACCCGCCGCCCCGTTCGGCAGCATCGGCAATCTGTTCACCCCGCACAGGCGCGCTAATGCGTCGGCTAGCGCCTCGCACCACCAGTCGGCGGGTCGCTCACGCAAGCTTTCCCCTGCAAGCTGGCCTTCGAAAAGATAGTTCGGCCGCTCGCCGGCAATACCCCACATGGTCTTCGTGGGCCGATTGTTCGCGGCCGCGGGATCGCCTTGCCGATAGCGAACGAGATCGGAAGCGATATCCGTTCCGATGAAAATGATCGAACCGCCATTCCCTGCCTGCCTCTGAAGCCAGACCGCTTCCTGCCGGTGGTTCGTGACGATAGTCGTCACATCACCTTCAGCCCTGAGGAGCATATGAGAATGCAACGTTCGCAGCCGCGACCACGGTTTTTGACCCGCAAATCTCGCGTGGAACACCTCAGGTGAGACAACTGTTCTTGCTTCCGTTTCGACACCGAACGCTTTTCCAAATGGCACGCTGGGAAGAACAGCGATCACGCAGCCGCCCCGCTCAAGAACGCCGTTCGCCAAAGGCACATCGGCAAGGCTCGGCCGGTGAAGCACCACGGGCTCGCCATCCTGCATCGACGAGACCCTCTCGAATCCGAACATCTGGAGATGGTGAGCTATCAACGAAGAACCCGCTGGTCCGGAAACAGTCGGTCGCGCCGGCATCCTCCCAACCTCGTTCAGCGGATTCGGAAGGTTCGACGTGTAGAGTTCTGGCCGGCGGAACAAGCTACCCTGGATGATTGGCAGGCTTCTCGATCCGAATTTGGTCTTGAACAGAGAGACCTTGGAGATCGGCCAGTCGCGCGGCACCTCAGGAAACCAGGGTCCAAACCGGTATACTTCGAATCCCGAATGCTTGGCCCACTTTATCGCGTTCCAGTGCAGGAAGTCGTTGGGCCTCAGCTTCATCGCGTCGGGCAGGGAAACGCCGGCGAGAAAACTGACCGCATTCTTGTCAGCCAACAAGATGAGGCCTGCAATTGCGTTCATATCGTGCCTGACAAATGCGACGTGAACGCCGGCCGTGGCAGCAAATGACCTGAAGATACTTCTATAATATTCGAGTGGTGGCAGGCTTTCGCCGGTTCTTGTGGCCGATGCGCGCGCGATATTGATGTAGGCTTCGAGATGTGAGACATCGCTCGATATCTCGAATTGCAGACCTGATTTCTCCGCTTTCCGCACCGCGGTGCGGCAAGTGTTATCCAATCTCGCGAACAACTGTTCAACGGCCGGAGCAAGATCGACCAATTGATCAGCATTCAGGGTCGAGGAACCGGGGCAAGGCAACATTCCCGACGGTCCGAACGCAATGCCAAGCTGAAAACCGAAATCGCTGACCCAGAACGGCACTGCCTCCCTTCCGGAAGGCCGATTTGCCGGCGCAAGATTGTGGCAGTTCAACTGAATGCGATCGACGTCATATAGATCGGCGATAGCGAGTATCTCGTGCATCGCGGCCTGACGCGCGGCCTTCGCTACGCCAGCGTCGATATCGGCGTCGAGCGCAAGGCCAGTATGGCGATGAATTCCCGAGTGTAGCAATCGCTCGCCAAGCGCCGTTCCGGCGCCTTCACTGATAAACAACGGCTGGATGCCGACGAGTTGCGAATTCTCTTCTAAAGCGAACGACAGGTTCGCAGACACGAAGAACCGTTCCTCGATCTCGACCCAGGAAGACCGATGTGTGAGCCAGGCCTGCGGCGATTGCAGCGCCAGACGGTCCCAAGCGCTACGATCGATTTTGCGAAATCGGACGACTTTCATCGCGATTCAAACACTGCATTGAAGCGCGTGCCGTAATAGGGATTCAGCGGATGGATATCGACAATTCTAGTTTCGACGCCGAGGCGACGTCCAAGCTCCACAAAATCCTTACGATCGAAATAGTAGGAGATGATCTCGGGCTTGATCTCGAGCGAAATCGGCGCCGACAACTTCCTCAATCCCAGCAATCTAGCGATCTTCGCTCCAGGGCCCGGTCTTTGCTCGGATTTCCGAATTGTTCCCAGTGGCGCCCGCTCCGCTTCAGGTCCAAACTCCTGCTCGAATTTCGTCGTGAGATTGTTCGCCACGGCCTGTAGTTCTTCCGCCTTCTCGCGATCTGGAATGGATCCGACCAGCACGCGGCCTTGCGGCTTCACCACACGTAACATTTCCGCAATGATGGGCTCCCCTACCGCAAACGACGGGAAATTCGAGAACACGTCATAACAAAACGCAGCATCGAACCGCCGATCAGGGAACTGGAGGCTTTCGCCGCGGGCTCTCTCGAAATTCGCATTTGTCAGTCCAAGCCGCTTTGCAACCGCAAGCGGAGCGTCGGCGAGATCAACTCCCGTATATTCACTGACACTGGGAGCGACGACCTTCGCTAAAAAACCGGCTGCACAGCCGACTTCAAGAATCGATGAGCTTTGGCCGACCTTCATTAGGGCGAGCATGTCGAATCTGAGGTCGTCGAGAAGGCGCTCGTCAGCCCACAGCCGCGGATTGCGGCCGGCAATATAGCAGAGATCTTCGAGGGTCGGCCGCTCCGTGATCGAACTGGCCCTGAGCTCGAAGAAGGCTTCCAGTCTCTCCCGCCATCCGTCTTCGATCATAGGTCGCCTTCTATCCGGCAGGTAAACTTCGGATCATAGAGGTAGCTGAAGTGCCACAACGAGTTCCGCGCCACCGAGAACTGAGCCGCCTTCTCCACATAGTGCAAAATGGCTTCCGCCCCCTTCGGCAGCATGTGATGGCACAGAGAGGCTGAAATGTAATACTGCCCTTCGCCAAGAGCGAGCTCGGGCACCTCGTAGATCACGCTTCCGCGTTCCGGCAGACCATTCTCTCCATCGAGAAACAGGCCACCGTCGTACCCCTCAATTCCGGCGACCGCCTGGAGCCGCGCGGTATCGATCCGCAGGCTTGCGTAAATCTGCTTGTGCTCAGAGACGCCCGACCACGACACCCGGATTCGAAGCGGCTGCCCGTTTTTGACGACGCCGATCGGCTTGCCGTCGACGTCAAGCACCTCGACGGCAGTGATCTGCAGCGTATCGCCGCCAAGCTGATATTTACCGGTTTCAGCCGTGTTCTCAACCGACTGGCTGAGCTTCTTGGTCTCCCTGAGATTGCGCGCTTCCTCGATATCCCAGACACTCTGCTCATACGCCTTGCTGACGCGCTGGGCATTGCCATGCATCAGCACCCGTCCCTTGTCGATCCAGATCGCCTCGTCGCACAGTTCGCTGATCAGCCCGCTCGAATGCGAAACGAACAGGACGGTTGCGCCGCTTTCGCAAATATGACGAACGCGCTTCATGCACTTGTTGACGAATGCGGTGTCACCGGCTGCGAGAGCCTCATCAACGATAAAGAGTTCGGGATCGACGCTGATCGCCGTGGCAAAGGTGAGCCGCGCCTGCATGCCGCTGGAGTAGGTCCGGAATGGCTGGTCGATCACGTCTTCAAGTTCGCTGAAATCGATGATCCAGGGAACCTTCGCTTCGATCTCAGCTCGCGACATGCCGAGGCACATGCCGCCCAGGACGATGTTGTCGCGCCCCGACACGTCCGGATGAAAGCCGGTGCCCAATTCCAGAATCGCAGACAGCTTTCCAGCCACTTCAACACGCCCGGTTGTGGCATCCAGCAGTCCGGCGATGATCTTCAGGAGGGTACTCTTTCCCGCGCCGTTCGGCCCGATGATGCCGACCACGCGTCCGCGCAGCACTTCAAAGGAAACATTCTGGATTGCCCAATGCTCGTGGTGTCGGGGCTTTCCGGTGAGGATCTCCTTCACGAAATCCAACGGCTGCGGATAGAGCCGATAGGCTTTTCCCAGGTCAGTGACGCGAATGGCGCACTGCGGCTCCAATGAACCGGCAAGCGGGACCAGTCCGCCGTCGTTTCGATCGTCAGAGAGCATTGCCATAGTACGGTTTCAGCTTTTCAAAGATGCGGTATCCGAGCCCCAGACTGAACAGCGCGAACACGATGGTCACCGCCCAGGCGTACGGATGCCTGAACGAACCGAAGAAGAGAACGTCCTGGTAGACCCAGACGACGTAACTGAAGGGATTCGAATAGATCAACGGACGGAGTGCACGCGGCATCCAATCGGGCAGGTACACCGTCGGCATCAGATACATCGCAATCGACGTGAAGACCGTAACGATCTCGCGCATATCGCGGAAGAACGGAGTGATAGCGGACAGGGCGAAGCTCAATCCGATCGCCAGAATCGCATGGATGGTAAACACGACCGGCAGCAACAGCAGCATCCAGCTGAGACCCCCCACATAAGCCTTGTAGACAATGACGAGCCCGAGGGCCGGCAGATGCGGGATCGTCGCAGCAATGGTCGCCGCGATCGGGAGCAGCTCGATAGGAAACACGACCTGCTTGACGAGACTTGCGCTCCCGATCAACGCGCCCGGCCCGCGCACCAGCGCCGCCTGCAAGATCAGCCACGGCACCAGGCTTGCGAGGATGTAGGCGGAGTAGTCGCCGGGGAAATCCGCGGTGATCGACAGCTTGCTGCCCAGCACGAAGCCGAAGATGAGCAGGTATGTTCCGACGACGACCAGCGGGTGGATGAAAACCCACAAGGCGCCGAACCCGTGCCGCGCATGCGCGGCGCTCAGGTCACGATCGACCATCTCGCGCAAGAGATCGGGATATCGCCGGATCTGTTTGACTGTGGTCCACAGGGCCTGTGAGTTACGGTACGGCGACAGGCCGACCCGCACCCATCTTGCCGCCGGGAAGAGACCATTCATCTTCAACGCGCCCCCATTCATCCGCACCTAAAAGCAGCTTTCCATGATCTGCTCGAGGTTGAGCAGGGACCAGATCAGCAGCCGCCTGTTTTGTCGGCCTTCCAGATGTTCATCGACCAGTGAACGGACGGTCTTCCGGTCCACCAGATCGTAGATGCGGGCAGTGTTGCTGAAGAGCCTGCGTTTGACATACTCGATGCTCTCACCCTTGAACCAGCTGGCATCCGGCGCGGAAAAGCCCTGCTTCTCGCGCTCCGCCACTTCGTCGGGAATGTGCCGGCTCATCATCTTGCGCAGAATCAGCTTGCCGTCCTTGGTGCGCTCGTAATAGCGCTGCGCCTTTCCGCCGGGCTCGTTTTCGTTGAGGCTGACAACCTCGGTCAGATTGCCGAGCTTCATCTTGGCGGGCAGCTTCATCGCGAAATCGACCAGATCATTGTCGAGGAACGGCACCCTGCTCTCGAGCCCATGCGCCATCGCCAGCTTGTCCTCGACGACAAGCAGCCCGTTCAAGAACGTCTTGGCCTCGAAGTAGAGCGAATGATTGACGTAATCCTCGGGCCGCCGCAGCTCCGAAGCGTGCTCCTTGAACACCCCCCTGAAGATATCAATCGGCGAGGTCTGCTTAGCCTCATCCCATACCGGTCCGAGCAGGCTCGGCATCGTTCCACTCGGAACCATGCGCTGCCAGAAACCAAAATATTTTTCGATGTAGTGATCGAAATCATCGTTCACGACGGCGCGATAGTAGCGCCAGGGATATCCAGCGAAGAGCTCGTCTCCCCCGGTCCCGGTCAGCACCACCTTGCCGAATTTGGATGCGAGCTTCGCCGCGTAGAAGTTGGGGTAGGACTGCCCGACGCGCGGCTCTTCCAGATGCCAGGCAAGCCGGGGCAGTGCACGCTCCATGTCTCCCGCCTTCAGGACCATTTCGTAGTGTTCGGTCTTGAACAGATAGGACATGTACTCGGCCTTCGTCCGCTCGTCATAGCCGAGCTCGACGCCTGAGGCCGAGTTGAGATCAAAGCCGACCGTAAACGTCCTCATGAACGGCAGCTGACTCGATGCCAGCGCGGTAATGGAGCCGGAATCCATGCCGCCGGAGAGATAGCACCCGACCTCAACGTCGCTCACGAGTTGCCGGTTGACCGCCTGCCTGAACAGGCGATCGAGCTCGTCGAGCGCCTCGTTCTCATCGACTGCGTACTCGGGTTCCTCGAAATGGAAATCCCAGTACTGCACCGGCTCGCCAATCTTGCCTCCCTGCGAAATTTGCAGATAGCAACCGGCCGGCAGCAACTTCACGCCGGCAAACAGCGTCCGCTCCGCGAAGAAGTTCTGAAAGCTGAGATATTCCGAGAGGCCCCTGATATCGACGCGTGCCTTGTACTCGGGAAATGCCCGAAAGGCCTTATGCTCGGACGCGAACACAAAGGTCTGACCGAGCTCCGCATAGTAGAGCGGCTTCACGCCAAAGCGGTCGCGAGCCAATGTGAGCTTCCGCTCTTGATTGTCCCAGATCGCAAAAGCGAACATGCCGTTGAACTTGAGCAGCGCACCAATGCCCCACTCGGCGAAGGCATGCAGCAGCACTTCGCTGTCACCTGACGAATTGAAGACGTGCCCCTTGGCGGAAAGCTCGATCTTCAACTCCTTGAAGTTGTAGATTTCGCCGTTGTAGGTCAGCACAAATCGGCCGTCGCGCGTCTCCATCGGCTGCCGCGCGGCGTCGGTCAGATCGATGATGGACAGCCGACGATGACCGAGGCCAACGGGACCGTTGCAGTAGTGGCCTTCGCCGTCCGGCCCGCGATGGGCAATGATATCGGTCATTGCCGTCAACGCGGTGATCGAAGCGGGTCGCCCGTCGCGGTGCAGAATTCCGGCTATGCCGCACATGTTGTCCTGGCCGATCTATTCAATGATCTCGTACGCGCGCTCAGATCTGGGCCTTGGCGCGCCGCTGATCGACCTGATCGATATGGCTCTTGCGCCACTCGATCAGCCGCCGCAACCCGTCATCGAGGTCGATCGCGGCGGTGAAGCCGATTTCTTCCTGTGCCCGCTTCGGCGATCCGATGCGATTGCGCACAAGCGTGGCCTGGCTCCGCGGCGCATAGTTGATCGGCTGGTTGGAGCCGGTGAGATTGAGGAGCTTCTCGGCGATCTGCTTCAGCGAGGTCCGCTGTCCGGTGCCGACATTGTAGAAGCGGTCCGTCGCACTCGCGCCCATGGCGCAGAGATTGGCTCGCGCGCAATCTTCCACCGCGACGAAATCGAAGGCTTCCGATCCGTCGCCGAGAATCGTCGGTCCTTCTCCCTTGTCGATGGCATCGAGCATCTTCATGATGACCGCGATGTAGGCGCCACGATAGTCCTGACGCGGACCGTACACGTTCATGTAGCGAAGCCCGACATAGTCGAGGCCGTAGCGGAAGTGGTAGGCACGGGCCATCGCCTCGCCACAGATCTTGGTCGCGCCATAGAAGTTCTTGTTGTTGAACGGATGGTCCTCCGTCATCGGCTCCTCGACGGCATCGCCGTACACCGACGCCGAGGACGACCAGACCAGCCGCTTGACGCCGTTGCGCACGCAGCCATCCAGGACGTTGAACATGCCGTTGACATTGACGTCGAAAGCCGTGCGCGGATATTCGTGACACTGCAGCAACCACAGCGCGGCGAACTGGAAAACGCCGTCGGCCCCCTTCAGGGCCGCATCGAGAATGTCGACCTGCGTGATGTCGCCGCCGGCCTCGAAAATCTTGACACGAGGGTCGCGCAGCGCGCCGGCCAGGTTTTCATGCGTGCCGCGCACGAAGTTGTCGTAGATCACGATCTCGCCGACATCGGTCTGCGTCAGTTGATCGACCGCATGCGACCCGATCAGCCCGGCGCCGCCGATCACGACAACTTTCTTTCCGCGAATGTCCATTTTCTTCAATCCTCGATTTCCACCAGCGCTTCATTGCGAAGCTCATGACGACGATGAGTACGCGGGCACACCAGGTCGCTGCCCAGCCGCTCGCCTGCCCTGCTCATCCAACCAATTCGTCGCGCCGGATTGCCCGCCATCAACGAAAACGCAGCAACGTCCTTGGTAACGACGGTACCGGCTCCGATGAAGCAGTACTCGCCCAGCGAATGTCCGCAGACGATGGTCGCATTGGCGCCGATGCTGGCGCCGCGTCCGATCGGCGTCCTGCGAAACTCGTCCTTCCGCGACACGCCGGCGCGCGGATTGTTGACGTTGGTGAAAACGCAACTCGGACCGCAGAACACGTCATCGGCGAGTTCGACGCCGTCATAGATCGAGACGTTGTTCTGGATCTTGCAACCGTTTCCGATCCGAACGTTCGGACCGATCATCACATTCTGGCCGATCGAGCAGTTCTCACCGATCACCGTGCGCGGCAGAATATGGCAGAAGTGCCAGATCTTGGTGCCGCGTCCAACCACTGCCCCGTCGTCGACGTAGCTGGATTGATGAATCAGGACACCAGGGAAGCGCGGATCCTCGCGCATCTCGCTCATCTGTGCATCGCCTTCTGGGCAAAGGCGTGAACGCCGTTGCTTCGGACGATCGGCGCATTGCGGAACGTGGAGACGATATCGATCGAGGGGCGGACTTCGTCCAGCCTGAAGCCGCGGCCGGCGACGATCTCTTCATAGCTGCGCGTATGGAGATCAGTGAATCCTTCCGAGAATTCGACCTCCTCGCCGTCGACGGTGATCGAGCGGTAGGTCGTCTTCTTGCCCTTCACGCTGTCGGGCAGATCGTTGCGATCCAGCGACAGGAACCAGCTCACATCCGCCCGCTCGCACTCCAGGGAGCCGGCCGCCCGCTCCGCCTCGCGCAGGTGCGCCTCGTTGCGGCTGGCGGGGCCGAACACGAAGCTCAGCATGTCGAAGAAGTGCACCCCTATATTGGTGGCCACGCCGCCGGACTTTGCGTCCGCGCCCTTCCAGGAGGTGTGATACCAGCGCCCGCGAGAGGTGATGTAGGTCAACTCGACCTTGTGGCGCTTCTTCGAATTCGCGAAGCGATCGCGCAGCGCGATGATCGCCGGATGCAGACGCAGTTGCAGAATGGTCGAGATGCGGCGGCCGGTATCCCGCTCGATCGCCGCGAGTTCGTCGATGTCGCCGGGATTGAGGACCAGCGGCTTTTCGCAGATGGCGTCCACGCCCGACCGCAGCGCAAACCGGCAATGGGCGTCGTGCAGATAGTTCGGCGAGCAGATCGACATATAGTCGATCTTCGTGCCGCCTCTGCGCAGCTGATCGACGTAACGATCGAACAGTTCGAACTGGGTGAAGAATTCGGCGTCGGGAAAGTGGCTGTCCATGATGCCCACGGAGTCGTTCGGATCATACGACACCGCCAATTTGCCACCGGTCTCGGCCATCGCGCGCATGTGCCGCGGAGCGATGTAGCCGGCAGCGCCGATCAATGCGTAAGTCGTCATGAGCCCCTCTTTCGAACTTTCCGCCTGCTTCAGGCAAGCTACCGCACTCGGGGTGAATCGAACGTCACACCCAAGCCCAACATCTCGATCGCGCCTGCCGAGAGCAGACGCACTTATGCCGCGGCGATCAGATCCGCCCCGACCAGAACGCGAACCTTGCGGCCAAGCAAATTCAACAGAACTGCAACACGATGGTGATCGCTGACGTCTTCGACGAGCGCAAGGCTGTCAACGAACGCCCCCTCGACAATTCGCACCGTGTCACCCGGCGAGAAAGCCGGCCTGCGCGCAAGCGTGATGAAGCCGGCCTCGTCCTCGCGCGCCTTCAAGGCATCGATGACGCGAGGCTCCACCGCGGCCGGCCGATCTCCCACACACACAAGATGCGACACGCCGAGCGTCGATTGAATGGCGCGCCAGCGCTGGGACGCAACATCGATCCCGACAAAGACATAGCGCGGAAACAACGGCCGCGGCACAGTCTCCACCTTTCTGGCATGACTGCGGCGCTTCAGGTAACGGGGAAAATACGTGGAGAACCCTTGCCGCCCGAGGTTGGCGACCGCTTTTGCTTCGGCGTTAACCTGTGTCTGGACGACGTACCAGCGCGAACCGGGCTCCATTGCCATCACGCTCCCTGCGGCTGCTTGGGACGCAAGCCCAACAGGTCCGGCGCGAGCACCTTCTCTGCGCCGAAATTGCTGACCGCCTGGTCGAATACGCTTCGCGCCGCCGTCAGATGGGTGACGACGACAGCATCAAACGGCTCCTCGACCAACGCGTAGGAGGAAACCACCTTGACGCCAATGAACCTGGCGGCGGTTGCATCGGGATCGACGATCGCAAGGACCGAGATTGGTCCGTCGACCGCACACAGGATCGCAATTTCGCAAAGGTCCGATTGCCCGGCGAGCACGACCCGCTTGAAGCCCCGCGCCTGCGCACGTTCAAACAGCTTGCCATACTCCTCCTTCGCCTTGCGAAACAGCGAAAAGGAGTCGGACAGGAATTGAACGGTCAGCCGCGATTTCTCGGAGAAGCCCTGCGGTGTGAGATAGTACGCATATCGCCGCGCGGGAGCCTGCCCGACCTTGACGAAACCTTTCTTGATCGCCCGCTTCAGGTAGGCGTTGACCAGACCGAGCGCGACGCCCAGGTCGGCTGCGATCCGCCGCTGCGACTGCGCACCATCCGCCTCGAGCGAGGTGAGTAGTCCGAGCACCAGCCGGTCGCTGTCATTCTCATCGGTCGGTAGAATGCCTGCCATCACGCCTATCCCAACTGGAGAGGGCTGATAGCGCGTTCACCCAATGAACGTCAAGCGAATTCGTTCACGCGATGAACACCACAACTATCTGATTATAAACGAATTCCCTCTTGAGCCTGTGTCGCGGCAGTCACACTTCAGGCCGGATCTGAGGACTCGGCGAGATATCGCGCCGCCAGTGTCGAATAGCTGTACCGACGCGCGACGGCGACGCGATCGCTGAGCGGACGCGGCGGACCGTCCAGCGCGGCACGCAGGGAGACGGCAAGCGCATCGGCATCATCAGGCGCACATCGCGCGGTCACCAGATCTTCGAGCCCAACGAGCGCCCGTTCCTCGCAAGCAATGACGGTGCGCGGCGCGAAGAGGCAGTAGTCGAACAGTTTGTTGGGACTGATGCCGTGGTGATAGAGCGCATTCTTGTGGAAGGCGACGACGGCGCAATCGGAAGCATGCAGCATGCCGTGCACGACCGAGCGATCGACTTCCTCGTGAAACTCCACATTGGCAAGCGCTGCTGCCCGCTGCTTCAGGGCGTCCCGCGAGGTGCCGGAGCCGATCATCACGAAATGGACCCCGGTATTCGCTTTGCCAAGGATCGAAGCCGCGTCGAGAACGGCCTCCACCGCATTCGGCGGGCCCATGCCGCCGGCGTACAGGACGACGCGCCTGCCCTGCTGCTTCAGCGCCTTGATGCGGTCGACGAGGGGATGATCGAGACACTCGATCGTCAGCGCGCTCTGTATTTCGCCGTCGGACACCCCGTTCGGGATCCACAGGAACTTGCCGGCCGCCAAGCCCCGCGCACGCATATGGGCTTCAGCTCCGGCCAGCAGGCAGATCACGCGATCTGCCGCGCGATAGGCAGCGCGCTCCTTCCAGCCCAGCACCTTCATCAGGGGATGCCATGGCGGCGTCATTCCAAGCGCCACGATGCTCTCCGGCCAGAGGTCGCGGATCTCCAGCCAGAACCCGGCACCGAATTGCCGTGCAACCTGTTGCGCCGCCGAGATGAAGAACAGATGCGGGCTCGACGCAATGATCAGATCCGGCTTGCCGAACTGCGCAGCAATTGCCGAGGCTGCCGAGCGGACAGCCGGCCCAAAGCTCAAATTGTTCCGAAGCCGCCCTAAACTGCCATCGCGATAGCGCGGCGCGTCGAGAAACCAGAAGTCGACGTCATTGATCCGCTGCGGTCCCGGCACGCGCGGCTGCCTGTGCAGATGGTGAAAGGCGGCGCTGACAACCACCACCCGATGCCCCATCTTCGTCCAGGCATCGGCTAGCCAGAACGGACGATAGTGACGGCCGAGACCCGGTCCCCCGGCGAACGGATGCAATAGCCAGATGTTCATGAGCCGGCCCGGAAAGAATCCGCTGACAAATCGGCAGTTGCCGATAGCGACGATGACATCCAGGAATCATCAGGCGTCATGGCGCTTCGACCCGAAAGCGCTCCCCCCAGAGCGCAACGCAATAAAGCCTCCAGCGCATTCCAAGGTCGAGCCGGTGAAATTTCCGCTTGAGCTTCGGCATGTCGACATAGCGAGCCAGGAGCTCGCTTGCGATCACCTTGTCATACATCGCGGCCGAGTGCCGGGTGAGCCAGATCTGGTCGGGCGCGGCAAAGCCGATCTTGTCCCGACGCCAGCTGATGCTGGCCGGCAAAAGGTCGTTCATCGCGGCACGGAGCGGCCATTTTACCCAGCCCTTGTTCAGCTTGATGCGTGTCGGAAGAGCCAGAGCAAACTCGACGAAACGATAGTCAAGGAATGGAAGCCGCGTCTCGATGCCGAACCTCATCGAATTCTTGTCTTCGAAGCGCAACAGCATCGGTAGATTGGTTTCATTGATCTCCAGCACTTGCATGCCCTGCGCGTCCCGCGCCTTCGACGCAAAGCGGCGCAGCGGTTCGGGAAGGTCAGGCTTTTTCAGAAAGGCGTAGCGCAAGCGGTAATAGGCGGCACGCAGCCCGGCCGAACTGGCGCCGAACAGATAGAACAGCAACCGTCCGCGCGAAATACCTGCCTGCGTTGCAGCGCTGAAGGCCGATAGAAATCCACCGACGCCACCGCGGCGGAGATGGTCGAGCAGCCAGGCAGCATAGTAGCGATGATATCCCAACAACGTTTCGTCGCCGCCCTGGCCGTCGAGCAGCACGATGACGCCATTCGATCGCGCGGCCCTCATAACTTCGTACTGCATCATGATCGAGGGGCCTGCGAACGGCTCCTCCTGGACCTCGAGCAAGGTCTCCGCCGTCGACGCGAAATCCTGATAGGTCGGCTTGGTGCGTAGCCAGTTCAATTCCGCCTTCTCCGCAACCTCCGCCGCGTAGGTCTCCTCATTGTTGGAGGCCTGCTCACTCACGGCCGTGATGGCAAAGAAGCGCTCGCCGGAACCTGGCGCATAACGCCGCGCGGCCAGCGCTGCCACGCTCGAACTATCCAATCCTCCCGAGAGGCAGGTTCCGACACGGACATCCGAACGCAGCCGCAGGCGCGTCGCGTCGTCAAGCAGCTCGCGCAGCGACCCTGCCGCGTCGGCCTCATCGGTCACCGCCGAACCCGGAGCAAGCGAATAATAGCGCTTGATTTCGACGCGGCCTGTCGACACGTCGACACGCATCCAATGCCCCGGAGGCAGCTTGTCGACGCCCTTGAAGAAAGTCCGATTGGTATGGTCGGTCATGCCGCAAACGAGGAAATCGTTGATCAGACCATCATCCGCAATCGGGCGCTCGATCAACGGAAGAAGCTGGCGGATCTCGGAGCCAAACGCGAACTGCTTGGCCGTGTCGACATAGTAGAACGGCTTCACGCCGAACCGGTCGCGGGCGCAGAACAGCGTATTGTCGCGCTCATCGTGAATCGCAAACGACCACATGCCGTTGAAGCGCTCGAGGCACTCCGGGCCCCAGCAAATATAGGCCGTCAGCAGGACCTCGGTGTCCGAGGCCGAGTCGAAGGTATATCCGAGAGCCTCAAGCTCCGCGCGCAGCTCGATGTAATTGTAGATCTCACCATTGTAGGTGATCCAGACGGGAAGCCGCCTGTCGCACATCGGCTGCGCGCCGTCATCGGTCAGATCGATAACGGCCAGTCTCCGGTGGCCCAGCCCGACGTTCCCGCTAACCCTCACGCCGCGCCCATCCGGTCCACGGTGGGCAACGAGATCGGTCATCTGGTCCACTCGGCGGGCATCGACGGGCCCGGTCTTATCTACAAGTCCAAAAATGCCGCACACGAAATGCCTATCCAGATTGATTCGATGGCGGAGCTCGGTATAACCGCCGCGTCAGAATATGTGCGCATTTGGAACAAACCGCCGCTGTCTTAGCCTGTTCGCGTATTGAACGTCAACGTTCCCGGACCAAACGAAGCTGTCTTCGTGCGTTGCTGAAACCTGAGATAGCGCTAGCCGGCCGCCAATTCCGTGCAGCCTCTCCGTGGGCCCGCGGCCATCCGAGCGGCACTTCGAACTGAACATGTGCTAAAAGCTCCCGGTTGACATTGAGTTGGCATCCATCGGACTCCCGAGTGAACAAGATTGAACCCATCGGACCAACGTCGCTGAAGGAAGCCACCCTTCGCTCCGGCGGTGTTGAATCTCCGCGGCCGACCCAATCTGCCATCGCAGATTTCGCCACTCGCATGCTTGTGAGCGCGGCGCGGCGCGCCACCGAGAAGCGTCTTGCGCAGGGAAAGGTGCGCACCTTGTGGGCCTCCACTCCGATCCTGACCTTGCCGCTTCTCGCGCGCTGCGATCGCATGCTGGGCTTCCGCTCGTCCTCGCTGGTGTTCAACACCTACTACGTGACGAGGTCATTTGACATCAATCTCATCCTGTTCGAGGGATTCCTTCGACTGATACGCAGCCGAAGAGGCCTCGGCCTGTTTCGTCGCCTTGTTTTTGCGTGGGCCCTGCTGCGCTTCGATTTCTTCAACTACTTCTATGACCGCGGCCTGATGCTGAGCGACGAACGCTACGGCATCAACCCATGGGAACTCGACCTCCTCGTCCGCTCGAGAAAGCGGCTATATACCTACGCTTATGGTGCTGACGTCCGTGCAAGGGAAACAACGCTCGAACTCGGTCACCCCAACCTGTGCGAAGAATGCCCGGCGCCGGGCAAATTCTGCGTCTGCACGACGGAGATGCATGCCTCGTCGATCAACCGCCTGAAGGGTCGTGCGACGGCTCAGATCGCAATGGGCGACATGGTGACGTACGTGCCCGGTTGCCGGGACATCCACTACTGGCCGATTGACGCAGGCAAATTCGCCGCGAAGCCGCCGACGTACAGCGTCGGCGA
Organism: Bradyrhizobium sp. PSBB068; assembly: GCA_016839165.1. Classification (NCBI taxonomy): domain Bacteria; kingdom Pseudomonadati; phylum Pseudomonadota; class Alphaproteobacteria; order Hyphomicrobiales; family Nitrobacteraceae; genus Bradyrhizobium; species Bradyrhizobium sp. PSBB068. The sequence goes on from CP069300.1 coordinate 4,847,561, forward strand.
CACGCTGAAAGTAGCACACGCGCCGAACCACGGGCACTTCAAGGGTACCCGGCTTCTGATCGAAGCGATCGACCGATTGGTGAAAGAGGGTGAGAAAATCGAGCTGATCTCCGTGCAGGGAGTTCCCAACAAGAAGGTCATCGAGCTATTCGGCGCATCGCATGTGGTTGCGGATCAATTCGTCGCGGGCTTTCACGGCTATACGGCGCTCGAGGCGATGGCGATGGCCAAACCGGTGCTCTGCTTTCTGCGTAGCGACCAGATGATGATCGATCCGGCCACCTGTCCGATCATCAACACCCGTCCTGACGAGATCTACAACGTCCTGAAGCGATGCCTCAGAGGCGAGCTCGACCTGAACGGCATCGGCAACGCCGGACGCCGCTATGTAGAGACGCACTACAGTTTGCAAGCGGTCGCAGCGAGACTCGGGAAGCTCTATTGCGAGACCGCCGATCTTCCCGAGAATCTGCTGGCGAGCCTGACGCGGCAAGTCGACGAACTCACGAAACACGATCATGTCTCGCAATCTGCGCGACCTTCGCCCCGGTCCGTCGACCTGAATGCGCGCACATGAGAATCTTGCACGGACCAGTCAATGTCGGGAATCAGCCTTGGGTGCTGTCCCGTGCTGAACGGCAGCTCGGAGCATCGAGCGACGTGGTCGTTCGAAACGACACGTGGCTCGGATACGCGGCAGACCGGATGCTGGCTGGAAAGAACGCCGGATTCCTCGAGACGGCTATTCGCAGCGCGGCGTTCGGCCTGAAGAACCAGTGGCGCTACGACGTTCTTCATTACTATTTTGGACAGACCTTCCTGTCGCCAGGCTTCCCGCTCTCGGCGCCCGGATCAGTGCTCTCCAGGCCATCGCTGATCACGGACCTGATCAACAAGCTCGGGGCCGCAGACCTGCACGCCGCCCGCCTCTTCGACAAGAAGCTGTTCATGACATTGCAGGGTTGTGATGTCCGGTTGGCCAGGGAGGGAAATAGCCGAAACGAATGGACGATGTGCGCCCCGCAACATTGCGAGCTGTATCAAAGATGCACGGACGCTCTCGACCACCGGCGGCATTTCCTGATCGACAAGGTGCTGCCGCTGTTCGACCGGGTCTTCTACCTCAATCCGGAGCTCGGACACATCGTCCCGAACGGCCAATTTCTCCCGTATTCAAACGTCGAGATCGAAAAGTTCGACGTCGCACTGCCCTCCACGCAGGGGCGACCGAAGATCGTTCATGCCCCGACTGCCGGACGGATCAAGGGTACACCGATGATCCTGAATGCCCTCGAACAATTGCGGTCGCGTTACGATTTCGAGCTCATCCTCGTCGAAAAGACGAGCCATGAGCGCGCGTTGGAAATCTATCGGTCGGCAGACCTCGCAATCGACCAGGTATTGGCAGGCTGGTACGGCGGCTTTGCCGTCGAGATGATGGCGATGGGAAAGCCGGTCGCGTGCTATGTCCGGGATGAAGATATGATGTTCGTTCCGGATGCCCTCAAGCGCGAGTTGCCCGTTTACGAATTGAGCCCGGGGAACCTGGTCGAAAGCATTGCCGGCATTCTTGACCGATGGTCCGAGTGGCGCGCACGCGGCGAGGCATCGCGCCGTTATGTCGAACGATGGCACAATCCGAAGCTGATCGCCAAGGCGATGCTCGGCGCCTATGAAAGCCCCGACAGCAACTTTGAACTGCTTCCGGATGCCGGTTAGGGCAAGCGGTTTGACCGGCGGCTTCAGTCGGCGATATCAGCGTGTTTCGCGCAGACGCTGAGCGTCCACTTCACCAAGCCTTGCTTCTCACCCTGCTGAAACAGCCTGCCGCACGGTGGCAGCGAAACTCGCCGCGAACGCGCCGACGTCATCGTCCTGATGCGGGACGATATTTCGAATCACCGGCCCGCGATTGTGCTCCGAGAGCTGCGTCAGATGATCCGCCAGCGCGGCCGGATCATCGACCCCGAAATAGCGCGCAGCACCGGCGGTCTGCTCCCGGTGCACGTCGATGTCGGACAGGATCATCGGAACGCCGAACGACTTCGCCTCCTCGACCGTCGTGCTCCAGCCCTCGAAGCGCGACGGGTTGAGCAGCGCGATACAAGATCGCAGCAGCGCGTAGACGTGCGGCAACGGGATGACGCCGAGGTGCCGGAAGTAGGTCTCGAGACCACGTTTCTTGATCTCGGAATTGACCAGGTCATAGTAGCCCGGCTCGCGCCGATCTTCCGTGCTGCCGGAGGCGCAGACGACCACGTCGACCCCACGACGCTTCAGGATCGTCAGGGCGTCGACGACGAGCTGGTGGTTCTTGTGGCGATAGAACTGGTTGGGCAGATAGAAGTAGTGCGCCGGCAGATTATGGGCGGCGATCACCTCTGACGGGTCCGTGCTCAGGAATGCGGCGGGCGGCTGGGTCGCAAAGCGTACGACGCTGACCGGGTTTTGGGCACGCGGGTAGTGCGCCCTGAAATCGCGCAAGGCGCTCTCGCTGCTCAGCATGATCGTTCGTCCCGACGCGATCTGAACGCGAAAGCCGATCTCGCGGCGCCAGCGCCCGGCCGTCGTGAACATATGCGGCAGGGCAAGATGCTGCAGGTCCGGAATCCAGGCCACCGCCGGACGAGGCAGACGCCAGCCGAAGAAACGCGCTGATTCAAATACCGCATCGACGCGATGGGCGCGAAAGGCTGCAGCCGCGGCCCGGTCGACGCCGAGCGTCAGCGCCTGAACGAGGCCGGCCTGTCCATCGAATGCCGCGGATTGAACGACCTCGACACCTTCTATGCCCGCTGGCCCGGCCAACTCGTCCGCATCGTCCTGCTTTCCCGCAAACAGGATCGGCGCGAACTCGCCCGGCCGGAATCGCGCCAGCGCCGCGAATAAATTGCCTTGATAGTTGTAGCCGCCGGCCCAGCGCCGGCGCGAGATATGGGTGAACGCGACACGCAACGGTGCGCCTGCCGTCACCGGCCCCGCAGCCTGCCTGGCATCGCTGCTGCGACCGTTCACGAACTGTACTTCCTGCATTCGCCCATACCGCCCAACGCTGCGGAGCCGGCGGTTCGACAGCCGCGCGATCCTATCAAAACCTAGCCCTTTGGACAAAAATTCGCTAACCGGACGTCGAAGATCGCGGCGAGAAATCGGCTATTTTCGAGCCCATTTCAAGAGGAGAAGTGAATGAACGGTAGTTCCATCGTCGTCACGGGCGGCGTCGGCTACGTGGGCCGTGAGCTGGTTCGCCAGCTGATCGCGGAAAACGCCGCGCGCGACATCCATGTCATCGACAATCTGGCCTGCGGCGAGGACCGGCTCGAGAAGATGGACCAGGGCAAGTTCGTCCTACATCGCTGCGACATCCGCGATTCCGGAGCGGTTGGCGAAATCGTTCAGCGGATCAAGCCGGACATCGTTTTTCATTTGGCAGCCGTCCACTTCATTCCGGCCTGCGAAGCGGAGCCGGGATCGGCCAACAGCATCAACGTGTCGGGCACCATCAACCTGTTGCATGCGGTGGCACCAGGCACCAAATTCGTTCTTGCATCGACCGCCGCGGTCTATCGTCCAGCCGACGCAGCCCATCTCGAGCAAGACGACACGCTCGGCCCGGTCGATATCTACGGCTACACCAAGCTTCATGCCGAGCACTTCGTTCGCTATTTCCACGCACAGAACAAGGTCCGCGGGACGATCGTCCGGCTGTTCAACGTGGTCGGCCCCGGCGAGACCAATCCGCATCTGGTGCCGGCGATCGTGGAGCAACTCGCGGCCGGCACGACCCGGCTTGCGCTGGGCAACCTGTTTCCGCATCGCGACTACATTGACGTCAGCGACGTTGCGCGCGGCTTCCGCGCGCTCGGAACCTCTGACGCATTCGACCGTGGCCCGATCATCTCGAACCTCGGCACGGGGCGCACGCACTCGGTCGGCGAAGTGGTCGAAGCCATCGCGGCGGCGTCCGGCATCAGGATCGACATTCAGCAGGATCCCGCGCGGATGCGATCGGTCGACCGCCCCATGCTGAAAGCATCCACGGACAAGTTGAGACAGCTGACCGGCTGGGTCCCCTCAGTATCCCTCGCAGAGAGCATGCAGCGCGCGTGGGACGGCCGGTTCGATGACGGTCTCGCGTGAGCCTCAGGCCTGCCCACGGACGAGCGCGGCCGCCGATCAAGGAATATAGTTGCCCGAGCCGGTTATGGTGCTATTTCGCAAGTACCATCAAGGACCATCCGCCCAAAATGCGGGCTGCCAGGTCGACCGATAGCTTGGACAACAGCACGCGCGGCACCTTCATGAGATTGGCCCGAAGACCTCGGCCAGGCGGCTCGATCGCCAGCGCCGTAAAATTGTAGTCGATCACGTCGTATCCGCAATACCTGATCGTCTCCAAGGCCGTCTGCTTGGTGAAGTAATGGAGATGGCCGACCCTCGATCGGATTCCGTTCAGAGCATCACCGCGCAGAACCGACTGAACGGAAAGGTCGAGCGGAATATGAAAGACCTTGTACTCTGCGCGGGATTTCAAGGCCTTGATGAATCCGATGTAATCATCCACGTGTTCGAACACGTCGATGCACAGCAAAGCACCGAAGGATTCATCGAATTCAAGCAGGTTGCCCTTGACGTAGTGAATACCGTCGCGTTCGCGCGTCGCCGCCAGCTTGAACGCTTGCTCTGACATCTCGTAACCGACGAACGAAGTCGCTGGCAGCCGCGCCTTGAGCTGCACGAGAATTTCCCCAGCGCCACAGCCTACTTCCGCGATTCGGGATGGAGCGAGACCATTCCTGCGCAAGATTTCGTAGATCTTGTCTGCTTTCCAGGGAGACTCCTCGACATGCCAAGAGGGATTGTTGGCAAGATACTCTAGGTTTGCATAGATCGAACCCTCGTCGATCCGGTGCAGTTTCATCTCTTCGTCGACCATCATTCTATCCAGGATGGCTGCATGGCCAATTTTCGGAGCAGCTTAGTGGTAGGCCAAAAGCTGAGATCGCTCAAGCTTGGCGCCTTTCCTCACGACAGCGCCGCGCTTTCGGCACGCGCGCATTCAGGCCGGCTTGCGGCCAACAAATGAGTAGAGGCGACCCGGTCTGCGGTCAAAGCGCGTAGCAATTGCGAGTAGCGAGGCAAATACGCGCTCGGAGGCGAGTGCGCCGCGCCAGAGCGGGCGCAAGGGAACCCTTTGTGCTAGCTTCTCGACAAGTGCGGACCTCAACGTGTCCTCTGTATGGGGGGCAAGATTGATCGGGCTTTGCAGTGGCGCCAGCGTGTCGATCGCGGAAAATCCCGCGCTCGCCAGCGCGCCGGTGTAGCGATCCAGCAGGAACGCATGTTCGCCGCCGTAGAGATGGTGCAGCGGATGCTGCGCGAGGAACTGCGGAAGATCCGCCTCCTTGCTGATGACATGCTCGCGCGCGGCGATCAGCATGCCGCCCGGCCGCAACACGCGAAACATCTCCCGGCAGGCGCCGTCGAGATCGCGCGTATGATGCAAGACGGCACGTGCGAAGACCAGATCGAACGTCGCGTCGGCGAACGGCAGCCGCTCGGAAAACTCCTCGACCACCTTGATCGGCAATTGCGTCTGTTGCGCCAGAGCGCGGATCGCCGTCGCTCCCACGATCGAGCTCGGATCGGGCTCCAGTGCGGTGACGGCAAAGCCGGTTCGGGCGAGCGCATAGCTCGCAATGCCGCGGCCGGCGCCGACGTCGAGCGCGGCACCCGAGCGGCCGCGCAACAGCGAGGCGACCGCCTGCCACTCGGAGCTGTGGAAATAGCGTTCAGCGGCGCCGGCGAGCGGATCGTCGTAGAATGCGTCGAGTACGAGCTGGCGCTGGTCCGGCTGATTGCGCAGCCAGACCACCGCTTCCTCCCAGGTAGTAAACTTGCGCTCACCGCTCACCGGGGCCAAGCTCCCTCACCAGCACGGCCGGATTGCCGGCCACGATCGAAAATGCCGCGACATCCTTGGTCACGACCGCGCCGGCCGCGACAATGGCGCCTTGGCCCACGGTCACGCCGCGCAGGACCATCGCGCCCGCGCCGACCCATGCATCATCGCAGATCTTGACGGGGCTCTCGTCCAGCGAGATGTCGTCCGGATGGCCGCGCGTGAAAATCTGTTGCACCTGCCGGTGACGCTCCTCTGCCCGCAGCGGATGGGTGAGATTGTCGAACACGTTCGCCGAATGCGAGATCAGCACGCGGTTGCCGATCTCGATCGAGGCCGCCGACCAGATCCGGGTTCCCTCGCCGACATAGCACCATTCGCCGATCTGGATCTCCCCGCCATGTGCGAACGTCAGGAGCTCGCCCAGGACGCGGCTGTTGCGGCCGACGACGATCTTGTCGGAATCGCCGCGGATGTTCCTAATCCTGGCGTAGCGGCCGAGCGCCGCGTCGGCCCGCAAGCGGCAGGTCGCGCGACCGATCAGACGCTGGATCAGGTAATCGAGATTCATGCCGTCAGCTGCAGGCAAGCGATGGCGCGCGACGACGCCGCAAGGTCATCGCCCTGCCCCTTTCCGGTATGCACGTCAAAAACGGTCGCGTCGGCGAGCGCCTCGGCGCTCTGGCGCGACCAGCCTTGTCGCGAATAGCCGAAATAATCCACCTGGTGCGATGCCGCACCGAATGCCTCGATGATGCGCTCGATCATGGCAAGATCGAACACTTGGTACCAGCCGAGATTGTCGCGCTTGCCGAACGGCACGGAGATCAGGCAGGTGCCGCCGGGCTTGAGGATGCGCTTGAACTCCTTCACCGCCGGAACGAAGCCGTCCCGATCGGTCTCGGCGTCGCGCGGATCGCCGGTGTAGAGCATCTGGTTGTCGAGACCGATGTGCTCGATCGTGGAAATGCTCGCGACGGTGTCGAACACATGGTCGCCGAACATCGTCTTGCGGAGATCGCCGAACATGTAGGAGTAGCCATCACGCCAATAGCATCGCCGCTCCGGCGCCAGCGTCATGATGGTGAGATCCGCGCCACGCAATGGCGCACGCTGCAGCAGGAAGTCGTGATTGAAGGTCGATCCCGCGTCCAGCATCTTGCCTACATTGGTCAGTCGGCCATAGACCCAAGGATATTCCACCACGCGCTCGTCCATGGCGACGCCGTAGCCGGGCGGAAGCTCATTTCCCGTCTGAAGCAGGCCCGCATCGATGGCCGCCGTGATGGTGTCGCGCTTGACCGTCTGATAGCCTGGGCCGAACGGACGCGGCCGCAGCTTGAAGAGCGGCACGGCAAGCCCGTCAGCCGCCCATTTCAGTTGATGGATCAAGTCACTTGCAGACATCATCTCGGCCCGATCGCCCGCCCGCTGGCCGGCACAATGCCCCCCTCTAGCACGGCTCAATCCGCGCGACGAGGTCGATAAACTGCGCCCATTGCCAGGCCTTGCTGTAGGTCCCCTGCACGCGCGCCCTGCCGGTTTCAGCGATCCCGGCCCATTGCGGCCAATCCTGCAGGCTGCTCGAAATCGCCTCCACGGCCCGCTCGGGAACATCATAGGTACGCATCGTGACCCCATCCTGCATCGCCTCCGGATAATTGCCCGCATCCGACACCAGCAGCGATCCGCAGCCCATCGCCTCGAAGCAGCGCATATTGCCGCGATCATTGCCGGCCATGTCGATGGCGCCGTTGAGCACGATCTTCGCTGACCCGAACAGTTCGTAGAGATCCCGGCCGAACAGCGGCGTCCTTGCGATGCGCGCGATGACGTCGGGGCGCCGGTGTTTCCCCAGCGGCAGCAATCGCCCGACCGCGCTTTCGGCAAGCCGGGTCAGCCGCGATGCATCGAGGCAGAACACGATGTTGCGATCGGCCGCCAGCGCCGCGACCTGTTCGAGCGTCCTGCCGCGCGCGCTGTGATGCCGCGAATATCCACCGACGAATGCCACGTCGATCGGCCGCTCGCCGTGGCCATATTGCTCCATGACAGGATCGATCGCAGGGAAGAACAGCTCCGCCCGGCATCCTTTGTCGCGCCAGGCCTGGAGGATCGAGGGGAAATTTCCGAGCACGGCGCCATAGGCCCTGAGGTCAGCATTTCCCGAGGGCGCCGCGCGCCAGCACAGCGTCTTCCTCACACAGCCGGGAAGCTTGGCGACGAACGCGCTCGGAAAGCGCACCGGATCGAGATTGTAGAACACCTCGGTTCCGTGATGCTCGATCTGCGCGAGCAGAATGGCCTCGAGCGTCGGCGCGCCCTGCATGCCTTGCTCACGCGCCCACCGGCGCTGCAGCACTTCGTCGTCAGCATTGGTGAAGAAGGCTTCGGGCGCGCCATCGAGCACCGGCTTGAGAAAATGCGCCGCACCAAAACGATCGTGCAAGAACACGTCGCGACGTGCCGCGAAAGTCGAGGCATTTGCCGCAAGCTGGTTCAATCGCGGCAGATAGGACGGATAGAGACCGCTATTCTGGAACAGACGCATTGGTTATGCGGACCTCGCCAACAGCCATTTCATGTTCAGGTATGGCCAGATCCGGCCAACGGATTCCCAATCCCAGCGCTGCGTTGCCGTCAAGTGGCCAACCGCCTGTCGGAGCGGCGCCTCGTCGACGAACTCGGCAAATGCCGGGACCTTCCGCTCGACCAGCTCCGCGGTCCAACCGGCCAACGGTCCATTCAGCCATTCCGGCATCGGCGAGTTGAAGCCGACCTTGCGGCGCGCGGTGCGGATGCTTTCGGGCATCAGGTTCGCCATCGCCTGCCGCGCCACCACCTTGGTCATGCCGTCGGCCGATTTGCTGGTTTCCGGCAGTGCCATCGTATAGGTCACCAGACGCCAGTCCATGAACGGCATGCGGACCTCGATCCCATGGGCCATCGAGAGCCGGTCGAAATTGCGCAGAATGGTGGGCAGCGTGGTCGAGTGGAACATGCGGTAGAGACGCCGGTTCAGCGCCCCCCACGTATCAGGGAGTTCGTCGTTTTCGGCGACCAGCGGCAGCGCTGCGGGGATCGCGGTCAAGCCTCCCCGCAGGAAATAGCGCCCCTGGCGGCTGATCATCTGCGCGCGCAGGAAGTCGATGCCGCGCTGCGCCAGCCGCGATCGCGACATCAGCGCAGCCGCTGCGTTGCGGATCCGGAACGCGGCCGACTGTCCTTCCTGGAAGTAAGCGCCCATCAACTCGTCTGCGCCGTGGCCATCGAGCGACACGGTGACGTTCTGGCGCCGCAGCTCGCGATAGATCAGCCACGGCGCGCTGGGCAGCCCGATATAGACGTCGTCATTATCGTCGAGGATGCGGTCAAGATCGGTGAGCGCATCGGCGCGCCCGATCTCGAGGAAGCTCGGTGCCACGTCGGCCCACGCCGCCGCCTCCTCCGCCATCGGCCGCTCGTCATTGCTGGCCCCCGGAAAGGTCGCGACGAAGGCATGCCGCCAGGCGGTGGAGTCTCGTGGCCCCATGCCGGCCTTCTCATGGCTCGCCATGGCGCAGATCACCGCGGACGAGTCGAAGCCGCCCGACAGGCAGGTCCCGATCGGCACGTCGCTGCGCATACGCAAGGCAACGGAATCCTGAAACAGGTCGCGAAAGCGCGCGACGCGTTCGGTCTCGGTTTGCGGGATCGCGGGCAGATGGTCCACGGTCCGCCACCAGCGGCGCACCTGTACGCGGCCCTGGCGCAGCCACATGCAGTGGCCGCCTTGCAGGCGGCGAACCTGCGAATACAGCGTCCGCTCGCTGCCTTCGATTCCGAACGGGTCAAGCAGCAGCCGACGCGCCACGTCGATATCGAGCGACGTCTCGAGCAGCCCGCTCCGCGCCAGCGCCCGCTGCTCGGACGCGAACACGAACCGCTCGGATGACAACGCGTACAGCATCGGCTTGATGCCGAAGCGATCGCGGGCAAGGAACAGCTCGTCAGTCGCCGTATCGTAGATCGCCAGCGCCCACATGCCGTTGAAGCGCAGCAGCATGTCCTCTCCCCAGGCCTGCCAGGCGGCAAGGATCACCTCGGTATCGGACTGGCTGCGGAACACCGCGCCCTTCGCCTCGAGCTCGCGGCGCAATTCGAGGAAGTTGTAGATCTCGCCGTTGTAGACGATCACATGGCGGCCATCGCCTGACACCATCGGCTGATAGCCGCCCTCGCCGGGATCGATGATGGCAAGCCGGCGGTGGCCGAAGGCGACGTTTCGTTTCGCATTGAACCAGGTGCCTTCGCCGAACGGTCCGCGATGCGCGATCAGGCTGGTGAGTCGTGAGATCTCGGCCGGCTCGACGGGATTGCCCCGAAGATTGACGATGCCTGCGATACCACACATGTCTAGGCGGCCTTGAACGGCAAGAAGCGGGTGATGATGATGCGGAGATCCCGCCAGCAGACGGAGCGATAGGGACCCAGCTGCGACACGGCAACGGCGGCGACAAAGATCACCGCCGCCGATACGCCGTAGAGCGACACCACATACCACCATGACGGCGCGTGGTCGAATGATACATGGCCAAGCTGCGAGCGCAGCGCCAACGCAATCGCGACGCCGGTCCCGAGCGGGATCAGGACGAAATGCAGCATCCGCGACCACATCCCTGAAAGCCTGAAGGTACGCCGCAACAGCAGCACGGTGATCACCACCTGGGCGACCATGCCGACACAGGAGCTCCAGCCGGCCGCCTGCCAACCGAAAATCGGCAATGCGATGGCGCTGGTCGCCAGCGTGAAAAAGCCCGTGACGAGCGAGATCAGCGCGTTGTAGCTGGAGCGGCCCTGCGACAGCAGATAGTACGCGAACACGTTGGCGCTCGAGCCCAAGATTCCGCTGATCGCAAGCACCACCAGCACCAGCTGCGCCTCGGCGGCGACTTCGGCGCCGGTCCATCGATACAGCAACGCACCGGCGACCGGGATCAGACCACCCAGCGCGCTCGCGGCCAGGACGTTGAGAATCCACGACGAGCGCAGCAAGAGGTCGACCTTGCGGTCGTCATCCTCCTTCTGCAGCGTGCTGAAGAACGGGAACAGGATCTCGCCGATCTTCAGCACGCCGATATAGACCGCCTCCTCCAGCCGCTGCGCGACGCTGTAAAAGCCGACGAATTGCGGCTGCAGCAGCACGCCGAGCAGATAGCGGTCCGCCTGACCTGAGAACAGCGCGCCGCTTTGTGCCGCGACCTGCCAGCCGCCAAGCTTGACCAATGCCCGCAGCGCGCCTTGATCGAGCGTCGGCCGTGCTAGCCAATCGTTGATGGCGAGCCGCGACCAAGCGAGAGCCATCAGCAGATTTGTCGCAAAGCCCAGGGCCTGACAGCCGAGAAAGGTCGAGGCGCGCGGCGCGTGGGGGATCAGCAGCAGCATCGACATCGTCGTCACCACTGTGCCGGTGATGCTGATCGCCGCGATCCGCCGATAGTCCTGACGTGCCGTGAATAGCGACTGGAAGACCGCGAACAGGCACTGGCATAGCCAACCGGCGCCGGCCAGCGCGAAGGCAAGCCCAAGGTCGTCACCGGCCGGACCTCCGAGGTGAAATCCCAATCGTGCGAGCGGCGCTCCGGCAAAGGCAAGCAATGCCGCGATCACACTGCCCCCGGCTACGGCGAGCGCAAGGGCGGTCGCGAAAAACCGCCGTGCCGCGTCGCGATCGGACGGCTCCAGCCGTTGCGCGAGTTCGCGCGCGGTCGAGAGGCCAAGCGCATTGCTGAACATCAGCGCCGGCGCGACACAGGCGGTCACCAAACCCGCGACGCCGAACGCGGCAAGGCCGAGCCGGAGAATCACGAACGGGAGAATCGCCAGATTGAGCAGAACCGCGACCGCAAACGCGGTCGCATTCCATGCCGAGTTACCGAGCAGATGGGATGGACCCCTCTTCACCGCTATGCCCGCTTTCGGTCCATCGCTTCGATACGCCTCAAGTGCCTCTTCCAAAAGGGCAAAACCCACTCGGCTTGGCGACGGGCTAGCAGCCGGCGGAGTGATTGTCGAGGGTTGGCGGACGGCGGGGCCGCGAGCACACGTCGGACCGGCCGAAACGGGCCGCCGAGGCAGGGCCGATCTCGGCGGAACCATGCCGGTTTGCTTCCAGTTCCGGTTTGTTGTCCGGGTAACGGTTGGAAAGGCCTGCCAAATTGTCTAAGTCAGAGTGACCGAAGCCCCAGAGCGGCCCGCCAAACAAGAGGTGTCTCAATGCCCTTTCCCCGCGCATCCCAAGCCCTGTCCCGCTTCACCGTGCTGGATTTGACCCGGGTCCGGTCTGGGCCGACCTGCGTGCGCCAGCTCGCCGACTGGGGTGCCAACGTGATCAAGATCGATGCGCTGCTGGAGGACGGCGGCGGCGAGCAGCCGGGCGGCCCGCGCGGGGGATCGGACTTCCAGAACCTGCACCGAAACAAGCGGGCCATGACGCTGAACCTGAAGGACCCCAAAGGGCTCGAAGTGTTCAAGCGGCTGGCCGAGCAGGCTGACGTCGTCGTCGAGAACTTCCGGCCGGACGTCAAGGCCAAGCTCGGCATCGACTATGAGAGCATCCGCCAGATCAATCCGAAGATCGTCTATGGCAGCATCTCCGGATTCGGCCAGGACGGTCCCTATCACAAGCGCCCGGGCTTCGATCAGATCGCACAGGGCATGGGCGGCCTGATGTCGGTGACCGGCGCGCCCGGCGAAGGTCCGATGCGCGTCGGCATTCCCGTCGCCGACCTGACCGCGGGGCTGTTTTGCGCGCTCGGCATCCTCACCGCGCTGCTGGAACGTGACGTCTCCGGCGAAGGCCAGTGGGTGCAGACCTCGCTGCTGCAGGCGCAGATATTCATGCTGGATTTCCAGGCGGCGCGCTGGCTGATGGAGAAGGAAGTCGCCAAGCAGGCCGGCAACAACCATCCGACCTCGATCCCGACCGGCGTGTTCAAGACCTCCGACGGCTACATCAACATCGCCACGACAGGCGGACGGATCTGGGAACGGTGCGCCCAGGCGATCGGCGCGCCCGACCTGATCACCGACCCCAACTATGCGACTGCGCCGGCGCGCTCGAAGAACCGCGACGCGCTGAATGCGCGGATCAACGCGCTGACCGAGAAGAAATCGACCGAGACCTGGGTGCAGGAGCTGAATGCCGCCGGCGTGCCGTGCGGGCCGATCTACTCGATCGACCAGATGTTCGAGGATGCCCAGGTCAAGCATCTCGGCATGGCCCAGCGCGTGCCGAACGACGAGAACCGGGACATCCAGCTGGTCAGCCAGCCGGTGACGCTGTCGCGGACGCCGAGCAAGATGGTGGCGCGTCCACCGGAGTTCGGCGAGCAGACCGAGGAAGTGCTGGCCGAGTTCGGTTTCGGCAGTGACGAGATCGCCGAGCTACGTCAGCGCAAGGTCGTTTGACGCCTTAGGCCTTTGCCGGCCGCAGCAGACGCGCGACGCCGGCGAAGGCCCGATCGATCACCGGCCAGAACAGCAGCAAGATCGCCAGTGTGGTGATCGTGCCGACCAAGCCGTTCGACCAGAACACCTTCATGTCGCCACCGGAACCGATCATCGACAGCCGGAACGCGTCCTCGGCGCGGCTGCCGAGCACCAAGGCAAGCGTGAACGGCGCCAGCGGGATGCCGATCTTCTTGAAGACGTAGCCGACGACGCCGAAGCCCAGCATCAGCCAGATGTCGAACATCGCATTCTGGATCGCGTAGGCGCCGATCGCGCAGGACACCACGATCATCGGGGCGACCGCCGCGAACGGCACGCGGAGGATCGATGCGAAGATCGGCACCGTGGTCAGCACCAGCACGAGGCCGACGACGTTGCCGAGATACATCGAGGCGATCAGGCCCCAGACGAAATCCTTGTGCTCGACGAACAGCAGCGGGCCGGGATTGAGGCCCCACACCATCAGGCCGCCGAGCAGGATCGCGGCCGTGCCCGAGCCGGGAATGCCGAGCGCAAGCATCGGCAGCAGCGCGGAGGTGCCGGACGCGTGCGCAGCGGTCTCCGGCGCGAACACGCCTTCGATGCGGCCCTTGCCGAAGCTTTCCTGATCCTTGGAGAAGCGCTTGGCGAGATTATAGCCCATGAAGGAAGCCGCGATCGCACCGCCCGGCGTGATGCCGAGCCAGCAGCCGATCACCGATGAGCGCAGCAGGGTCACCCAGTATTTCGGCAGGTCCTTCCACACCGACAGCACCACGCGCAGGGAAATGCCGGCGGCGTGTCCACGCAGCGCCAGGCGCTCCTCCATCGTGAGCAGGATCTCGCTGATGCCGAACAGGCCGATCACGGCGACGAGGAAGTTGATGCCGCGCAAGAGCTCCGCCGAGCCGAAGGTCATGCGCAATTGCCCGGACACCGTATCCATGCCGACACCGGCGAGCAGCAGCCCGAGCGACATCGAGATGACCGTCTTGTGCTTGGCTTCGCGGCCGAGGCCGACGAACGAGCAGAAGGTCAGGAGATAGACCGCGAAGAATTCCGGCGGCCCGAACTTCAGTGCGAACGACGAGATCATCGGCGCCAGGAAGGTGATCAAGAGCACCGCGACCAGCGAACCGATGAAGGAGGAGGTGAACGCCGCGGTGAGCGCTTCGGCCGCCCTGCCCTGCTGCGCCATCGGATAGCCGTCGAACGTGGTCGCAACCGACCAGGCTTCGCCGGGGATGTTGAACAGGATCGAGGTGATGGCGCCGCCGAACAGCGCACCCCAGTAGATGCAGGACAGCATCACGATCGCCGACGTCGGGTCCATCGTGAAGGTCAACGGCAGCAGGATCGCGACGCCGTTCGGGCCGCCGAGCCCGGGTAGCACGCCGACGAAGATGCCGAGCACGAGCCCGACCATCATCAACAGCAGCGTCTTCCACGTCAAAAGGACGGCGAAGCCGTGCAGCAGGAGACCGAAAGCTTCCATGTTTCGAAATCCTGTCGATCGCTCAGTAACCGAAGGCCGCTTCGAGCGGCCCCTTCGGCATGATGACATCGAATGCGATGTCGAAGGTCACGAACATCGCGGCGGTGAAGATGAAGGCGGTGAGCAACGACTTCCACAGGGCGATCTTGCCGACGACGCGCATGAAGCCCGCGATCAGGAGGAAGCTCGCGACATAGAGGCCGAGATATTGCGTGGCGAGGCAGAACAGGAATGTCGGCGCGAACACCGCCATCACCCGGCGAAGCTGCGCCCGGGTGACGAAGGTCTCGACAGCCTCCCGGCGCGACACGAAGGCGGCGCCCAGGCCATAGAGGCTGGCGGCGCCGAGGATCACCGAGAGGTAGAACGGAAAATAGCCCGGCTGCGGTCCGGTCGAGTCCCACGAGGCGCCGGTGCGCCAATTGTCCCAGCCGAGCACCAATGCGAGCGCAAGCAACAGCAGCGAGACGACGATGTCGACGAAGCCGGTCGAGACGACGGTCGGCGAATTTTCTTCAGGCGCGGTCGGATCGTCGACGACGATCTCAAGATCGGTGTTGGACATGGGCTCGACGGTCTGGGTTGCGACGGCAACGATTGGGATAGCGCGCAGATGCAATCACCGTCAATGCAGCCTTCAGCTAACTGGACCGTTCGGGAAACGCGCTCGCAAGCGCAGCACGATTCGCATCGAGGACGCCGCGCTCGGTGATCAGACCCGTCACCAGCCGCGCCGGCGTGACGTCGAAACCGAAATTAGCGACCGAGGAGCCATCCGGAACCACGCGCACGGTTTCGATCCGTCCATCCGCCGTGCGCCCGGTTAGGTGTGTTACCTCGCTGGCCGCGCGCTGCTCGATCGGGATCTGTTTGATGCCATCGTCGATACGAAAGTCGATGGTCGGCGACGGCAGCGCGACATAGAACGGCACGCCGTTGTCGTGTGCCGCCAGCGCCTTCAGATAGGTCCCGATCTTGTTGCAGACGTCGCCATTGGCGGCGACGCGATCGGTGCCGACGATCGCCAGATCGACCATGCGGTGCTGCATCAGATGGCCGCCGGTGTTGTCGGGGATCACGGTGTGCGGCACGCCGTGATGACCGAGCTCCCAGGCGGTGAGCGAGGCGCCCTGATTGCGCGGGCGCGTCTCGTCGACCCAGACATGGACCGGAATGCCGCGATCATGCGCCTGGTAGATTGGTGATGTCGCCGTTCCCCAATCGACGGTTGCAAGCCAGCCTGCGTTGCAATGGGTCAGGACGTTGACCGGCTCGCCCGGCTTCTTGGACGCGGCGATTGCCTCGATCAGGCCGAGCCCGTGGCGGCCGATCTCGCGGTTGATCTCGACATCCTCGTCGGCGATTGCGCGGGCGCGGGCGTAGGCCGCGTCCACCCGGGCCGACGCCGCGAGCGGCGCGAGCGCCCGCTGCATCTCGTCAACAGCCCATCTCAGATTGATCGCGGTCGGCCGCGTCGCGGCCAGCATCTTGCCGGCATGGTCGAGCGCCGCGTCGGAAGCATCTGATCGCATCGCGAGCGCCATGCCGTAGGCTGCGGTGGCGCCGATCAACGGTGCGCCGCGGACCAGCATCGAGCTGATCGCCTCGCCGGCCTCATCAGCGGTCGTGAGTCTGGCCACGATGAATTCGTGCGGCAGCCGGCGTTGATCGATCGCGCCGACCGACCAGCCGTCAGGCTCGAGCCAGATGCTGCGAAAATGTCGTCCGTCGACCTTCATGCGCCTAACACCCGTCCGGCGACTGCATCGAGCTTGGCGAGCAGATGCAGATCGCGCGCCGCGGGCGCCGTGATCAGCGCGGTATCGAGCGCGCGATCCGACCCGATCGGACACGGCTCGTGCTCGCGCGGGAAATCCCGCGCCAGCCGCGCGACCAGCGCCTTGGCCTTCTCGGCGTTCGAATTCAGCACCCGGATGATATCCTGCACGGTCACGGCATCATGCGCCGGATGCCAGCAGTCGAAATCGGTGACCATCGCCACGCTGGCGTAGCAGATCTCGGCTTCGCGGGCGAGCTTGGCTTCGGGCATGTTGGTCATGCCGATCACCGAATAGCCCTGCGCCTTGTAGGTCAGGCTTTCCGCGAGTGAGGAGAATTGCGGCCCCTCCATGCAGAGGTAGGTGCCGCCGCGTGCGAACGCGATGGCTTCAGCTTCGGCGGCGGCCGCGAGATGCTTCACCAGCAGCGGCGACACCGGATGCGCCATCGAGACATGGGCGACGCAGCCCTTGCCGAAGAACGAGCTCTCGCGCTTGTGGGTGCGATCGACGAACTGATCGACCAATACGAAGGTGCCCGGCGGCAGCTCCTCCTTGAACGAGCCACAGGCGGACAGCGCGACGAGGTCGGTGACCCCTGCCCGCTTCAGCACGTCGATATTGGCGCGATAGTTGATGTCGGACGGCGACAGCGCGTGACCCGGACCGTGCCGCGGCAGGAACACGATCGGCAACCCCGCCATCTCGCCGCGGCGCAGCGGCGCCGACGGCTCGCCCCAGGGACTTGCGACCGCTTCCTCGCGGACGTTTTCCAGGCCCGGCAGATCGTAGATGCCGGATCCGCCGATGATCCCCAACACGGCTTTGGTCATGATCGCTCCACGGCTAGCCGAACGTCCGGCCATACTGCGGCGCAGTAATCACCGCGCCGCCGCCGCATGCAAGCCAATTCCGGACCGCGTGCGCTATTTTGCGACAAAGCCCGCTGCATTCATCAGCGTGGCGTTCTGCTTGTCGTCGTCCTCGAGGAACTCGACCATGTCCTTGCCGGTGAGGAAGATCGGCTTCAACGCCTGCTTCTCCATGTAGTCCTTGTATTCCGCCGTCTGCGTCACCTTCTGGAACAGGTCGACATAGAATGCCTGCTGCTCCTGGCTCACCTTGCCCGGCAGGAACATCGCGCGCAGCATCAGATACTGCACGTCGAGCCCTTCCTCCTTGCAGGTCGGGATATCGTTCCAGGATTGCGTCTCGGTGACCTTGGTCTTGTAGGAGATGCGCTCCTTGTCGAACACACAGAGCGCACGCACCTGACCGGCACGCCAGACTTCGAGGTTCTCGCTGGGATTGTTGACGTTGGACTCGGTGTGGCCGCCGACCAGCTGGGTCGCGGCCTCGCCGCCAGACTTGTACGGCAGGTAGGAGAACTTCGCGCCGGTCTTCTGCTCCATGAAGACGGTCAGCACGTGGTCCTCGCGCTTGGAGCCGGTGCCGCCCATCTTGAACGGTGCGCTCGCCGCCTTCGCGGCATCGATGAACTCCTTCACGGTCTTCGGACCGGAGACGTTGTCCCACAGCACGAACTGGTCGAGCGCGATCACCGACACCGGCGTGAGGTCGCGCCAGTTGAAGGGGATCTTGGCCGACAGCGGCAGCATGTAGATCAGCGAATAGGCGATCAGCACCTTGTTGGGATCGCCCTCGCTGGACTTCATGTACATCAGCGCTTCCGCACCCGACGCGCCACCCTTCAGCGACACCACCATCGGCTGCTTCATCAGATTGTTCTTCTGGATCGCCGCCTGCATCATACGCGCCATCTGGTCGGAGGCGCCGCCGGCGCCGGCCGCAACCACGATCTCGACCGGCTTGCTCGGCTCCCAGCCGGCAAATGCCGGCGTGCTCAAGAGCAAGGCCGCGATGGCAGCCGTGGCTTTCACAATCTGTCCCACGTGTTTCTTCCCTATCTATTTGTTCGGCTTGGCAAAAGCTACGAAGCGGCGGGTGCGGTCATTGTGCCGAGAAAAGAAGTGAGTTCAAGCCGCCGAACCGTCGCATGGCGTATGACTTTGGAATGAGGAACGTGAGCGGACCGAGTCTCACAGCCGGCCGCATACACCATCGTCGTCCCGGCGAAGGCCGGGACCCATACGCCGCGGCGGATGTTGTAGATGGGACTCGTCGTTCCACCATCAGACAACAATCACCATCTGTGGTTATGGGGCCCGGCCTTCGCCGGGACGACGATGAGGACGGTTCACGATGCCAACACGCGGTGTCATCGCCCGGGGCGATGACAGTTGTGGCTGGGATGAAGAGCGGAGCGGAGACGCCGCCGCTACTTGCCCTTGAAGTTGGGCGCACGCTTGTTGAGGAAGGCGTCCATGCCCTCGCGGAAATCCTCGCTCATATAGGCGCGCAGGATCAGGTCCTCGCCCTCGTCGCGCGACAGCGTGCGGCGGATGCGGCGGACCGCTTCCTTGGTCACCTCGAGCGTGATCGGCGCATGGCCGGCGACCAGCTTCGCGGTCTCATCGGCGCGGCGCTGCAAGGTCTCGACATCGGGGACGACCTCATTCAACAGCCCGAGTGCCAGCGCTTCCGGCGCCTCGACGAGGCGCGCCTTGAAGATCAGGTCCTTGGTCCGCGCCGGACCGATCAGCGACACCAGCCGCGAGATGTTGGACATCGAGAGGCAGTTGCCGAGCGTGCGCGCGATCGGGAAGCCGATCCGGGTCGCCTCGGTGCCGATGCGGATGTCGCAGCAGGCGGCGATCCCGGCGCCGCCGCCGGTGCAGGCACCGGCGATCGCGGCGATCACAGGCACGCGGCACTGTTCGAGTGTACCCAGCACGCGGTCGATCCGTGCCTCGTAATCCAGCGCGTCCTGCGCGGTCTTGAACGCGCGGAACTGGGAGATGTCGGTGCCCGAGGCGAACGCCTTGTCGCCGGCGCCGGTCAGGATCAGCGCCTTGATGGAGTGATCCTGATTGATGTTCTCGCAGATCGAGGCCATCTGCTCATACATCGCAAAGGTCAGCGCATTGCGCGCCTGCGGCCGGTTGAAGGTGATGCGCGCAATCCCGTCCTCGACGGAATAGATCAGGTCTTCGGTCGAAGTGACGGGCGCGTTCATGTCTCGCTCTTTCTGTTCGTTACGATTTGATTTTGAGACCAAGGCCCTCTCAAGCGACTTTCGACGCCTGCGCGGCGTCGCGTCCCTTGAGGACGTCCATCGCCGCCAGCACACCGCCGCTGCGATGCGGCACCTTGGCGAGATCAAGACCCATCTCGACGCCCGACAGCGTGCCCATCAGCATCAGGTCGTTGAAGTGACCGATATGGCCGATCCGGAACACCTTGCCCTTGACCTTGTTGAGGCCGGTGCCGAGCGACATGTCGAAATTATCCAGCACGACCTTGCGGAAATGGTCGGCGTCGTGGCCGTCAGGCACCCGCACTGCCGTCAACGCCGGCGAATGCGCGCCCTGCTCCTGGCACTGCGTCTCCAGGCCCCAGACCTTGATCGCGGCGCGGGTCGCTTCGCTGTGGCGCTTGTGGCGGGCGAACACGTTCTCAAGCCCCTCCTCCTCCAGCATCTTCACGGCCTCGCGCAGGCCGAACAGCAGGTTGGTCGCGGGCGTATACGGCCAGGTGCCGGCCTTGTTGATGTTGATGACCTCCTGCCAATCCCAGTAGGAGCGCATGCCCGGGTTGGCCTTGGCCACCGCGAGCGCCTTCTCCGACACGGCGTTGAAACCGAGGCCGGGCGGCAGCATCAGCCCCTTCTGCGAGCCGGCGATCGAGACGTCGATACCCCAGGCATCATGCTCATATTCCAGCGAGCCGAGACCGGAGATGGTGTCGACCATCAAGAGCGCCGGGTGCTTCAGGGTGTCGAGGATCTTGCGCACGTTGAGCGGATAGGTGACGCAGGCGGTCGAGGTCTCGTTATGGACCACGCAGACGGCCTTGATCTTGTGCGCCTTGTCGGCGGCGAGCCGCGCCTCAATCTGCTCGAGGTCGGCGCCGTGGCGCCAGTCGCCCGGAACGAAGTCGACGTCGAGTTTGAACTTGTCGGCGATGCCGTGCCACAGCACCGCGAACTGACCGGTCTCGCACATCAGTACCTTGTCGCCGGGCTGCAGGGTGTTGACGATCGCGGCTTCCCAGGCGCCGGTCCCCGACGAGGGGTAGATGATCACGGGCTGCTTGGTGCGGAACACACGCTGCATCGCCGACATCACGGCAAAGCCGATCTCGGCGAATTCGGCACCGCGGTGATCCATGGTCGGCATGTCCATCGCCCGCAGCACCCGGTCCGGCACGTTGGTCGGTCCCGGAATCTGCAGAAAATGCCTTCCAGTATGCACGGTCATAAGCGTCCTTCCCGGTCTTGTCTTGGTCGTGATGAGCCGCTCGCATATCACTATTCGCCGGGTTTGTCCTCGGCCGGGCGGGGGGCCGTCATGCATATCTGACGGCGCTCCACCCGCACCGGCAGCCGCTCACCCGGCGGCCACCACCTTGCCCGCCGTCACCCCTCCGCCCGTCTCCTCGAACGGCCGCTCCGGGTGCATCAGGAACGCCGAGAAGCCGCCGAGCAGCAACAGGCCCATCGACATCAGGAACGGCAGGTACCAGTTCCCGGTGGCGTCGATGACGAAGCCGGCGACCAGCGGCGAGACGATGGCGGCGAAGGCCGAGCCGGTGTTCATGATCCCCGCGGCGGTGCCGGAATATTTCGGCGCGATGTCCATCGGGATCGACCACATCGGGCCGATCACCAGCTCGGCGCAGAAGAAGCCGGCCGACAGGCAGAGCGCGACCAGCGTGATGTCGTGGACGAACAGGATCGGCATCAGCGACAGCAGCGCTCCGGCGAAGCCGACGACCGTCACGCTGAGCCGCGCCAGCCGCAGATTGCCCGTGCGCTCGAGGATGCGGTCGGAGATGACGCCGCCGATGCTGTCGCCGATCACGCCGGCGAAGAACACGCCGGAGGCGAACAGCGCCGAGTTCTTCAGATCGAGGCTGTAGTTGTTCTTGAAGAACAGCGGCAGCCAGTTGAGGTAGAGCCACAGGCACCAGCCGTAGCAGAAATAGGTCAGCGTCACCGGCCACATCCGCTGCAGCAGCGGTCCCCACGGCACTTTCGGCCGCTCGCCTTTCGGCCGCGGCGGCAAGGTCGCAAGCTCGGCCTCGGTGATGGAGCGATGGTCCTTCGGCTCGTTGCGGAAGTACCAAACCCACACAATCCCCCACAGCAGGCTGACGATACCAAGCACCACGAATGCGCCGCGCCAGGTCAGCCAGAGGATGAGAAGCGCGACGGCCGGCGGGGTCACCGCATTGCCGAGCCGCGCAAACGAATGTGTCAAGCCTTGCGCGAAGCCGCGGCGGTTCGCCGGCGTCCAGTACTGCATGGCGCGCGTCGCGGTGGGAAACGTCGCGCCTTCGCCGAACCCGAGCGCGAACCGCGCGACGAACAGCGCCACGAGACCATGGACGAAGCCGGTCATGATGGTCGCCGCAGCCCAGATCATGCCGCACCAGAACAGGGTCTGGCGCGGCCCGAAGCGATCGCCGACCCAGCCGCCGATCACCTGGAACAGCAGGTACGGATAGGCGAATGCCGAGAACACCAGGCCGAGCTCGGTGTTGGACAGGCCGAGCTCCTTCTGGATCTCGCCGGCCGCGGTGCCGATGTTCACGCGGTCGACATAGGTGATGAAATACATCACGCAGAGCATGGCCAACACGACATGGGTGGCCTTGAACCGAAGCCTCATATCCCCTCCCTGGTCTGCGATTTTGGTTGTTGGTGTCGCTAGGTGCCGACGACTTTCAGGTGTGACGACGCATTGCGCTGGTCGCGCTGCTCGAGCAGCTTCATCGCCACCGCGACGCCGCCCGCGCGATGCGGCACACCGGCGACCGACAATCCCATCTCGACGCCGGTGAGCGCGCCAAGCAGCGTCAGCTCGTTGCATTCGCCGAGATGACCGATGCGAAAGACCTTGCCGGCGACCTTCGACAGGCCGGAGCCGAGCGACATGTTGAAATTGTCCAGCACGACCTTGCGGAACTGGTCCGCGTCATGGCCGGGCGGCATCAACACCGCGGTCAGCACCGGCGAGAACTCGGCCGGCTCCTGGCACAACACCTCGAGTCCCCAATGATTGACGGCGGCACGCGTCGCCGCGGCCAGCCGCTGATGGCGCGCGAACACATTGTCGAGCCCCTCCTCCAGCAGCATCGCGATCGCCTCGCGCAGCCCGTAGAGCAGGTTCGTCGCCGGCGTATAGGGGAAGAAGCCGTTGGCATTCGGCTTCAGCATCTCCTCCCAATCGAAATAGGAGCGCGGCATCTTGTTGCTACGCGACGCGGCGCGGGCCTTTTCCGAGATCGCATTGAAGCCGAGGCCGGGCGGCAACATAAAGCCCTTCTGCGAGCAGCTGACGCTGACATCGACCTTCCACTCGTCGTGCCGGTAGTCGACCGAGCCCAGCGACGAGATGGTGTCGACCATCAAGAGCGCCGGATGCGCGGTGCGGTCGATGGCGGCACGGATATCGGCGATCCGGCTGGTCGCGCCGGTCGAGGTTTCGTTGTGGACGACCATCACCGCCTTGATGCTGTGCGCGGTGTCCGCGGCAAGTTTTGTTTCGATCTGGGCGGGATCGGCGCCGCGGCGCCAGTCACCGGGAACGAAGTCGACCTCGATGCCGAAGCGGCCGGCGAGTTGCCGCCACAGGGTGGCGAAGTGGCCGGTCTCGACCATCAGGACCTTGTCGCCGGGCGACAAGGTGTTGACGATCGCAGCTTCCCATGCGCCGGTCCCCGACGACGGGAAGATCACCACCGGCCCTGCGGTCTGGAAGATCCTGGCGCTGCCCTCGAGCACGGTGCGGCCGAGCTCGCCGAACTCGGCGCTGCGGTGGTCGATGACGGGCATGTCCATCGCGCGAAGAATGCGATCCGGAACCGGGCTCGGCCCTGGAATCTGCAGAAAATGGCGCCCTTGATGCATCAGAACCTCCCAATCGCCGGATGTCGGCCGTTCTGCAACCATTTTGCATTCATTTTTTGTATTTTCAATCCCATTTTGGTATTCTATTGAGCGCATCGACGCGACCACGACGGCAAACTATTGTTCAGAATATGAAATCTGCGATTCCCGAAACCGGGGTTCCGATCACCCCACCCGCCGCCGGCAACGGCAGCGACCGCCAGGAGGCCTCGCTGCACGGCGAGATCCTGCTGCGGCTGCGCGACTACGTGGTGGAAGGCAACATTCCCGACGGCGCCCGCGTTCCGGAACGCCAGCTCTGCGAAATGCTCGGGATCTCCAGGACGCCGCTGCGCGAGGCACTCAAGGTGCTGGCCGCCGAAGGCCTGATCGAGCTGTTGCCCAATCGCGGCGCGCGGGTGCGCCAACTCAGCCAGCGCGACCTCGAGGAATTGTTCGACGTGATGGCCGGGCTGGAGAGCCTCGCCGGACGACTGGCCTGCGAGGCCATCACGGACGAGGAAATCGCTGCGATCGAGCGGCTGCACTACGAGATGTACGGCCACTATCTGCACCGCGATATGCACGGCTATTTCCAGACCAACCAGCAGATCCACGAGAGCATCGTTGCGGCTGCGCGCAACGCGACGCTGAAGACGACCTACGCCAACTTCGCCGGCCGGATCCGCCGCGTGCGCTATTCGGCCAATTTCGCCCGCAAGCGGCAACGCTGGGCCGAGGCGATGCGCGAGCACGAGGCGATCCTTGACGCGCTGCGCCGCCGCGCCGGCAGCGAGCTCAGCGACATCCTGTTCCAGCACCTGCGCAACAAGCGGGGCGCCGCCATCGAGCACCTCGCGGAGGGGCACGACAGCGCCCCTGGGGAAGCGCCTCAAGGCAGCTAGCCTTGCTCATTTTGCATTCATAATGTAACTCTGATCTCAACTGAATGAATAATCCATGGGCAACATTTGGTTGCGCCATGGATCACATTGGATCCGGGATGAAGAACGCCTCATCGCTCGAACAGCGCCTGCGGTCCGACCTGACCGGGGACGTCTTTTTCGATGCCTTCAACCGCGGCCGCTATGCGACCGACGCCTCGTTCTACCAGATCATGCCGGCCGGCGTGGTGGTGCCGCGAACCGTCGACGAGGCGCTGCGCACGCTTGCGATCGTCCGCGACGCCGGGCGGATCGTGACCCCGCGCGGCGGCGGCACCTCGCAATGCGGCCAGACCGTCAATGACGGCATCGTGGTCGACCTGTCGAAGCATCTGAACAAGATCATCTCGCTCGACGTCGAGAACCGGACCTGCGTGGTCGAGCCCGGCATCGTGCTCGACGATCTCAACCGTCAGCTCAGGAAGCACGGGCTGTGGTTTCCGGTCGACGTCTCGACCGCGTCGCGCGCCACCATCGGCGGCATGGCCGGCAACAATTCCTGCGGCGGCCGCTCGTTGCGCTACGGCACCATGCGCGACAACACGCTGTCCATGGATGCGGCGCTTGCCGACGGCACGCTGCTGCATTTCGGCGAAGTGCCGCGCGACCTGACCCGGGTCAATGCGTCCGACAGCGGCTTGAGGCTGTTCCGCGACATGCTCGATCTCGGCGAGCGCGAGGCGCTCGAGATCTCGGATAAATTCCCCAAGGTGCAGCGCCGCGTCGGCGGCTATAACCTCGATGCGCTGGTGCCGCGCAACACGCCGAACAATCTGGCGCATCTGTTGGTCGGGTCGGAAGGCACCCTCGCCTTCACGACGCAGGTCGAGTTGAAGCTGTGGCCCGTGATCCGCAACAAGGTGCTCGGCGTCTGCCATTTCGGCAGCTTCTACGAGGCGATGGACGCGGCCCAGCATCTGGTCAAGCTGCGGCCGATCGCAGTGGAGCTGGTCGACCGCACCATGATCGCGCTGGGGCGCGAGATCGCGATGTTCCAGCCGATCATCTCGGCGGCGGTGCGCGGCGATCCCGACGCGATCCTGGTGGTCGAGTTCGCCGAGGAAGATCAGGCCGACAATCTCGCCCGCCTCAGGCAGCTCGGCGAGTTGATGGGCGATCTCGGCTTCGGCTGGGACAAGCCGCAGCGCAAATGGGGCGGCGTGGTCGAGATAACAGAGCCCGCGCTGCAGACCGGCATCGCCGATTTCCGCGCCGCCGGCCTCAACGTCATGATGTCGATGAAGCAGGAAGGCAAGCCGGTCTCGTTCGTCGAGGATTGCGCGGTGCCGCTGCCGCACCTCGCCGACTACACCGAACGGCTCAATGCCGTCTTCGCGAAGCACGGCACCCGCGGCACGATGTATGCGCACGCCTCCGAGGGCTGCCTGCATGTGCGCCCGGTGCTCAATCTCAAGCTCGAGAAGGACGTCAAGGCAATGCGCGCCATTGCCGAGGAAGCCTTCGCGATGGTGCGCGAATACAAGGGCTCGCATTCCGGCGAGCATGGCGACGGCCTGGTGCGCTCGGAATTCCACGAGACCATGTTCGGCGCGCGCATCGTCGCCGATTTCCGCGAGGTCAAGCAGCGCTTCGATCCGACCAACACGCTCAACCCCGGCAAGATCGTCGATCCGCCCAAAATGGACGACCGATCGCTGTTTCGCTACTCGCCGGACTATCGCGTCGGCGAATTGAAGACGGTGCTCGACTGGTCGGCCTATCCCGGCGCCGGCGGCGGTTTCCAGGGCGCGGTCGAGATGTGCAACAACAACGGCGCCTGCCGCAAGCTCGAAGGCGGCGTGATGTGCCCGTCCTATCGCGCGACCCGCAACGAGAAGGACGTCACCCGCGGCCGCGCCAATACGCTGCGGCTGGCGATCTCCGGCCAGTTGGGTGCGGACGCGCTTTCCTCCGACGAGATGATGGACACGCTGAAACTCTGCGTCTCCTGCAAGGCCTGCCGCCACGAGTGCCCGACCGGCGTCGACATGGCCAAGATGAAGATCGAGGTGCTGGCGGCACGCGCCGCGACCCACGGCCTGTCGGTACGCGACCGGCTGGTCGGGTATCTGCCGCGCTACCTCGATCTCGCCTCGCGCTTCGCCCCGATCGCGAACTGGCGCAACAGAAGCCCGTTGCTGCGCACGTTGTTTGAGACGCTCGCCGGCATCAGCGCCAAACGGGCGCTGCCGGCGTTTCGCAGCGATACGTTCCGCTCTGACGCCGAGGTGCTCGGCGCGCCTGATGGCCGCGAAGTGGTGCTGTTCGCTGATACGTTCAACCGCGGTTACGAGCGGGAGAATCTCGACGCGGCGATCGAGGTGCTGGTCGCCGGCGGCTATCGCGTGCATCTGCCGAAGCCATCGGACGGCGGCCGGCCGCCCTGCTGCGGACGGACGTTCCTGTCGGCTGGACTGGTCGATCAGGCCCGCACCGAGCTCGACCGGCTGGTTGCGACCTACGCGCCGTTCGCAGCGCGCGGCGTGCCGATCATCGGCCTCGAGCCGAGCTGCCTGCTGACCCTGCGCGACGAGCTGCTGTCGCTGCGTTCCGATGACACCGCCAAGAGCGTCAGCGCGCACGCTTTGCTGTTCGAGGAATTCCTGGTGCGCGAGGCCGAGGCTGGACGCCTCGTGCTGCCGCTCGGCGCCGTTGCTGCAAAGGCGGTCGTGCACGGGCATTGCCATCAAAAGTCCTTTGGCGCGTTCAAGCCGGTGGAGAAGGTGCTGCGCCTCGTGCCTGGCCTCGAGGTCAAGACCATCGAGTCGAGCTGCTGCGGCATGGCCGGCGCGTTCGGCTACGGCGCGGACACCTATCAGGCCTCGATCGAGATGGCCGAGCTGTCGCTGCTCCCAGCGGTGCGCAGCGCCGATCAGGACACGCTGATCGTGGCCGACGGCACCTCCTGCCGGCACCAGATCAAGGACGGCAGCGGCCGCACGCCGCTGCATGTCGCCAGCGTATTGGCGATCAGCCTGAAACGTGCGAAGTCGAATTCCAGCAGATCATTACCGACAAAGGAACAGGCCCATGGCTGAGCTCACTCTCGACACTGCCCGCAAGATTCTGGATGCCGCGCTCGCCAAGGGCGTCGAGAAGAAGCTGAAGCCGCTGGTGGTCACCATCCTCGACGCACGCGGCGCGGTGAAGGTGACGGCGGCGCAGGACGGCACCAGCCTGATGCGGGCCGAGATCGCCCATGGCAAGGCCTATGGCGCGCTGGCGCTCGGCATGGGATCGCGGGCGCTGTTCCAGCGCGCGCAGGAGCAGGCCTATTTCATCGATTCCGTGAACACGCTGGCGCAGGGCCGGCTGGTGCCGGTCCCCGGCGGCGTGCTGATCATGGACGGCACCACCCTGCTCGGCGCTGTCGGCGTCAGCGGCGACACCTCGGACAATGACGAGATCTGCGCCGTCGCGGGGATCGAGGCCGCCGGCCTGAAGGCCAACGCGGGCTGATACGCGACCGGGCGCGCAATTTCGGAATATTAGAAATATACCCCTGAGTTGCCCGGCATGTCAAGTGACTTGCCGAACGCCGGCCGCTGCCCGCTCCTTTGCATGGGGTTGTTTTCGGGATTTTGATACTGCGCCCGCGAGGATGTGAAGCTTTGTCCTCATCCACGTTGTCGTCGCCCGGCTCGACCGGGCGACCCAGTACGCCGCACGACCGCCTCTGGAATAGATGCCTCACCGCCCGGTCCAGGTCGGCTTGCGCTTCTCACCGAACGCCTTGAGACCTTCCTTGGCGTCCTCGGTCATCGCGAGCAGCGCGATCTGGCTTTCGGTGTAGGCGATGCTTTCGTCGAACGACATCGAAGCGATCGCGCGCATCGCGTACTTGCCGCGACGGATCGCGGTCGGCGACTTGTCGACGATGCGGCCGATCAACCAGTCGACCTTGGCATCGAGCTCGGCCGCCGGCACGACGTAGTTGAGAAGGCCCGCGGCCTGCGCGGCTTTGGCATCGAACGGCTCGCCGGTCAGCGACCATTCATTGACGAGACGCGGCGGCGCGATCGATTGCAGCAGGCTCAGCACCTGCATCGGAAACACACCGACCTTCACCTCGGGCAGACCGAAGATCACGCCATCGGCGGCGACCGCCATGTCGGTCATGCACAGCAGGCCCATGCCGCCGGCCATGCAGACGCCGCCGACCCGCGCGATCGCGGGCTTGGTCGCGTTCTGCGACAGGCGGAGCAGGTCGGCGTAGTCGACATTCGGCCGCGAGAAATCCATCGAGAATGCCGCGCCGCTGTTCTGCAGATCGGCGCCGGCGCAGAACGCCTTGTCGCCCGTGCCGGTCAGCACGATGACGCGCACGTCCTTGTCGTCATGCGCCTCGCGATAGCCCCTGGCGATGCCCGCGATCACACCGCCATTGAGCGCGTTGCGCTTGTCCGGGCGGTTGATGGTGATCCAGTACGCCTGCCCGCGCTTTTCCAGAAGAACGCTGTTGTCGGTCATGTTTCCTGCCTTGTACGCCGTTTCCTGCCGACATTTGCGGCAGGATCGGCGCCGACTGCAAGCAGGATTATGCGACGGCGGGCGCCTTCCTGATCCAGACCTTGTTGTCGTGGAACGCGGCGCCGCCGACCGGAGCGACGGCTTCCGCCCCTGTCAACATGTTGATGCCGCGACCGCCGATATGCGATTTGTTCGGATGGATCGACTCGGCGATCAGCACGCCGCGGCGGACGCCATCGAACAGTCTTGCGGTCAGCGTGGTCTCACCGCGCGCATTGCCGAGCGTTACGGCATCGCCGTCCGCGATCGAGAGCGCGGCCGCATCGTCGGGATGAATCATCACCGTCGGCGCGCCCTCGCGGGCCTGCGACGACGGCGTTTCGTTGAAGCTGGTGTTGAGGAAGCTGCGCGACGGCGACGTCGCGAGCCGGAACGGATGCTGCGCGTCCGCCTCCTCGATGATGGTCCAGTGATCCGGCAGCGAGGGCATCTTGTCCCAGGCGCCCATCAGCCCGCCTGACCCGACCGGGACCTTGCCCCAATCGACCTTGAAGTGGAACTTCTTGTCCGCATGCGCAAAGCCGTCGAGATAATGCGAGGCGCGGAAATCGGGCTGCAGGTCGCGCCACAACTCGGCCTCGAGCGTGTCGATATCACCATGCCCGCTTTTCTTCAGCGTCGCATCGATCAGCTGGCGCGGCGTCATGGCAAAGCCGGGATGTACGGCGTTGAGCCTGCCGCTGAGCCCTTGCAGCACCTCGTGGTTGGAGCGGCACTCGCCGGGCGGATCGATCAGCTTCGGGCCGACCGAGATGTGCTGATGGCCGCCGCCGTAGTAGAGATCGTCGTGCTCCATGAACATCGTCGCGGGGAGCACGATGTCGGCCATCTGCGCTGTCTCGGTCATGAACTGCTCGTGCACCGCGACGAACAGATCCTCGCGGGCGAACCCCTGGCGCACCAGCCCTTGCTCGGGCGCCACCGTCATCGGATTGGTGTTCTGGATCAACATCGCCTTGACTGGCCCGCCGCCCTTCAGCGCCTCGGCATCGCCGGTCAGGATGCGGCCGATCTTCGACTGATCGAGCACCCGCGTCGTGGGATCGATCGCGTCGTGGCCTTCAATGATGGATTCGTCGAAGCGCCAGATCCCGGCATTGTTGAAGAACGCGCCGCCGCCTTCATATTGCCAGGCGCCGGTCACCGCGGGAATGCACAGCGCGGCGTGCATCTGTGCGGCGCCGTTGCGGCTGCGGGTGAAACCGTAACCGAGGCGGAAGAAGGAGCGCTTGGTGGTCCCGACCAGTCGCGCGAAGGCCTCGATCTCCGCGACCGGCACGCCCGAGATCGCCGACGCCCATTCCGGCGTGCGGGTCTTGAGATGCGCCTCCAGCTCGTCGGGGCAATCGGTGTAGCGCGCCAGATAATCGCGATCGGCAAATCCCTCGCGGAACAGCACGTGCATCACGGCGCAGGCGAAGGCGCCGTCGGTCCCCGGCCGCAGCAGGATCTTGATGTCGGCCTGCTTCATGGTTTCGTTGTTGTAGACGTCGACCGCCGCAATCTTCGCGCCGCGTTCTTTCCGCGCGCGCGATGCATGCGTCATCACGTTGACCTGGGTGTTCACCGGATTGGTGCCCCAGATCACGACGAGATCGGAGACGCCCATCTCGCGCGGGTCGACGCCGGCGATCTTGCCGGTGCCGGCCGTGAAGCCGATGCGCGCGATGGTTGAGCAGATCGTGCCGTAGAAGCGCGAGTACTTCTTCACATGCGACAGCCGGTTGAGACCGTCGCGCATCACGAGCCCCATGGTGCCGGCGTAGTAATAAGGCCAGACCGACTCGGCGCCGAACTCGCGTTCGGCCGCATCGAAGCGCGCCGCGATCTCGTCCAGCGCCGCGTCCCAGGAAATCCGCGCGAACTGGCCGGAGCCCTTCGGCCCGGTCCGGCGCAGCGGATACATCAGCCGCTCGGCGTGATGAATGCGTTCGGCATAGCGTGCGACCTTGGCGCAGACCACGCCGGCCGTATAGGTCTGCTGTTTGGAGCCGCGCACCCTGCCGATCGAACGTCCGTCGATCACTTCGACGTCGAGCGCACATGCCGAGGGGCAGTCGTGCGGGCAGGTGGAATGGCGGATGTCGACTTTGGCATGCTGGTTCATGCCAAGTTCGTAACATCAAACACCCGCCCCGCCGAGAGGCATTATTGACCCAGTCCGGGCGAAAACCGAGCATATGCCATGCGTCGAACGCTCAATGCTCGGCTACCGACCTCAACCATGGGTCAAACCCGGAAGATGCGATGGTGCCGCTGTAGCCGGGATGCGCTTGGACGATCTTGCCCTTCCATTTCGGATCGAGCAGATCGGCAGAGCTCTTCGGCGCCTCCTCGGCCTTCACCAGACTGGTGTTGTAGGCAATGATCGACAGCCAGACCCGGAAGCTCGCGAACTGTCCATCGGCATCGCGATGCTCGTCCGGCGAAGTTGGTACACCGTCTTCCCGCCGATATTCCGATGCGTGAAGACAGCGTCAGTCATCGACAGAGCCGTCAGGTTACAGCCAGACTTCTGATCTCACTTCTTGTCTGAGCACGATCCTTTCGAAACCGGTTTCCACTTTTCCGGATCATCTTGCCGGTGAGATCGAACGGCTTGCGGCCGTCGGTCATGTGACCTCCCGGGATGCGAACGACGCCGGTTTGCCTTCCGTGATCACTTCATATACTAATATATCAATATTGGGAGCATGAATGGCCGGCCGGTCGCCGAAAAAGTCGGAGCTCCGCAACCTCACCGGCCACCGGCGGACCGGCCGCCCGCGGACCGCGACGGCGGCGGCGCGGATCTATGCCGCGCTGCGCGCCGAGCTCGTCTCCCTGCAGCGCAGGCCTGGCGATCCGATCATCGAGGCCGAGATCGCGCGCTCTTATGGCGTCAGCCGGACGCCGGTACGGGAGGCCATCCTGCGCCTGGCGGACGAGGGTCTGGTCGAGATTTTCCCGCAATCCGGAATCTTCGTGTCGCACATCCCGCTCGCCGCGCTCCCGGAGGCGATCATCGTCCGCAGGTCGCTGGAGGAAACCACGACCCGTATGGCGACCGAGCGCGCCAGCACCAGCCAGATCCTCGGCCTGCACGCGATCCTCGAACGTCAGCGCGAGGCCGACAAGGCCGGCGAGCGCGAGGCATTCCATCAGGCCGACGAGGCCTTCCACGCCGCCATCGCCGAAATTGCCGGGCACCCCGGCATCTGGAAACTGATCCTGCAGGTCAAGGTTCACGTCGACCGCTTCCGCTGGCTGACGCTGCCGCAGCGTGGGCGGATGACCGAGGTCATTGCCGAGCACGAAGCGGTCATGGCCGCGATCGAGGCACGCGACCCCGCATCCGCCGGAGCTGCGATGGCGAGGCACCTCGAACGGCTGCTGGCCGACATCTCGGCCACCCAGCACAACAATCCGGAGTTCTTCGACGCGCAAAGCCAGCCGGCATGACCGCGGCCGGACTCCGGCCAAGCATTTTTGGGAGGAGATGAAATGAACCGTACAGAACGACCGCAGCACGGCGGTGCCGGACTCAACCGCCGCGACATCATCAAGATCGGCGCCGGCCTGGGCGCGATCGTTGCGACGTCGGCACAGACCGCCCTTGCCCAGTCCAAAGCGGTCTTCAAGGCGTCAGACGTGCAACCGCCGGGCTATCCGACCGTGGTCGCGACGGAAAATCTCGGCAAGAAGCTTGCGGCGGCGACCAACGGCCGCCTGTCGCTGCAGATGTTCCCCTCGATGCAGCTTGGCGGCGAGAAGGAAACCATCGAGCAGACTCAGATCGGCGCGATCCAGATGCTGCGCGTCAGCGCGGGCTCGATTGGCCCGATCGTCGACGACATCAACGTCGTCAACATGCCCTTCCTGTTCAAGAACATGGCGCATGCCGAGCGGATGATCGATGGCCCGCTCGGCCAGGAGTTGCTGGACAAGATCACGGCGAGCCCGAATGCCGGGCTGGTCGCACTGTGCTGGATGAATTCCGGCGCGCGCAGCCTCTACAACACCAAGCATTCGATCAAGACGATCGCCGACGTCAAGGGCCTCAAATTCCGCGTCATCGGCAATCCGATCTTCATCGACATGATGAATGCGCTCGGCGGCAACGGCGTCGCGATGGGCTACGACCAGGTGTTCAGCGCGTTGCAGACCGGCGTCATCGACGGCGCCGAGAACAATCCGCCGAGCTACGTCTTCAGCAATCACTATACCGCAGCGAAGCACTTTTCGCTCACCGAGCACCTGATCGTTCCCGAGCTGCTGGTATTCTCGAAACGAGCCTGGTCGGCGCTGTCGGCGGACGACCAGACGCTGATCAGGAAGCTCGCCCGCGAGGCGCAGATGGAAGAGCGCGGGCTCTGGAATATCTACGAGCAGCAGGCGATGGAGAAAGCGAAAGCCGCCGGCTGCGAGATCGTCGAGATCGCCGACAAGGCGCCATTCCAGAACGCGGTCAAGCCGGTCTGGGACAAATATGGCCCGAAATACCAGGACATGATCGGGCGCATCCAGGCTGCCTGACACGGCACCGCACAGGACATCGACATCTTACGGGACACGACATGGCTGGATCATATCGTCGCGCGATGGACTATCTGTATCTTGCCTGCGTCGTCACGGGCTCCGCGGCGCTGCTCCTGATATCAGCGGTCATCCCATGGGCGGTGTTCACGCGCTATGTCCTGAACAGCGCCGCCTCCTGGCCCGAACCGCTGGCGGTGCTGCTCACCATCGTCGTGACCTTCATCGGCGCGGCCGCAGGATATCGCCTCAATCTGCATATGAACGTCGGCTATTTCGCCGGCAAGCTGCCGGCTCCGCTCCGGTCGCTCGCCGACCTTGTCGTGCAAATCCTGATGGGGCTGATCGCGCTGTTCATGATGATCTGGGGTTATCGGCTGGTCGAGGTGACCTGGCACAACACGATTGCCGACTTCCCGTTCCTCTCGGTCGGCGTCACCTATCTCCCGATTCCGATCGGCGGTTGCTGCCTGCTGCTGTTCATCATCGAACGAATCTTCCTCGGTGCACCGCTCGATCCGATCGGCGCGCATCGCGAAGCATCGATCGACTGACCGCGAGACGCCACCATGGACATCTCCATCCTGCTCGCGACCATGCTGCTTTGCTTCCTGATCGGCATGCCGATCGCCTACTCGCTGGCGATGGCGGCCATCGTCGGCGCGCTGTGGATCGGCATTCCGCTCGAAGCGGTGATGCTGAAGATCTCCGACGGGGTCAGCAAGGTCGCCATGCTGACGATCCCGTTCTTCGTGCTGGCCGGCGCGATCATGGCGGAGGGCGGCATGGCCCGGCGCCTGGTCGCGTTTGCCGACGTGCTGGTCGGACTGACCCGTCTGCGTGGCGGCCTCTCGATCGTCAACGTGCTTGCGACGACCTTCCTGAGCGGAATTTCCGGATCGGCCGTCGCCGATACATCCGCCATCGGCTCGGTGATGATCCCGCAGATGGAGCAGAACGGCTATCCGCGCGTGTTCGCGACCAACCTGACGATCACCTCGTCGGTTCAGGCCCTTCTGGTACCGCCGAGCCACAACGCGGTGCTCTACTCGCTGGCGACCGGCGGAACGATTTCGATCAGCGCCCTGTTCATGGCCGGCGTGTTCCCCGGGCTGCTGCTCGGCTTCTCGCTGATCATTCTGTGCCTCGCCGTCGCCTATCGCGAGAAGCACCCGCACGGCCAGACCGTGCCGGCCAAGGACGCAATCCGGATCGCCATCGATGCCTCCTGGGGTCTCATCACCCTCGTCATCATCCTTGGCGGCATTCTCGGCGGCATCTTCACCGCGATCGAAGCCGGCGCCATCGCCTGCATCTGGGCTTTCTTCGTCACCATGTTCATCTATCGCGACTATCGCTGGCGCGACCTGCCGGTGCTGCTGCATCGCACGCTGCGCACCGTCGCAATGGTGATGACGCTGATCGCCTGCGCCTCAAGCGTCGGCTATATCATGGCCCTGACCCAGATGCCGGCCAAGATGACCGCCTTCTTCCTGTCGATCTCCGACAACAAGTACGTCATCCTGCTCCTGATCAACGTCCTGCTGCTGGTGCTCGGCACGCTCGTCGACATGGCGCCGTCGATCCTGATCGCAACGCCGATCCTGCTGCCGGTCATGAAGAACTTCGGCGTCGATCCGGTCCATTTCGGCATGATCATGCTGCTCAATCTCGGCATCGGGCTATGCCATCCGCCGGTCGGCGCGATCCTGTTCGTCGGCTGCGCAGTAGGCAAAGTCACGATCGAGCAGGTCATGCGCAAGATCTGGCCGTTCTACGCGGTGATGTTCTTCGTCCTGATGTGCGTGACCTATCTCCCCGAAATCTCGCTTTGGCTGCCGCGGCAGCTTCAGGTCCTGCACTGAATGCGAGCGGAACTGTCGCCCTGGCACAAAGACCGATCTGAGCAGATCAACATTGCGCGACACGCACAGCGTGTGACCTTGCGACCGCTCGCCGCCATGCCTACGCTCGCCGCTCCATAACAAAAAAGACAGGGAGGCGATCGTCATGACAACAAGGCGTGATTTCCTGAAAGCGGGAGCAAATGCGGCGGCAGGCATCGTGTTCTGCGGCTGCGGGCTCGTCCACAACGCGAATGCACAGCCGTCGCGGCAGAAGCTGCCGGTCAGCGTCGATGGCAAGCGCGTCAGGACGATCGACATTCACTCGCATTGCCACTTCCGCGAGGCGGGCGCCCTGCTCGGCGCCGACGCCGAAAGACTGCAAGTGCCGCCGGTCAACGGCGCGGCCGAAGCCTTCATCGAGATCGACAAGCGCCTGGCAGCGATGGACGCGCAGGCCGTCGACATGGAGGTGCTCTCGATCAATCCGTTCTGGTACGACCGCGATCGCGAGCTTGCCGGCAAGATCGTGAAAATCCAGAACGAAAAGCTCGCCGAACTCTGCGCCTCGAAGCCCGACCGGTTTGCGGCTTTCGCCTCGCTGACGCTGCAGGCGCCGGATCTTGCGGTGCAGGAGCTGGAGATCGCCGTGAAGAAGCAGGGCCTGAAGGGCGCGGCGATCGGCGGTGTCGTCGACGGCGTCGAGTTCTCCGATCCGAAGTTTCACCCCATATGGGCCAAGGCCGAGGAACTGGGTGTCCCCCTGTTCATTCATCCGCAAGGCGTGCCCGAGCTCAACAAGCGGCTCTCGGGCAATGGCTGGCTCGGCAACACGATCGCCAATCCGCTCGAGACCACGATCGCGCTCTCCCACCTGATCTTCGAGGGGACGCTCGATCGCTTCCCGGGATTGAAGATCGTCGCCGCGCATGGCGGCGGCTACCTCCCCTCCTACGCGGATCGCTCGGACCATGCCTGCCTGGTCGGCCCGAAGGGATGCAATCCCGAGATCAAGCTCAAGAAAGCGCCGACCGAATACCTCAAGCAGATCTATTTCGATTCCCTGATCTTCACGCCGGAGGCGATCCGGCACCTCGCCGCGCAGGTCGGCGCCGGCCAGATCGTGCTCGGAAGCGACTATCCCTATCCATGGCAACTCGCGCCAGTCGACCACATCTTCGCTTGCTCGTCGCTGAGCGATGATGACAAGGCCAACATTCTCGGCCGGACCGCGGCGAAGCTACTCGGCGTTGCCGCGTGACGACGGCCGCCGGTCGTTGGCCGACTATCGTCGTCGCCCTGATCCGCGGCGACGACAGCAATGATCAGTTGGCCTTCACCGTGCGCGGCAAGGCCGCGGGCGCCGGCTGCGCAATCCTGGGCGGTGGATTGGTGTCGAAGGCATCAGTTCCGACGAACTCCGCTTGCGCCACATCCGAAATCCATTTGACCGCGGCGGGGTGACTGACCAGCATCCCGATCAACGCCACGACCAGCAGCACCGGCAATGCAATCAGCTTGATGCTGAAGCTCCCGTAATTGCTCTCGGGGTCCTGCTGTCGGTTGTCGAAAGAGCCCTGCATGGATTCCTCCACAATGCGGACGTGCTCCACCGAGGGTCACTTACCGCAGGGCACGCAAGGCCGATGTGAATGGTTTCACAGGCCTTGTCCGGCTCACCATTTCGTGAAGTGCGGAGCTGACCCCGGCAGCCGGCGTGGCTACTCGCCGTCATCAGCCCCGGCGTCGACCAGCGCCTGAAGCGACTCGGGCTTCAGCACGACGATCGCGCCATGCTCGAGCCTGACCCAACCGCGTGTCGCCCATGCGCGGAGCTGCTTGTTGATGCTCTCGCGGGTCATGCCGACCATCTCGCTGATCTCTTGCTGGGTGATCGAGATGGTACGACCTTGCGGCTTGTGCTTGTCGCTGAGACGCAGCAGCGCGCTCGCCAGTCGGCCCGGCAGGTCCTGCAGGATCACCTACTCGACCTGGTCGCTGGTCCAGCGCAGTCGGGCGCACAGCAGCTCGATGAATTTCATCGCAAGCGACGGCTGGCTGCGCACGAACGGAATGAACTCGCGCCGATCGATGACGAAGAGCTCGCAATTGGTGTTGGCGGTGGCATCTGCCGTCCGCGACAGACCGTCGAGCAGCGCGATCTCCCCGAATATCTCTCCCGCCTCGATCAAGTTCAGAATGGCGTTGCGGCCATCCGGCGACGAGATGCTGATCTTCACCGTACCCGAGATCACCGCGATCAGGCTGGTGCCCGGATCGCCCTTGGAGAAGATCGCCGTGCCGCGCTTCAGCGTGATGTGCTTGGCATAACGACAGAGCTGATCGAATGCTTCGGGCTCGAGGTCGGCGAAATAGGGATGCTTGCGCAGCACCGATAGCTTGTTGTTCGAAAACAACGGCGCGCCGGCAGTTCGTTCAATGGGCGGCGCACTGGTCATCGTGATCCAGACTGATTGTTGCGTTCAATCGGCGCGCCAACAGCGCGACTCCGACATAGCCATCGATCAATGAAATCGGAAAGGACTATAACCCCACCGCCGGCCTACAGCAACATAAGGTCCGAGCCGGCGGCATCGGGATAGAAGGCATCCAAGCTACAATTTGGAATAAATGCGTGCCTATGCAACGCTCAATTGTAGGCAGGGCCGCCCGTGATCCGGAATATCCGGTCCAGCAACGACAGTCTCACCGCGCAGAACCCGCTGTGTCGGGGTCGACGCCGCCAACTCACAACAGCTTGCCGTCCGGCCCAAAGAACGGGTGCGGCCCGTCAAACTGGCCGATGGGAACCTGGTGCGTCACCACCTGCCCGAAATCCTGCCCGGGAAACCAGCTATGCAAGTGAAATGCCGGCGGTTCCACCTTGAACGATGGTTCGCGGAGCTGTCCGAGGTCGAGGTCGACCGCATGGTTCGGCGCGGGGCATATTGTCACGGCAATCCCCGCGAAGGTGGTCAGCATGGCACGGTGGACGTGCCCGCACGCGATCAGCCGCGCACGCGGGTGCCGCTTGACGATGGCAGCCAACTCGTCGGCATTGAAGAGGTCCTGCCGGTCCATGTGCCAGATGCCGCCCTTGAATGGCGGATGGTGCAGAAAGAGCAGCGCCGGCCGGTCGACTGCCGCCGCCAGCGCCGCGTCCAGCCATTGCAGCGTGGACGCTTCGAGCATGCCATGAGGCTTACCGGCAACGCTTGAATCGAGCAGCAGGAGATCGAGACCGTTGACCTCGATCTTCTGGTCGAGCGGGCCCGTCGCGTGAACATAAGGCGCCGAAGGAAACGCCTCGCGCATCCATTCGCGCGAGTCGTGATTGCCGGGAATGCCGGCAAACGGCAGGCGCAGCGGCGCGAGCAATTGTTTGAGATAGTCGTATTCCTCGACCGACGGCGTATCGACCAGATCGCCCGAGATGACGACGAAATCGGGCGCCGGCTCGAATGCGCCGAGCGCTGCCACGCAGCGTTCAAGCGCCTTGGCGGTATCGACCCGGCCATAGGCCAACGCTCCCGGCGGCTTGATGTGAAGGTCGGATATCTGGGCGATGAGGGTGGGCTTCGACGGCATCGATGGATCTCAGGGTTCGGACGGCAGAATACGAAGCGCGTCGGGTGCGATAGACAGGCCAACCCGATCGCCGACCTTGGCTTGAATCGTGTTGGGCGCGTCGACATTGAGCGGCTTGCTCGAAGCACCACTCACGACAAGCCGCTGCCGGTCGCCGATGAAGCTGACGGAATCGACAACGCCCGAAAGCGCCTCCGCCCCGGCGCTCGTCACTCGAATGGTTTCGGGGCGGATCATGACCGTCGCGTTCGCGCTCGTCGCACCACCCTCGATCGGCAATCGCCCGCCGGGCAGGATCAATAAACCGTTCTCGACCGGAGCTTCCACGATGTTCGCCGCTCCGATGAATTCCGCCACAAAGCGATCCTTCGGCGCGAAATAGACCTCGCGCGGCGTGCCGATCTGGGCGATCGCGCCTTTCCGCATCACCACAATACGGTCGCCCAATTCCATCGCTTCCGCCTGGTCATGCGTGACGTAGATCGTCGTAATGCCGAGTGCGCGCAACAACCGGTTGAGTTCGCTCCGCAGCCGGTCCCGCAAGGCGGCATCAAGCGCGGTCAACGGCTCATCAAGCAGCAAGATGCCGGGCCGGATCGCGACCGCACGCGCCAGCGCGACGCGCTGACGTTGACCACCCGACAGCTGGTCGATGCGGCGGTTCTCCAAGCCCGTGATGTTGGTCAGAGCCACCAGCTCGGCAACCCGCGCGGCACGCTCGCTCCTCGCAACGCCCCGGATCTTCAGCCCGTAGGCGATATTGTCCGCCACAGTCATGTTGGGGAACAACGCGTAGGATTGAAACACCATCCCGACATTGCGCCGCTCAATCGGGACCGAGGTCATGTCCTTGCCGTCGAACAGGACCTTGCCGCCGGCATCGGGCAGCTCGAGCCCGGCAATGATGCGCAGCATGGTGGTCTTGCCGCAGCCGGATGGGCCAAGCAGCACCAGCGTCTCGCCGCGGGCAATGTCGAGCGTTGCGGGATCGAGCGCGCGCGTGCCGTCGGCAAAGGTCTTGCCGCACGCCTCGATCCGCACCGCTGCACCGTGTCCCGCCGTACTCATCGCTTGTGATCCCTGTCGGCCAAGAGCTGCATTGCGACCAGGAGCGGTATGATCATCACG
Organism: Bradyrhizobium sp. PSBB068; assembly: GCA_016839165.1. Classification (NCBI taxonomy): domain Bacteria; kingdom Pseudomonadati; phylum Pseudomonadota; class Alphaproteobacteria; order Hyphomicrobiales; family Nitrobacteraceae; genus Bradyrhizobium; species Bradyrhizobium sp. PSBB068. The sequence goes on from CP069300.1 coordinate 4,887,728, forward strand.
AAGAAGATCAGGGTGTAGGCCGAAGCCACTTCGAGCCGCATCGAGGCATAGCTGTCGGCGAGCCCGATCGGCAGCGTCTTCGTCAACGGCGTATGCAGCATCCAGGTCAGATTGAATTCACCGAGCGACAATGTGACCACCATGAGCGCACCAGCCAGAATTCCCGGCAGCGCGTTCGGCACGATGACGTCGCAAAATCGCCGCCACGGCGACGCACCCAGCGAGGCAGCCCCCTCATCGAGCGTCTTGATGTCCACGGTCGCAAACACCGCCATGACCGACCGCACCATGAACGGCATGGTGAAGATCACATGGCCGACCAGAATGAAGAGCCAGGAGCGGCGAAAGTCACCGAGGCTCCCGTAGGCGAGCAACAGCGCCAGCGCGATCGCGAGCCCCGGAATCGCCAGCGGCAGCGTGATTATCTCCTCGACGATGCGGGCAAGCCGGCCTCCCCGCGCATGCAGCGCGTAAGCTGCCGGAACGCCGACGAGCAGCGTGACTGCGAGCGTCGCGAACGCGATCACGAAGGAGAGCAGGATCGTGCCGGCATAGAGCTCCCAGACCTGCGCGACCCATTGCAACGTCACGCCGGACTGGATGCCTCTGAAATAATTGACGGTCACGCCGGCGGAGATCGAAAGCCCGGCGGGCACCACCAGGAAGGCCGCAACGAGCAGCGTGAAGATGAACTGGCCGGTGAAGATCAGGCGATCGCGCATGATCTCACCCGGCCGCCGCGACCGTGCTGCCGCTGAAGGTGCGGGCAAGCGCAAGGATGAGCCACGTGATCAGGCCGAGCCCTACCGACAGCGCCGCCGAGGTCGCGAAGTTGGCGGCCAACGTGAACTCGGTGTAGATCAGCATCGGCAACACGTCGATGTTCGTCGCCAGCGTGAAGGCAGTCCCGAACGCCCCCATCGCGGTCGCAAATGCGATCGCGCCGGATGCAACGAACGCCGGCGCCAGCGCCGGCAGCACGACGTCGCGCTGCACCGCCCAGGGGCTCGCGCCAAGCGAACGCGCGGCTTCCTCCAGCCCAACGTCGAGCTTCTGCACTGCCGCCATGATGGTGAGGATCACGCGCGGGATCGAAAAATAGAGATAGCCCAGGAAGAGCCCGTAGATCGAATAGGCGAACACGAACTTCTCGCCGAAGATCCGGTTCGACAGATCGCCGATCAATCCCTGCCGCCCGGCCAGCAGGATGATCATGAAACCGACCACCACGCCGGGGAAGGCCAGCGGAAAGGTCAACATCGCGATCAGCACGGCCCGCCCGGGGAAGCGGTGCCGCTGCAGAAACATCCCGGCAATGGTCGCCACGATCAGCGTGACGACCGTGGTTGCGGCCGCCAGCAGCACGGTGTTGATCAGCGTCGCGCGATAGCGGCCTTCGGTCAGGATGGCAAGATAGCCGGCGAGCCCGTGCGGACCTTCCGCGCCCGCGACCACCAGCCGTGCCATCGGCAACAGGAAGAATGCCGTGGTCACGACCGCAAGCGGCAGCAGGCAGAGCCAAATGAAAGACTTTTGCGACATCGGAAGAATGGCGCCCCGCGAAGGGCACCATATTGCCTCAGCGGACCTCGGCGAGATAGCGGTCGACGAAGGCTTTTTGCACGTTTTCCATCTCGCCCCAGTCGACGCTCTTGGCGCGGGCGTAGTCGCTGTCGGGGAGGAACTTGCCCTTTACGGAGGCCGGCAACTCGATCGGGCGGGCCGGACGCAGATAGGCATTGGTCCAGATCGCCTGCCCCTTGTCGGACAGGAGATAGTCCATCACCTTCTTGGCCTTCTCCTTGTCGGGCGCATTCTTCACGAGACCGACGACATAGGGAAACACCACGGAGCCTTCGCAGGGAATGACAAATTCGAAATTGCCCTTCTCCGAATACTTCGCGCGGTAGGCGTTGAAGTCGTAGTCGAACAGGATCGGCATCTCACCGGAGACGACGCGGGCGTACGACGTCTGCTTGGGCACGATCGGATCGTTCTTGCGCAGCTCCTTGAAGAAATTGATCGCCGGATCGAAATTGGCCGGCGAGCCGCCCAGCGCCAGATTGACCGCAACCGCGCCGACATAGCCGACCGCCGCCGACGACGGATCGAGATAGCCGACCATGCCCTTGTAGTCGGGCTTCAGCAGGTCCTTCCAACAGGCCGGCACCGGCTTGCCGCCGAGCGCATCCTTGTTGACGAACAGGCCGAGCGTGCCGGAGTGGATCGTGGTCCAGTAGCCATCCGGATCCTTGAGACCGGCGGGGACCTGATCCCAGTGCGCCGGCTTGTAGGGCTCGAGCGCGTCCTGCGCCTTCGCTTTCATGCCGAAGGTCACGCCGAAATAGCCGATATCGCCCACCGGGTTGCTCTTCTCGGCCAGGATCTGGGCGAGTGCCTGACCGGAATTCTTGTTGTCATGCGGGATATCGTAGTTGAGGTCCGCCTTGATCGCCTTCAGCATCGAGGCCCAATCGGCCCATTCCGGCGGACAATTGTAGCAGATCACGTCGGCCGCCCTGGCGGATTGCCACGGCGCGATCAGTGTCAGCGCCAGCAACGCGAGGACAAGGCGGACGGTCTTCATGGGAGGCTCCGGTCTGGGCGAGGATGCAATGAAGGATTTCAACATCAACCCGGCGACCAAGTATAGGCCGCGCATGAATGTTTTGCGACGGCTTGCTGCCGCGCAGCAAAGCGATCCAGCTGCTCCCGAGCCAGCCATCGGATGCTCGCGGCGACCGGTCGTTTCGCGCTAGGCTATCAGGCAAAACAGGAAGCGCCCATGTATCAGCCGCCCGGCGTCAAGACATCTCCCGATCTTCCCGTCCCCGACCTGATGAAAGCCTGGGTCCTTGGTGACCCGGATCAACTCCACCTTCGCGACAAGCCAACGCCGGCGCCGTCGCGCGCCGAGGTGCTGGTGCGCATCGATGCGGTCGCGATCTGTGCGACCGATCTCGAGATCATCCATCTAGGTTCGCCGGCGAGCATTCAGGGCGGACTGCCCTTCAACAAGAACTTCACGCCGGGTCACGAATACATGGGCACGGTTGCCGCGCTCGGCCCTGAGGTGGACGAATTCAGGATCGGCGAGCGGGTCAGCGTGGAGATCCATGCCGGCTGCGGCCAGTGCAAACGCTGCCGCCAGGGCATGTACACGTCGTGCCTCAACTATGGAAAGCCGGAAAAGGGACACCGCGCCAACGGCTTCACAACCGATGGCGGATTCGCCGAATTTGCGATGAACCACATCAACACGCTGGCGCGCGTCCCCGACACCATGAGCGATGCGGAGGCAACGCTCGTGGTGACTGCCGGGACGTCGATGTACGGCTTGACGGAATTGGGGGGATTGGTGGCCGGCGAGAGCGTCGTGGTGATCGGCCCCGGGCCGATCGGACTTCTCGCAGTTGCCGTGGCCAAGGCGCTCGGCGCAAGTCCTGTCATGCTGACGGGAACGCGCAATAAGCGGCTGGCGATCGGCGGGGAATTGGGGGCCGACCGCGTCATCAACATCAACGACGAAGATGCCGTTGAGGTCGTGAAGCAACTAACAGGGGGGATCGGTGCTGATTATGTCGTCGAATGTGCCGGCACCGAAGCAACACTCAACCAGGCGATTCACATGACGAATCGCGGCGGCAAGATCTGTCTGGCCGCCTTCCCGCACGAGGCCGCGACGCTGGACATCGCGCACTTGGTGCGTAACAACATCTACGCCTACGGCATCCGCGGCGAAGGCAAGAGTGCCACTCACCGTGCGATGGAACTGATGGCCGCGAAGCGGTTTGACGCGACCAAGATCCACACGCATACGTTTCCGCTCGCCGACCTGCCGACGGCGCTGAGATATGCGCGGGATCGTGTCGATGACGCGATCAAGGTCGTCGTCACCAATCGCAAGGCCGATGCGATCGCGAGCGCTGCCGAGTGAGGTCCGTTCGGGGCTGCGCGCTGGAGCGCTGACTGAAACGCCTGCTCACACCGAGCAGTAGCGCTCCTTGATCTCGTCGTCGGCGAGCAACGCCCGCGCCGAGGCCTGGTGCACCACGGCCCCTTGATCCAGCACATAGGCTCGATCGGCGATACCGAGTGCAAGCTCGACATTCTGCTCGACCAACAGAACTGTCGTTCCCTGCGCCTTCATGCTGCGGAACAGCTCGAACATCTCGTCGACCAGCACGGGCATGATGCCCTCCGAAGGCTCATCCAGCATGATCAGGTCGGGCTTTGCGATCATTGCCCGCGCGATCGCCAGCATCTGCTGCTCTCCGCCGGACATCGTCACCGCATCCTGATCCATGCGTTCCGCCAGCCGCGGGAATATCATTGCGATCTCGTCGATCAGTTCCGCCTCGCGCTTCTTTTGCCTCGATGCCACCAGGCCAAGCCGCAAATTCTCTCGCACTGACAGTCCCTGCACGATCCGCCGCTCTTCGGGAACGTAGGCGAGCCCCAACGCGAAGCGCACGTGCGCCGGCCGGTTCAGCAGCTCCTCGCCCTTGAAGGTCACCGAACCGCGCGTCCGCCCCATCAGGCCCATGATCGATTTCAGCGTCGTGGTCTTGCCGGCGCCATTGCGGCCGATCAGGCAGACGATCTCGCCTTTGGTCACATCGAGACTGATGTCCTGCAGCGCGTGGCTTGCACCATACCAGGCATTGAGCTTGCTGATCCGCAGCATCCCTCAGTGCTCCCGCTGACCGAGATAGACACGCTTTACCGCCTCGTTCTGCCGAACCTCCTGTGGCGTTCCCTCGGCAAGCAGTTCGCCGTGGTGCAGCACGAGGATGCGATCGCTGATCCCGAGCACCAGCTTCATCTTGTGCTCGACGAGGATCACCGTGCGCTCCCTCGCGAGCTTCACGATCAGATCCATCATGGTCCGGGTTTCTTCCGGGCTCATCCCGGCCGTGGGCTCGTCGAGCAGCAGCAAACGGGGTTGGCTCGCAAGCGCCATGCCGATCTCCAGCGCCCGCTGCTCACCATGTGCCAGCGTCTTGGCCGCGCGCTCCCGGGACTCCCACAACCCGACCAGAGCCAATAACTCGTCGGCCCGCTCGACCAGTTCGGTCAAACGCGCACGGGGACGCCAGATGTCGTATCGCGACACCAATGCCTGCAGTCCGACACGGATGTTCTCACGCGTCGTGAGCTGTGGAAACACGCTGGTGATCTGAAACGATTTTGCGATCCCCATGTGGGCAAAGCGGTGCTGGGGCTGGCCCGTGACATCCTTGCCCTCGAATTCGACCCTGCCCTTAGTGGGCGGAAAGGCGCCGCACAGCAAGTTGAAATACGTGCTCTTTCCAGCCCCGTTCGGACCGATGATCGAGGTGATCGCTCCCCTCGAGAACTCGGCTGAGATATTGTTGAGGGCGACAAACTTCCCGAACGTCTTGCCGACACCCCTGGTGCGCAGGATGGTCTCGCTCGCTTGGCCTGCTGCAGCCGTCATCGCCTGCCCCGCGCGATCAGCGTGCCCCAGATGCCTGCGGGGAAGAACAGCACGCATGCAATGAAGATGGCGCCGACGATCAGTTGCCAGTGAACGGTCCAGACGGAGACGATGTTCTCCAGGACCAGGAAGACCGCAGCGCCGATCATCGGCCCGAAGAACGTCCCCATGCCGCCAAGAAGAGCGATCATCACCACGAGGCCTGACGTCTCGTAGTGCAGGATCTCGATCGGAACGATCGACAAGTGCAGCGCCTGCAAGGCACCCGCGAGACCGCATAAACCGCCCGACAGGACGAAGGTCAGCAATCGCGTCAGGGTGACATCATAGCCCGACGCGCGGGCCCTCATCTCGTTCTCCCGCACCGCTTCAATGACGGCACCGAATGGCGACGCGAGAATACGCGACATCACAAAGAATGCCGCGATCACGAACGCCGCAACGACGTAGTATCGGATCATCGGATTGATGAAATCGATCCGCAGACCTAACAGATCGATGGTGCGGACATTGATGCCGCGAAGTCCATTCTCACCGCCAGTCAAGTCGATCGCCTGATAGAAGAGGTAATAGACACACTGCGAGAGCGCCATTGTGACCATGGCGAAGTAGATGCCGCGGGTCCTGATCGCGAGCACGCCGACCACCAGCGCCATCAACAGGCCACCAGCGACCCCAGCCGCAATCGCCGCATACCATGGCCAGCCGAGGTGCACGATGGCGATGCCGCAGAGATAGGCACCGGTCCCGAACAACGCCGCATGACCAAACGACAGAAGTCCCAGGTAGCCAAACACGAGGTTGAATCCGAGGGCGTACAACCCATAGATCAAGATGTTCACGGCAAGCGCCGTGAACGGCATCAGCAACGGGAAGACCAGGACGACCGCCGCAGCAATGCTGGCACGATGTCGCGTTGCGAATTCGTACCAACCTCCCGTCGTGGCACGAGGCTGTTTGATTGATTGAACGGTTTCGGTCATGCCGCGCTCAGCTCATCAATCCGGCGCGGCCGAAAAAGCCTTGGGGACGAACAATGAGAACGATCGCCATCAGGGCAAAGATCGAGACCTTGGCCATCTCGGGTGCAAACAGCGAGGTCATGCTGACCACCACCCCGACCAGGAGCCCCGCCAATACGGCACCGCCGATCGACCCCATTCCGCCCACGACCGTCACCACGAAAGCTTCGGCGAGAATCGTGCCGCCCATCTCCGGAATGACGCCCTGAAGCGGGGCAGCCAGCAGGCCGGCAAATCCAGCGATCGCGGTACCAATCCCGAACACGATCAACCAGACCCTGGAAACATCGACGCCAAGGACACGGACGATCTGCGGGTCTCGCGCGCCGGCGCGGATAATCAGCCCGAAGCTGGTCTTCTCGAGGAACAGCCAGAGTGCCAGCAGGACCACGGCCGTCGCGCCAATCACGAACAGGCGGTAGAGCGGAAAATAGCCAACGCCGATATCGACAGCGCCTTGCAGAAGCTCGGGTGTGTCGAAGGGATAGCCGGTCTTGCCAAAGGCAATGCGCACGCATTCGACCATCACGTAGCTCAGCCCGAAGGTCAGCAACAGCGGATAGTCGATGCCGCGGCCATAAAGCGGCCGGATCAGCACGCGCTCAACAGCAAGGCCGAACAAGCCGATCACGATCGGAACAGCCGAGAGGCAGATCCAGAAATTGCCCCCGATCGAGATCAGATAAAGCCCGACATAGGCGCCGACCATGTAAAAGGCGCCATGGGCGAAGTTGACGACCGTCAGCATTCCGAAGATCAGCGAAAGGCCGATTGCAAACAGAACGTAGATCGCGCCGAGCGCCAGCCCGGCAAACAATTGCAGCGCAATCAGGTCAAAGCTCAGGCCCGCCATTTGTTCCCCTCGGCACGACGCGCACCGCCACGCGGCGCGCGCCGGCGCATGGCTCAGCCCTTGTGGCCGAGCGCTTCGCAGGTGCGCAGGTTCTTCTCATTAGGTTCCTCGGTGGCCAGAACCTCGAACACATCGGACTCGTTCTTCATGTCCTTGGACTTCGACTTGATCACGAGCACCGACTGCACCGACTGGTGATCGCATTTGCGATAATATTGCGTTCCCTTGTAGTAGTCATACTTGAGCGCTTCCAGTGCAGTGACGACCTTGTCGGTCTCGACACTGCCGGCACCCTTGACCGCCTCGAGCACGGTCCGCACGCCGCCGTAGCCGAGCGCACCGTAGTCGGTTGGCAGCTTGCCGTCGTACATCTGGCGGAATGCGTCATTGAACGCCTTGGTCGAGGCGAACTTGTCCTCGATCCCCCAATAGAACGAGCAGCCGCCGACGACGCCGTCAAACGCCTGCGGCCCGGCGGCGACGCGGCTGGCATGCGAGAGCAGCGGTGCAATGATCTGGATGGATTTCTTGAGCCCGAAGTCGGTTGCCTGCTTCAGCGCGATCTGCTGGTCGCGACCGAAATTGCTGATGCAGAGAATGTCGGGCTTGAGCGCCTGGAGACGCGGAAGCAAGGTGGAGAAATCGGTCGTTCCCAAGGGATGGCGGATGTCGCCGAGGCTCTCGATGTTGAATTCCTTGCCGACCTCGAGGAAGCCGCGCACCATCTCGTGGCCGTAGGCGTAGTCCGCCGTGAGGAACGCAACCTTCTTGCCGAATTTCGCGAAGGCATAGCGACCGACCGCACCCGACGTCATGTGCGGGTTCAACGCTTCGTGGAATGTGTATTTGCTGAAGTCCGCGGCCTCGTTGATGGCGTCGGACTGGCTGATCGAATTGAAGATGACGCCACGTTCCTTGGTGACGTTGTTGATCGCGAGCTGAACCGCCGCCGATAGGCTTCCGACGACGAAGTTCACTTTCTCCTTCTCGACCAGCTCCAATGTCCGCGTCGCCGCCTCACCGGGATTGAGCTTGTCATCGCGCACGACGAGCTCGGCCTTGCGGCCATTGAGGCCGCCGGCATCATTGAATTGGGCGACAGCCAATTGACCGGCCCGTACCTGATCTTGGGCCTCGGCGCCATAGGGGCCGGTCAAAGGAACGGGGAAGCCGATCTTGATCGGTGCTTCCTCCGCCTGCAGCAGATTGATGCGAAACGGCGAGACGGCGAGAGCGGCGCCAGCACTTGCAGTCGTCAGCAGACGACGCCGCGATATCGATCCGGCTTTGGCGACCTTCTTCGTCATGACTATTCCTCCCCAAGAACTGTCTGTGTTTTGCTTATCGTCTTGTCTTTGCCTGGAACGCCTCCACCTCAGATTCGTCCCAAGGCCGTCAGGATAACCTGAGGCGTGAGCGGAATCTCGGTAATTGTTGCGCCGAACGGCCGCAGCGCATCATTGACCGCGTTGGCAACCGCGGCCGCAGCGCCGGCCGTACCAGCCTCGCCCGCCCCTTTTGCTCCCAGCTCCGACTCCTGCGTCGGGGACACCACGTGGCCCACCTCGATGTCGGGCATCTCGCCAGACATCGGGACCAAATAGTCCGCCATGCTGGCGTTGGTCAGCTGACCGCGTTCGTCATAGATGCATTTCTCGAACAACGCCGCGCCGAACCCCTGCACGACCCCGCCCCGGATCTGCTCGTCGACCAGTTGCGGGTTGACGATGGTGCCGCAGTCTTCGACGACCCAATGCTTCAGCAGCGTCACGAATCCTGTCTCGGTATCGACCTCGAGCCACGACGCCTGAACGCCGTTAGTGAACGCAAAGGGATATTGCCGCGGCACGAAATGCCGGGTCGCCATCAACTCCGGCTGGATCCCCTGCGGGAGAGTGTCTGGTCGAAAATAGACAGTCCGCGCCAACTCACTCAACTCGATCCGTGGCGCTCCGTCGTCGGCGTTGACGATGCGGTTGTCGGAGATATCGAGCGCGGCCGGGGTCGATTGCAGGATGACCGCGGCAACATCCAGAATGTTCTGGCGCAGAGCCTTGGCGGCTTGCAACGCGGCCTCGCCGCCGATGCCTGCGCCGCGCGAAGCCCAGGTGCCCCCGCCGTAGGGCGTATTGTCGGTGTCGCCCAGAATCACTCGCACCCGGTCCATCGAAACGCCAAGCACACTGCCCACGATCTGGGCAGTCAGCGATTCCGACCCTTGTCCCTGTTCCGTGATGCTGGTCTGGCAGATCACCGAGCCCTGCGCGTCAAGTCGTACCGCAACGCCATCCTGGGACGAAATCTTCGCGCCGCCGACGCCGTAAAAGGCGGCACTGGGATTGGTTACCTCAATGAAGGTCGCGACTCCGATGCCCCGGTGGACGTTTCTGGTTCGCAGGGCCGCTTGCTCAGCACGCAGGGCGTCGTAGTCCATCATCTGCAGCAGCTTGGCCAACGAGGCGTGATGCGAAAGTTGCTCGAACTTCATGCCGGATGGGGATGCGCAAGGATAGGCATCGTCGGGGATCAAGTTGCGCCGGCGGATCTCGACAGGGTCCATGCCGATCCTCGCCGCGGCAAGGTCGATCAGACCCTCGGTGACGGAACAGGCAATCGGGTGTCCGACTGCTCGGTACTGACACATCACGTTCTTGTTCTGGAAGACAACGCGCGCTCGCGCCCGATAGTTCGGGGTGACATACGGCCCGCCAACCAGATTGACCACCTGGTTGGCCTCGATAGCGCTGGTGCGCGGATACATCGAATAGGGGCCGATCCCCGTCAGGTCGTCGATCTCGAAGGCGGTGATGTTACCGTCCGGCCGGACGCCGATCCGTCCCCTGCATTGGTGGTCGCGGGCGTGAATGTCCGTATTGAAGCTTTCGATACGGTCCGCAACAAACTTAACCGGCCGCCGCAGCAGCCTGGACAACGCGTATGTCGCCATTTCGTCGGCGTAGATATGAACCTTGATGCCGAACGAACCGCCGACATCCTTGCAAACCACCCGGACCTGCGCCTCACTTAGCCCGAGATGCAAGGCCGCGATGTTCTGCACCATGTGGGGAGCTTGCGTGCCCTGATAGATTGTGAGCCGTGCCTCGGCCGCATTCCAGTCGGCAACAACAGCCCGCGGTTCAAGCGTCACTCCGGTGTGGCGCCCAAAGATGAAGTCGGCCTCGACCACCTCCGATTCCGCCAACGCATGGTCGACATCGCCTGCATTGAAGGTCCGTTCAAAGGCAAGATTGTCACCAAGAGACGCGTGAATGACTGGCGTTGCTGGATCGAGCGCAGTACGCATGTCGGTGACGGCCTCGAGTTCCTCGTAGTCGACGGCAACATGCTCCATGGCATCTTCAGCCGCCGCCCGACTGGTAGCGACAATCGCCGCGACCGCCTCACCCTGCCAGCAGACCCGGTCGACCGCGATCGCGTGCTGCGGGGCCGACTTCAATCCCTTCAGATGCGAGAGGACACCGACCCAAGGCGTGACGACAGCTTCAAGCTCAGGGCCCGTGACGATGGAAATGACGCCGGACATACGCCGTGCCGCGTCGGCGTCGATCGCCACGATCCTGGCGTGGGCATGCGGCGATCGCAGAAACACCACATGCGCCATCCGCGGCAATTCCAGGTCACTGACGTACTGCCCGCGTCCTTGCAGCAACCTGTCCAGGTTCGGCCGCGGCACCGTCTTGCCGATATAGGAATTCGGACGATCGAGCACCGAAAGTGTCTGCGTTGGCGCACCGGTTACGGTCATGTTCGCCGCGCCGCACGGGTCTTGGCTGTCGCCTCGACAGCGTCCACAATGGCCTGATAGCCGGTGCAGCGGCAATAGTTGCCGGACAGGTGCTCGCGGATCGCCTGACGATCAGGTACGGACACATGGTTCAGCAAGTCCTGTGCCGTCATCAGCATCCCGGGGGTACAGTAGCCGCACTGCAATGCGTTGCGTTCGCGAAATGCCGCCTGAAGATCGGCGATCTCGCCGCTGTCGGACAGCCCCTCGATCGTCTCAACCGACGCGCCCTGCGCCTGGACCGTCAACATCAGACAGGAGCGAATGATCTCACCATCGATCCGGACGGTGCAGGCGCCGCAGACGCCGTGCTCGCAACCAACGTGGGTCCCAGTCAGTTTCAAATTCTCCCGAAGGAAATCCGCAAGATTGAGCCGCGGCAAGACGAAGGCATCGATGGGTTCGCCGTTGACGATAAGCGAAACCGACACCGGAGTGCTCACCTGGCTCCTCCCGCGTCCAGCTCGGACCGCGCCAGCAATGCGGCCACGCAGCGCCGGAGCAAGACTGTGGCGAGGTGTCGGCGCATCGCCGGACTCGCCTGTTGATCCTCTTGCGGCTCAAGTTCGTCGGCCAGCGCCGTCGCAGCTTCTGCAAGCAGCGCCGGCGTCACGGATGCATTGATGAGCTTTGCGGCAGCAGTTGCCAGCAGAGGCCGTTCGCCAACCGCAAAGAAGCCGAGCCGAAGATCCGAAAACCGGCCAGCTGCGACGACAGCACGCGCAGCGAGACCAACGACGGCGTAGTCGCCATGGCGCCGGGCATATTCTTGAAAGAAGTACGTCGAGCCCTGGCCCGCGATCGGCACCTCGACCGCGACAAGCAATTCGTCCGGCGACAGCGCCGTTTCGTAGATTCCCTTGAAAAATTCGGTCGCAGCAATCCGCCGCTCGCCCGTTGGACCGCGAGCAACTATCGCGGCATCAAGCGCAACAACACAGGCCGGCAGCTCCGACGCGGGATCGGCGTGAGCGAGGCTACCGCCAATCGTTCCGCGGTTGCGAATGGCGGGATGGGCAACGTGGCTGACGGCATTCAGCAACAGTGGAGCATGCAGCGCAATCTCCGGCGATCTGAGCAAGTCGACATACCGGGTCAGCGCGCCAACGACCAGGACGTCTCCCTTCAACGCAATGCCGCGCAACTCGGCGAGGCCGCCGATATCGACCAGTAGCTCCGGGGACAGCAGCCGGAGATTCATCGCTGGCATCAGGCTCTGGCCGCCCGATAGAACCTTCGCCCTGTCGCCATGTGCGGCAAGCAGTTCCAGCGCATTTACGACGCTGGTCGCACGGGCATAGGCGAAAGCCGCAGCTTTCATATGGGCGTGGCCTCCCGGCCCAATTTTGGTTCGGCCGATTAGAGAACCGCCTTGTGCAAAGGTCAAGCTTGGTTATCGAGTGATTATTTGTGCAGCGGGGCTTGTCTTCGTCCTGTGAAGGCCGCAGGTTCCTTACCAACTAAAGTTCAACGCACGAGGAGGAGGATCATGAAGCTCGGTTTCTTTACGATGCCGATCCATCCTCTCGACAAGGACTGGCGGCAATCGCTCCGCGAGGATCGGGAAGCCTTCCTGCTGGCGGATGAGCTCGGCTTTACCGAAGCGTATGTCGGGGAGCATGCCACCGACAAGGCCGAAAACATCACCTCCAGCATCGCGTTCATTGCCTGGCTCGCAGCGGCGACCAAGCAGATCAAGCTTGGGACCGGCACGATCAACCTGCCGAACAGCCATCCGGCGGCGGTCGCGGCATCCGTGGCCATGCTCGATCATATGCTCGATGGCCGCTTCATATTTGGAATAAGCCCTGGCGGATTGCTGTCCGACGCGGAGATCTTCGGCAATCTCGACGCCGACCGCAATGCCATGTTCATCGAGGCGATCAATCAGGTCCTCGATATCTGGGGCGGCAAGCCGCCCTATGATCTGCAAGGCAAATATTGGAATGTCTCGGTCAAAAGGACTCTGATCGAAGACATTGGCCAGGGCGTAGTTGCCCGCCCGTTGCAAGCCCCTCACCCGCCGATCGTGGTGACGGCGGTCGCGCCGTTCTCAAAGGGCGTTACGGAGGCCGCGGCACGCGGCTGGGATCCGATCTCGGCAAACTTCCTGATGCCGGCCTGGGTACGGAGTCACTGGCCCAAATACGTCGAAGGTTGCGAGCGTGTGAACCGGGCAGCCGCCCCTGCCAATTGGCGCGTAGCCAAGAGCGTGTTCGTGGCAAAGGACGCAGCTACGGCGAAGGCCTACGCCACGGCGCCCGATGGTCCCTACGTGTATTACTATCACCAGCTGTTCACGAAGCTGAAGCGCAGTGGCCGGCTTGAGCTGTTCAAGACGCGGCGGGAACAACCTGACGCGGAGGTTACACTTGAGTCGATCTGCAACAAGCTGATCATCTACGGCACACCCGAAAGTGTGGCCGACCAGTTGTTATCGTTCCAGCAGGAGACCGGCCCTTTCGGAACCTTGCTCTATGCCGGCAAGGACTGGAAGGACCGCGAGCTCGGCCGCCAATCGATGATCCTGATGGCGGAGAAGGTCTTGCCGCGCATCAATGCCGGCGGCGCCAGCTCGTCGACGTAAGGGAGTCTCGACATGGCATTCACCGATCGCGTTCCGTACCAAGCACAGGTCGACCGGCCGAAATTGACACTGCCGGGTGGCAAAAAACTTGCCGTCTGGGTCATCCTCAATGTCGAGGAATGGCGCATCGGGAATCCGATGCCACGTACCGTGCTGAGCCCGCCGATGGGCCAGCCCTTGCTACCAGACGTTCCGAACTGGTCGTGGCATGAATACGGCATGCGTGCCGGCTTCTGGCGGCAATTCAAGGCCCTCACCGACCGAAACATACCGGTGACGCTGGCTGCGAACGCCAACGTCTGCAACAGCTATCCGCGTGTGGCGTCCGCAGCGCTCGAGGCGGGTTTCGAATTCATGGGACACGGTTTCGTCCAGGGCCCGATGCACAAGGTCGAGAACCAGGCGGACGCGATCAAGCGTGCGGTCGACACCATAGCCGGTTTTGCCGGCAAGCCACCGCGATCATGGGAGAGCCCGGGCCTGACCGAAACCGAAGAAACGCTCGATCTCCTCCGTCTGAACGGAATTGAATACGTGGCCGATTGGGTGATTGACGATCTTCCGCAGGAGATCGCTACGCCGCACGGAATCGTGACGACGATTCCATATTCGGTCGAGACCAATGATATTGTCATTCACGCGCTGCAGCACCTGCCGTCGGAACAGTTCCTGACGCGCTGCACCGACCAGTTTGATCGGCTGTATCTTGAAGGCGCAGAGAATGCCCGCGTCATGGCTATCTCGGTGCATCCCTACATCACAGGTGTCCCACATCGAATCAAGTACCTCGAAGCCCTGCTCGATTACGTCGTCGGCCACGACGGCGTGGCACTGATGACGGCGAGCGAAATCGGCGATTGGTATCGGGACCAGATGGCAGCGAAGTAATCCGGCTCAGCCGACGACCTCGATCGGCGCCCGCCGGCGATCGGTCGCGCTCTCCGCCATCCGCTCAAATCCCGCAAGGAAGATGTCCAGCGCGTCACTGATCATCCGCGACTTGTCATCAAGGACCGGCGCTTCGTAGATGTACTTGCGTACACCGTAGTAGAAGATGCCGCCGTGAAACACCCAAGCGAGCTCCAACTCGGCAGCGCTCGGCTTGTTCTGCGTCGCGAGGCCGGCGTCGTGGCGGCATTCCCTGAGAATGCGGGTCAGGATCTTGTCCTTGACCATGCCAACATACCAGCGGTTGATATCGAGACCCTTCAGCCCCGAGTAAAGATAGATCCTCAGCCATCTTCGATTGAAGATGGCGTCCGTATAAGCTTCGTAGAATTCCTGCAATCGCACGCGGAGCGGACGCGACCGATCCGACAGCAATTTCTCCCAGCCGATCTCGAGGGGCTCGAGATAGACCTTGCGGTAGACTTCTCGAATGAGATCGTCCTTGCTCGGGAAATACCGATAAAGCAACGGCTGGGTCACGCCGAGTTTGCGGGCCAGCGCACGCGTGCCGCCGCCAAATCCCTCCTCTGCAAAAAGCTCGGTCGCTTTGGTGACGAATTCACTGCGACGGTCAGCAGCTGACAGCCGCTTTCGCTTAGCACGAACTCGTTTGACGGGCATCTTCCGATTCATGATGGCTCGCTGCCATCGTCAGCCAAGGACCGGCCAAAGCTTCCCCGCGCGAACAGCAGCGGATTGCTGGGGCCATAGGCGTAGGCCTCGACCGCTCCCAGGAAAATGACGTGATCGCCGCCGTAGTAGCGGTTCGTGGCCCGGCACTGTAAACTTGCGGCGACGTCGGCAAGTACCGGGGCATTCCCGAGGCCGGGACTCCACTTCACACCCGCAAACTTGTCACCCGACGATCTGGCAAACTGCATCGCCAGCCCCTGCTGCGAGGCGTCAAGAACGTTGACCGTGAAATGGCTGGCATTCTGGAAGATCGGCAGCCCCTGCGAAAACATCCCGAGGCTCCACAGCACCAGCGGCGGATTGAGCGATACCGACGCGAAGGAATTGCACGTAATCCCGTACGGCCGTCCGTCGGCCGACATCGCGGTGACGATCGTCACGCCGGTCGCGAATGTACCGAGCGCATTGCGGAAGTCACGAGGATCGATCGTCGAACTGTCGCTTGCGAGCTCACTGGCCGGTTCCGGTCGATGTTTGGGTGAGTCAGACATCCGGCCAGCCTCAAAGCGTCAGGTTTTCGGATGGCAGCCCAAGTGCCACGCGCCCATAATTGGTGCCCGCCGCGTCGAAATTAAAAGCAAGATGCGAGTTCACCCCATGCGCATCGCGGAATTGACGTTGCAACGCGCCCGAGGTGAACAGGCTGCGCGCACCGCTCGCAGCAAACAAGAGGGACACCGCTTCGGTGCAGAGATTGACCGCAAACGCACCATCGCGCCGCAGCTTCGTTTTCGCAGCAATGCCCGGAACATCCCCAAGCCGAACCCCCGCAAGCACGTTCAAACAGTTCGTACGCATGATCAGCCGCGCGGCATCTATCTTCGCCGACGCTTCAGCGATCTTGATCTGTGTGCTCTGCAGGTCTCCGATCTTGGCACGGTCATATGTCGAGGCGCGGTATCGCGCGATCTCGACATAGTCGTCAAGGCACGCCTGCGCATTTCCCAGGCCGACTCCGGACAAGGCGTAAGGAAACGACGAGAAGACCCGAAGCATGTAGAGCCCGTTCGGATTGGCGATGCTGCCAAGCGTTGCACCACCCGCAAGATCGCTGACGGCAACCGTCATATGCTGAGGAACGAATGCATCGACCACTCGCACATCGTTCGATCACGTTCCACGCAAACCAGCCGCATTCCAGGTATCGTCAACGGCGTAGTCCCGTCTGTTCAACAGGAATAGCCGATAATCGACACCGTCGGCCTCATCATCCGAGGCAACCACGCTCGCCAGCATGTTCCAACCACATGCTACGACCCCCGACGAGACGGGCCGATGACCACTCAGCACGTATCCGGCACGCGTCTTCCTGGCTCGACCGGCCGGGAAGACAAAGGAGGAGGCGATTAGCGTATCCGGGTCCTCTCCCCACACCGTGCTCTGTGCCGCCGGCGCAAACATACCCAGCATCCAGTGGTGGCTCGCAAGATAGGCAAAATTCCAAGAGACCGAGGCGTCGCCCTGCCCGAGGGCATCGGCGCAATCGACGAGCGCAACATAGTCGAGTTCGCTTTCCCCCGACGCGCTTGTGCTGCAGGATTCGAAAGAGCCCGCTGTCGTGCAGATCCCGCTCGGTCTCAGGTGGCAAGCGGCGCAGCTCTTCGGTTCGCGCGGCCCGTTCACGCAAGGTCGGAACAAGCGCTTTCGCTCGTGCGACCATCAGCGAATAATCATCCCGATCCGGCGCCAGCTTCGCGTCGAGCCCGCGGCCAACCTCAACCATGGTCTCTTCCTTCGTTCGATCTCCAAAGCATTCGCACGATCGGAAAGGTCGGCACAGTTTATCGAGCGATTACCGGAGATCAAGACGCGTAACCCCGCCTGCAGCGCATTCAAGACACGGAACTGCCGCCGCTGCCCCCGTTGAGGCGGCGCTTACGGCCGTGACTGGTCAGTGCGCGACAGACGGCTTCGGTTAACAATCGCCGGTTTGCCGAAGGGCTACCTGTGAACCAGCAACGCAGAGAAGCCCGGTGGCCATTCGACCACCAGGCGCCCCAAGTCGTCGAACTGTCGACGGGGCTCAACTCGCCGCGCGGAATTGGACGAGCTCCTTTCGCCAATACAGCGTGTGGTGCCATGCCCAGGGCGAGACAGGCTCGAACAACCGGTAGCCCTGCCGGATAAAATTGTTAGCCGAGAAAACATTATCGGTCGTATCCGAAACAATCGTTGTACAGCCGGCACGCCGCGCTCGTGCCTCCAGTGCCCGAGTAAGGCGCACTTGAAGGCCGTGGCCGCAATGCGGCATCGCAACGCCGACTCGGCAAAGATATCCAGCGTTGGCAACATGAGTCGAGGGAATAACGCCAGCAAACGCGATTGGCTTCGTTTCACGGAAAGCCATCCACCAATGCCCATGCTCAAAATCCGGCACACGGGTCCCGTCACAGAATATCAGCTGATGAAGCTCGGTGAGTGAGTCCGAGACCTCGTCATCATGCGAATCGACTTCGCGAATCCGATACATTGCCGCACCTCAAGAGTTTCATGACCGGCCAAGGTGCCCAGATCTACGACCTGAACGTGTCAACTCGCGCGGGGCGAGGAAGGTTACTTTCCGAGAGTGGCTTTGATGCCCAGCCAAACCGCTCCGAGAAAACCCGTGGCAATGACGGTGATCACCGCCTTAAACGTATAACTCTGCGCCTGCTCGACGCTTCGTCGCCATCGCCGCAGGTGTTGGAAATCGGCGCGCAGCTCGCGTCGATCTCCCTCTTCAAAGCCGAACGAAGTCAAGACAGTCGCGATGGTCTTGACCACCACGGCGTCGATATCGCTTCGGCGCACTCGATCTTGTTCAATCAGTGTCTCCATCACGATCGCTTTGATATCCGCCTCGTGCATTGGATCACCGTCGTATGATGCGCGCGACATTCTCAAACGTACGCTTTCCAAAGTAGAAACCCATGATCATGCCGGCCCAGGTGCTGACATCTCCGGTGAGCTGCGGCGTCGTCCCAAGCCCGAGAACCTTGTCCCAGATGACGCATTTGGCAAAGAATACCAAAGTGACATAGAAGGCCAATTTCTCCGGCTCCAAGGCGTGACCGATCTCGGCGATCTTCAGTTGATTGTGTATCTGCATTTCGGCCGTCTGTGCGGCGATCTCGCTTGCAGCAAGATCGGCAGCGATCTTGCTGTCAATGTTGCCGGCCTTCAGCTTGGCCTGATACGCATCGATGAGCCCCTTGATGACGGGGCCCCCAAGGAAGGAAAGAATAGCCATCCACATCAATCAGCTCTTTCCCATCGACCGCAACCGGGCGACGATCGTGATCGTCGAGATCCCGATCATGGTGTAGGCGAGATATTGGGGATTGTTCTTCAGCGCTTCCATGACTTGGGACTTGAGGTCTGGATCGCCGAGAGCCGACGCGATCGGATCAAGCCACTGGAAGACGGTTCCAATACCGGTCAGCAACAGGCCCCAAACCACGGTCACCGATCGTCCGGTCAGCGCCCAGGCCTTGCCCCAGAACGTATCGGCCTCGACGTAAAACGACTTGAGGGCTGGAATTGCGTGCAGGATCGGCCGCAGGACGATGAGGTAGGCGCAAAGCAGTCCGGGCAAGGTGAGGAAAAGCCAAAGCATGGTCATTTCTTTCCGAAGAGAAATTTGAAGAGGTCAACAAAAAAGGCTCCGAGGGAGCCTTTGGCAGGAGTGCAGATCGATGGGGTGACCGGAGGTGGTTTCCGAGGCGGCGAAGGCGACCTTGGTGCAGGGATGATCTTCGCCCCCGAGAAGGTGATGGTCGGGTCGAGATGCATCATCGCCGCCAACAATCCGGCGCAGCCCAACTGCTGATCCACGACGTTGGCGTCGTAGACCCCGTCCCGAACGTATTTGCCCGACACGTACTGATCCGTGCCGGACCAGATGTAGGGCGACGGCCGTCCCCGAGCAGCGTAGCCGAGCCCGTTGTATCGCTCGAGCATGGTCAGCGTGCCGCCGATCGACCAATCCTGGTTGCGAGCGGCGAAGGGCGCGCAGTTGACTAGCGCATCATAGGCACCGTCTTCCCAGGTCCTAAAAGGGCCCCTTCCCTTCGGCACGTGAACAGAGACGCTTCCGAGCGGATCACCCTGCCCAAGCTGCGTGTTCCAGTTCTGGGAGGCTTCGCGCTCATGGACAACCGCAATGAAGAACCAGGGGACGCCGGTCCTGGCTGATACAGTTTGGTAGCGAGCCTTGGCGTGCGGTGCGACAAGTCGCCTCGCAACTGACAAAGAGCTTCGTGTTAACTGGGCCCTCGCCCAGCGGCTCGCATTCGCGACCTTTAGGGCAACGAGTTCGGTCATAATATCTCCAATGGAGCAGGCGCTAGGAGATCGGCATGAGCTAACAATTCGATTATGGTATTATTTTACTGGAGGACTTTTCAGTTTCTCAAGATTGTCTATCGTGGGTTGTGGTGCTAAGCAGTGCACGAAATGAAGCGTGCCCTGCCCTGGTTGGTATCTGCAGTTCTGTTTGTCGCGTTCGGCGCGAGCTTCTCGGAACTGCAGCGCATGCGAAAACGCTTCGGCGAAGTAACCCGCCACACGTTCCATGACCATCAGGACGTCCGAAAAACGGCGATCCGGTATGCCTTAAGCGGCTTGGACCGCCCGATCGTATTCATGGGTGACAGCATCACGGAAATGGCGCGCCTTCCCGAAGCGATCGCCGGCCGCCCGGTGGTCAACGCCGGGATAGCGGGAGCAACCGTTGATGACTTCAATTCGATAGCGCTTTCGCTCCTAGACGATCACAAGCCATCCGTCATCGTCATTGAACTCGGGACAAACAATCAACTAGGCACCATTCGCACTGGCTATCGCTCGCTGTTACAAAAGCTGAGGGGAACGTCTGCACTTCTGCTTGCGGTTGGGGTAACGCCGCAGGACGGAGCCAACGAAAAGAACGCCGAGATCAAAGCAGCCGCCGCAAGCGAATGCATCCGCTTTATCGAGCTTAACGTGCCGGCGGGATCAACATTTCCGAATGACGTTCACTTGAGCGCCTCCGGATACGCCGCTTGGAGGACGGCAATCATTGCGGCAGTTACAGATCTAAACAGCTAGACGATCCGCATAATGTAGTTGCAGACAATCGAGGGTTGAACTGTTGAAAACGGTTGGTTAATACCGCCCTGCGCAACACCGACGAAAGCGCTTGACACGGCAATTCCGCTCATTGTGCCAGCGCCAAGATTGTATGTGAATCCGTCTGGAACCGTCATCCATGCCTGGTTTCCGCCTCCTGAGTAACCAATTCCGGTACGGTTCACGTTTGTAGAAATTACACTGCTTACATATCCAGATGGAGTATAGGGCGGCAGGTTTACAACACTGAGCGTCTGCGTTTGAGAACCGCCTACTCCACCAGCAACCAACGAGTTAAATACTAGGCCGGAAATTCGGCCAGTTCCTCCATCGGCCGCCACGGATGCCCGCCCACGCTTGTCGGGCAGGTTGAATGTGGTCGAGCCGTCACCGCTCCCGTAAAGCGTTCCAATGAAGGAAAACAGCGTCGCATAAGTCACACGCGAAATCGCCTGTCCGATCGGAAAGACAAACGAGCTGTTCGGAGCGGTGGGTGCCCAATAGTCCATTCCGGCCGCAAGCGGTACATTGTACGGATTGCCAAAGAAGCCATGCAGGTACCATGCTGCATCGGAGTTATTGTAGGTAGCAGCATAGGGCGTACCTTGGATAATAACGCCGGCTTGCAACTCGACGCCAGGCGCGGTTCTCAGCGGACGGTTGCCGAGCCCATCCACGTTGATGACGGTTATCCCTCCGTTGGTGATATGTGGCGTGAACGCAATCATCGCGCCGTTTAGGCTCGTGAAGCTGTCGAATTGCTGATAGCTGGACAGCGCGTACGAGGTGCTAGATCCACTCGTAACGATCGCGCCGGCGATATCGTCGCGATACTTCGCGGTCGCCGCCATCATCGCACGGGCAGAGTCATTGACGCTCGACGGAGCCTGCCCCTCCTGCCAATTGATTGAGCTGTCGGCGGTCGCATCCGAGGCCGCCACGCGCGACCACTTAAAGAGAGTCATGATACCTTCCTTGATGAATTCGTCGATGGGCGGACGTCACGCCGCTATTCCGCGCGACCGAGTTGGAGATATTGTGTGCACGGACAAGCCGGAGCTCGCGCGATCAGGAGGTTGCGGATCACGCCCACTGGCACGCCGGGGCTTTCCGCGGCTACGGCCCGTGCCCGTGCATCGATGATGGCTTCAATTTCGACACGAAGTTCATTGATGCGGCTTTCGAGGGGTGGTGTGCGTGCTGGTCTCATCCTGGATCCCTTCTAACTCTGTGCGAGGTGTTCGCTGCAGCGCTTCAAGTTGCCGCAGCGCTAACGCCGCTGCGTTCTGAGCGCGCCGCAACGCCTTGTCGCGACGTGTCTCATGGGCGGCGACGAATATCTGCAGATCGTAAGGCAGTAACCGAAAGCGCCTCTTGCGATCGTCCGGCCAGGATCTCGGCGGTTCGATGCCGGAAATCTGGGCGATGGCGGAGGCTACCGGTCCTCCGAGCGTCGGGTCGGCGAGACCCGCCGATACGTGCATCTTCGAGATCTCCTGCACGGCCGGCCAGAGCCGCTCGATACCGAGGGACGCGCAGTCGGCCACGAACCGGGCAACGGCGTCGGGCACGGCCGGACATGGGGTCACGCCACGCAACGCGCACCAGCGGACAAATGTCGGCGCAGCCTGCAAACGAGCCTGCGCGAGCGCTGCCAGCACGGGGTTACCCATCGTCTGCTTCAGCGCTTCGCCCTGCGCAATGCGTGGTGGAGGCTTGTCATTCTCCGCCGCAGCTCCTGGAGGCGCACATGACGCCTAAGACTATGCGAGCCTGAACCGATCTCTCCGTCGAGCTCGGCTTCGAGCCCATCCAGGGCGACCACGCGCTTGTTCAGGCCATAGAGCGCAAAGTTGTCGGCGATATCGTCAATGGTAGCAGGCTGGCCACAGGCCTTTTCCGTGATGGATTCTGCGTACTCGAGAAGATTACGGTCGTCTGTCATTTCAAAACCCAATTGAAGAGAACTGAATTGGTGAACATCCATCGAGTTAGCTAGCCGCCGAACGTCGTCGAGAGCAGGAAGGGACCGGGGAGCCAACCGGCGGTTGCCGCATGACTCATCCGCTAACCAGGCAGCACAAATAGCTTCCGAGTCTAACGCATCAGCGCCTGATGGCCTTCCGCGCATGATAAAGCGCTACGGCGTCCTTGATGTCGCCGGTGCTCGAAAGCCTCGCGTTGAGGGTCCGAAGATCCGCGTTCTCACGCTCGCCGCGTGACGCCGCGGAGCCAGGTCGCTGCACCGGCGGCAGTGGCCTGGTCGTGACGGAATCCTTCGCCTTCATCATGAGACGATACTTTCCCGCATCATACATCATTCGCTGGAAGGCGGCGTTGCGCATCAGCGGTTCGGTGTTGAGCAAATGCGTCAGCTCGGAAGCCTCGATTCCACTCGCCCTGGCCGACGCGATGATCTCCTGCATCACGGCGCGCTGGGTCTCGACGGGTTCTCCCTTGAGCATGGCGTCGAAGCGCGCGTCCTCTGATTTCGCGTGAGCGCGAAAGGCGCGATGCGCGGCTTCAGTCTGCCGTTGGCTCTCCTGCCGATGTTGCGCAAGGAGCTGGTCCGTTGCCGCGATCGCGCTCTGAACATGTGCGAATTTCGCGGGATCCTGCCGCGACAACTGTTCGAGGACGCCAGGCAAGTTTTCAAACGGAATGCCGACGAGCTCAGGGAACTGGTTGATGAAGCTTGCTTGCGCGATCTGCGTCGCGCCGGTCAGGGCATCGAGATAGCCCTGCCGGACCTTGTGCGTCTCTGCAATCTCCTCATCGATCGCCTGACGTACCTGGGGATGCTCCAGCGCCTTCGCCAAGGCGGGATCGAGACCCCCGCCGAAACCGGCTTCGGCGCCTTCCGTCCCCGCGTGGTCCTTGTTTAGCTCGACACCATCCAGGTCCGCGTCGGGCAGCTCGAAACCGTAGAATTCGGCCGCTTCCGGGTTCTTTGCGAGCGCCTCCGCACGCAACGCGTCCACCCGTTCGGCCAATCGGTCGGCACCTTCGCTGTCGGCGATCAGCTTCTCGGCCGCAACCGCGGCCGCGTAGTCACGGCTCGCACGGCTTAGGGTTACGGCTTCATTCGCCGCGGCGGGTTTGCCCTCCGCGTCACGATACTGCCTGACAACCACGTCCCCAGATTGCTCGGAGATCTTTTCCGCGGCTTCACGAAGGGACGCAGTGTCGCTGCCGATCGCCCCTTGTTCGTCCGACTTCCGGTCCGGCATCGCCTTGTAACCGGCGATTGCGAGATCGTGCGCCGCACCAGTCAGATCGTTGCTTGATTCATCGGACATTGTTCAGACCTCTCCTTCGCAGGTAAGCGGCTGGGCCTCGACCAGGCATGATCCCCGGCGTCGACGTGCCTTGATCGTCGGGAGTCTCAGGGGTGGGTTGGCCAGTCCAGCCAACCGAACGCTGACCGGTGTTAAAGCCCGTAATGCCGTTGGCGAGCGCTGCGAATGGATTGCCTAACGGGGTATGTGCCCAGCTCTGAAAACCGGCGTTCAATCGATCGCCGAATGTCGGCGCGGTAGCCGGCGCAGGAGGCTCCGCGCGGCCGAATTGCGGCATCCAATAGTCCCCAATTCGCATGTTGAGCGTCTGTCCATCGTCACGCGGCCAGCTTGAGGGCGCCGTCTGAGGTGAAG
This sequence comes from Bradyrhizobium sp. PSBB068, assembly GCA_016839165.1. Lineage (NCBI taxonomy): Bacteria > Pseudomonadati > Pseudomonadota > Alphaproteobacteria > Hyphomicrobiales > Nitrobacteraceae > Bradyrhizobium > Bradyrhizobium sp. PSBB068. Next base: position 4,911,838 of record CP069300.1, read on the forward strand.
CGGGTACTGGCGCTCCATCGACCAGGGCTGTTTCGCGATTGTTTGCCGGCAGACCGGGACTCGCCGCGACGGGAACGGGCGGAAACGGAGATCCTGGCGCGGGCTGGTCGAAGCTCAGCTGCGGCTGCAGGGAGAGCAGCCGCCCATACAATCCTCCACCTGGTTCAAAATGCCCTGGATCAAAGTTCAGGTAGTCGTCAAGCAATCCCATTAGCGTGCCTCGCCGAGCTTGCGGGAGCTCTCGGTCGCGGCGCGATAGTCGACCGCCTTGTAGCCGTTGATCTCCAGGACAGCATGCGGCGCAGTCAGCTCCACATCCTGCGCCATCAGGCCGATGTGGTAAGCGGGCGCTCCCTTGTAGCGATAGCCGTAGACCGGCGTCCCATCGAACAGCGCGCCGACGGCAGCTATATCTTCCTTCAGCCGCATGTCAGACGGCATGAACTTGAACAGGCTGCCGATGCCGTTAGCAATCGCCCCGAACTGCTGCGCTCCGGACAATTGCTGAGTGGTATTCGTCGTCCCGTTGCTCTGCTGGCCGAGTTGCGCGATCGGTACGCCGATCTGCGCGAGCAGGCTCAACGCTTGCACCGGAATGCCGCGCCGCTGCGCCTCCGCCGCGAGCGTTGCGTTGGCGCCGTAGTTCTGCGCATCGAGCGCAGATTGTGCCGCGGTCACGCCTTGGCCCTGGTTGGTGAGATAGTTCTGTTGCATACCGCTGAGCGTATTCGCAGTGGTGTTGCCGGCTCCGTAGAGCGCATTCGCCGCATTGAGCTGGTTGGCGACATCCTGGTTGTATTGCGCGGCTATCACCGGGGCCTCCGCGGCGGCAACCCCGCGCCCATAGGCCATCTGGTTGGCTCCGCTGAGGTCACGCCCCGCCGCGGCGAACTGCGAGTTGATGCTGTTGCCGACATCGCTCCGGATCTGCGCCAATTGCGCCGTCAGTGCCGGATTGTTTCCGATCATGCTGCCATTGGCATAAGGCGTGAGCTGTCGTTGCAACGTCGCAAGATTGTCCTGCACGTTTCCGGCCTGCGCATTCGCACTGCCGCCGTTCAACAGCGACTGCGCATATCCACCGATCTGACCCGCGTACGGATTGCCCAGCGCGGCGTTGCTCTGTAGCGTGTTGAGTGCGCCGGTTTCCGCTGCCGTCGCCCCCGTGTTGTTCAGTCCTGTGCCAAGTTGGCTCAGAATGTTCTGCAACATCGGCTGTGCCGCTGCCCATGGAGCGGTTTGCGACTGCTGCGTTTGGGTCGATGAAGATTGGCCACCCATCGGATGCCTTCCTTTCATGGTTTGATTGACAAGCAAATGCAGTCGCACTGCATCGGATGCAGGCGTCCGGCACGCTTTGCGACGACCGGCGGTTGGATTGATCTATCGACGTGTGTCGAAGATAGGTACCGGCAGGAATTGCACCGGCTCCCTGCTCACCAGCCCCAAAAGTGACCGCTCGGCGGGCGCCTGCTCGCTCGCGAGACCACTTGCTGCTACCGGAGAATTCGGTACCGCTGGAACGCCAGCTCTGCGTCCTGGCGGCGATGACGCGCCCGCGGTTAGCACCGTTCTAGTCTCCCGCCTGCTCCATCATTGCCTGAAACGAACAAAGCAACCTCCGGGCGTCATAGTCTGGAGACATCTCAACATCGATACGGTCGCGGCTGCTCATGAGTGGCTCCGTGAAAATAACAGGACAGGTAGCGGACAATAGGACGCGGGTCGCCCGCCGGCCGGCAGCGGTCGCGTGTCTGAACAATTGGCATGGAAGTCACCTCTCGATGACCTCTGCGAGACTATCGGTTATCGGATCGCAACTAGTCGAAAGCGCGCTCGAGCGTGCATTGTGGCACCGTCAGAAACACTTGAAATACCATCGGCGCGCATGACCGCCTGTAACTGTCTCGCTGAGCCCCCTGTCGACAAAACTCAATTGAGCAATCAGCCCCATGTCATCGGCAATCTGAAACTCGAATGTCCTCTTCACCGGTGCGCGAGGGGCTGGAAGCTCCCGCAACAAGCGTCCTTGCGTCGTACCGAGGATGTCTGTTGCCGCGATCTTCAGCCATCGCTGACCGTCATGAAGGTCTGCAGGAGAGGCCTTTTTCAACGCATCGCAGGTCGCTTGATCACCTACCCAAAATCCACGGAATTCCGACGGGAATTCGGCCTCAGCGGCGGCCAAGATTGGTGAGCAAAAAATCAAGAAAAAAGCGGATACCAAAGCAATTCGCATTCAACATACCTCGCGACGTCTCGACCGCTTTGCCAATGTCTCGACCGCTCTGCTGGAGATCATTTCAGATTCCACCGGTCAGCATCTCAAATATGTAGCAACGCCACGCGCCTGGATGATTCGTTCGACGAGCCGATCGTCACGCGTCAATGCCAATTCCGACATAAGGTGATTGTCCGAAAACGTCTGGATAGCAACCGACAGCCGCGTCGAAAGAAAACTCAGGCTGTCGATCGGTAACTCACCGAAAAACCGTCCCTGCGTCGAACCGAGGACATCGGTTGCAGTTATCTTCAGCCAGCGCTCGTCTGCGCGAAGCGATCCGGGCCCTCTGCTCTTCAGGATATTGCAGGTCGATTTCTTGGCAACCCAGAAGCCCCGCATTTCATTCGGAATCTCATCAGCCGCGACGGCGACAGATGCACCGGGCAGCAAGAGCAAGAAACACAACAAGATGGTTCGCATGACGGCGCCTGTCAGAAGGATCAGACCGGACAGAGATGATCAATCGGCAAAAGCTGCGCGAGCGCGATCATGAACATCGCTGATATGTTCCGATTTCGCGTCGGCCTTCACCGAGCAAGATCTCGCGAAGCTGACCGTGGGCGGAAAGCGTCAGCAGAACGATCGCCCCTTTTGCATCCAGGGTCTGCATTTCGGCTGACACCTCGGCGGTCGAAGCGGCCGGAGCCTGGCCGGCGACCTCCTTCAAAAAGCGGCCCTCCGTGGAGCCGAACACACCCTTGGCAGATATCTTCAGCCACCGGTGGTCGCCGTGAACATCTGCTGCAGTTTGCGTTTTCCAATATTCGCATGTCTCCTTGGCTTCCCCCCACAGTCCGCGAAGCGGAGGCGGAAACTCCTCACTGGCGCCATACGACGGCCAGGACAACATGACGAAAACCCACGCCAGAAGAAACCGCATCCAACCTAACCTGCGCATGCAACCACAAGCTTAGTAGTCGCCTACCATTGAACAAACAGTGAACAATGTCAATCCCCGTTAGCATCGCTCAAGCCTGGACAATCCGGCCTCAAGACCGTGATCTCCTTGTCCATGATTACATGCTTCTCACGATAGCCGTCGAGCACACGCAGCCAACCTTTGCGACCGTAGATCCGCACGCGCGTGCAGCCTTCATCCCTTGCGTAGGCTTCGATCCCGTCGAGCAGCGGCAGCCAGCGCTTCATCCCGGACCCGCCGCACGCGGTGATGATGCAGACCTTGCCGATATCGGAATTGATGAGGACTGTCGTAGCAGCCGCCTCGATCGCATTTCCATTCCACGCGAACCACAAAAGACTGCGCCCCGATAGAACATCGGCGGCGATATCGCCAAACGCGTTCAATGTAGTCCGTCGACAGGCCTCCCTCAGCAGTTTAGCGATATGCGGCCAGAACTCATGCACCTTCGTGGGCGCAACGCAGATTAGTGCGGAGGTTAAGCGAGCACTCATCGACCACCTCACGCATTCACAACTAATCTCGCGAACGCGAGCAAGTCACATCATATCGTTAGCTGGCTTGAACGGAGGCAGTTCGTCCGGACTGCCATCGCATGCTCGCTTTGGACGGAATTCATTGTATCGTTCGAGGACGTTCTTCCGAATGAATCCCGGTGGCGCACCGTCCACGAAATCGCGCTCGCGCCCAATGTCGGGAACACCACGCACAATCTGCAGCGACATGATATCTTCGAGGACATCTGATAGCTCGCTACCTCGCCCGAGCATCAACAGTATCCGAGCCTTCTGGCCAAGCGCTTCTCTGCGCCAACACTTAGTCCGATAGGCACGCTCCAGCGCAACATCGATCCACTTTAAGGCTTCCTCAGGTCGATCGAGCGAGTAGAGGCAAATGTTGGCTTTGCTCATCGCACAGCGAACATCATCCGAATAGCGCCGCATAACCTCATCTAGGACCTCCAGCGCTTCGTCATCCCGCTCGGCTTCGCGCAGGAGCCAGACCAACTCATTGAGAATAAAGCGACGATCACTATCGCACGCACTCGACGCGCGATCTTTGACAATACAAATCGTCGAATGCAGCGAACTCTGACTTCGGAGCTCCCTGATCCAATCCCCCAATTCCTTTGCTGTACCGAACGACGCTATGGCTACACCTTACAGCCGAGTCGAATCATGGTTTCCGCAGGGAACGCTACTAGACTTCTGCGAAGGATATCATTGCTGGTTCACCGAGCGCAATCCTTGTTCCTAGCGCTGGTCATTGAACCAATTCTCTTCATCCTGCTCATTCCATTCGTTGGGCTCATCTAGTGCAGGTCGTCTCCCATTCTTGTTGCACGCGAAATACCTTTCCCATGCCCGATCCTTGCAACCCTGAAGGAAATCGTCCCACGGATATCCAACTTGTCCGCTATCACGACGCTCCTGCCACGTCTGCCAGCATCTACTTGTTTCCTCACCCCGTCTCTCAGTGCAAAAGTCACCGCCATCATTTCCGCGGCTGTTGCTGCCGCCGCTACCGCCGGCTCCAGTGCTGGTCGCGCGGCTAGCGGCGCTTCGTCTGCGCGATTTACCATATGGAGCCAACGACGGCGCCGCAACGTTCGGCAAACGCTCTCGATCACCCAAGACGGGAGGGCTCGCAGCATCACCGTCAGGCGGAATGCGCATCAGTAGCCTAGCATCTGGATCATGCGGTCCCGAACTAAACCCGTGGTTCGGCTTATTTTCAGGCTGCCCTCCCTGTGGATCGGCTGGCGTTGATAGATTTTTGTTTTCATCGCGTAGGATTGATTGCCGCCATTGCTCGTACTTCAGAATCAGACCAAGCAGTCCACTAAGCGGACTTGGCGGGCGAGGCGGCTGCTCCCCACCAGAATCAGATTGAACGGGCGGCGAGGGAAACGGATTGGGCATTCCGTACGGAACAAATCTAAATCCTGGAAATCGAGGAGCCATTGAAAACTTCCTTGCTAGAAGAGAGAGCATGGTCACAAGACGCAACGCGGTGCGGCCGGGCGGCGGCCGTCCGGAATGCGGGCTTTCTGAGAGCAGCCAGCGCTCAAACGCGATGCGCTAGTCTCTGTGATGACTAACCAAGCACCGCATAAAAGAATGTCCGCCCCGGCGTCGTCGAATTCACATGCGTGATCGTGAACGACCCGTTGGCTACCGCGCTGACGTAAATCGTGCCGTTGCCGAGCTCCGTCGCGGCGCTTGGCGATGCCGGCGTCAGGATCGGCGTCGAACCTGATGCCGCATTCGGTGTCGACACCGTCGTCGTCGACACGCCCGTCGCGAGCGTCACTGTCCCGACCGCGTTCGATCGGCCGGCGGCGAGACCCTGGATAGCGAGCACGATCTTCTTCAGATCCGTTTCGGTGATGCCCGGAACATACGCCGTCATAGCGCACCGCTCGCGATCACATCCGGTACCACGCCTGCGCAGAAGCTCCATTGCGTCGCCGCGGGAATCCGCACCTTGAAGCGCGAGTAGCGTGTATCCTGCATCATGTCGCAGCGTCCGGTCCTGGCATTCACGAGCACTTCGGTACCCGGGACCGCAGCGGCGGATGGCGTATCTCGGGTCGAGACGGAGCCATAGAGCGTCGACGCATCGGTGATCGGCCGGAAGCCGCGAATCGTGATCCGGTTCTCGTCGTTCCCCTGCTCCGCGCTTTCCAGCGTCGCTTCCAGATTCTGACCGCGGAAGAAGCCGAGCACATGCGCATTGTTGAACTGTGCGATTTCGGGCTGAACGGCCGTGGCATAGGCATCGAGACTCAATGTCATCGCATCGATCGAGGACGAGATGGTGTCGAGGTTCTCCAGCGTCAGGCCGGTCTGCGAGACGCCCAGCAGATACTCACCCGCCATCGAGACCGGGAAAAATCGATCAAGCAGAAAGTCGTAGCCGAGCAGCTTGTCATAGGTGGTTCCGACGGCGCCGGAGACCGATTTGTAGGCCCAGTACACCCGGGTGCTGCGCGGATCGGCGGCACCCATGAAGAGTTGCAGATTGCCCTTGTCGAGATCCGCCAGGAACGTTCGGTCGACCTTTTCGCGGCCGATCTGCTCCGGCACGCCGCCCGGCTCGATCTTGTGGAATCCCTGGCCTGCGTAGAAAAAGATGCGCTCTCCGGCCCGGATGATCGAGTACGGCGCGTAGAGGCCCTTGTCCTGCGTGATGCGATCGATCTGGAATACGATCGGCGAACCCGGAACATAGGACATCCGCCGGATCGCCTGGTCCTGAAAGATGATCCCTGCCTCGCCGCCGGCGACGCCGCGAACGATGCCGCCATCGGGAAAGTCCTGAAAGTCTGACGACTTGATGCCGCTGATCCAGCTGTCGGCCGCATTAAAGTTATTCAGCCCCGACCACTGAATTCGATAAGGGTTCGAGAGCAGCCCGGATAGCACCAAAAACCTGCCGACGACCCCGATATAGGCTGCCTGCGGCGGCGAGCCGAGTGCATTACCGAACGTCGACGCTGACGACAGGTCGAACATCTGCAACGTTGCGTTGGCTTGCGTGGCGAAGACAAAATTGCCGGTCTGCGCGAACTGCCACTGCGCGTTGGCGCTCAGCACGCTGTACGTTCCGCCCCCCGACGACACGTCGGTCCATGTAAAATCGGTATTGTTCAGCTTGAACAGCCTGTCGCTGGTTCCTGCGAATGTAACCACCGTGCCGTCTGACTTCAGCGCGTAGAAAGCGCCACGGCAAGCAGCTGGTAACGGTGCCGCGTAAGCCGACAGGCTCGGGAACGGTCCGTAGCCGTCACCACGCGGGATCACGTTCAGGATGTTTCGCGTGGCCTGACCTTCATAGTCGCTGACATCGGGGCGATACTCGCCAGTGGCAAGTAAGGGCATATTTCAATCATCTCCAGAGAATTCGGCCGCAGGCGTGGCGGACCGCATCACCGGCTCCGGCGCGACACCGCGCCGCAACCCCGCCGGCCATGACCGGCGGCGTCCGGCGGGGGCGCTTCGCGCAAAGCCGCACTCGTGCACATTTGGATTCCGGCTTGCCCGCTCGGAATCAACGATCCAGGCGCACGCTGGAACAGCCTAGAGCGTCTAGGCCGAGACCGCCGGAACGCCCGCGGTCCAGGCAGGCGAGACCGATATGCTGATCGTCCACTCAGGGGACGGAGCAATCTCACCGGTCCAGTTGCTTGCGATGGGTTGGGTGGGCCACCAATTCACGTAATCTCGACTCAGCGCCGCAGCGCTGCCGGTCACCTGGTAAGCGGCGATCCCGGCGTTCAGTGCAGCAGTTCCCGCCACCCGGTTATAAACAATGATGTAGCTTCCTACGGCAACGCTGAGCGCCATCGCCGTCTTCACGGGATTTCCAACGATGGAATAGTTCGTCCCGATTGACACTGCACTTATGGAGAAGAGAGCGGCGTCGCCACTCTCATGATAGCTTCCCGCGCTCCCACTCAGCGTCGGGATAAACGCGGCGGCATTGCCGGCAAGTGCGTAGTTTGTCGCCACCCCCGTCGTACGAAGGCCGAAGATCGCCCCATTTCCTCCGATGACGTATGATCCCGCGCCACCGGCCACAACGTTCGAGCCACTTACGCGCATCTGTCCCAGAGCGAGGCGTCCGATCGCATCGAACCCGAGTATCGACATTGCTAGACCCCCCTGATGCTCGAAATTGCGCGGCGGTGCCCCGCACCTCGACGATGAACCTCGTCATGTTGCCCAAAACTTCGCACCGAGGATCCAGCTGGTGCATCAGGCGCCAATTCTGAAGCCTTGAAAATGGGTGCTTGCCGCAGCGCCGAATAATGTCGTGACCCCGTTCGGCAAATAGACATAAGCCTCGACGTAGTCGGTGCTTCCGTTCATCGGGACGGCGCAAACAAGCAGCTTGTTGGCATCGGCCGACATTCCGTTCGAAACTGCCGTATAGGCGCCGTTTTTGATGCGTGCGCCGTTCTTGTAAAGCGACGGCTGACAGCTTTCGGTTAGAGACGTACCTGTTGCAGTCGAGCAATCCAGGACAAAGAGATAGGTGCCGGCAGTCTGCGGGGTGTATCTCCCGGTCGAGGTGTCGAACCAGGTTTCGTTATCGACCGGCTTGTTCGTCCACGTGATCTTGTTATATGCCGCTGCCGTTAGTCCGGTCTGATCAGTGCCGTTTCGGTCGACGATGAAAACACCGCTTTCTGAAGGGTTGGCCCGGATGTTGGTCCGAGCCTGGGCGCGTTGTGCCGCGGTGAAATTGTTCGCTTCCTCGATCGAGATCAGATCTTCTCTCAGGGCCACGATCGCTACTTGCGGCGATACAGTGAAATTGATCTTCGAGGTCGTTCCTGATGAGTTGAACAGGATCGTGGTTCGAGAAAGGACACCGGTAGAGGCGTTCCAGGTTCCTTCGCCGAGCTCCCATTGGGAGAGATCCGCGCTCTCCGCGCGGTACTTGTAGGTCCGGCCATTGACTGCTCCGGCCGCCGCGGGCGCCAGATATCCGCCGACGGGCCCCGCGACCAACCAGTCGGTGGTGCCGCCGGTCGACGGCGAAAATCTGCACGTGTCAAGAAATGCTGCCATGTTACGTAATCGTCAGAATGCCGTTAATCTGGTCGAGAGCGACCGTGAACGTGTTGCCGTTGGTGAGCATCAGGCCCGTGCCGTAGTCCCACCACCCGATCAAAGGCCTCGTTGGAGACGTCGAGTTGTAAAGGACAGCATATTGAAACGGGCCGATCGATCCACCGGCCGCGGTCCAAGCCGGATTCGTTGCGCCGAAGAACCTGAACGTGCCGGAGGTTTGTGATCCCGCGATCGTGCCGATTGACGTTCCACCCACCACGTAACCGTTGCCGGCGGAAAGATCGGCAGGCACATTGTAGACGGTGTTGGTCGCGGCAGGCAGCGCGTTGGTGAGATACACCTTGTAGACCTGCGCGGTTCCGGTCTTCATGTCATGCAGCGCGTTGGCCACGTCCTGCACGAAACAGTTGAACTTGTTGAAGGCAGCCATTGTATGGATTTTCCTAGATGATCTGACCGGAAGCGCGAACCGTCATCGGCCCGGCGTTGAAGGTCGAGGTCAGCCCCAGATTGTTGAGACTGCTGAGTGCGGCCGAGAAGCCGAGCGCCCAGGTCTGGATGCGCCCGTCATCCTTCAGGTAGGGTGCGGCTTCCAGCAGCGCGCCGTAGAGATACAAGTCCGGCGCCGCCGACAGCAGCCAGTTCGGATCATTGCTGGCGAGCGGCGGGACTACCCGCCGATAGACCATTTCAATCGTGTAGGCCTTGTCGGGCGTCGGTGCGATTTCGATCTCGTTGCCGAAGATTGTGAAGTAGCGCGGCTGTCCTGCAACGTCGGAGATGCCGAACCGATATTCGTCAAGCTGCTTGCCTGACTTGAACTCGAGACTGGGCATCCCCGACACACCCGACAGCCGAATCCGGCGCATCGACTGGAAATCCGACGGCAACGCAATGAACTCGGGCTGGTTGGAGGTGAGATCGATCACGGCGATCGCGCGCTGTTCCATCTGGCGAACAAACAACTCTCGATTGAGCTTCGCCTCGGAGAGCTGGATGAAGGTCGGAATCCGCGCGATCAGAACCGTATCCTGATCGCGCGCCAGATACTCCGTGACCGCCGACTGCAGCGAGGCATAATCCACGATCTGTGTCACGTCGCCCCCGTTGTCCATCCGGACTGCAGCTTCGGTCGATCGGTCCGCAAGTAGGCCCATTCGGGATCGTCGAGCTTGCGCTGTACGATGCCGTCGAACTCGGGCGAAAACATCCGCACCGAGGTGTTGCCCTTGGCGTGCTCTTCGTTGAGCCACTTGACGTAGATCACGTTCGGGATCCGCGCGACGTGGCGGCCCCATTCGTTGCGCTGCTGGTCGCGCCGCGCCTCATGATTCCATTGCAGGATCGGCTCGACATCCTGCAGGTGCTCGATCGCAAGGTCGCGCCCGTTGCCGTCGAAATGTGGCCTGATCAGGACGCCGTCCATCACGACATCTCCGCGATCCAGAGAGTTCCGGCAGTTGCTGTGACCAGGCCATTGGTTGCCGCCTTGATCGCTGCGATCTGCTGTCCGGGACTGACGATGACGTATTCGACGACGTTCGCCGGGAGATAACTATCCGCGATCGTCGCGGTCTGAGTGCCGTCGCCGATCCGATAGCAACAAGCGGAGTTGGCGACCAGGCGCAGCTGATAGGTCTCTGTACCGAACGCGTTCGCCGCGCCGACACTCGAATCGTAAGCAATCGTCTGGGTGACGCCGAGGCGCGACGCCGGCTGCTTGGGAAAGAATGACATCAGGCCGTCCTCACCGAGAGAGAGAAGTACATGGGAACGGCGGCCCCGGACGCACCCGACGGCGTCAGCACGACGACATCGTCTTCGTTCAGATAGGTCGGCGAAGGCGGCACCGCCGAGAACAGCAGCCCCGCGGCCGATCCGGCTTGAGGTACCGTGAAGGTCGCCAGTGTGTTGCCGTTGGCGGTGACCGTAACGCTGCCATCGGTCGTGGTGATCGCGCCGCCGAGTACTCCTGTCGCCTTCAGCACGCGGCAACGAAAGGGAATACGAATGTAGGCGGCAGCGGGAGACGCACCGCATGACGGCGTATAGGCCGTCAGATGCTCGGTATTGAGAGTGTGATTACCGGGAAGTGGCATAAAGGCCTCCTGATGCAAAGGAAAGCGGACAAGGGAAAGCGGGCAACCAAGGTTGCCCGCGGATCGCGATGACCCGGCTAGGACGTGGTGTTGTCGAACACACCGCCGGAGGCCTTCTCGTTACGCGCGACCAACGCGTACTCGGCGAGCACCTGACGCCGGTCGGAGTCGCCGGTCTTTGCCAGCGGGATCGAGATCATGTTGCGGCCGTTGAGATAGGCGACGGCCCACTTGTCCATTTCAAGCACCAGAACGTCGCGCGGACGCTGGAAGCGATTGGCGATGACCTTCAGCTTGCCGAAGTCGGATTCGTAGGCGTCGACCGACGCCACGATCTTCTTCGACTTGGCTTCCTCGATCGCAGTGGAGCGGCCGGTGAAGGTGGAGAAGACCTGCTTATTGAAGGCGCCGGTCATGATGGTGCCGGGCTTGCCGCCATTGGTCCAGATCGACGACAGCACGGTCTTCAGCCGCACTTCCGTGAACGCCAGCTGGGTGCCGTCGGTGCGCGTACCGGTGCCGTCGGCCGCAGCCGGATCGGCGCCGCCGCCGGCCGTTCCCTTCGACGTATTGCTCACGATCCACGACAGCACCGACGCCGTCTTGCGCGGTGCGCTGGTCGAGCCGGCAGCCTTCGCCTGGCTGCTACCGACGAGGATCGTCTCGATGTCGCGTTTCAGCTCGAGGCCACGCAGCATCTCCTGGTAAGCGAGCTCGTTGTCGCGGCCGGCATGGTCCACCGCCTGCTGGGTCCCCGACACCTGCGCCATTTTGTAGGAGATCTGGCAGAGGTTGCCGAGCCGCACGGTCGGTACCAGCGCGTTGGCGGTGGGATCGTCACCTTCGAGCTGAGCGTTAGCGTTCGAGGCCGGCGCCAGCGCCTGGGTCTGCCACTCGTGGTTGACGGCGGAGGCCTTTTCCTTGTCGACGCCGCTCATGAACGGCGTGTCGGTCGGATCGATGCGATAGATCATATCACTGAGGTCTTCACGGTTGCCGATCGCCTGATATGTCGTCACCGTGTTGGTAGGCAGAGCCATGTGTTGGTCCTTGTGCTGTCCGACAACGCATGCGACCGCGCCGCCGGTTGGCGGACGCGTTCGTCATCCTGATGTGCGGACGTGATGGTCTTGGGTGGTGAGCGCTCGGGCTGCGCGATGGCGCGGAAGCTTGCTTCCGGTTCGGCCCGCCCTTGTCTCCGCCGTGGCGCCTGCGTGTCGCACAGGGTCGGCGTCACGAAAAAACCCGCGACGTTTCCGGCGCGGGCTCAAAACTCTTGATGGTGAGATTATGCTAGTGAGTTGCCCGACGTGTCAACTCGTATGTTGGGTTTTCTTCATCGACTTGAGAAGCAACCGCCTCGGCGACCTCCATCGATTTTCAATATCTGACACGCGTACTGCCCAGATGGCGGATGGGTGCGGCTGGCGGCGTCGATAAGATCGATTGTATGCTCAGATCCATTGGACGCTCGCACTGTGACGGAATTGCAGATGCGCGTACGCGGGCAATGATGACTGCCACGGGAGATCGACAGCAGTCGATCAGGCCGAAAGCTTGATGAGGCTCAAAAGGCCGCTGGTCACCGCGACGAACAGAACGGGCACCAGATTGGTGGCAGCCACGATCATGCCCACGAGGACGCTATTGTAAACACCGCCTGAGACGGAAAGGAGCGCAACTAAACTCGCGATGAAAAAGACGTTGGCGGAGATCAGCACAAGGACGAACCTGAGGAGACGGCTGCGCCGAATGTTTGCCTCCTCAAGCGACTCCACAAATCTGCCACCGAGGAAAAGGCAGAGAAAATGAAGACTCGAAAGCGACGCCGCCAAGACAAGGCAAGCGATCACCGGCTCGAAGCCACCGGCTGCTATCATGCCCAGAGTAATGAGAGCAGCCGACCAATAGATGAGCGCGGTCTTAATCACGACGTCCAGGATGAAGGCTGCCCACCATTGCGATGTCGAGAGGATCATCCTGAGGCTCGCACGAGAAACACCAAGCAACCCAGAATTGAACATAACGGGAACGTTGTCAAGCGGTCCTACAGGATACCGAACCGCTTCCTCCGCTCCGCCGTCTGCGCCAGCTCCTTCAGTTCAGCCTTCGCCAGTCTGCCGTTTGTGACCGCAGCGGTAAGGTGATCGCGCACCTTGCCGACCACGTTGATGGCGAGGAACAGCTTTTCACGGCCGGACGCGTCGTCGATCGTCGTCGACCGCCAAGCAGCTGTATACGCATGCTCGAGGCTCGCGAATGCTTCGGCGAGCAATTCGTCGGCGAGCAGGCGTTCGGCCCTGACCGCGCGGCCTACGGCCTGGTCAAGTCTCGATTCATCAGTATTCGTCATTGCTGGGGTTCTCCAGAGAAGGGACCGTGTTCGACGGATGCTGCGCTTTGCTTCATTCTCCGCTTTCGGATCCGCATCGAGCAGCGCCGATCGTGGCTTTCAGCCCGGCCTTAGCTGTGGCCAGTTCGCTCTCTCGCGTCTTGGCGTAGCGATGGATGGTAGTGTTCTGCGCGTGCTGTTGTTGCGCCGGCGGGCGGCGATCGCGACTTCGATCCGCGTTCGTTGCCTGCACCGCGATCGCGGCCCGGATTGACGTGGACGCTACTTCGCCGTAGTGCTGCACATCCTCTTTGGAGGCGTCTATCGCTCGTTGCGGTAACGTCGCAGCTTGGACCATCTTGGCATAGGCAACCTTGCTGGCAATTTCGGCCGCCTTGTTGACGAATGGGATTCCGGGGGAGAACTGCCCCCCGTCATCAATGGCCGGCGGCCCGACATCGGGCAGACCTGTGCCCGTCGCAAGCGGTTGGGGCGGATTGTCCAGCTGTCGTCCGGCCTGTTGGGGCGCCTCATCGACGCTGAACGGGTCGTGGTCCACAGGGATTAAGGATACATCTGTGAAGTCCGGTTGATGGTCGACGGGCACCAGCGAAAAATCAGACACGATGAACGACCATCAGGAATTTGCCCGGTCGCTTCGGATCCGGAACATAGTGGTGACCGTCCCTCGCCCTTCGCGCACCGGGCAAGGAAGCACGTTCCGATCTCCGCGCCTCCGTCGCAGCCTTTAGATGTGCATCGAACACCTTGATCTGGGCGTCGAGCTCGGCCTAGATCTTGGCCAGCTCGATCTCGGCTTCGGCCTTGAGCTTTTGATGGATCGCATCGGCCTACGCCTTGGTCTGCAGTGCCAGCACCCGTGGATCGGGCGCCGGTGATGGCGGCGCCGGCGGCGGATACAATAGCTGCCCGGTCTGCGGATTGACCGCGGTCGGATCGTTGAAGAACCGGCTCGGGTTCTTGTGCCCCATGATCCGGGTCAACTCGACGGCCGTGTTGTACAGTTCGCGGTCTCCGACCATGTTGGCCTTGCCGCAACTAATCAGCTCCTTCTGCACATTGGCAAGCGCTGTCACCTGCGCGAATTGTTGCGCCTTGCCGCCGGTGCCGAGGCCGACATTGATCGTCATGTCATCGCGGGTCTTCCAGTTGCGCGGATCGACCGTGATCCAGGCGTTACCCAACCGCACCGTCTGCTGTGCTAGCGAAGTGCACGTTAACCGACCCGCAAGAGCCGCTAGATTGGCATTGCGGCGCTGAACCTTGTCGTTGCAGCATCAAACGGCTTTCGGCGACGTCGAAGCTATGCCCTGCTGATTTCGCATTGGTGCCGGCAACCGCTCCACTAAATGGCTGGCCGAGCCGTCTTTAGCAATTCATCACCGATCGACAGTTCCGGATCTGCGCGAACAACCGCGAAGCGAGGAGCGTCCTTCTTCGCAAAGGTTAGTCGCACTCGCTCGTCTTCATGGGTGCCAGACGGTTGGAAGAACTCGCAGCGTAGCAGAAACGATCCGGCCGGCAGCTCCAGCGGAACGGTCTCCGAAATACTTCCGACTTCTATGGCCCCGTCAGCGGGAACCTCGAAGGGGACCTCTACTGCGCGTACCGCATTGGGGTGAACGGGAGCGGCGTGGTTCACCACATGGATATCGACCGAGTGTCGACCGGACCCGACCATAGAGCTGAACGACACGCTGCCAGGCCGCCAAGTGAAGCCCTGCGAGATATGTTGATCAGTCCAGTCATTATATGGATCCTTCAGCGCGCTCGCGAACACTGAAAGTTGCCCATAGGAGAGCTGGAAACCGATCGTGACTGCCATCGTCAATCTCCAATGTTGATCTTGATTCGCGCCCCGTTGGGCTATCCACGACCTGAATTGCCGACAGAAGCACCGCCCGACCGGTTGTGATTTCGATTGATCGCCCGAACGTCAGCCTCAGCACCGCCTTCTCGAAACATCGCACCAGGGTACTCGTCTAGGTCCTTGCCAGCAACCTTATCCAGCTTGCCAGTCGCTGCCCGTCTGTTCGCGCGGCTGCCAGGGCGATTAATCGTCAGGACGCTTGGGTGACCTGCATTAATGGCATCGGCCGCATGCGCGGCTGCCTCACCGTGAATCGAGCGCGAAAGAGTTATCTCCTTCGCAATATTTGCGGCCTTTAGCGCACCCAGCCGCTTTGCGCCCGGTATCATTCCGGTTGCCGCCGCCGCGGCCCTCGGGAGATCGTCGCGACGTTTCGCATCGATAAGGTCGAGCGCAGAGCCGACAACGCCAAACGGCGTTAACCCAAGCACATTGCCAATGCGCGAGGCCAGATCGTTGGCGGTGTAGGGCTGCATGCCAAGCGCTATCAGCGCGTCGGCTGCGAGATAGCCAATGCGTTGCGTGGGCGTGTACTTCGCCGTCTTCAATTCGCCGGTCGGCCGATTGTACGTCGACCAATCGCCGTTCGAACCGCTGGGAGGAGATATCGCCGCTGACGTCGAATTCTGTGCGGCGATTTGACCCGCGACACCATTGTCCACGGAATCTTGATCATAGGGTACACTTGGCCTTGCTGGCGGCGCGATTGATGCACTGACATTCGGGGCGACAGCGCCGGTCGGACGTGGCTGAGGTTGGCTTTGGGCTTGCGTTCCAGCAGCCTGACTCAAATCGTCCAGGCTGAACGGGTCGTGATCAACCGGAATGAATGAAACATCTCCGAACTCCGGTTGATGCTCGACGGGCACCAGAGAGAATTCAGACATGATGAACGACCATCAGGAATTTGCCGGGCCGCTTCGGGTCCGAAACATAATGGTGGCCGTCCCTCGCCTTCCGTGCGCCCGGCACCGAGGCGCGCTCTGATTTTCGCGCTTCTGTCGCGGCCTTCAGATGCGCGTCGAACACCTTGATCTGGGCGTCGAGTTCGGCCTTGATCTTGGCCAGCTCGATCTCGGCCTCGGCCTTGAGTTTTTGGTGGATCGCATCGGCCTGGGCCTTCTGCTGCTCGACCTGAGCACGATGCGCGACGGCAAGCTGATCCGCCTGCGCCTTGGCCTGCAGCGCAAAGACCCGCGGATCTGGCGGCGGCGCTGGCGGCGCCGGCGGCGGATACAACAACTGGCCGGTCTGCGGATTGACGGCGGTCGGATCGTTGAAGAACCGGCCCGGGTTCTTGTGCCCCATGATCCGGGTCAGCTCGACGGCGGTGTTGTAAAGCTCCCGGTCGCCGACCATGTTGACCTTGCCGCCGCCGATCAGCTCCTTCTGCACATTGGCAAGCGCCATCACCTGTGCGAATTGCTGTGCCTTGCCGCCGGTGCCGAGGCCGACATTGATGGTCATGTCGTCGCGGGTCTTCCAGTTGCGTGGATCGACCGTGACCCAGGCGTTGCGCAGCCGCACGGTTTGTTGCTGCTGGCCGTGCTTGCGGATCGTGCCGTGCAGCAGCGCAAACATGTCGCGCACGCCTTCCGCCATGATCCGTGCGATCAGCTTGATCCGCATCTGCGAGGCCGAGAACACCTGGGCCACCGCGGTCGCCGACTGGTTCTGCAGCGCGTCGGCGTCGATGCCCTGCGACTGTCGGCTGAGGCCGGTGCGGCTCTCGAGCTCGGCGTCAAGATACTGCATCATCGGATAGATCGACGTGGTGATGTCGGGCACCACCTGCCAGTTCAAGCCGCCTGCCGTCTTGGTGCGCACGACGCCGCCAGGCCGCGAGACCAGCAGATCGTCGAGCGTGTTGGGCCCGGCATTACTCTCGGCGACCTCGACGCGCGGATTGTTGTGCAGATAGAGATTGTCCAGCGCGCCGCGCTTCAATGCGGTCTTCTCGCGCTGCAGCGGCATCACCAGGTCGGCGATCGAGCGGCCGAAGAAGCGGTGCGTCATCGGCACCGGCGTCGTCGACGCGAACGGAATGGTGTCGAACGGCGTGATGCAGTCACGGCCGTCTTTGCGCAGGATCTCGCTTTGTTCGCCGCCGGTGATCACTTGGTAAAGGCACGGACGGCCGTTATCTTCATAGTCCATCCGCACGTAGTGCTCGGTGATCCGCACCTGCCGCGCCGCCGAATTGGCACCGCCGGCGCCGGTGCCGAAATGCTCGTCGGCGGTGTCGCGCGCCAGCGTCTCGATATTGGCGTAGCCTGTATAGTCATTCAGCGACTTGATCTGCGCGGCATCGAAGCCTTCGGCAATGAGCTGCGCTTCCGTCTTGGTAACCACTTCGTGGAAGCAGTAATTGCAATCGCGGATGCTGCGTGCGCCGCGTTCGATGCCGAATTCTTCCGGCGGCACGCCCATCACCCTCGCCTGCGCGAGCTTTCGCGTGGTGACGATGGTGACGTCGTGCGTCACGATCGAGGCAAGCGGCATCGCCGCCGGCCCCGGAAGCAAGGGAACAGCCATTTTGTTGAGCTCATCTGATGGAGGTTGGCGGCGGCTTAGGCGCGCGACACGCGCAGGAGCAAACGCCGCGCGTCTATCTGCGCACGAAGCTGCTGCGCACGTAATCTTGCAGAAGATCGTTCAGATCGTACGATGACGGATCGGAAATCCGCGGGTCACCAAGGTCACGCTGCAACGGTCCGGAAACTCGATCGAGAAAACGGACGGGAGGCGCACCTTCGCTGAACACCTCGGCCGGTCGCCGCGGCTCGATCGCGGGTGCCGACCATTCTCGATTCCGGGCGTTGTCACCTAACGCAGCAATCTGCCCCAGAAGGCCGCCGCTCGCACCAGGATGCACGCCGCCATGCGCCGGCGCCTCGTTCAGGGGAGGCGACCCCGACGCGGGCTCCGGATATCCATACTCAAAGACGTTATTGCGACTGGGTACACCGGCCCCCGCGGCGGAGTCGCGCACGAATGTGCTGGTTCGCCCCACTCCATCAGGCTGCGGAGAAACGAAGAACCGAGCAAGAAAGTCTGCGATTTCACGAGGCGAACGGACTGGCGCGGAAGCCCCTGCAGCGTCAAATGACGTAGACCGCCCTGTGCTAGCGTCCGGGTAGTCGTATTCCCAGACATTGCTTCTGGTAGGGATTCCCGCAGCTGCGGCAGAATCGCGGATCAGTGGCCTCTTCCAGGGCTGCGAATAATCATCGGACAGCTCGTAGGGCCCAAAGCCATATGTTATGCCGTAACCAGGCGTACCAAAGCCAACACCGGTGGCACCACCGCTCGTCCCGATATTCCCGCGAACTGGCCCGAATCCGACGCCGCCGGATGCAGACGGTCCCGTCAGCAATCCTTCAAGATCTGAAGTATATCCCGCAGACAGTCCTAAGCGAGGCGTTCCAACGTAAAACTGAGGATAGAGCCTGCCACGATTGTCGATATATGCACCACCTCCAACACCCCACTTGCTGCCAAACGTTCCTCCACCATAAGTACCTGCTGTCATATCTGCTCCTTATCCCGCCTGACCGTCTGCCAGCGCGCAGTTCGCTTGATAGATCTTCCGGGATTTGAATGTCTGATAAGAGGCCCAGAAGAACCCGATCAGAACGAGGCATCCGAATACAGGGTTTCCTGCCGCGAAGAATCCGAGCGAACCGCTCAGGGCTGCCGCACACCCGCCGTACAGCGTCTTCATGTATTCAGCTTGCTGAGATAGTGGCGTCGACGACGCGAGAGCATAGGTGTGGAGCGCGTATCTCGACATGAGGTCGTCCTGAAACTGGGGAGGAAATGAATCGACAAGCTCGCGGTGAATAACTTCGGTTTTGACGGCCGACCAGATCACGGCGATCGCGGTGATGACAAAGAAGACGGCGGACATGGCAATTCCCCGGACATTTCGACGACAGTCGACACTATGCACCGAATTCCGGGCGCTTCGCCATCCCACGGCAGACGTCAGCGACCCGTCGACGGTTGTCGCGCGGATAATCCAGCATCAAACCGCACAAGCCACCCGGTCGCGGCCGCGATGCCGCCCCTGCTGGACTCCAAGGCTCGACGGGCGCGGTTGACGTAGGCCAATCCCCCATGCTCTCGCGGAACGGACCTCGCTCGCTCCGGCCCAGATAGCTGACCGGCGATTCGCTGGCAGCGCCGACCGATCCGACACCGATACGTACACGGAAAAACCGTCGATACATTTCCGCTGATGCCTGGACCAAGCGTGTCATTCCCTGCCTGCGGAAGACCACAGTCGCGCCGGCGCCCGGCAGACCAAAGCTTCGCGTTACGGTAAAGTGTGGGGCATCGGCCTGCGCCCGGGCTCCAGTAGTACGTTCCACCGACCCTTCCGAACGGAACAGGCAGACAGACGGACACGCCATCTGGCTACCGGACCTTCCTTTCGTTGACTGTCATTCATATGCTCCGGTTTGAACGTTACCGTGATAGCGAATATCTCTACGATCGAACCGGCACGCCAGAGCGACGCCCGGGATGCCCCGATCCATAGCGTTGCCGGCATCGAGAGAAACTCAAATGGCGAGACGACCATGAGTTACCTGCTAAGCGGCCTCATCGCGATATGGCTTTGTGGTTTGTATCTTCTCGCTTCATTGAATGTGAGAGATGAGAGAAGGATTGTCCGCCACATCTCGCCAGACGAACAGATGCGGCCGCAAGACGTGCGATCATCGCAAGCGGCGGTGGTGCGCAAGGGCGGGCTCTGGCTGATTGATGCGCTTTTCGTTTGGCCCCGGCATCGCTGTCGCCATGCGAGTGTTCGGACGCATCTTCAACCTCGGTGATTTCCGCGGCGTCCGTCCGACACAAATCGATCCAGCGCGCCTCACCGAGGACGGCCGCGAACATCTCGCGCGGGCGATCCGCAACGAACGGATATTGTATATGTGGTTGGCAGCAGGCAGCGTGCTGCTGATATACGCGGTGTACTATTTCAAGAACTGAGAGTGAGCGATCGACGCCCGAGGATACCAGAGATCGGAAATTGACCGGAAGCCCGAGAGGATCGGAGCGCTTACGGCGAAATCCCGAGCGAGACTTGAGTCCGCCATCCCAATGCAAACCGCACCGCGCGTGGCGGACCGTTGGAGACAAAAGTCATGACCAACGGGGCTCGCAGCAAAGACAAGTGGGTTGAAACTTCTGGTAGCAATCAATATTTTTATCAAGAAAGGTATCGATAGGCACAACCGGTCGAACTGCTCGATGCAGACGAAAGGAAGCTAGATGTGACAAAATGTCCGCATCTGCGCAGATCATGACAAACGAAGCACTACCACCGCCTGACGATGAGAAGCGCTCGATTGCTCGCCTTGTGCTTTCGGTATTGTTTTGGATATGCTTTCTGGCTTGGCCATGTTTGTTGGCGATTCCCAATCCGCTCCTGGGAGAAGACAAAGATGGCTCTTGGAGATTGATTCAGGCGGGCTGGCTGATATTCGTGTTGATCGAAATACAATTTCCAAGTCCTCAGCCCGATTTGAAACGCAGTTCAATCGCAGGCAATATCGTGAATTTCCTGGTGGAGGTCCTGCTCGCATTCCGAAAGTGAAGCGAGGGACGAGATTTTCACTTTCCACGATTTCCCCGAATTGCGAGCGCCAACGGAACACCGCGGCGCAGCCAGGGCCAGCCTTTCTGCAAAGCCTGCCCCGCGGAACTCTCCGGATAGGCATCCTCCATCGCCTGAACCGCCACGCCTGGCAGCACGGCATGTTTGGACAATGTCGCGGGCAGCCGACGTAGAACTGCGCCCGACTTCGCCAGGTTGCGTGCGGCGACGAGCCCTTCTCCGCCGACCAAGGTCGGTACCATTTCGCCAATCGTTTCCGCGTAACGTCCGGCCGCAGTCTTCGGCTGATACAATTCGCCGACAAGGTTTTCGAGCGAATGCCGCCAGGCGTCTGCATTCCACGACTCGAAGTAATCGGGTGCATCGTCGGGGAGCGGCGGAAGATCGTTACTCCGTCTCCACAGGTTCGGAACGGCGTTCTTCGGAAAATGACCAAAACCGGTAAGCACATCGCCGGGCAAGCCGGCGATACCGATAGCACCGTTGACGGCTCCAATCCCTGCTGACTTCGCGATATCAAGCGGATCCGGTGCCGGCGCATTCGCTCGAACCGCACTTCTCACGCCGCGAGCCACTCGCGCCGCAGCCACCTCTCGCGCTTGCAGCGCCTGATCGCTCTCAGATTGTGGAATCGAAGGTGGAGGTGTCGCCCGTGACGCTGGATCGTCGGGCACCTGCGGTTGAACGTTGTTTGGAAGTCGCGAAAGCTGCCTGAAGCTTGGATCACGCGGCATACGAAGCGTTCCTTCGCCAGAGCCTGGAATCGACTGGTCCTGGTCCTGCTCCATTTTCAACGCCTGGAGTCTGCGAAGCAGCCCGCCCTGCGCGCTACTGAAAATATCGCGGCCGTAGTTGGGCACGGCGTTCGGCGGTTCGCCAGAATCACCCTCCATCTGCAGCAAATTCCGCTGTTGCATCGCACGCCGCAGCAGGCCGGACAGGCCACCGCCGGTGGCGTAAGTACCGGGGTCGAATTCGTACCCGTCGCGAAAATTGATTGCGCCCATTGCTGCGATCTCCCTCCATCGTGATGTTCCTGCCTTCATCGCGCCCCGGCGACGACCCATCCGAGATCAGGCGTCGACAGGGGACGGCAATGTCAGCTCGTCGCTTCGGTCTGGGTCTCGCCGGCAAGATCGTGCGCGGTATGCTCGATGATCTTCATCGCGCCGTTCGACTCCGTCACCGCCTGCGCCAGCAGCGCGAACTGGTCGTCGGTGAGATCATAGTAGGTCTCGCGGCTCTCTTCCTCGCGCTCCTCCCACCACACTTTGACGACGCCGACCTTCGACAACAGCGCGTCCTTAACGAAAGAATAGAGCGTCATGAAGCCGGGGTTTTGCTGCATGAAGACGTGATTGACGTAATCGGTCTCCTGCTGCGCGGCGGCCTCGTCCTCGGGGCCGACAGGCTCGAAGCGCACCACCTCGTCGGAGCCAGCGAAGATGTCCATCAGCGAAGGCATCAGCCCTTCGATGGTGTCGGCGACGTCCGTCGAGACGGCGCGCGAGCGGCCGTCCTGCGCCGGCATGTCCTTGCGCATGTCGCCGAGATAGTAGTCCATTGCATCCGCCCGCTCCTCCGCGAGCCGCGCCGCGGACAGCGCCGCGAGCGCGTCGGCCTTTTCGGAGGCGAGCATTGCCTTGAGGTCGGAAGTCGACATTTTTGCCATGATTGAAAACCTGGGTATGGGAATGTGACGTCTGAGATCGCTATTCTGACAGGCAGTTGCGCCGGTCAGGACGCACGCCAAAGCAGCTTGATTGCCTACTCGTTCGCAGAGGCGCATCCGCAAACAACCAACTCCGACGATTGCCCGGCTCGCATCGGTGGCCACGATCTTGACGGCCATTTTGTCGCATCAACCACCCCGGAGATAAGCATGACAACTTGGAATAACGTAATGAACTGTCAACCGCGGCATGTTTCGGGCCGATAATTGCAGAACCCGGAGCTAGCGCGATATATTGCGCAACATCGAACCCGCGGTGCGAGGACCAATGCAATCTCGACGTCAATCTCCAAACATCAAACCATCGACCGGCCGCTCGGCGATACGGTTCACCTTCGGCATCGCGGGTCCTGGTGATTGCGGCTGAGACGGTCTCTGCGCAAGAACCCGCAAAGCCCGCGATGGACGCTTGGCGTCCGAAGGATGGTGTCTACGCCGTGACTGGACGAGGATTTAACGACCGATGCCTGGAATTTGGTGACACCAGTATCGATTGGAAAAACAATAGTATCAACGGCGGCGAAGAAGAATGCAAGATCAACCGGACGACGGATACGGCGCCGGGTGAATTGCGGCTTGACCTGACCTGCACTGACATCGAGAGGCCGACGCCTCACACCGAAATCATCCAGCTCAAGAAGATCAACGAGACGACGCTCTTTCTTCGTGAGACTCAGAACGGAAAATTTGGGCGCCCGGGCGCACAGTTTGCATATTGTCCTGCGGCAACTCAGAAAGCGTACGTCAACGCTCGAAAGAAACCTCAGTAAGCGCCGCTTCTCCGGCGAACTGATCAAACGACGGCGGGCTGACGGCTGGTCCCGCGATACCTGATCCCTCGGTTGATATTTCCTGCCCAGCCCGGCGCCTCGGGCAGGTCGAAATCAGGACAGTCGAGCCGGCGGGGCGGCGGCTCGACCCAGCCATGCTCCGGGCCAACATTGAACTACTGTGTTCTCTTCCAGTTAGGTGACCGCAACTTGCCGTTAGCCCATTCACCTGGCGCGCCGGCCTCGTTTACAACGCCTCGGATCGACATCGGAAACGGATAATCCGGCGTCGGATCGCCAGAGACGATCCCGGATTGCGAGTAGACGTTCGGTGATATCGCTTGATAGGGGCCACGTGGTGCGGCTGTCGGCCCCGAAGACGTCCAATCCCCGAAGCGGCTTTCGAACGAGGCGGGCTGGTCGTCGGGAAGCTCGTTGGGCATTGTGGCTGGTCTTGTCATTTGGTCGGAAAGGATCGCCGCGGTCTGCGGTGACATCCGCACAAGGCGACGAACGTCCCTGTTATCGTCGGAGCCGGCGCCCGGGGCATCTCGATCCGCGGCGGATCTACCGGCTGCTCCCAGGTAACGCCGGTAGTCGTCGACGTGGGCTGGCGGTGCCGGGTTGGGGTCAAACGGTGCGTGTTGATCCCAGAAGGCGCTCGGGTCGATCACACGACCCGCGGGGTCTCGAAGTTGGTAGTGGACGTGATTTGCCTTTTTGGGATCGCTTGATGCGCCCGTATTGCCCATGGTTCCAATAAATTGGCCTGCAGCGACCGGATCGCCAACGGAGACGTACTGTGAATGGCTATGCAGAATTTCGTGAGAGAAGCCATCTGCATCTCGGATGGCTATCGTTCCATACCGACCTCCGCCTGCCTGCGTAACGACACCCGCCACCGGCGAACGCAATGCCGGATTGATTAGATTGGGGCCAAATTGCCCCGGGACGTTGTAGTTGAAATCGACGCCTCGGTGCGGGTTCGTTGAGCCCGGTGGTCGCTGCTTTACCTCACCATATCGGCTAGTGACATGAGGGTCGATCCCAACCAGTGGAGGCAATGTTCTTCGCATCGTATCTTGCCATGACATATCGAACTCCATAATCGGTTATTCTATTGATCAACCTTGAATTGATCAGGTATCTTCGGTCCGACAACTCTTCGATTTGACGGAGCAGGCACCGTGCGTGAGAGACTCGGACCAGATGCAAGATCGACGTCGGGTTCGCGCATGACATACGCCGCCTTGGCGCTCGCCTGCGTTGCCGGCCAAATCACCGATGTCTCGGCGCAGAACACGACCAAATTGACCGTCGAGAAGTGGCGTCCAGCCGATGGCCTTTACGCCAGTCCCGGCAAGGATTTCGAGGCGCAATGTTTGGAGTACGGTGACTTCATTATCGAGCTTTCGCGAAACTCAGTCGGCGGAAACGAATGGGGCTGCAGGGTCAGAACGGTTTCCGACATGGCCGATGGTACCGTCAAACTTGACATGAGCTGCGACGATTACAACCTCGCGGAAACTCTCGGCTCGCGGGGCCGCAACGCTGAGGACAGGAAATTCCGGGAGACCATGCTGGTCAGACAGGTTGACGGGAAGGCGATCTCGGTCCGGAAAACACTTAATGGAAAATTCAAAGGACCGGCATGGAGGGCCGACTATTGCCCCCCGGGGGCTCAGCGCCTGTATGCCGACAACAAAGCACAAGACGAAAGGAAGGCCGCCGAGCAAAGCGCGATGCAACATCCTTGGCGACCGAAGCCTGGCGTCTATGCGACCCCTGGCACTGATTTCAGCGAGCGCTGTCTGCAGTCAGGAACCACCACCATCGATCTCGATCAGCGATCAATTGCGAGCGGCACCGACAAGTGCGGCGTGACCTCCATCCGAGACAATCCGGACAACATCCAGGTTTTCGTCGCCTGCAACACGCCACCAAGTTCAGAAACCGTGATCTTGAAACGGATCGATGACAAAGCCCTGCTCCTGCGGAAAAGCTCGAACAGGGAATTCAAGGACGATGGCAGTCCACTTGCATACTGCCCGGAAGCGGTGCAGCGAATCTACGACGCCACTTCAAAGCAAAGGAAGTAACTGATCTCCGGATCCGGTCTGATGGCGCCTCGTACCACGACTTACACCCACCCCTGCTCCCGGTACTTGATCACTCGATTGAAACTCCCTGCCCTCCCCGGCGCTTCGTAGCAGATCGCCATCAGGCCGAGCGCGTCGGCGGCGTGGCTCGACCAGTCGTGCTCGGGGCCGAGGCCGACATTGCGCAGTTCGTCCTTGCGCTCGTGATAGAAGCCGATTGCGTCGCGCCCCGCTTCGGTCGTGTCCTCGTTCCACCAGATCTGCGGTCCGAGTCTGCGCAGCGCCTCGATCCGCATCATCACGGCGCCGCGGCCCTGGTTCTTCACCGGCGGCTCGACGGCAAAGCCGGCGTCGCGGAGATGGTCCTCGTAGCGTTTTCCCGTGACGTTGTTGGTTGCCATGCCGTCGTGCGGCAGATAGAGGATCGCGTTTTGATAGCCACGCGAGCGCAGCCAGTTGACGTGATACGCCAGTACCTGGCCGGCCGACTCGTAGTAATCGAGCACCTTGATCTCGCTGCCGGCCCATTGGACGATCCAGATCGTGAATGCGTCGGCCGTCGCACCAGCACCGCCGATGTCGATGAAGGCCCGTAGCGGCAGTAGCGGGTCTGCGGCGACCTTGCCGATCCGTCCGTCCTTGCGCGCCTGGCCGAGCAACTCCGCGAAGTAAGCGCCTTCGAATGCTTGCACGTATCCGCCTTCCCAGATGTGATCGTAACGGCCGGGGTAGAGCGAAAGGTCGGTGCGTCGCTCCTCGTCGAGCACGGGTGGAAACCACGGATTGTCGCGCCAGCTCGCGTTGATGACAATCGATCCCGGCGGCTTGCGGCCGCGCAAGAAATCATCGATCGCATCCGACTTGCGTCGTGGATTCCAGCTCGCCCATAGCTCCGAACCCGGCGCGCGGATTGTCGGCCGCAGCAGAGCCAGACTATGCGCGCTGAGGGACTGCGCCTCGTCAACCCACGCGACCTTGAACCCCTCGAGGCTTTTGATCGAGTCGGCCGTATGATCCTTCATGCCCCGGAAGATGATCACGCCATCGCCGGGCGCGGCGATCTTGTCGGAATAGAGCTTGAAGCCCGCACCGATGCCGAGAGACGCAATCTTGCCCTCGATCAATCGCTTGGAAGATTGCGCGAGCGTCCGCTGCGCCTCGCGAATGCAGACCGCGAGCGTGCCGCGTTCGGCCTGGCACATCTCGACCAGAAGCTCGCCAAAGAAGTGAGATTTGCCGGAGCCCCTGCCGCCAAATGCCCCCTTGTAGCGCGCGGGCTGCAACAACGGCTCGAACACTTTTGCGGTTGGAATTCTCAGGATCGACAAGGCTGCTCTCGATAGGCAAACGGGTCTGCGCCGGGCGGTGTCCTCGACGATCGTCGGCCGTGAACCGTCACTGACGAGGACGCGGCCGGATCCGGCCGGCAAGCCAATCGTCGAAATTCGTCTCCGGAACCTCGGACTCTTCAGGAAAGCCAAAGACCGACGGAGGCAGAAATCGCATGGGCTGTCCGCTGAAAGGGCTCAGCGGCCTCATCGCGTCCGAAGGCGTACCCGCCGGCGGAGCGGACGCTGGAAAGCGCTCTTCGAACGAAGCGAGCGGGCCGGGGCGAGGCATCGAGCCTCGCGGAGCGAACGGCACAGCCGGCGCTCCAGCCTCGAACGCATTTTGCTCCTCGCCTGAGACCGGGACACGAACGAGACGACGAGGAGGCGGTCCATCGCTCCTCGAAGCCTGCCAAGGACTGTCAGGTGGTGCGACGAATGATTGCGTCTCGTAGAGCGGTTGCGACGACGACGCTGATCCAGGCGAAAATTGCCGGCCGGTACCGAAACGACCGAATGCGCCGGCATTCGTTGGCTCCGGATTGAGATAGTTGTAGCGCGGATCCCGCGCTGTCCCGACGCGTGGTAACAAACTAGACGGCGGGAAGGCGGGATGATGGCTGGAGTTCAGTGGATCGTTGCCATAGAGCCCCTCCCAATATGACGGATCGGAGTCATAGAGAGCCCGCGCCTGAGAATAATCGTGAAGATTGAACTCCCGCTTGATTCGATCGACATACGGTTCATCGCGGTTGGTACTCACCTTCATGATTTCATTGGCAATGGCTTGAGCCGCCAACCATGTCGACGCTCCTCTGCCCATCTTGGCAGGCAATTTGGACATATTCGATCTCCATAGAAATCTGAAGTATCAGCGTGAAGCCAATCGAACTGGCTCGCGCATGCGCGATCTGCTGAGTACGCTCTATTGGAAGTTGGCCACTCGTTCGAAAATCGTCGGAGCC
The DNA here is from genome assembly GCA_016839165.1 of Bradyrhizobium sp. PSBB068. Classification (NCBI taxonomy): domain Bacteria; kingdom Pseudomonadati; phylum Pseudomonadota; class Alphaproteobacteria; order Hyphomicrobiales; family Nitrobacteraceae; genus Bradyrhizobium; species Bradyrhizobium sp. PSBB068. Next base: position 4,939,465 of record CP069300.1, read on the forward strand.
TCGAGTTACGCAGTCAGGACGGAGGCTGCGAACCTACGTGCGGCGGCTTCTGCGGACGACGGCCCACGCGATCCATTCGCCAAAATGCGCACTGATCAATGGGAAAAATACAGAGCTACCGCAAGGCCGGCGCAGCAGATCAACAAGCCGACCAAAGCAGCGAGCGTGGCCTTGATTTCCAGGCAACCGACTTCATTGCGCCTCCAGCCGAACCAATTGAATCCATCAGATTCGAATGGAGCAGCCCGGACTTTGCCGAACGAGACAAGAGGCAAGACTAGCCGAGCGACGGCATAGCCGGCCCCAAGCCAAATCAGATCGAAGATCGCAACTATTACCAGAGCCATCGCTACATCACCCAACGAACCATTATACCGCAGCCAGATAAAGCGCGCGAATCAGAAGCCCTGTTCCGCTCGCGATGCCTGCCCCAAGCATCAACCGTCCAGGGCCGTCACGCCGGCCGCCAAGCCAACCGAACTCTTCTTCGTCACGGCTGTACGCCGCGACTGTATATGTCCCAAGGAGACGGCGGGCAAAATGAGCCGAGCTGCGGTGTATCCGATCACATCCACAACAAAGGAGAGGAACAGCCCAACAAGATTCTCAATGACCCACATTGGCCCGCGCCGTGGCGGCTACTCCGCCTGAACACGTCGTGATTGATAGCATGCTGTCGAGCACGCAGGTAGAGCGGCTCCGTTGGAACCCGGCGAGCGTCGGCGAAGTCGTCCGACCTCTCACAGATGTGATTGAACGTGCCGGGGTGAGCTTCGACAAAGCGACACGGCCCAGTCGCGACGCCCGGCGGCGCTCAAGTCTCTTCCCCTTCAACCACCTCAGGCTCGACGATGATCCGTTCAATGCGGTGCACAAGCTCGAGCGCGCCGTCGCCGTTCTCGATCGCCTGCGGCGCTTTGCCCCAGCCGCGATCGAGGATGGCATTGGCGGCGGAGACCCGGGCAGCCGGGGTTGCGCTGGTCGATCGCATCACACCGACCAACACGTTGATCGCGCTTCTCGTATGGCTCCTCGCAAGCGAGCGGATCTGTGTAATCGTCTTCGCCACCCTACTTCTCCTGCCAATCGGACGGGAGATATTCACTCGGAGCCGTGTCCGCGTGATCCGTATCGGGATCGGGCGACGCCGAACGAAATGCGATTGTGGGAAAGTCCGTCTGGACGCGATCCTGGCGCGGTCGCGGGATGAACTGGATGATCTCGGCGCTCATGCCGCCTCCAGCAATGCAATGGCGATCAGACTCACGACCGCAAGCGATATCAGATAAGCAGTCATGCAAACCTCATTGATCGGCCGCCAGCGCGCGATGCGGCCACGGAAAGAAATGTGCGGCAGATCGCGCAGCGGGCGGCGATCTTTGGGGCGCGAACCTTATCCCTGACGAGTGGGGCCGCGGGCGGCGCCGGCTTTCGCCGCGCCGCAGGACCGGCGCGTTCGCGCGCGCCGGCCAATCTCGTGCTTGTCGCAATGGGTTCGGACGACGGCGCGCTGTCGACGCTCAGGCGACGGGCTGGGAGGATGTGGCGTCGTGACGTTGCGGCCGCCGTCCGATGGGTGACACGGCAAACAAAAAGCCCGCCGCGGATGGCTCCGCGCGGGCTCAACAATTTCTGATTTTCAGATTATGCACCTGAGTTGCCCGACGAGTCAATCGCTTTTGCAAACTGAATGCGATCGGTAAAAATGCGACGCGTCAGCTGCTACAGCGGCTCGTGCACTTTTGCGGTGGGAATTTTCAAGATCGACGAGGCATCTGCCGATAAGGCGAGACCACATGTCGAGTTGCCGCCTTGCAGCGATGGTTGCCCGTGCACGGTTACCGGCGAGAACGTGGCCGGATCAGGCCGGCGAGCCAATCATTGAAATCCGTCTCCGGAACGTCGGAACTGTCCGGAAAGTCAAACACCGACGGCGGCAGATATCGCATGGGCTGTCCACTGAACGGGCTCAGCTGTGTCATCGAAGTTGAGGACGCATCTTTCGGCGGAGTGGATGCAGGAAACCGTTCATCGAACGCAGCAGACCGGCCAGGACGTATTGTCGAAGCGGGAGCGAACGGTACAGGCGGCGCTCCAGCATCGAATGCAGATTGCCCCTCGCCTGTGGCCGGTACACGTGCGAGATGTCGAATAGTAGCCCTCTTGGCGACATCGTCCCGCAAACAGTCGTCTGGTGCCGCAGCGACGGACGGCGCAGCGACGTCGGTCGAAGCAGTTGCTGGCATCGCATTCCAGCGCCCTGCAAAGTCTGTCGGCGCGTCAGCCAACGCCCGAGCCACTGCGGCTTGGTTTGCCAGATATGTCGCGCCCGCACCATCTGCGCCAATCTGCGGAACATAGGGAGCACCGCGCTCCGCAGCATTCGATTTGCTTCTTAGCACCCGCTCCGGAGTCGGGCCCTGCTTGTAAAATTGCACAAGCAACGCCTGTTGCAGCGCCGGATTTAGGTTATTCCAAGCACTCAAGCCCGTATCAGGATCTCCACTGACACTCATGTTGGCTTGGTAAACACCAAGGCCATGCCGCAAATATGCGGCCATCGATGATGCCAATAGAGCTTTGTCGCTGCCGTTCTGTAAGGCGACGCCTGCGGAAAACAGATTGTTCCGATAAGGCGCAAAGGCGGGATCGTCTGGATTTTTCAGAATCGCTTGAATGGCGTTGTGGAATTTCACTCCCGCCGCGCCAAAGTCGGTAAGCAGAGGGTTCTCCCATTTTTTCTGATAATCCGATCCGACCGTTATCGCATTTGGAGCGACATTGTATCGGCTGAGGATATGGTCCGACGCGCCGCGCTTCGGGTCGAGAGGGTTCGTTATTACGCCCTCCGCAAATGCGTCGGCGAGAAGTCGATATGCATTGAGAGATGAACCAACTGCCCTTGCCTGATTCTCGTAGCTTGCCGTTCGATCGAGTAGCTCCTGAGCCAGACTTCCCGCAATGGCTTCGGCGGGCACTCCGTACCTTGCCGCCGCAGCGTTGATCTGTGGCGTCATCGACTGAACGTCAGCCAGGATTTTCTTGCCGTATGACGGAAGAGCATTCATGGACGGCCTCTTTTTGGATATCAGCCAGCGGGATCGGTTGGTGACAATTTATGAATGTAACCAGACCTGACCGGCAAGTTGCGCCCAATCGATAATGACGCACACCAGGACTACCGTGCTCCACAGACTCACGCGGTTCACGCGCGCGATCCGGAGCAGTATCGCAATCAGCACGACCGTGAACGGTGGAAAGACCAAAACCAGCAGATACGGAGCAATGAAGACTGCAACCGTGATCTCCGCCGCCAGTCGGGCAAGAGCGAAAGCGATGCCCAAGGACAAAACCAGTCTGTAAGTCGCAGGTCGAAGGCGAAGAAAATACGTTGGAAGCACGAACCCGATAGCGGCAATCGTGGCGATGTGATTGATCAGCGGTAGTGCGTCGAAGATCTGGTCGGCGACGTTTTCCACAGAAGCGCTCTAGCTAGGTCGCCGCCTGTCCGGTTCGGCAAGGGCGTGTTTGGCTTTTTGGCTGCTCACCTAAGATATCAGGCATCGTTCATTTCGACTCGAACATTCTTTGCGCACGGCTTCAGGATTCTTTGTGCAGAATGCCCTACGAATCTTGAAAAGCGATTTTCAGACGACGTATTCGTCAGAACATCTGTCTGTTGAAGTGCCGCACCGGGCGGACCGCCGACATTTGGACGGCTTGCGACCTCCGTCAGGTCTCAACCTCCTCGGGCACGATGATCCGCTCGATGCGATGCACAAGTTCTAGCCCACCGTCGCCATCCTCAATCGCCTGCGGCGCTTTGCCCCAGCCGCAGTCGAGGATGGCATTGGCGACGCAGGCGTGTGCAGCCGGGGTTGCGCTGCGAGTCTCGATGATGGCCGGCGGCACACGGTTTGGCCATCGAATGAAATGTGCGGCAGACCGCGCTCGGGCGACGATCTTTGGGGCGCGAACCTTATCCCTGACGAGCGGGGCCGCGGGCGGCGCCGGCTTACGCCGCGCCGCAGGACCGGCGCGTTCGCGCGCACCGGCCAATTCGTTGTTCATTTCAATTGAGTTCGGACGGCGGCACGCTTGCGACGCTCAGGCGACGGTCTGGGAGGATGTGGCGTCGTGACATTGCGGCCGCCGTCCGATTGGCGAAACGGCAAACAAAAAGCCCGTCGCGGATTGCTCCGCGCGGGCTCAACAATTTCTGATTTTCGGATTATGCCCCTGAGTTGCCCGACGTGTCAAACCCTTTTTCGAGCTGAATACGATCGGTAAAATGTGATGCGTCAGCTTCGGCAGTGAGAAACCGAGTTGATCGAAAGTCTGAGTTTGATCCGGGTATCGCAATACGAGCCGGCGGGGATCGCCTTATCCTCGTTGCGATGATGTCAGTGTGCCGCTGAGTTGCCCGACGCGTCAAGGGGACAAAGCAGCTTATCATTGGATCGACATCAGGACAGTTTTGGCTCGCGTCGATCGACCCGCGCCGCAGTTCGATTGCAAGGAGGAAGCGTCGATGTATTTCGTTGCTGCCGTGCTCGCGGTGCTGTCCGGCCTGTTCTATGCCGCCGGCCATCATCAGATCGGTTCGCTCGGTACCACCATGTGCCAGTATGGCGGCCTCTTCTGCGACAGCCCGGTGCTGGTTCTCGTCGGTGCGGGATTCGCCGCCGCGTGGGGTATGCTGGTCAGCGTGCGCTGATCACCAGCGACGTCGCCGACGATAATTTTGTCGCCGCTGATTTGCCCGACGAGTCAATTCCCGCACTTTGCGCCGGGTGCGTCGGCGCCTCGCATTACTGCGCAGCGATCGGGTTAGCCGGTTGTGCGGGCTTGGGACCTGGTGGAGCTGGTTCGATCGGGGCCCTTGGCTCGGTCGGCATCACCCTTGCGCCAGCCGCACGCGCCGCCTCGCCGGTCGTTGAATAGTTTGCGGTCGCGGCCGGCTGCACCTTCGGCTTGCTCCACGGACCGTGGTCGACGATCAGCATGCCCGACACGCCGAGGATCGCAACCACGGCCGCAACCAGCAGCGGCGCGCCGCCGTGCCGGTTTCGATGCTCGGCCGAACGGCCGTCCGCCATGCCATGCGCATGCATTGTCATCGTTGTCTCCTCCATGGAGACAAACCGCGACCTGCGCGCAAGTTTCCAGTTCCCCGATGAGAAAGCGAGACGTGCCGATGGAACCAATCCACAACTACTGAACTTTATATATGTGGCCGCGACCCACCGTTCAGAACACGCGATCGCGCAGCGGCCAAAGACACCTGACCGACAGTCAAACAGCAGCACGCCACATGAGCACCGAACCGCCCGAATCCCCACTTCAGCCCACGCTCGGTGAGCGCGCGATCGACGCCGCGACGGACGTTTCGCGCACCATCACGGAGGTGTCGGACGGACTTCGAGCGGCGGCCGATCGCCTCAGCGACGCGATCGCGACCTCGCGCCGGCCGGGCGGGGTCCTCGCCACGGTCAGTGCGGTGACGCGCGAAGCGCCGCTCGCCAGCCTGTTCGTCGCGTTTCTGCTCGGTGTTGCTGCAGCGCGCCGACGCTAGACGCCGACGCGCCGTGAAGGCCGTCCGCCCTAGAACTTGCCCTTCGTGGCGTCCTTGGTCGCGGACATCACGCTTCCGCTGATCTGCCGCATATGTTCTCCGGCATTGGTGAACTGGCTGCGCAGGAATTCCGACTGGATCCGCATCGCCTCCTGCAGATCGGTCGCGTGCACCAGTTTGCGCGCATGCTCGAACGCGGCCTTCATGTTCTGCTCGGTGAACGACAGCGCCTGTTTGGAAATCTCGGTCCCCGTCCCTGGCATCGCCGTCATCGACTTGCTCGCGGCATCAAAGAACAGGCTGAAGGCCTGTTCGGCCTGGTCGATGGTCTTCTCCGCGAGATCGCGCAACTCGGCGGGAACTTCAAGCTTCGGTTCAATCATGATCGCGTCCCCTGAAATAAGCGTTGCCGAGGTTAGCATAGATCGCGACGCCGTCAGCGCCGGCGTCGAGGAATAATTACCCAGTCCGGGTCGGACCGCGCCTCAGCCGATTCCAATCTTGTCAGCACTGTGGCATAGTGATTCGGCCTTCGCCGTTGGTCGCGTTCGCGTCTCTTGGGGAATTAAGGGGATCCGATGCTGCGCGCCCTTCGTCCGACACCGACCTGCACTCGCTTCAAGACCAGCATAGAGATGCCGTGCATGAAGTGCGGCACGCAAATGCGGCTCGCCTTGATCGAGCCGCGTGACCAAGTCTACGACGTGCTGACTTATCAGTGCACGCCCTGCAATTCCGGTGAAAGCTTCCTGAACGCCCGCTAGGCTGCCGGCCCGTTCAGTCGTTCAGCACCGCGGCCCCCGCCTCCGTCAGTTCGGGCTCGCCATCATGCAATTCGATCAAGCCGAGCCCGATGAGGACACGCAGATCCTCGTCGCTGACTGGTGACAATTTGAGCCTGCGGGCCTGGATATCCCGAAGGGTCCAGCGCAAGCCGATCGCGCGCTCGAGTGAAAATTCAGCGAATGGATTATCTGCCATTCGCCTCGACTAGTGCGGCATTGGGATCAGACTTTGTCTTTGCCGCGGCGGCTTCATGGACACCACAGATTGATGGCCCGCTGCTGCGATCAGGATGCCTGCACCCCGATCGCGTTATCGCTCCAATCGCCTCTCGCAGCGGCTCAGTAACGGTAGGGGTCAATATCGAGCAGCGGGAATGCGCTGAACACACTCGGCAGATTGGTCGGCGTTGCCGGGTGCAGATAGGACTTGTCCAGCTCGGCGAAACTGGTGGCGCCAAGCAGACCGAGGCAGCGCATCACCTCGTCCTCCAGCAATTCAAGCATCCGAACGATGCCGGCCTCGCCGGCCGCGGCGAGCGCCCAGCATTGCAGACGGCCGATCCCGACAAGGTCGGCCCCCGAGACGATGGCCTTGACGATGTCGGTGCCACGGCAGATCGAACCATCCACCATGATCTTGGCACGGCCGGCCACGGCTTGAACGATCTCGGGCAGCACATGCATGGACCCGCGGCCGTGATCGAGCTGCCGTCCGCCATGATTTGAGACGTAGATCCAGTCGACCCCGTGATCGAGGGCGATCCTTGCGTCCTCGGCAGTAGCAATACCCTTCAGAATGAGCGGAATCTTGAACTTGTCCTTGATCAACTTCACCGTCCGCCATTCCAGCCCTTTCTGGAAATCGCCGCCAGTGGCGCGGATACGGCTTTCCCGGACATAGCGTTTGGCGATGTCGCGCTCGCGCCGGCTGTAATGGGCGGTGTCCACGGTGAGGCAGAACGCGGCGTAACCATTGTCGATGGCGCGGCTAACCGTATCCTCGACGAACGCATCGTCGCCGCGCACATAGAGCTGGAAGATACGCAAGGCGTCGGGCGCCGCCTTGGCGGTATTCTCCAACCCGGGTTCCGACACCGAGCTCAGCATGTGCGCCGCGCCGAACGTTCCAGCGCCGCGCGCGACGGCAGCGCCGGCGTCGGGATCGAAGATCTCGAGCGCACCGACCGGCGCGATCATCACGGGAAGCCGAAGCTTGCGGCCGAATAACTCTGTGGAGGGATCGACGTTGATGACGTTGCGAAGGACGCGTGGCCGGAACGCGATCTCATCCAGCGCCATCCTGTTGCGGCGCATCGTGGTCTCTGTCTCCGAAGCGCCGACGATGTAGTCCCAGGCGTTCTGATTGAGCTTGGCGCGGGCCTTTTGCGCGAATTCGTGCAGGTTCTGGAATTCCTCGCCGCTGGCGCCGAGTTCGACATTGCGCGCCTGCCGAATGGAGGTCCCGTCGTTCATGGTGTTTCTTCTCCCGATTTGGCCGGCACATTAGCCGCAGACAAACCGGAAAAGCTACCGCCTTGACCCGCGAATCCGGCCAGCGAAGGCCAGCTATTCGCTTGTGAGATAGATCAGCTTCCTCGGCGACGCGGTTACCACCGAACCGAGCTAGCTGCCCGAAAACCGGTTTCGGTACTCGGTCGGCGACACGCCGAGGTGGCGCAGGAAGGCTCGCCGCATCCGCTCATCATCGCCAAACCCGGCGCGTTTGGCGACCTCGACCACGCCGCCGATCTGGCGGCTTTCGAGCAGCAAGCGCGCGGTCTCGACGCGCAGCGCTTCGACACCGCTGGCGGGTGTCATGCCCGTTCGGCTGACATAGGTCCGGGCAAAGGTGCGTGGCGTCATCCCGGCCTTTTCCGCAAGGGTCTCGACCTTGAGGTCGCTCGTGATGTTCTCGATGATCCAGGCATGCAGCGCACTGAAGCGTCCCTCGACGTCGGACGCCTGGGCCGCAAGGACGGTCGAGAACTGGCTCTGACCGCCCGGCCGCTTCAGGAACACCACAAGTCTGCGCGCGACGTCGAGCGCGATGGTGTGGCCGAAATCCTCCTCGATCATGGCGAGCGCCAGGTCGATCCCGGCGCTGACGCCCGCCGACGACCAGACATGTCCATCCTTGACGAAAATCGCGTTGGGCTCGACGCGGATGCTGGGAAAGCTGTCCTGCAAGCGAGGACAATAGCGCCAGTGCGTTGCAGCACGCTTGCCGTCGAGAATTCCGGTCCAGGCCAGTGCGAATGCGCCGAGGCAGACCGATGCGATACGGCGCGCCTCCGGCAGTGCCTGCGCAATCCAGTCCATCAACGCGGCGTCGTTGCGGATCTTCCAGATGCCTGGCCCGCCGGGGATGACCAGCGTGTCGACTTCGGCAGGCGCGATACTGGTGATCGGCGCCGTGTCGATCATCATCCCGACATCGGTCGGCACCAGGCCGCCTGACGTCGACAGGTAGGACAGCGAGTAGTCCGGTCCAGGGAGTTCGATGGCCTCGAGCTCCGCGAACACCTGAGCCGGCCCCGAGATGTCGAGCAATGTCACGCCCGGAAAGGCAACGATCGCGATCCGCCGCGTCGCTTTCCTGTCGCGCGGCTCAGGCCGGGGCGGTTTGGCAGTTTTCGAGGGCATATTGTCCTTTAAGCCATTCGAGGCCGCCCTGTATAGCTCGCGATAGAATTCTGGAGTTCTGCCATGTCGCGAAATCTGGGCAGTGGATACGAGGCGATCAAATCGCCTTGGACGGATTACGCGATTTACAGCCTGCCCGACGCCTCCCGGATCGAAGCCTGCGACCGTCAGCCGCTGATGGACGCCATGAACGGTATCATTGCCGTCAACTGGCAGGCCACCGAGCCGCATTGGACAGCAACCTCCTCGCCGTTCGACCGGAAGTACAGCCTGGTCCTCGTCTATGACGGCTCCGGGCTCGTGGCCTTCTCGGTCTACCGCATCCTGCAGATGTCCGCCGGACTTGGAATTTATCGTAGCGGCACGGAAGTGCTCCCGGCGCATCAGGGCCGCGGATTGTACGGCTTCTTCACCGCCGAAGTCCTGAAATGTTCGGGCGCCGCCGAGCGGGCCGACGGCAACGTGCTCTACGGCTGGCGGACCCGCAATCCGATCGTGTGGGCAGCGAACGCTAAGATTTGCGAAAAAGTGTCTCCATCTTTGCTCGATGACGCGCAGGACCCGGCGCTGCAGGCCGCCTGTGTCGAAATGTGCACGTCGCTTTATCCCGGCAAGCCACTCGAATTGCCCGACATGATCATGCGTGGCGCTTACGGCCACATTAAGCACCATCGGCAGGCCTATCATGGCACTGCGTCGCTGGTCGACGCCGCGATGTCGCGAAAGATTCCGAATTCAGCGGATGCTCTTTTCTCGGTGGGTTACGCGAGGGTGTGATGTCGATGCTCGGACAACAAGCTGTTTACGTCCCGACGACGCGCTTCACCGATCGCGCCTATCTCGCCTGGGCAGCCGTCGCCATCGCCTATGCCATAGCCTTCCTGCAGCGCGTGTCGCCGCAATCGGTCAGCCTCAGCTTCATGCACGACTTCAACACCGACGCGGCCGGTGTTGCGATGCTCGCCTCGAGCTACTTCTGGGGCTACACCCTGATGCAGATTCCGGCCGGACTCCTGGTCGATCGCTACGGTGTCAAGCGTGTCGTCCTCGTCAGCATGGTCGCTTCATCGCTCGGCAGCGCGGCATTTGCACTGGCGCCGAACCTGCTCGACGTGTTTGCGGCGCGCCTGATCGTCGCCTGCGGCGATGCGCTGGTCTTCACCGCACTCTTGAAGCTTGTCGCGCAGAGCTTTGCGGACGAGCGGTTCGGCATGATGTCGGGCATTTCGCAAGTCTCCGGCTATGTCGGCGGCGTGATTGCCACCACACCGCTCGCGGCCGCCGTCTCGGGGTTCGGCTGGCGCGCCTGCTTCCTGTTCATCGCCTGCATCGGCCTCGCCAACCTCGCCTTCGCCAAGGTCACGCTCAAGCCCGATCCGGCCTCGCATAGCAACAAGACGCTGAAGAGCGTCGTGATCGCTGCGCGGCAATCGCTGGCTCATATCGCGAACTGGGGTTGCGCAATGACGTTTGCGTCGCACTTCGCGGTCGTGACGACGCTGTCGGGCGTCTGGGGCATTCCGATGGTCGCCCACCTCTTCCATATCTCCCCAACGGCTGCCGGAACGCCGCTGCTCGCCTTCATGATCGGTAATGCGCTCGGCTCGATCTTCCTCGGTCACGCCGCCGATCGTGCCGCGACGGCGCTCGACCGCGCGCTGATCGGCATCTGCGTGCTGCGCATGCTGCTGATCGCGATGCTGCTGCCGCCGATCGCCGAGACATTCGGCCTCGCTTACGTCACCGTCGTGTTCACGGTCTTGGGCCTCGTTGCCGGCGGCACGGTCCCGCTGGTGCTGAAATGCGTCAAGAAGCTCTACACCTCCGACTTGATCGGCGTCGGTGCTTCCGTGAACACCACCGCCGCCGGGATCTTCGCCGGTATCTCGCAGCCGATCATCGGCTTTGCGATGCTTACCGCCAGCAACGCCTCCGGCACCGATGCCGTGCACAACACGGCCGCGATCGGTGACGGCGGCTACAGCGCCTTGATCGTCATTCTGCTTCTGATGTCGCTGCCGGGCATTGCCGGGCCGCTGCTGATGAGAAGCAAGTTGATAGCTCGTTAGTATCGTTATGTCTGTAGGGGGTGTTATGGAGCGCTTGTTCTTGAGAAAAGGCGACGTTGCGTCGAACTTTCCGGTCAGCAGCTGGCAGAGCGTGATGTTCTCGGAGTTTGAAGCGCAGATGAGCAGCGAAGCAAGGCCGTTTCCTTGCGTGTTCGGAGTGACCGGGCATCGCCAGGATCAGCTGCGCTACCTCTTCCTCGATCCGTATGATGTCGCGGTGCTCGGCGAACAGCTCGCACAATATGTTTCGGAGGCGCGCTCGTTCGGCCCCAACACATCGTTGATCGTGTTCACGCGGCCCCGCCCGGTGCAGACGCTCGACGCCTATTATCGCAAGATGTGGCTGACGCTCGACCAGCTCGCGCGCTTGGACAAGAATCCGTGGCCGAGCGATATTCCGGAACAGATCGACCACCCGATGTGGGAATTCTCGTTTGCGGGCGAGCCGATCTTCGTCGTTTGCACGACGCCCGCCCATGTGATGCGCCAGAGCCGCCGATCCAGCGCCTTCATGCTCACATTCCAGCCGCGCTGGGTGTTCGAGAAGATCCTCGGGACCGAAAAGGCGGCCAACGCCGCCTTCGCCGAGGTGCGCAAACGCCTGATCCCGTACGACAGCGCGAGCCCCTCTCCGCTTCTCGGCCGCTACGGCGCGACCGACGGCCGCGAATATCTGCAGTACTTCCTGCACGACGACAATAATGCGAGCGGCGGCTGCCCCTATGCCAAGCTCGCGCAGAACAAGACGCCATCGATCGCGAACAAGGAACAGGCGGCATGACCCAGATCATCGCAGGCACGAAGACCGAATTTGCCATCGACCCGGATATCCTGAACCTGCTCCCGGCCCAGGGTTCCGTCGAGCTGCAGCACGATGCGGCCGGCAAGGTGCATCACTTCCACACCCATCCGGTCGATGAAATCCTGATGATCATCAGCGGCCGGCTGAACTTCATCTGGGACGGCGGTGAGCGGGTCGTCGGTGCCGGCGACACCATCTTTCTGCCTGCTGGTACCCGACATCAATCCGAAGCGCTTGAGGGCGGTGCGATCTACGTCATCGCGACGCAGCCGCCCGCAAAGCCGATGAACAACTGACATCCAGGGAAACGCGAACACCTCAGGACAGTGAAGGATCGCGCGGCGGCTCAACCGCCAAACGTTCGACCAGCTCGATGACCTCGCAGCGCCGGTCGGGCGCCAATCGAAGGAAGGCCTTCAGCAGTCCGCAAGCCTTCCAGTGTTTCGCTCGATGGAGCTCCGAGCTTGTTCTGCAGCTCCGCAACATATGCGGGATTTTTCATCTCGCACCTTAAGTGAGGATTACGAATGGCATACCCAGGTAAGCGTGAAGGCTTGGCCCAGAAGGTCGACACCGCAGCACAGGAGGCCGAACGCCTCGGCCTGACCACGGCAACCTTGATACTCCGGATGGCCCGCCTCGAGATCGACCGGGCGGAACCCGAAGAGGCTGAAAGTATGCCAAGGAACAACCTGCGCAGCAAGCCGAACTGAGGTTGCGGATTCTCGCCCGTTCCGACTCCGAGGCGCCGTCGCGCGGCCGGCGACGTTTGAACGACATCATCCGAGGCGAGAGGCTTTGCTCTCGCCTGCGCTCGGGTTGTTCTATTCGTGCTTTATCTCTGGTGCAGATCGACCCGCTAGCCAGTGTTGCCGGCCCTGCCGAACGCACCTGCCTCTGCCAACGCGTCAATGCGCCGGTCGTCATAGCCGAGCGTCTTGATCAAGACATCCCTTGTATGCTGACCGAGCAGCGGCGCCGCAACGGGATCGACCGTCGGCGTCAGGCTCATATTGACCGGCGACTCGATGTTCGGAACCGAGCCGGCGGTTGGATGTGCGATCTTGCTGAGGCGATGACGATCGCGCACTTCGGGCGCGTTGAACCCTTCCTCAACCGTGCGCAGATAGCCGACCGGGATGTTGGCCTTCTTCATCTTCGCCATCCAGTGCTCGAGCGTATCGCTCGCAAACACGCTGGCAATGATGGCGCGCAGCTTTTCCTTGTTGGCGGACCGCGCCTTGCGGTGAGAAAACTCGGGGTCGGTGACGAGATCCGGGCGTTCAAGCACGTCGGTGACGAGCCGGCGATAGAGCCGGTCATTGGCACAGGCCATGTAGAGTGGGCCATCGGAGGCCCGGTAGACGCCGACGGTCGGCGAACCGTTCGGAGAGTTGCCAAAACGGCCGGGGTTGGTGCCATTGATGAGATAGGCCATGCCGTAGAAGCCGGTCATCGACACCGCAGTGTCGATCAACGCGACCTCGACCTGCTGCCCGCGACCGAGCCGGTCCCGTGCGATCAACGCCAGCAGAATGGCATTGCAGGCCGACATGCCGGTTGCCATGTCCACAATCGGCGGCCCGGTACGCACCGGTTCGCCATCCGGAAAGCCGTTCAGCGACATGAAGCCGCTTTCGGCCTGCGTGATCGGATCGAACCCCGGACGCAGCGCGAAATCGCCCTTGCGGCCGTAGGCTGAGATCGAGCAATAAACCAGCCGCGGATTGGTCGGCGCCACCGACGCATAGTCGAGACCAAATTTCTTCATGACGCCGCCGGAGAAATTCTCCACCACGACGTCAGCCTTGGCGATCAGCGCGCGCGCGATTTCGAGCGCAGCCTCATTGTTGAAATCGAGCGCAATGCCGCGCTTGTTGCGGTTGAGGCTCAGATACGCGGCGCTCTCCCCGCCGATTTCGGCGTGCTCGTAGGCGCGCGTATCGTCGCCGCCATCCGGATTCTCGATCTTGATGACCTCGGCCCCGAAGTCGGCCAGCGTCTGAGTGCAGGCCGGGCCGGCGACAACGCGGGTGAAGTCGACAACCAGCAGGCCATCGAGCGCCGTCGGAACGCCCTCCCCACGCGGCTCTCGTCCCGGCAATTCTGGTTTGGTCATGATCCGACGCTTCCTCTGTTATTTTGTCAGGCGAAATACGACGGCCCCTGCCAGGACCGGCACTGCACGCCTTTTAGCGGAAGCCCATCACCAAGACCAAACCCGGATTTTGCAGGGCGGGACGTTCGCCTGACATGGCTGTCGTCGGCATGAAGGTCCGCAGCGCCGACACGATCGGACGAACCGAGAGGCAAGTAAGCCGCCCGGATACTGGATATCGATCGGTGCGTCCGGCAAGCGGAAGAATGGATACAGGCCGGCAGCAACGTTCTGTTGCCACCCGCCTGTCCTCATCGAGAGTTGTCGCGTTATTCGGCGATCATTTCGCCGGAGCCGCCGAACTCAGCCGGAAAGTCCTTCAGCTTCGGCAAGCCATCGCGTATCGACAGCACCGCCTCTGAGTAGTTGACGTGAACGCCAGGGCTAAACTTCAGCGTCGGGATCGTCGCCGTGAACACGTCGACGAGTCCAAGCGTCGGGTGGTTGGTCATCAGGTGACCGCCGCACTTGGCGCAATATTTGCGCTGGCTCATCGCGGTCTTCTCGAATGTCGCGACGTGGTCGGCGCCCTTGGTGACCTCGACCGCTTCTGGCTTCCAGAGGCTGAACGCATTCACCGGACCACCGGACCAGGAGCGGCATGAACGGCAATGGCAGTAGCCCATCGCCTCAGGCTCCCCCGTAACCTTGAGCTCGACGGCGCCACAAAAGCAGTTTCCAGTGTGATTCATCGGTCGGTTCTCCCTTTCGTGAATTGATCGGACTCCGCGCCAGCATCGACCCACGTTACTCGTGATGTTCGCGATGCGGGATGAGATGTAGGCGGGCGTAGCCGCTGCGAACTCCGTTGTGGACGTACCGGACCTTTCCCCACACAGAGGCAATTACGCAGCGCTCGAATGCAGGCAGGTCGTCGACGCGCGCGAAGTTACATGAGAGTCAACGCCGCTGTCGACCATCTTCCGCCAGCCGAGCACGTCACCCAAAGGGGGCACTCGGGGTGAGGCAACGCACAGTGCCGCAATGCGATGAGCCGTTGCCGTGCCGGATGCTGCGCGGCAACCGGCACGTGAGTAAGTCACCTCAAGTCAGCCTTGACGGTGCTTTCCGGGAACCCGGTTCGCGGTCGCAAGTCCGTACGTCAGCGCCAGCCGATCCAGGCATTCCTTGAGGCGCCGCGCAAAATAGTCCTGCCAGCGCTGCGTACGCAATCCGCGTCGCTGCCCGACCTGCTCCATGGTCATGCCGAGGATCAGGACGTCGTGCACCAGCGCCGAACCGTCGGCGCCAAGCTCATGTTCGGCACGATTCAGGCGCAAGGTCGCCTGGCGCTGCCCCTCGGTAATCGGCTCGCGTTGCTGACCGCCGTCAACGTATTCACGCGTCGTATCCATCGCGCGAGGGCCACGCTCAGCCTTCTCCCAGTCGCCCTGGAAGGCCCGGCCGCTGCGATACTGTGTGTCGTCGATCTGCCGATGTGCATGCAACCGGCCGAGCGGATCGTTGCGGATCGAGCGAAACGTGATGATCTTCTCACCCGGTTCGAGTGCCAGGGGATCGTCGACCGCAATGGTCGCAACCTGGGCATTAATGGGCAGATCCTGCGAGCGACGGTCATGTGTTGCGGGATCGTATGGTTTCCGGCGTTTTGCGCGCGGCATTGGCAACCTCCAAAAACGTGTCACGAGAGCGCGCGGAGCCTTCCGCGCGGTTGCGGTTGCAGGACCGGCATCCGTCGGTCGGACAAGCGGCCTCAGGTGGCCCCGACGGCTCGAAGCCAGGCGTCGTTCAGCACCGGCCGCGCCGAGGCCTCAGGATCGCGGCTCAAGTGAAAATGCGCCGTGCAATAGCTCGAACCCGGCCGGCGCGGATGACCACAGAAGGTCATGGCTTCGCCGTCGGTATCCCCGCCATAGGGATAGCGGCAATCTCCGCGTTCGAGATCGAGCAGCGAAAGGTGCCGTGGCGCGACCGCCGCGCAGCGAAGTTGCGGCATCTCCACCGTTTCGATGAAGATTTTCGGCCAACGGAGCGGATCGGGCGTCGACTCGGCCTGCCCCTCGCGCGCTCGGCCGATTCGCGGGAGCTCCGGCAGGGGCGGCTTGGGTGCTTCAAGATGTCCCGGCAGGGACGGCTCGGGCCGATCGAGGCCCGCCATTCCCATCCGCTGCGCCCGGCTGAGCGCCGCGTTGCGGGTATAGGCCGTATTGAAGGTTGCGTTGATCGTGTCAGCAATTTCCGAATAGGACAAGCCGCGGGCGCGCAGGTCCTTCAAGGCTGCCGAATGCTCCGGCAGCCAGTTCATCGTTTCCATTCCAAATTCCCATTTCTGTCATTCCGCCGGCGCCTCGCACAACTTCCGATATTCCGAACAAAAAGTCAAGCTTGATTTCTGATAATCGTAACGGTAGTAATGTATCCGGGTTTGGAGAGGATGGAACATGTTGGACGCGGCACTGATTGAACGAGCACTGGAAAAGACGGGTAAGAGCAAGGGCGGGCTGGCCCGCGCGATGGGGGTTCGGGCCGGGGCGGTGTCCGAAATCCTGTCGGGAATACGATTGATCAAGGCATCGGAGATCGCCCCGATCATGGAGTATCTGGAGCTGAACTCGGTGCCGATCGTGGGCCGGGTCGGCGCCGGCGCTTCGATCCAGCCGGAGCTGGAACAGGTGCCGCCGGAGGGTCTCGGGGAGATCGAACTTCCGTTCCCGATGACGGAGGAGACCGTTGCTTTCGAGGTTTCCGGCGATTCGATGCTGCCGAAATACGAGAACGGCGATGTCATCGTGGTCTATCGCGAGCAGCGCTATCCACTGTCGAGCTTCTACGGAGAGGAGGCTGCGGTCCGGCTGAAGAGCGGCGAGCGTTATCTGAAGACGATCGAACGCGGCAGTTCTTCCGGCACGGTCAACCTGAAGAGCTTCAATGCCAAGCCGATCAACGGCGTTAAGCTCGAATGGATCGGCGAAATCTGCGTCACCTTGCCCCGCGGCCAGATCGAGCGGCTGCGCGGCAAGACGGCGGCGAAAGGGCGCAAGTCGGGCCCCAAGGGCGGCCGATCGTCCGAGAAATAGCAACGCTGCAGCTGCCGGCCTGACCGATTCGGACGCGATCGCACCGGATCGGTCTCGCCGCGAGCGGCGCGAATTCTGATTATCGTCAATTTATCTTGACAAAATTCCGATTATCGGAAACAATGGGTGGTAACAGTCAACACACCGGCCTCTCGGGCAATGCAATATTTCGTCGTGATGATCGACTATGGCCGGCGTGGCCGCGAGGCGATCGTCGATCCCGAACTGACGCGGCGCGAGGTCGTCTCGCGGATCGCGTCGGGAGAATATGCAAATATCAGCTTCATTCACGAGATTGACGGGTGTTCGGTCGAGGATGTCACAGACGATATCCTTTCGGAGGCCGCCCTGCCCGAAATCCCGCTGACCGGCGCCGAGCTGCAAGCCAATACGCTTGATCACGTCCGCGACCGGCGCAAGCACGAGCCGGTGTGACAGCGTTCACATGGCAATTGCGAAAACGTGATCTTTCTTGAGCCGACCACTTGGCCGGAACCCGAAACCGACTAGATAGGGTTCACGCAGAGTCTATTCGGACCAGGCCTGGGTTCCCTTTAGATTGGCGAATCGTTTTCTCGGGCCGGCAAGATTTCAGCTTCAGATGAGTTCGACAACCAACGCCGAGATCGCGAGAGCCGACGGCAATCTCCGGATCGCGCTGCTGCTTGGCATCGCAAACTGGTTTCTGTTCCTCGACCACATTCCGCATAACTTCGTCAGCGCGCTGACCATGCGCAATTTCGGCTTTAGCGGCGCGACCGACCTTTTTGTATTCATCGGCGGTTATGCGGTGACGCTCTTCTACGCCCAGATGGCGCTGGAGCGCGGATTCCTGGTGGCGGCAACCCGCATCTTCAAGCGGGTATGGCAGCTCTATGCCGCCTACATCGTCCTGTTCGTGATCTATGTCGAGTTGATCAGCTATGTCGCCGCACGCACCGCAGCGCCCGAGATCATCAGCGAATTCAACATCACCGGCTTCATCGACCACCCGGTCCGGACGCTGATCTACGGCTTGTTCCTGCAAGCCAAGCCGCTCAATCTCGACGTGCTGCAACTCATCATCGCGCTAATGGCATTCCAGCCGATCGTCATCTTCGGACTGCTGTACGTCCCGAACGCGACGCTTCTCGCGTCCGTCGCACTTTACGCGGCCGCCCGCGTACTCGACTGGAACCTGACATCCTATCCGTATGGGGCCTGGTATCTCAATCCGTTCTGCTGGCAATTGCTGTTCGTGATGGGCGGTTGGCTCGCGCTGATCGGCACGCGCTATGCTCCTGCGATCCGCGCGATGCAGGCCAATTCCGCGCTACGCGCGACGGCGCTGCTCTATCTGCTGTTCGCGCTGACGATTGTTTCCAGCAGCGAAATCCCGGCACTCGCCCAGATGATGCCCAGCGGATTGAGCGACGTGCTGCTGCAGAACGACCGCGAAGATGTCGCGCCTCATCGCATCCTGCATTTCCTGACCCTGACGTTCCTGTTCACCTGGTTGGTCCCGCGCGATTGGGGATACCTGCGATCTTACGCCCTGCAGCCGATCATCAAATGTGGCGAGGAATGGCTGGCCGTGTTCTGTGCAGGCGTGTTCCTCTCTTTCGCCGCGCACTTGATTCTGATCACCGGCCCGTATTCGCTGGCGCGGCAGATCGGGGTCAGCCTCGGCGGCATCGCGGCGATGACGGCCGTTGCCTACTACGTCTCGTGGTCCAAGCAGCAGGACAACAAATCGGCCGTCGGCGCTCATTCCTGAGCCCGCGCGATGACGCCTCAACCTGGTCTCATCGCGCTTTAGTCGATCAGCTGCGCGCGCCTTAGCCGCGTCTCGCTGTCGCGCAACATTGCGGTGTCGAGGCCCCCTCGCTCCGCTGCATCGGTTGCGCAAGCGAACAGACGGTAGAATTGCAACCCGTCATAGGCAACCAGCAAGAGATCGACGCCCGCGTTCAATGCCTCCACGACCGCCGTGCAGACGTCGTGCTGATAGATCGCGCCCATTACCAGATCATCCGTCACAACGATACCTTGGTAGTTCCAGGTCTTCCGGATCAGTCCGTCGACGACGGCCTTGGAATGCGACGCCGGCCGTCCGGGGTCGAGCGCACTCACCGCCACATGCCCGACCATCAGGCGCGCGCCGCTCGTCGACAGCACATCGCGGAACGGACGCCAGTCGGTGGCCTCGAGTTCGCCGACCGGCGTATCGAGATCGGCATCAAAATGGTGCGTGTCGGCGCGCACGCGGCCCAATCCGGGAAAGTGCTTCACGGTCGCACTGACGCCAGCGGATTCGAGGCCATGGATGTAGGCGCCAGCGACCGCGCTCACCTTGGCCGGATCATCGGAGATCGCACGCTGATTGGTCAGTGTGTTGAAATCGAGCTGATTGCGCTTGGCTTCCGGCCGAAGGTCGAGCACCGGGGCGAAATTGAGGTTGATACCAAGCGATGCCAGTTCGCGTCCATGGATACGCCCGAACTCCTCGGCTTTTGCCTTTCGCTCATCCGGCGCCAGCTCCGCCAACGAGGCAAGCGCGGGCAGCCGCGTCAGCGGCGGCGCGAGGTGCGAGACGATGCCGCCTTCCTGATCCGTCGCGACCATCAGCGGCGGCAGCCCCGCGGCATGCCGCCTGGCCTGGAGCGCCGCGATTTCCGCCTTCAACGGCTCAGCCGCCCGGCCCGCGACATTGCGCCGGGTGACATAGATGCCGGCAATGAACCCCCTCTCCACAAGTGGTACGACCTCGTCAAACGAGCGATAACCGACGATAAAATGCCGCCCAAGCGACCGGGTAAGCACCGGGTCCGCCTGGAGAACGCGGTGCTTCCGCACCTCGAACACGCCATGTGCGGCCAGCATCGCAAGCGGCGGCAGGCTCCACAGGACGACCAGAAGCCTGCCTGCCCAACTCCGCCTGCGCCACGCGACGCGGCGGATCAGGATATACGCGACGGCGATGCTTGCGACCGCGAGGAGAAGGTTGCCCGGCCCGCGCAGCGGAACCAGATACGGATCGTTGGTGTTGATGCCCGCGAAGACGAAGACCAGCCCTGCGATCCAGAGCAGGACTATTCCGATACACTTGCCGACTTGCATGGGACCACGTGCGACTGAAGAGGCTGATCGGCTTCGTCCGTATCAGACGAGATTCACCAGCGCGAGCCGACAAGCCGCCCCTGCACGCAATCTGCATAAAAATCCTGAACTCCTGCTCACCGCGTTCTCGGGCCCTGCGCATGCACGGCTCAACCTCTCCAGATTGCGGGGCTGAAGCAATCCACCCGCGATGGACTAACCCGCACGAGCCCGCTGACATGAAGCCGTTCGGTTCTTGTCTCCCGCCGCAGTTGCCTTGTAGAACAATTGGCTCAAGCGAGAGCGAGGCGTGGCCAGAACGCCGCATTCGGAGATCCCGTTGACCCACCGTATTCTCGTCGTCGACGATGACCCGCATATCCGCGAAGTCATCCGCGTCGCTCTCAGGAAGGCCGGCATGAGCGTGATCGAGGCCCGCGACGGCAAGGACGCATTGGCCCGCTTCGCCGGAGAAAGACCGGACCTGATCGTGCTCGATATCGGCATGCCGGAGTTCGACGGCCTCGACGTCTGCCGTGAGATTCGCAAATCATCCGACGTGCCGATCCTGTTCCTCTCCGCCCGTGACGAGGAGATCGATCGGGTGCTCGGCCTCGAGATTGGCGGCGACGACTATGTGACCAAGCCGTTCAGTCCTCGCGAACTGGTCGCGCGGATCAACGTCATCCTGCGGCGGTTGACGCCGCGCGCGGCGTGCGCAATGCCGGAGGCGACCGTGCTCTCGCGAGGGCAGCTCTCGCTCGATCCCGAGCAGCACGTCGCAACGTTCGCAGGCGCGGCGCTGCATCTCACCGCGATCGAGTTCGGAATCCTGCGCGCCTTCCTGACCCGCCCCATGGCGGTGTTCAACCGCGAGCAGATCATGAGCGCGGCCTACCAGCTCAACATCCAGGTCTCCGATCGCACGATCGACAGCCATATCCGCAATATCAGGGCCAAGCTTGCGGCCGCCAAATGCGACAATGTCATCGAGACCGTGCACGGCGTGGGCTTCAAGCTCGGCCGCTGCGAGCCGCAGGCATGACGTCTCACCGCGCCGATCAGAAGTGGCGACCGTCGCTCGGTTTCGTGATCTTCACGGTGCTCGCTTTGGTCGCGGTCCTGCCGCTGATGGGGCTGTTCTTCTTCCGTCTCTACGACAACCAGCTGATCCACCAGACCCAGGCCGAGTTGATCGCGCAGAGCCGCGTACTGGCCGCAATCTATGCGCGGGACGTACAGGCACGGCTCGACAACGGCATTCCGCTCGGCGCGGCAGTGCCGCCGGAGACGCTGCCTGATCCCGGCGATCAGGTGACGCCGATCCGGCCCGCGCTCGATCTCGCCGGCAACGACCTGTTGCGGCGACGGCCCGATGCGCTGCCGGCACCGAAACCCGCGGATCCCGGCTATGTCGAGATCGGCGCCCGGCTCATGCCGATCATCCTGGAGACCCAGAAAGTCACCCTGGCGGGTTTCCGCATCCTCGATCCGCAGGGCGTGGTGATTGCTGGACGGCAGGAGGTCGGACAATCGCTTGCCCATATCGAGGAGGTGGCCGCGGCCCTGCAGGGCCAGTACAGCGCCGCGCTCCGCATCCGCGTGCCGGACAAACCCCCGCCGCCGATCTACTCGATCAGCCGTGGCGTCGGTGTCCATGTCTTTTCCGCGATGCCCGTGATCGTCAACGACCACGTCGCCGGCGTGATCTATACGTCACGGACGCCGAGCAACATCTTCGATCATCTCTATCAGGAACGCGGCAAGTTCGTGCTCGCCACATTGGCCGTGCTGCTGACGACGATTGCGATCGGACTGATGTTCTCACACACCGTCACCCGGCCGATGCGCGAGCTCGTCGAGCGCGCCGCGCGAATCGGCCGCGGCGACCGCAATGCATTTCAGCCGCTGCAACATTATGGCACCCGCGAGCTCGCCCAACTCTCCGACAGCTTCCTCGACATGGCCCAGCAGCTGTCACGCCGCTCCGACTACATCGCAACCTTCTCGGCCCACCTGACGCACGAGTTGAAATCTCCGTTGACGGCGATCCGGGGGGCCGCCGAGCTGGTGCAGGATTCGCTGCAAAGCAAATCGGATACGCTGACCCGGTCCGAGCAACGGAGCTTCATCTCCAACATCCTTGGCGACGTCGAGCGGCTCGATGCGATGAGCCAACGGCTGCGCGAGCTGGCCCGCGCCGAGAGCGCGCCGCAGAATGAGCAGACCTCGCTCTCGAGCGTCATCGCGAATTTGAGGAGCCGCTTTCCCGGGCGGACGATCGTGGCCAAGGGCTGCCTCGACCGCTCGATCGGGATGTCCGCCGAGAAGGCGCTGATCGTGCTGGCTCATCTGGCCGACAACGCGTTCCGTCACAATGCCGGGTCGGTGCAGCTCGAGGCGACCGCCGACGTCGCAACCGTCCGGGCGACCGTGAGCAACGATGGCGACCCGATCTCCGATGCCAACAGCGACAAGATCTTCAATGCCTTCTTCACCACCCGCCGCGACAGCGGCGGCACCGGCATGGGGCTCGCCATCGCCCAAGCCGTCATGGTGACTCATGGCGGCACGATCCGTCTCCTGCCGTCCCACCGGGGTGTCGCCTTCGAGCTGGAGTTTCCCGCGGTCTGACCGGTCTCGGACTGCGCGACGATAACAGTAGGCACCGTGCCGAGCTGTCGACCGCACGCTCGAAATTTCCCGCGTGATGGACAAAATGGATGTCGAGATCCGGGGCTTTCTCAGGATCGGCTTTCATCATGCTGAGCGGGCCATGCTTGACGCGCAATTTCGTTTATGCGCAGCTGCTCAAAACAACAGTGATATTCAGGGGCAGGAGATATGGGCGGGCTTCGGCGCATATTAGCCGGTTACGGCTTCCTCATCGCATCGGTCAATCTGGCGGCAGCGGCGGAACCGATCAAGCTGCGGGTCGCCGACTCCTTTCCGAAAGGGCACTATCTCGTCCGCCTCGTGCTCGAGCCTTGGATGGCCGAGGTCCAGAAGCGCACCAACAATGCGGTGACGTTCGAGCACTATCCGGCGCAGCAGCTCGGCAAGGCCGCCGACATGCTCAAGCTGACGCAAACCGGCGTCGCCGACATCGGCTATGTCGCGCCCGCTTACGTCTCCGACAAGATGCCGGTCTCCGAAGTCGCGATGCTCCCCGGCGTGTTCGAGCATTCCTGCCAGGGCACGCTCGCCTATTGGAAGACCGCACGGAGCGGCGTGATCGCGCAGCAGGATTATACCGCGAACGGCATCCACCTGCTGCTCGCGGTGAGCCTGCCGCCCTATCGCATCCTGACCGTGAAGCAGCCGGTCAAGGATACAGCTGACATCAACGGACTGAAGCTGCGGTCGACCGGCGGCGCACAGGATCTCACCCTGCGCGCAATCGGCGCGGTGCCTGTGCGCATGGCGGCGCCCGATGCCTATGAGTCGCTGTCACGCGGCACGATGGACGGCCTGCTGTTTCCGCTCGAAAGCGTCGTCGCCTATGGCGCCGACAAGCTGGTGAAGCATTCCACCGACGGCTTTGGCTTCGCAAGCTTCGTGGTCGCCTATTCGATCAGCGAGACCGCCTGGAAGAAACTGTCACCGGATATCCAGAAGGCAATGGTCGATGCCGCTGAGGAAATCCTGCCGTCTGCCTGCAAGGAAGTACAGAAGCAGGACAGCGAGACCATGAAGTCGATGGAGGCCGCCGGCGTCCATTTCGACACCTTGCAATCCGATGTCGTCGCAAAGCTCAAGGACCTGACGAAGGGAGTCGGCAAGGCGTGGGCCGACGGGCTCGATGCGCGCGGCAAGCACGGCAGTGATGCGCTGACGGAATTCAGCACCGCCGTTGCGGCGGTGCCGGCCAAGTAACGCAGACGGAGCCCAAATTGATCAAGACAAGCCTGAAGGCCCTGGCCGCCATCGAGAAGGTGACCTCGGCCATTGCCGCGGCCTTGATGTTCGCAATCATGATCATCGTGTTTTCCGACGTCGTGATGCGCTACGTCTTCAACCGGCCGTTCTCCTGGGCCTACGACCTGATCTCGCTCTACGTGATGGCCGGCGTGTTCTTTCTGTCGCTCTCCGGCACTTATGCGGTCGGCGGCCATATCAGCGTCGATATCCTGCTGCCGCGCTTCTCCGTGATCCTCCAACGCCTTTGCGTCATCATCTCAAACATCGTTGGCCTGGCGATCTTCGTTCCGATCACCTGGCTCGGCTACCAGCGGGCGCTTGACAACTATGTCTCCAGCGACGTGATGGCGGGCGCGATCCCGTGGCCGACCTGGGCATCCTCGATTTTCGTGCCGATCGGCGCCGGCATCCTCGCGCTGCGCCTTGCCGTTCATCTCATCGCCAATATCGCAAGCCTGCTGACCGGCGAAAATCTGCTGCCGCTGCCGGCCATCTCCGGCCATTCGGAGAAGGCTGCCGGAGGTTTCGAATGATCCCGACTTTTATTCTCGCGCTGCTGTTCTTCCTGCTGGCGATCGGAACCCCGGTCGCGTTCGCCATGGCATTCTCCGGCGGACTCGGCCTCTATCTCACCGGCGGCCTACCGATCCTGCTCGGCGTATTGCAGACGACGCCGCTATCGGCCGTCACCTCCTACGAGCTGATCACCATCCCGATGTTCCTGCTGATGGCGGATCTCGTGCTGCTGTCGGGCGTCGCCGACGATCTGTTCAAGACCGCGGCGGCCTGGGTTGGACGCATACCCGGCGGCCTCGGCATGGCGACCGCACTGGCCGGCGCAGGGTTCGGCTCGATCTGCGGCACCAGCACGGCTTCCGCCGCAACACTGTCCTCGACCAGCCTGCCCGCCATGATCCGCCAGGGCTACGAGCCGAAAATGGCGGCCGGCGTCGTCGCGATCTCGGGCACGCTCGCGATGCTGCTGCCGACCTCGGTGGCACTGGTCATCTTCGGCCTGTTGGCCGAGGTCAACATCGGAAAGCTCCTGATCAGCGGCATCATCCCGGCGATCTTCGTCACCATCATCATCATGTCGACGATCTACATTCTGGTGTTGCTCGATCCCTCACGCGCGCCGACGATCTCGGCGGTGACGTGGTCGGAGCGGTTCAGCCTGCTGTGGCAGGTCAGCCCGATGGTGGTGCTGTTCTCGATCGTCACAGGCACGATCTATCTCGGAATCGCGACCCCGACCGAAGCTTCGGCCTTCGGTGCATTCGGCGCCTTCTGCCTCGCCTGCTGGAAGCGCAAGATCAACCTGACGTCACTCTATACGACGCTACGCCACGCTGCCCAGGGCACTTGCATGATCGTGCTGATCATCATGTGCGCGCATATCTTCGGTTATTTCTTCACTCTGACGCAGGTCACGCAGAATATCGTCGGCTGGGTCGGCGGGCTCGACGTCTCGCGCTGGATCATCATCACGCTGATCCTGTGCGGCTATATCGTGCTCGGCTCGTTCATGGATCAGATCGCGATCCTGGTGCTGACGGTTCCGATCGTGCTGCCGCTGATCAAGTCGCTGGGCTTCGACCCGATCTGGTTCGGTGTCATCAAGATCGTGACCGCCGAGGTCGGCATGATCACGCCGCCGATCGGATTGAACTGCTTCATCGTGGCGCGCTACGCACATCGCCCTGTGGGTGAGGTATTCCACGGCACCTTCCCGCATTTCATCGCGCACCTGATCGCCATCGCCATTTTCGTGGCATTTCCGGAGATCATCCTCTGGCTGCCGAACCACATGCAGCATTGAAGAAGCCGTCGGTTGAGATGGCCATGTCTGGGAGACCCCAATGAATCTCTATTCTCGTTTGCT
The DNA here is from genome assembly GCA_016839165.1 of Bradyrhizobium sp. PSBB068. Taxonomy (NCBI): domain Bacteria; kingdom Pseudomonadati; phylum Pseudomonadota; class Alphaproteobacteria; order Hyphomicrobiales; family Nitrobacteraceae; genus Bradyrhizobium; species Bradyrhizobium sp. PSBB068. The sequence goes on from CP069300.1 coordinate 4,965,416, forward strand.
CGCCGGCGTCGGCACGGTCTTGCTGGCCGCTTCCACATCAACGGCTTCTGCCCAGGAGAAGATCACGCTGCGTCTTGCCGACAGCCTGCCCTCCGGTCACGTGATCCATGAGCTCGTCGGCAAGCCGTTCTCAGAGCTCGTGACCAAGCTGACCAATGGTCAAGTCACCTTCCAGCATTTCCCGGCCGAGCAGCTCGGCAAGGCCAAGGACATGGCCCAGCTCACCGCGCTCGGCGTCGCCGACGTCTCCTACATCGTGCCGTCCTATTCGTCCGACAAATTTCCTCTGACGGCGGTCGCCGAGTTGCCCGGCATCTTCGACAATGAATGCCAGGGCTCGCTTGCCTTCTACAAGGTCTCGCACAATGGCGGCATCCTGGAGACCAGGGAGTTCGCACCCAACCAGCTTCGGCCGCTGGTGACGCTGGCGCTGCCGGCGTATCAGGTGCAGCTTGCGACCAGCCGTGAGATCAAGGCCGCAAAGGACCTCGAAGGCCTCAAGATCCGCACCACCGGCGGCGCGATGGATCTGATGATGCGCTCGATCGGCGGCGTACCGGTGCGGATGGCCGCGCCGGAAATCTATGAATCGCTGACCCGCGGCACGCTCGACGGGTTGATCTTCTCCTATCAGAGCTCGGCGTCCTACGACTTCGGCAAGTTGCTGAAATCCGGCACCGAGGGACTGAACTTCGGCACGGCGATCTTCACTTATTCGATCGGTGAGCTGAAGTTCAAGTCGCTGCCCGAGAACGTCCGCAAGGCGCTCGTCGAAGCCGGCGAGCAGACCACCCGCGAGGCCTGCAAGCGGTTCGAGGACGGCGAGAAGGCGGCAGCCGAAAAGATCAAGTCGCAAGGCATGAAGGTCATCAGCTTCGGCGCCGACGACAAGAAGGTGTTCGATACTGCCTTCAAGTCGGTAGCGCAGGACTGGGTGAAGGACGTCGACAAGCGCGGCAAGCCGGGCAGCGACGTGTTCAAGGCCTTCACCGAAGCGCTGGCGGCCGCCCATTGAGCGGGGCTTCGACGAGGGACGGATCATTTGCGCCGGTGGGCCCACTCGCCGGCGTCAGGATCATCGACCTCACCAGCGTCATGATGGGACCCTACGCGACGATGATCCTCGGCGACTACGGCGCCGACGTGATCAAGGTCGAGAGCCCTGATGGCGACGTGATGCGCCACGCCGCCCCGATGCGCCATCCCGGGATGGGCGCGATGTACCTGCAGGGCAACCGCAACAAGCGCTCGATCGCGCTGGACTTGAAGAAGGCGAGCGGCCGCGCGGTGCTGCTGCGGCTTGCTGCAGCGGCCGACGTGTTTGTCCACAACGTCCGTCCTGCGGCGATGGCGCGGCTGAAGCTTGGCGCCAGCGATCTTCTCGCAGCCAACCCACGGATCGTCTACGCCAGCCTGCACGGCTTCGGCGAGACTGGGCCCTATGCTGGACGGCCCGCCTATGACGACCTGATCCAGGGACTGACGGCGCTGCCCGCGCTCACCGGCCGGATCACCGGCGAGCCGCGCTACTCGCCGGCCACCATGGCCGACCGCATCGTCGGCCTCAACGCGGTCCATGCCATCCTGGCGGCACTGTTCCATCGTGAGCGCACCGGCGAAGGACAAGCCATCGAAATCCCGATGTTCGAGACCATGGCGCAGTTCGTGCTCGGCGATCACATGGCCGGCCGCAGCTTCGATCCGCCGATCGGACCGCCCGGCTACTCCCGTCTGCTGTCGCCCGACCGCCGGCCCTACCAGACCAGCGACGGCTACATCTGCGCGCTGGTCTATTCCGACAAGCAATGGAACGCATTTTTCGCCAAGATCGGCCTCGCCGACGAGGCCGACCGCGACCCGCGGCTGAACAGCATCTCGGCGCGCACGCGGAACTACGATTTCGTCTACGACTGGTTCTCGCAGATGATGAAGACCCGCAGCACCGCCGAATGGATGCACTTCTTCGCGGAGGCTGACATTCCGCACGCGCCGCTGCACGATCTCGACAGCTTGATCGACGATCCGCATCTGGCTGAGGTCGGATTGATCCAGTCGCTGGAACACCCAACCGAAGGCACGCTACGGGTCGCGGGTCCGGCCGCTACCTGGAGCAAGACGCCGCCGTCGATCCGGACCTATCCGCCGAACCTTGGCGAGCATGGCCGGGAGATCCTGCACGAGGCAGGACTTGCGGATGCGGAGATTGCCGCCCTCCTCAAGGAGGGCGCGCTGATCGAACCAGACCGCTGACTATTTCCTACGTGACGCCAAGATCTTCTCGGCGGCGCGCAGATGCGGCTTGTCCAGCATCTTGCCGTCCATCTTGGCGACTCCAGATGGATTATCGGCGAATGCAGCGATCACCCGCTCCGACCATGCGATCTCCTCGTCGGTCGGCATGAAGGCCGCATTGACGACGTCGACGTGCTTGGGATGGATCACGGCCTTGGCCAGAAAGCCGTCTTGCCGCGCGGCGATCGCCTCGGTCTTCAACGCGTCGAGATCGTTGATATCGGTGGCGATGGTGTCGATCGCGACCACGGCGGCCGCGGCCGCGCCGATCAAGCAAAGATCGCGGGCCAGGATGAAGGGCGAATGGTAGCGGCCGTCGGTCCTGTTGCGGGTTGCGCCAAGCGAAGCCGCGAGGTCTTCTGCGCCCCACATCATGCCCCAGAGCCGCGGGCTCATATTCTCGAAGTCGAGGATTTTCAGGACCGCCCGTGCCGTCTCGGTCGCGACCGTGATGATCCGCGTCGTGCCTTGCGCGATGCCGGAGGCCGCCTCGAACGCGTCGAGGTAGAGCGCGAGCTTGTTGACATCGGCAGCGCCGGCGCATTTCGGCAACACGATACCATCGGGCTTGCCGGGCATCACGGCGGCGAGGTCGCCGAGCGTCAGGTCGGTATCGAGCGCGTTGACGCGGATATAGAGCTTCTGCTCCGGATTGCGTGCATCGAGCATCTCGCGCGTGATCCCGCGCGCAACCACCTTCTGGTCGGGCGCGATGGAATCCTCGAGATCGAGGATCAACGCATCGGCCGCGGTCTTCTTCGCGCTCTCAAACTTCCGGGTGCTGTCGCCGGGAACGAACAGAAAAGATCGCATCGTTTACGCCTTCGGCTTGCAGTGCATCAGCCCGGTGCGTCGGCAGCTCGCCACCACCTCGCCGCGTTGGTTGGTCATGGTATGCTCGAATTCGACGATGCCCTGGGTCGGTCGCGACTTGCTGGCGCGCTTGCCGATGATCTTGGTATGCGCTTTCAAGGTATCGCCATGAAACACCGGCTTCGGAAACTTGACGTCGGTCATGCCGAGATTGCCGACCGTCGTGCCGAGCGTCGTGTCGTAAACACTCATTCCGATCATGATGCCGAGCGTGTAGAGGCTGTTGAACAGCCGCTGGCCGAATTCGGTCTTCTCGGAGAAATGCGCGTCGAGGTGCAGCGGCTGCGGGTTCATGGTCAGGAGGCTGAACATGGTGTTGTCCATCTCCGTCACGGTGCGGCTGAACTCGTGATGGAATTCCTGCCCGACCTCGAACTCTTCGAAATACAATCCAGCCATTTACCGTCCCTTGTAATTTGGCGTCCGCTTCTCGACGAACGCATTCAGCCCTTCCTGGCAGTCCTCCGTCGAGGCGACCACCACGAAGCTTTCCGCCGTGTTCTCCACCGAACGGCGGAAATCGGCGTCGACCGCGCGCATGAAGGCATCGCGGCCGATCTTCATCACGATCGGCGATTTCGTTGCCAGCTTCCCTGCGATCTCGCGAGCACGCTCCAGCGCCGTCCCCTTCGGCACCACCTCGCTGAGCAGGCCCATTCGATGGGCGGTCGCGGCATCGAAGGGCTCGCCGAGGAACAGGGGGCCGAACGCCTGGTGCTTGCCGACCAGTCGCGGTAACTGCACGAAATGGATCGCCGGGATCAGGCCGACGTCGATCTCGGGATAGCCGAAGGTCGAGCCGTCGCCCGCGACGATCATGTCGCAGGAGATCGCGATCGTCATGCCGCCGGCCCGCACCGCACCGTCGATCGCTGCGATCGTCGGCTTGCCCATGCGGTACTGCGTATCGTTCAGCGCGAAATACAGCCGCTCGAGGAACTTTTTGGTCTCGATCGCCGGCTTGCCCCTGACGATGTCGAGGTCGAGGCCGGCGCAAAACACCTTGTGGGCGCTGCTGATGATGACGGCGCGCACCGCGTCGTCATCGCGCGCCTTCGCCAGCGCCGCCAGCAACGCATCGATCAAGGGGATGCTGAGCGCGTTGACCGGCGCGCGATCCAGCACGATCTCCGCGATCCGGTTGCTGACCGAGTAACCAACGAGGTCCGTGCTCATGATGTTTTGCCTCCTGTCATCGCCCTGGCCTGCCGCACCGCGCCCGACATCAGCAAGCCGTCGATCTCCGCGGAGTCAAGTCCAGCTTCCATCAGCACAGCACGGCTGTCCTCTCCGACGTCCGGCGCGGGACAAAGATCATCCTCGGACAGGCTCGCGATCCCCGGCGTCCGCGGCGAATAGACCGCGCCGACACCGGGCGTATCCTGGCACACCGACGCCCTGGTCGCCTCGACGTGCGGATTGCGCAGCCATTCGCCGGGGTTGAGAATCCGCTCTGCGATGATATCGGCCGCGTGCAGCGCCTTGAGCCAGGCATCCGTCGGCTGGGTCAGGAACACCTCGCGCAGCTGCGGGATCAGCGTGTCCGCCGCGTCGGCGCGCCGGGCAAAGTCGGCGAAGCGCGGATCGCTTGCGAGATCCTCGCGCGCGATTGCACTGCACAGCCGCTTGTATTGCGGCTCGTTCACCAACGTCACCATCATCCAGCCGTCCTGCGTCTGGTAGGTGCCGGCCGGCACATTCAGCGCCCGCGGCGTGCCGCCCTCGAGGATGAACTCGGCGACCTTGTGCCCCAGCAGCGCGGACGTCGACTGGCAGAGATTGACGTCGATCCAGCGGCCGGTGCCGACCGTCGCGCGCGCGAACAGAGTCGTCGCGATGGCCTGGAATGCGTAGACGCCGGTGACGACGTCGGAAATGGTCGTACCGACCCGATGCGGCACGCCATCGGTGCCGACATTGACCGAGACCAGCCCGGAAAAGGCCTGCGCGACCGAATCCGAGCCCGGTCGCTTCGAGTACGGCCCACTCTGCCCGAAGCCGCTGACCGACAGATAGACCAGACCCTTATTGTCGCGCGACAGGCTCTCATAGCCGAGCCCGAGCCGCTCGGCGACGCCAGGTCGGAATCCCTCGATGAGCACGTCGGCCTCGCGTGCCAGCCGCTGGGCGACCGCGATCCCGTCCTTGTGCTTCAAGTCGAGGCACAGGCTGCGCTTTCCGCGGTTGTACACTGCCGACAGCGTCGTGTGATTGCCGTAGGTCGTGCCGAGATAGCGCGACCAGTCCCCCTCGGGCGGCTCGACCTTGATGACGTCGGCGCCATAGACCCCGAGCAGCATCGCGCAATAGGGCGAGGCGATCCCCTGCCCGAAATCGAGCACCTTCAGCCCGCGATACGGCGCCTCATGCGTCGGCGTCAACTTGCGTTCGCCCGCCATTTATCCTCCCACGTCTTACTAAGAGCCCTACAACGCCAGATAGCGCTGCCGGATGTTGTCGTTGGCCTTCAGCTCTTCGATGGAGGATGTGTAGACGATCTGCCCCTTGTCGATAACCGTCGCGTGGCTCGCAAGGCCAAGGCAAAAATGCATGTTCTGCTCGGCGATCAATACTGTGGCACCGGTGCCACGGAGCTGCCGCAGCAGCTCGCCGATGCGCTGCACGATGATCGGCGCCAGCCCCTCGCTCGGCTCGTCCAGCAGCAACAGCACCGGATTGCCCATCAGCGTGCGGGCGATCGCCAGCATTTGCTGCTCGCCGCCGGACAGCCTTCCCGCAATCCGATGCCGCAGCGGCTCCAGCAGTGGAAACACGTCGTAGACACGCCGGATCGACCATTCATCCTCGCCGTCAGGCCCCTTCTTCTGGCCGATCACGAGATTGTCCTCGACCGTGTGCTCGGGAAAGATCTGGCGATCCTCCGGCACGAAGCCGAGCCCGGCCCGCGCGATATGATGCGGCCGCATCCCCGACACCACCTGGCCACGGAGGCTCACCTTGCCTCGGCGCGCCGGTGCAAGGCCCATGATGGCCTTCATCGTGGTCGACTTGCCGGCGCCGTTGCGGCCGAGCAGCGCCATGGTCTCGCCCTTCCGTACGGAGAGGTCGACGCCGAACAGGATCTGGCTGGTGCCGTAATAGACGTTGAGGTTCTCGACCTGCACCACCGGCTGCGCGCTCATGCCACCACTCCCGCATGGTCGTCACTGCCGAGATAGGCCTCGATCACTGCTTCATTGCTGCGGATCACGTCCGGCGTCCCGGTCGCCAGGATCCGGCCGTAGCACAGCACGACGATTTTCGGCGCTATCTTGAACACGATGTCCATGTCGTGCTCGATGAACACGACCGTGATCTTCTGCTTCTCCCAGAGCTCGCGCACCTTGTCGATCATGCGCCAGCGTTCCTCGGTACCCATGCCCGCGGTCGGCTCGTCGAGCAGCAGAACCTTGGGCTCGAGCACCAGCGCGAGCGCGATATCGAGCAGCTTCTGGTCGCCATGCGACAGTGTCGCCGCGGTCATGTTGCGCTTGCCGGCAAGGCCAAGCAGCTCCATCGCATGCTCGGCGCGGTCGCGCGTCTCGGCCAGAGGGAAGCGGCGATGCATGACGCCGGCGCGGCGCTGATCGGCACAGACCGCGGCCAGCATCGTCTCCTCGACCGTCAGCGACGGGAAGATGCTCGCAACCTGGAAGGCGCGGCCGATGCCATGGCGCACGATCTCCGGCGGCGCCTTGCCCGCCAAGTCGATGCCATTGAGCAGGATCTGCCCGGCGTCCGGCCGCAGCGCCCCCGTGATCAGGTTGAAGAAGGTGCTCTTGCCGGCGCCGTTGGGGCCGATCACGGCGGTGAGCGAACCATCGGCAAAGTCGAGCGAGACGTTGTCGGTCGCCTTGACGCCGCCAAAGGATTTCGAGAGGGCCCGAATCTCCAGCATGGCTAACCGCGCCCCTCTCCGCGACGCTGCGCGAGCCGCTCGACGACAAAGTCCATCAGGCCCTTCCGCAAGCCGATGGCAAAGAACAGGATCACAATGCCGAGCACGATGCCGTGATACTCGGTCAAGCGCGTGACGGTGTCGTTGAGGATCAAGAGCAGCACCGTGCCGACCATTGGCCCGAGGAAGGTGGTCACGCCGCCGAGCATGTTGATGAAGATACCTTCACCGGAGACCGTCCAGTAGGCGAATTCGGGATAGGCGCCGGAGACGAACAGCGCCATGATCATGCCGCCGGTCGCGGCGAACAACGCCGCCAGCACAAAGATCGTCAACTTCGCGCGCCAGACATCGATGCCGATGAAGCTCGCCCGCGTGGCGTTGTCGCGGATCATGCGCAGCGTGTAGCCGAACGGCGACTGCGCGATCTGGCGCATCAGCAGCAGCCCGATCACCAGTAGCGCGCAGCTCGTGATGTAGAGATGCAGATGGTTGGACAGGTCGATGCCGAGAAACGGCGGCCGCGGGATGCCGCCGCGCAGGCCCTGGTCGCCACCGGTCAGCGATTGCCATGACAGGATGGTCGAGTGGATCAGCATCTGGAACGCGAGCGTGACGAAGGCGAAGTAGATCTCCTTCAGCCGCACGCAGATCGCGCCGATGACGACGGCGACCAAGAAGGTCATCGCCAGCGTCGCGACGAAAGCCACCGGGATCGGGACGCCGGTCTTCTGCATCATCAGGCCGAAGCCATAGGCGCCGAGGCCGAAGAACATGCCGTGCCCGAACGAGATCAGTCCGGTGTAGCCGACCAGGAGATTGAGCGACGTCGCGAACAGTCCGTAGGCCGCGCAGCGGATCACGAAATCGAGCAGCTGTTTGCTGCTGAACACCATTGGCAGCAGCGCCAGCAGGGCAAAGGCGATCAGCGCGATCAGCACGTCGCGATAGCGCTGCGGCCTGGCGTCGATCCGAGGCACCTTGAGGGGCTGCGCGCCCTCTCCGGCCTGCAACTCGGTCATGCGACCTCCTTGCCGAACAGGCCGGTCGGACGCGACACCAGCACAATCACCATGAAGAGGTACATCAGCCCCTCGGTGAACAGCGGAAAGCCGAGCGAGCCGAACGAGCGGATCAAGCCGATCAGCAGCGCACCGATCAGGGCGCCCAGGATCGAGCCCATGCCGCCGATCACGGTGACGATGAAGGACTCGATCAGAACCGAGAAACCCATGCCCGGCGTCAGCGAACGCACCGGCGCGGCCAGAGCTCCGGCCAACCCCGCCAGCATGCCGCCGAGCGCGAACACGCCGCCGTAGATCAGCCCGGTGTTGATGCCGAGTGCCGAGACCATGCCGGGATTATGCGCCGCCGCGCGGATCACCTTGCCGATCCGGGAACGCGCCAGTCCCAGTCCGAGAACCGCGGCCGCTGCGAGCGCCACGCCGATCAGCAACAGGTAATACGGCGGCACCACGCCGCCGGCGATGAAGAGCGGCGGAACCTGGAACGCGGCCGGCATGCCCATCGACTTGAATTCAGGTCCCCAGATCATGCGGACGACGTCGTCGAAGATCAGCACGAAGGCGTAGCAGACCAACAACTGCATCAACACGTCGCGGCCGTAGACCCGGCTCATGAATACGCGCTCGAAGATCAGGCCGAGGATCGCGGTGCCGGCGGCGCCAGCCAGGATCGACAGCGCGAAGCTGCCGGTGAGCTGATAGGCCGTCATCGCGAAATAGGCGCCGAACATATAGAAGGCGCCGTGGCTGAAATTGACCACCTTGAGCACGCCGAAAATCAGGGTCAGCCCGACGGCGACGAGAAACAGCAGCATGCCGATGATCAGCCCGCTGGTGGTCTGGGTCACCAGGCAAGCGGGGCTGACGAAGCAACTGGCAAGCGCGTCGAGGTCCACGGGAATCATCCATTACGGCGGGCCGCAACGCCGGCGCGCGACAAACATCAAATGGGAGGCGGAGGCAGTCGAGTGCGCCTCCGCCCCGCATGCGGGTCAGGTGTAGCCCTTACTCTTCTTCCACTCGGCTTCGAGTTCGAAGATGGTCTTCCAGTCACCGGCCTTCATATCGAGCACGTAGGGCTCCTGCGGGATCGTGGTGCCCCAGCCGATCGCGTAGCCAACCAGCGTGCGGTCGTCGGCGCGCATGGTGACGGTGCCATCGGCGCCGAACGGGCACTTGATGGTCAGTCCGGTCAGGACCTCGGCGAGCTTCTTGCCGTCGGTCGAATTGGCCTTCTTGGCCGCCTCATTGAGGAACATGACCGCGGTCGCGTTCTGCCACGACCAGTTGGTCGGGTATTCGTTGTACTTCGACTTGTAGGCATCGCCCCAGGCGGCATTCTCCGGCGTCGGCGGGAAGGTCTTGATGTAGCGGTCGCCGGAATGGATGCCCTTGGGCAGGTTCTTCACCACCGTGAGCGCGGTGTAGTCGGCCATGTTGACCGCGAACACCTCCATCTGGGTGAACAGCGCGTAGATGTTGGCCTGATCGATGTAGGAGGTGAGATCGCCGCCCCACAGGCACGAATACATCGCCTGCGGCTTGGCCTGCAGGATCTTGGTCACGACCTCGGTGTAGTCGGGCTGGAACAGCTTCGGCCAGGACTCGCTGATGATCTCGACGTCAGGCGCGAACTTCTTCAGGTACAGCACGAACTCGCCGGTGGTATCGCGGCCATAGGCATAGTCGGGCGAGCAGGTCGCCCACTTCTTCAGCCCCTTGGCCTTGGCGATGCCTGCCGCGTAACCCGCACCGATGATCGAGTCGTGGATGCCCTGCCGCACGCAGCGGAAGGCGTTCGGAATGTGCTGCTTCGGATCAGCCGTCAGCGACGATGCTTCCGAGCAGGTATGGATGCAGAGCACGCCGAGATCACGCGCGACCTCGTGAACTGCGAACGATCCCGATGACGCCTCGCCGTCGAGCAGCATCTCGCAGCCGTCGGTGTTGACGAGCTCGCGCGCGATCCGCGCGGCTTCTTGCGGCTGCCCTTTGGAATCGCGGATCACCATCTCGATCTGCCGTCCGGCAAGGCCGCCGGCCGCATTGACCTTCTCGACTTCCAGCATCACCGCGTTGCGCGAGGATGTGCCGAGCTGCGCGACGCGCCCCGACAGAATCGTCGGCATGCCGATCTTGATCGTCTTGGCCTGCGCGCGCGCCACCCATGGCGCAGCAAAGGTCGCCGCACCGGCGCCCATGAACGCAAGCGTCGCGCGCCGGCTGATGCCCGGTTTCCGGGTCCTGTTCATATTCCCCTCCCTATCGGGTTCGCGTTCCCAAAATCCCTGTCGGAGATCGTGCCGTCTCCGTGACCGCGATGTTTTCAGAGCAAGGGGGGTGACGTCAAGCCAAAGATGAATTACGAGTCATAATTCATCCAGGGAGAAAACCGGCGCCGGAATCGGCCCGACGGACGCAAATGATCAATCTTTCCAGCTTCATCGCATTCCATGCCAGGCGGACTCCGGATCGCTGTGCGCTGAAATATCGCGGCGAGAACGTCTCTTATGCGGATTTTGACCTGCGCATCCGCCAGGTCGGCAGCTGGCTCGTGTCATGCGGGATTGCGCCGGGCGATGTCGTCGCGGTGCTGATGAAGAACAGCACCTCCTTTCTCGAGCTGGTGTTTGCAACAAGCCATATCGGCGCGGTGTTCCTGCCGATCAACTATCGGCTGTCGGCCGATGAGGTCGGCTACATCGTCGGCAATTCCGGCGCGCGGCTGCTGGTCGCCGACGAGGAATTTGCCGCGATCGTAACCGGCGGCGCGCCGGTGGTGCTGCTGGGTGAAGTCGCGCAGTCCAGCGTCACCAACCTCGCGCCCGACATCGCGCCGGCACCGATCCATGTGCGGCAGCCACGCGATTTAATGCGGCTGATGTACACCTCGGGCACGACTGATCGCCCCAAGGGCGTGATGCTCACCTACGAGAACATTTACTGGAAATCCGCCGACCAGACGCTGGTGCTCGGGCTTAACTCCGAGACGCGGCTGCTCGTGGTCGGCCCGCTCTACCATGTCGGCGCGCTCGACCTGCCAGGCATCGCCGTACTCTGGCATGGCGGCATGCTGTGCATTCATCGCAACTTCGAGCCCGAACCGGCGCTCGCCGCGATCGAGCGCGAGAAACTGAACGCCGCGTGGTTTGCGCCGGTCATGACAACGGCGCTGCTCACCTGCCCAAACCGCGAACGCTACGATGTCGCCAGCCTGCAATGGGCGATCGGCGGCGGCGAGAAGACGCCTGAGGTCCGCATCCGCGCCTTCTCGGACTATTTCAGGAATGCGCGCTACATCGATGCCTACGGCCTCACCGAAAGCTGCGGCGGCGACACTTTCATGGATGCCGGCCGCGAGATCGAGAAGATCGGTTCGACCGGCCGCGCCATCGCCCATGTCGAGATCGAAATCCGCGACGACGCCGGCAAGCGCCTGCCGGCCGGCCGCAATGGCGAGATCTGCCTGCGCGGTCCGAAGGTGACGCAGGGTTACTGGAAAGATCCCGAGAAGACCGCGTCCGCCTTCTTCGGCGACTGGTTCCGCACCGGCGACATCGGCTATCTCGATGAAGACGGCTTCCTCTATCTGACCGATCGCAAGAAGGACATGATCATCTCCGGCGGCGAGAACATCGCCTCCTCCGAGGTCGAGCGCGTCATCTACGAAATGCCTGTAGTGCGCGAGGTCGCGGTGATCGGCTTGCCGGACGAACGCTGGGGCGAGAAGCCGGTCGCCATCGTGGTTCTGGCCGACGATGCCAGGCTCGATCTGTCTGATCTGATCGATTTCTGCCGCGCACGACTCGCTGCCTTCAAGGTGCCGAGGCAACTCATCCTCCGCGACAGCCTGCCGCGCAATCCATCCGGCAAGGTTCTCAAACGCGTGCTCCGCGCCGAACTCGAGGCCACCGCATGACACAAGCGACATCCGCCAAGGTGACGAAGCTCAACCGGGTCGAGCGCAACGCCTGGACCAAGCAGAAGATTTTCGACGCCGCGACCAAGGTGGTCGGCAAATACGGCTATGCCGAAGCCTCGGTTGCCCGTATCACCGAAGCCGCCGGCGTCGCGCAGGGCACCTTCTACAATCATTTCGAAAACCGGCAGGAGCTGCTCGATCAGCTGCTGCCGAAGATCGGCCTCGACATGGTCCGCTTCATCCATGCGCGCACCGGCACCGCCAGCGAAGCCCGGCAGGAGATCGAGCGCTTCAGCGCCTTCTTTGATTTCATCCGCGAGGTGCCGGAGTTCCTGCGCATCCTCAATGAAGCCGAGTTCTTCGCACCGACCGGGTACCAGAAGCACTTTGACAACATCTCGAATGCCTATGTCCGGATCCTCCAGCGTGCGCGCGCTGCCGGCGCTACCAACACATTCAGCGACGAGGAATTCGAGGCCGTCGTCCAGGTCCTGATGGGCGCGCGCGGCTATCTCAGCCGGCGCTATTCCTACTCCGAGCAAGGCGTTACCGCCGTGCCCGACTATGTCATCACGGCCTACCAGAAGCTGGTCACGCATGGCCTGTTCAACAGCAACGTAGGGAAGAAGCGATGAGCGCTGACGGCACCATCCTCATCACCGGCGGCAGCCGCGGCATCGGCGCTGCAACCGCAACGCTGCTTGCCGATCAGGGGCATCGCGTCGTCATCGTTGACATCGCGCCCGAGCCATTGGAGGGGACCAGCGCTATTCTTTGGCCCGCGCCATTCGACGTCGCAAGCGAGAGCGCCGTCGTCGCTGGAATCACCGACATCGAGAAGGCGCACGGACCGATCTCCGGTCTCGTCAACGCAGCAGGCGTGTTCGGCAAGATGCATACGATCGAGCGGGTGCGGATGGAGCAATGGGACCGCGAAGTCAATATCGACCTGCGCGGCACCTTCCTGGTCGCGCGCAGCGTCGGCATCGGCATGGCGAAGCGGCGACGCGGCGCGATCGTCAACGTCGCTTCGGTGGCCGGCATGACGTCGGGGCCGATCCACGCCTATACCGCGGCGAAGGCCGGCGTCATCCAGATCACCCAGACGCTCGCCGCCGAATGGGGCCGGACCGGCGTCCGCGTCAATGCGGTGTCCCCCGGCTTCACCCGCACGGCCGCGCTCGAAGCCGGCATCGCGTCGGGCGCCCTGAACAAGGACCTGCTCGCCAGCCCGACGGCGATGAACCGGCTGGTCGAGCCGATGGAAGTGGCGCAGGCGATCGCCTGGCTGCTCTCGCCGCAGAGCAGCGGCGTGACCGGCATCAACCTCCCGGTCGATGCCGGCTACATCGCGGGTACCACATGGGCGGCCTATGGCGGCCTGCCCGAAGCTCCACGCAGCTGAGGACAACGCATGAATATCGAGCTTCCGCGCCAACGCCTCGACCTGTCCTCCGCCATCGCCGAGGGCGATATCCGCGTGCTGCTGATGGTGCTGGTGCACATGACCGGTGACGAGAAGTGGCTCGAGCCGCCCTACAAGCCGAAGCGCGACGTCCGCCTGATCCCCGACCCGGACGCCGGCGTGCCGAAAGAGATCCAGGACGAGATCCGCGCGGCGGTCCTGAACTTGTTCGCGAACGGTGCGCCGAAGCCCGTCATCACCGATCCCGGCAATGAGCTGATGCTGCGGATGATGCGCGCGACGCTGGGCGAGAACGTCGCACCGGAATATGCACCGCTGATGCGGGAGGAGATGGGCTTCGTTCCCCGCGATGCACGCTGGCGTGCGCGCCCCTCCGACGAGAGATTGGCGCGGCAGCATGTGCTGATCGTCGGCGCCGGGGTCTGCGCGATCGCGCTCGGCGTTGCGCTCGGGCGACTCGGCATTCCCTACACGATCGTCGAGAAGCAGGACGAGATCGGCGGCACCTGGTACGTCAACCGCTATCCCGGCTGCGGCGTCGATACGCCGAACCACTCGTATTCGTTTTCCTTCGGCGCCCGCAATCCATGGACCCGCTATTTCGCGCAGCGCCAGGAATTGCTGGATTATCTGCTCAAGGTCGTGCGCGAACACGACATCCGCAGGCACGTCCGCCTCTCGACCGAGCTGGTCGCTTCACACTGGGACGAAGGCAACCGCCGCTGGATCTCGACGCTGAGGACGGCGAACGGTGAACAGACCTTCGAATCCACCGTGCTGGTCAGCGCGATCGGCCAGCTCAACGATCCCCAGCCCGCCCGCTTCAATGACGACGAGGATTTCGGCGGTCTCAAGGTCCACTCGGCGCTGTGGTCCGACGACATCAAGCTCGATGGCAAGCATGTCGCCGTGATCGGCACCGGCGCCACCGCGATGCAGCTGGTGCCTTCGATCGCGGACCGTGTCGCCTCGGTCACCGTCTACCAGCGTACCGCGCAGTGGGCGCGGCCGGTGAAGGGCTATTCCGATCCGATCAGCGAAGGCGCGCAGTGGCTGCTGGCGCATCTGCCGTTTTATGTGCAGTGGTATCGCTTCAACATGTTCTGGCGCTACGGCGACGGGCTGCTGCCGTTCCTGCGCAAGGATCCGGCCTGGCCACATCCAGATCGCGCCGTCAACAAGGGCAACGACCGGCATCGCCAGGAACTAGCCGACTTCATCCTCTCCGAGCTGAAGGATCGTCCCGATTTGATCGAGAAGTGCATGCCGACCTATCCGCCCTACGGCAAGCGCATCCTGCTCGATAACAACTGGTTCAAGACACTGACCAAGCCGAATGTCGAGCTGGTCACCGACAAGATCGACCGCTTTGCAGCCAACGGGATCGTCACCGCCGACGGCACAACGCGGCAGCACGAGATCATCGTGATCTCGACCGGCTTCAAGGTCTCCGAGATGGCGGCGCGTCTCAACATCACCGGACGCGAGGGCAAGAACCTGAAGCAGGTCTGGAGCCATGACAATCCGACCGCCTATCTCGGTCTCACCGTGCCCGACTTCCCTAACCTGTTTCTGATGCTAGGCCCGAACTCGGGACCCGCGCATGGCGGCAGCGTGATCTTCCAGTCGGAGTGCCAGAGCCGCTACATCTCTGCCTGTCTGGTCGAGATGATCGAGAACGACATCGCGGCGATCGACGTCGATCCCGCCGCGCATGACGAATACATCCGCAATGTCGATGCCGAGCATGAGCAATTGATCTGGACGCATCCGGGCATGACGACCTACTACCGCAACAGTCGCGGCCGGGTGTTCTCGGCGATGCCGTGGCGGTTCGTCGATTACTGGAAAATGACGCATGATCCCGACTTCACGCAGTATCGAAAAACCAAGGCGCGACAGGAAACCTGACCTGAATTCTCTTACGCGTTAACTTGACAGCAGGCCACAACTGCCGCAGCATTTGGCTGACTGCACCTGTTGGGGTGCTGGAGCGCCTGCTCCTCGCGTCGCAGGAATTGGCGGACGATTATGGGATCGGCCGCCAGGCAGCAGAAGCGGACAGATGTCCGTCGGCCCACCCTTGGAGAGGAGCATGACGCCACCGGCGAAAGCCAGCGACCTTGCTCAGCGGCAAGGTCTCGGTGCACGTTGAGGCGATAGCAGCTGCTAGCCGCGTGCGCTGCCGACAATCTGAACATATCCGCAGGACGAGAGCGCAAAGGCCAAGCGCTCTTGGATCCCGAAACACCACTGGTCTATACCAGATATCCTTCGCTAAAACGAAGTGGCAGGACCCCGCGATGCTTGAATGCACCGGGGTCCATTCGTTTGCGCGGCGCATCCCCTTCATCACGTCGCATTGCGCGATCGCACTGGATCAGGAACAATTGTCCTGACGGGGTGAGGAACGCTGATGGAAAAGCCGAAGGTCAGGATCTACACCGACTACAAATCTCCTTACGCTTATGTCGCCAACAAGCGGCTGTTCGAGCTCGAGAACATCTGCGGCGTCGAACTGGAATGGCTGCCCTACACGCTGCGCATTCCCGAATTCATGGGCACGGTCGAAGGGCGCACGCCGCATTTCTGGCGCAAGGTGCGCTACTCCTACATGGATGCGCGGCGGTTCGCCAATGCGCAGGGACTGACCATGAAGGGCCCGCGCCGGATCTACGATGCCTTCTATTCAAGCGCCGGGATGCTGTTCGCGCAGCGCCATGGGCTGTTCCGGCCCTATCACGACACGGTTTTCCAGAGGTTCTGGAACCATGAACTGGAGATCGACGAATTGTCGGAGATTGCCGGCGTGATTGCCGCGATCGGCGGTTCTGCCGACGCGTTCGAGGCCTATGTCAACGGCCCTGCCCGCGCCGAGCACGATCGCATCATCGACGAGGCCGAAGCGCTCGGCGTGTTTGGCGTTCCCAGCATGGTGTTCAACGGGGAACTGTTCTGGGGCGGCGACCGCATCGACCTGCTGATCGAACGGATCAGAAATCCGGGATCGATCGCACTCGCGCTCGGGAGCAGACACCGAACTTAAGCTCACGCTGTTTTGAACCTGCGTGCCCTCCGCGGTCGATCAGCCTCCATCCAGGATGGCCCAACATCCGGTGCGTTCCAGCACGGGCTTCACCGCAATGCGATCGCCGGTATCGAGCGCGGCGAACTTCTCGCGCAACTGCAGCAGGCACTTCACCTGATACTTGAACGGCGCCAGCGCATAAGGCAGGCCCCAGACGTTGATCTCGAGGCGCTCAAGGCCCTTCGCGAACGCATCTGCATTGGCGGCCAGGAATGGCAGGTAGAGTTCGCCTGCGATCCGCAGCAACGCCTCGGCGAACCCGCCGAGCGCCTGCTCGCGCGAGTACCAACCGCCCTCGACGCCGGACGCGTCGTCGAGCCGTCGCACCCAGTGATCGGTGAGCGGCGCGCGTTCGCGCATGATGCGCATCGGGGTCGGGTCGGTCGCCATCTCGCTGAGCTGGCCAAACCAGGCGAAATCCGCCAGCGACGGCCGGTTGCCGAACAGATAGTTCGTCATGCCGACATGGGCCTCGAACGCTGCCAGCGTCCGCCGATAGCTCTCCTCGAGCAGCGGCCTGTTCTCATCCGTCGCGCCGAGAATGACCATGCGCGAGATCTGGCGCTGCCGGAACTCCTCGATCTCCTCGCGGCTGCCGGTCTCAGCTTCCGACGTCGACCATTCCTCACCGGCCCAGCGCGAGACGTAGGCCTGGTCTTCCGGGTCCCACCAGCGATAGAGAAACAACGGCTTCACCGCCCATTCATCGGCGAGGTCCTCGAGCAGATCGCAGACGAATGCGACGGCCTTGTCCTCGGGTATCACCGAGCGGCCCTGATGGCGCGCTTCCAGATCATAGGCGAGCGTCGTGGTCTCGCCGCGAAAGCTGCCGTCGGGATATTGCAGCACCGGGATCAGCATCGGTTTCAGATGCGCGGTGGCCGCGCGCAGCGCCTTGGTCATGATCACCCAGTCGTGCGGGATCCGCCGGTAGCGCATCAGTGCGCGCAGCTTGATCGCATAGGGCGACGCGGTCGAACCGATCAGGCGGTAGCGGCCTCCGGTCATGACGACGCCTCCGGAAATGCTGGATTGCCGTAGGGATAGTACCGCGTGAGATCGACATTCCTGTAAGGCAGCTTGTCGAGACGCGTGGTGCCGAGGAATGGCTGCTCCGGCTCGACCAGCAGGATCGTCTTGGCGAAGCCATTGTCGTCGAAGCCGCGCCGGAAGTGGACCCGCGACTTGATGGCCATCACGTCGAACGCACCGATGTCAGGCACCAGCGCCTTCAGCGAAAACGGCTCCATGATCTGCACCAGATAGGTGGACAGGATCAGCACATTGTTGCGGCCAAAGCGCACGCAGACCCAGAACTGTCCGTAGCCCTCGGCCGCCGCCGAGATGGTGCCCTGGATCCGTACCGGATCGCCAGCCGACTCGTCGGCGAGGCCGCCGATCTCCATGTCGAAGTTATCGCCGGCCTTGGCACCGGCAGCCTTTAGGCTCGCCGTCGCTTTGCCATCCGCGATGGTCGCAATCACTGTATTGGCGAGGTCCTGCGCGATGATCTCGCGTAGCAGCCAGGTCGCCGATCCCGAACGGTCGCTGTGATCGGCGAGCACCACCGGCGTGTTGCGGTCGGCCGTGGCCTGCTTCGCCAGCGCGACGCCCTTGGTGATGCTGTGGAGCTTCGTCGATTGCAGCAGGGCCTCACGCAGCCGCCAGATCGTGCCGGCGAGATCGCGCGCGATTTGCTCGGCGAGCTTCGGGTTGTCGTTGGTCAGGACCTGCACGGTCATGCCGACATCAGGAACATCGGCGAATGGAAAGCCGAAGAAGATGTTGACGTAGACATCGACCTCGCGGGCCTCCCACACCAGCGCGCGCTGCACGAGATCCATCCACGGGCGCGCCCCGGTCCATTGCAGAACGGTAGGTGAGATCACCGGAACCTTGATGGTCCTGTGCGCCGGCTTGTAGTCGCCGCGGATCGCCCGCACCAGCATGCGTGCCGCGCGCTCGCCCTGCAGATGCGCATCATAGTGCGGGAAATATTTGACGGCGAACGCCATGTCGGCCTGTTCGAGGAACGCCTCGTCCTCGTTGCCGTGAGGATCGAAGGTTGCGGCGATGAATGCCGAGCGGCCAACCACCTCGCGGACCTGTCGCGCCAGATCAGCCTCCGGCCGCGGCACGTCGCGCACCGCCATGGCGCCATGCAGGCACAGATAGACGCCGTCGAACGGCCCCTCCTCCTTGAGCCCGGCAATCATCTTGCCGGTAAAGGTCCGATAAGCCTCCTGGGTGATCCAGCCCGATCCGGTGTAGGTCTTGGGCCAGAGCGGCGATTCGATGCCGACCAGCTCGACCTCGGAGAACTCGCGCGCAACCTGCACGAAGCCGCCCATGTAGTTCTTGGGATCGAACTGCAGCAGCGCCTCGCCCTTGGCCGGCGAGCCTGGATAGATAAAGTCGTCGAGCGTGGTCTCGTTCGGCAGGAACGAGACGGTTTCGTGGGAAAAATGCAGGACGGCGATACGTATCTTGCGATCGCTCATTTTGATGCGCCTCGGCTGTTTTCCGCAGTGTGGCATCGATGGCGCCGCGCGCCAATCCGCATTCGGTTTTTGCCCGCCAGACCTGCAAATAAGCAGACGCGTCACGGCTTGCCGCCGCGCCGATTCTGCTAAGGTCCCGCCAAATAGTCGGGCCCCTGCCTCGCAGACATCTCAAGGAGAGAACGCCATGAATCCCCCCGTCAGCTCGCCCGCGATCAAGGTCGTGAAATCCGTTCGCGAGCAGGTGAGCGCCGAGGAGTGGCAGGCCCGCGTCGATCTGGCCGCCTGCTATCGGCTCACGGCGATGTACGGCATGACCGAGATGATCGCAAACCACATCTCCTGCCGCGTGCCCGGCACCACCGACCAGTTCCTGATCAATGCCTACGGCATGCTGTATGAGGAGATCGACGCCTCCAGCCTGATCAAGGTCGACGTCGAGGGCAACACGCTGCTCAACGCCACCGACTATGACGTCAACGTTGCCGGCTTCGTCATTCACAGCGCGATCCACATGGCCAAGCACGACATGGACTGCGTTGCGCACACCCATACGCCGGCCGGCATGGCAGTCTCCGCAATGGAATGCGGCCTGCTGCCGCTGGCGCAGACCTCGATGCGCTTCCTGCACATCGCCTATCACGACTTCGAAGGCATCGCCGACAATGTCGACGAACGCGAGCGGCTGGTCCGCGACCTCGGCGACAACGAAGCGATGATCCTACGCAATCACGGTCTCCTGGTGGTCGGCCGCACCGTACCCGCCGCCTTCAACGTGCTGTTCCGCCTCGAGCGCGCCTGCCAGACCCAGGTGATGGCGTTGTCCTGCAACACCAAGCTGATCTATCCGCCGCAAAACATCCTCGAAGACACCTATGAGCGGATGCTGCCGAAGCCCGGCCGCGCTGCACGTAACGGCGAACTCGCTTGGCCGGCGCTGCTGCGCAAGCTGGATCGGGCCGATCCTTCGTATCGGGATTGAGGCGGTTGAAGACGAAGGGCGATGTTGAATAACCCTGTCGTCCCGGCGAAGGCCGGGACCCATACGCCGCAGCAGCCGTTGTAGGCGGGACCCGGCGTTCCAGCATCAGGTGACAATTTGCATTTGGGGTAATGGGTCCCAGCCTTCGCCGGGACGGCTGCGAGCATGTGGCGCGGCCTGCGAGTCATACGCCCGCTTTCTCGCAGCATCGCCGTACCGGCTCACAGCTCGGCAGCCAGCTGGGCCACCTGGTTTCGCAACCAGGCATGGGCCGGATCGTGGTCGTAGGAGGCGTGCCACAGCAACGTCACCGGCATCTCGCTCAGCTCCACCGGAGGCGGGCTGAGGCTGAGCCCGAGTTCGGCCGAGAACCGCGTGGCCAGCCGTGCCCCCATCGTGACGATAACAGGCGCCTGCGCCACCAGATGCGGAACGGTGAGAAAACGCGGCGTGGTCAGCGCAACGGTGCGCCGCAGGCCGAGCTTGTCGAGCGCCTCGTCCACGATCCCGCGCACGGTGCGGGCAGGCCGCAAGCTGGTCAGCACGTGAGGCAGCCTTACGTAGTCCTCGAGCGAGATCGGCGACGTGATACCGGTTTTCTCTGCATTGAACATGCACACGAAGCGCTCGGTCAGCAGCGTGCGTTGCTTGTGATGCAATTGTCCCTGCGGGAGCGGCCCATGGGCGACTGCGAGATCCAGCTCGTCGGCGTCGAGGTCATCGAGCAGCCGGGACGCGTCGACGTTGTGAATCCGGAAGTGAACGCCAGGTGCGATCTCGCGCATGCGCGCCAGCAGCGCGGGCATGATCAGGATTTCCATACTGTCCGATAGTCCAAGCCTGAAGGTCCGCACCGCCGTGGCCGGCTCGAAAGTCTGATCGCGCAACACCACGGCCTCGACCTGCGCCAGCGCGCTCCGCACTGGCTCGCGCAGGATTACAGCACGCGGCGTCAGACGCATGCCATCGGCCCCACGCGTGAGAAGCTCGTCACCGAACAGCTCGCGCAAGCGGGCAAGGTTGTGGCTCATCGCGGATTGCCCAATGCCGACGCAGGCCGCAGCCTTGGTCACGCTCCGTTCGGTCAGCAGCGCATCAAGATGAACCAGCAGATTCAAGTCGATACGACCTAGATTAGCGATATCGATGGCCATTATCGATCCCATCTGTTTGATCGATGATCATAGCCTGACCATGTCCTCCGACAAGGGAGCCGTCGGGCAACCGCCCGCCGCCCAAGTCCACACCCAAGCCAACGGAGGATCCCATGTCGATCCGCAGCACAGTCCTCGCCGCCGCGTTCACCCTGGCCTCGCTGGGAGCCGTGCACGCAAGCTCGCTCAAGCCGATCGAAGGCCACAGCGTCCATCTCGGCGATCTCGCAGGCGTCGTCTACTACACCGTCGAGCCCGACGGATATCGCGTGGTGACCACCCTCGCGCAGGGCGAGGCCGGGACGCCGGTCCGCTTCGTATCAGTGCTGGCGCCCGGTCAGCGTGCCCTGCTCTCGACGCCGAACGAGAGAGGCGCGCTGGAGATCAGCCGGAACGGCGAAGGCTTGACCGTCCGCACGTCAGGCCCGGTCTCCAACTAGTTCCGACACCGCCACCCGTCTTTCCGTCACTTGTGCAGGAACCACAGATGTCGACGATCCGCCTTCATCGAACAACCAGCCTGACAGCCGAGCAGTACGTCGCCGGCCTCACCGACTTCGGCCCGGGCCGCTCCAAACTCTTCAGCAACAGCGCCGACGCCTATCTCAAGGTGCATCATCGCGGCCCTTCGGCCGCCGACGTGACGGAAGGCTCGGGCGGCATCTGGGAACGTCTGCGCTACGACTGGTCCGATCCCAACCATGTCATCCTGACGACGACCGACTCCAATGTATGGGGCGGCGCGTCCGGCCACACCTACAACTTCACGCGCCGGCCCGATGGCACCACCGACATCGAAGTGGTCGTGGTGCGCGACGGCAAGAACCTCAGGGGATGGCTGCTCGGCCTCGTGCTCCGCACCGTCGGCAGAAGCGTGCTGGAGAAGGCGTTCGAAAACTCCGTCAAAGCCATCGAGCAGCGACACGCGGATGCGCTTCGACGGAGCGGGATTGCCGCCGCCTAGCGCAGAGCATTGGAAGAATTGCACCGAGATCAATGTTTCTATTGTACCGATCTTTGTGTCGGATCATACCTAAGCTCATTGGACGGATTGCACCGGGCCGAGCCCGCGCAAGCCAAGATGGAGGCAAGTGCAATGGATCTGAATTATCTCGACACCTTCCTGGCATTCCTCGGAATGACCTTCGGACTGGTCTCCGTGCTGCCCGGCCTGTTCTTCCAACCCAAGGCCGAGGCGCGCAGGACGACAAGGCTGGCCTCGCGGCGCGACTGAACGACGACCGGCCGGCGCCATGCACGCCGACAGACACAGATCGACGTCAGAGTAACAAGGACCGCTCCATGTCGACGCACAGCGCGCATCTCGTCACCGAGAGCCGGCACGAACCGCGGCCTTACTGCGACTTCTGGCAGGGCCGCGGCCCGACAAAACTGCTGTCGTCTTCGATCGATCGAGGCTGGTCGGGCCTGTCGGCGGAGGTGCGGGCGCATGGCAAGAGCGTGGTCCCGTGGACCGGGACGCAATCCGACACGGAGATATGTGTCGATGTCCACGGCAATGGATTTCCGGTCACGCGTCAGGCTAGCGGCGTGTCGGATCGAACCATCACCCGCCGCGATACGATTTGGCTCACGCCCGCGCGCTGGCGGGAAGGCTCCATCGATATCGGCGGCGACCTGCCGGAGATCGCTCACATCTACCTTCCGCCAAGCCAGTTCTCCCCAGGCAAGCTCGGCGTCGAGGTCGACGCTTCGGTACTCGGCGCGTTGCGATACGACAGCGCCTTCGAGGATCCCCTGCTGGGTGAGATGGCACGCGCCATCGCATCGGAGCTGCGGAGCGAAACCTCCGCCGGCAAGCTGCTGGTGGAATCATTAGCAAGCGGCATGGCGATACGGCTTGTTCAAAAGTACACCAGCAGTTCGGCCGCACGGTCCGCCGCCGCCTCGGCACGAGAAGGGCTGGACCGGCGTCGGCTTTTCCGCGTGCTGGACTACATCGAAGCAAACCTCGAAGGCAATCTCACGCTCGATCGCATGGCATCGATTGCCTTTCTCAGTCGATTTCACTTCGCTCGCGGCTTCAAACAGGCCGTCGGCCAACCTCCTCACCGTTACGTTGCCGCACGACGGCTCGAGCGTGCGAAAGCCCTTCTGATCCAGGGCGATCGGCCACTGGTGGACATTGCGCTGGCGCTCGGCTTCTCCAGCCAGGCCAATTTCAACCGCGCGTTCAAGCAGGCGGCCGGCGTAGCGCCGGGCCAGTATCGCCGCGGGTCCGGATCGCAGCCGGCGTTGTCGCTGGCCGACATTCGGAACGCGATTCCGATCCTGGCGTAATGCTGACGGTCGCGCTCTCCGCGACCTTCAGCAACCTATAAAAAACGACGGCATTCGACACAAAGCGATCGGCCGCACACCTCGATATTCTCATCTGCAGCAAGGAGCGAGGCGCGCACGCGGCAGCAGCGATGCGCGCGCCATCGTGCTCGCTTGCGCATCGGCATAGGAGATGTGCAGCCATGGACCTGATCCATTTTCGATCGTTCACCATGCTCGTGAGCGCGGGCCTCAGCATGGTGTCGCTCCTGATCCACAGATTGACCGAGCGCTTCGAACTTCGTCGACAGCAAGCAACGACAACATCACGGCAATCTAGGCGAAACAATGGGAGGCCGGACTCCCCATAATTCGGGTCAGGCCGGAAAGCCGCACATCCAGCGAATGCCAGGAGGCCCGCGTGCCCAGCGTTGCACCTACTCACGAGCTCGATGACCAGACGCTGCTGCGTGCACTCACGCACCGCATCCACGGCGACCTCGTCTCGTCGATCAACACGGTCTCCGCCGCAGTGCTGCGCACGGACAACCCTGCCGTCAAGCGCGCACTTGCCGGCGTCATCGAACTGCTCCAGCAGCATGCGAGCGTTCATCGCGCACTGGCGATGCCGGACCGCGACCGATTGGTGGACGCCGCCGAATCGATCCGCAAGCTCGCTCTCGGCCTCAGCCGATCCTCGCTGGAGCCGATCGGGATTCGTCTCGCGCTGAGCGCCGACAGCCTGCCACTCGAGGCGGAGCGCTGCTGGCGCCTCGCCCTCGTTGTCCGTGAGCTCGTGACCAATGCCGCGCAACATGCGCATTTCGAAGGCCGGGAGGGAGCGATCAAGATCAGGCTCTCCGTCGTCGGAACGGTCGTCAATTGCATCGTCGCGGACAATGGCTCGCACTCGGAGCGCTTGCGGTCGGGGCGCGGTCTGAAGATGGTCAGCGATCTGGCCCGCGGCCTCGGCGGCCGGATCGAGTATGGCTTCGGTCCGCAGTTCTCGTCGTTCCTCGTCGTGTTTCCGCTCGGCGCACGCGAACTGCGCGCCAACCGCGTCGTCGCGCGGCGGCGCCTGCACAGCCTACGTCAAGCAGTGCCACCGCGAATGCGGCCGCGATCGGCGCGCGCCCCTGTTGTTGCCGTGCCGGACGGCCTGCGCAGCGATGTCCCCGCCACGACGGAAGCTGCACTGGAGCCGCCATGAAGAGCATCTTCAGCCTCCTTCTGTTCGCGACCGGCGCGCTTTGCTTTGCGATGTTCCTGGCAACGCTGCGGCCGGAACCCACCGGACGCCCCACACGCGTCGCCAGTGCTTTCACGCGAATTCTCATCTCAGTCGAAGCCAACAATGCACAAGGAGAGAGCCATGACCACCAGCACAACTGACGAAATCATCGACCTGCGTCGCCGCCGAATTTTGAGCACCGCCGCGATGGGGGTCGCCGCCTTCGGCGCGGCAACCGTGCTTCCACCGGGAATCCGCACCGCGGCTGCCGGCGAGGCCGTCCGTCCCTTCCGCATCGATGTACCAGAAGAGCTGCTGATCGACCTGCGCCGGCGTGTTGCCGCGACGCGATGGCCCGACAAAGAGACCGTCGCCGATCCATCTCAGGGCGTGCAGCTCAAGACGGTGCAGCAGCTCGCTCAATATTGGCAGAACGGCTACAGCTGGAGAAACGTCGAGGCGCGGCTCAACGGCCTTCCGCAGTTCATCACCGAGATCGACGGACTCGACGTTCACTTCATTCACGTTCGCTCCAGGCATCCGAACGCGCTGCCGATGATCGTGACGCACGGCTGGCCGGGCTCGATCATCGAGCAGATCAAGATCATCGATCCGCTGACCAACCCGACCGCACATGGTGGCAGCGCCGCGGATGCGTTCGACCTCGTGATTCCGTCGCTGCCGGGTCACGGCTTCTCCGGAAAGCCGACTGCACCGGGCTGGACCCCGGTTCGTATCGCGCGGGCCTGGACCACCCTGATGCGGCGCCTTGGCTACAAGCAGTTCGTGGCGCAGGGTGGTGATTGGGGCAACGCCGTCTCCGAGACGCTCGCCTTGCAGGAGCCGGTCGAGCTGCTCGGCATTCACACGAACATGCCGGCCACCGTGCCGGCCGACGTCTCAAGGGCGCTGGCGTTCAATTCGGCGCCGCCGGCCACTCTCACGACCGACGAGCGCCGTGCCTGGGATCAGCTGCGCCTCTTCTACGACAAGGGCCTCGGCTACGCGATCGAGATGGCCAATCGCCCGCAGACCCTGTACGGGCTCGTCGATTCGCCGGTCGGCCTCGCGGCTTGGATGCTCGATCACGACGCGCGCAGCCAGGAGATGATCGCCCGCGTCTTCGACGGCGAGACGGAAGGGCTGTCGCGCGACGACGTGCTCGACAACGCCACGCTGTATTGGCTGACCAACACCGCGATCTCCTCGGCTCGGCTCTACTGGGACACCCATCAGGTATCGACGGGCGGCTTCTTCGATGTGCGCGGCGTCAAGATCCCGGTCGCCGTCAGCGCATTCCCTGACGAAATCTACACGGCACCCCGGAGCTGGGCGGAGCAGGCCTATCCGAAGCTGATCCACTACAACAAGCTCGACAAGGGCGGGCACTTCGCGGCGTGGGAGCAGCCCGAGCTGTTTGTCGCCGAAATGCGCACCGCCTTCCGCCCGCTGCGCAACGCCTAGTCATGCAACCGGCGGTGCGCGCGAATGTGCGCACCGCCATTCCTGTCGGACTTACGATGGACCAGTCGCATTCATTTCTGTCGCGGCATTCCGCTTCCGTCTTCGCGGTGCGGACGTTTGCCGCGGCCATGGTGGCGCTCTCGATTGCGCTGCTGCTTGACATGCCACGCCCCTACTGGGCGATGGCGTCCGTCTACATCACCTCCAACCAGCTGACAGGAGCGACGTCGTCGAAGGCGGTCTACCGCGCGCTGGGAACGCTGATCGGCGCCACTGGGACGATCGTGCTGATCCCGAATCTCGTCAACGCACCTGGGCTGCTCAGCCTTGCCATCGCACTGTGGGTCGGCATGTTCCTGTACTTCTCGCTGATCGACGGCACCCCGCGCAGTTACATGCTCCTGCTGTCCGGCTACACCGTCGCCCTGCTCGGCTTCCCGATCCTTTCGACGCCCGAATCGACATTCGACATCGTCGCCGCTCGCGTGCAGGAAATCCTGCTCGGCATCGCCTGCGCGAGCATCGCATCAAGGATCGTGCTGCCGAGCACCGTCGCCGACACGATCGCGGCGCGCGCGGACGCCTGGCTCGCCAACACGCGCCGGCTCACGGTGGACGTCTTCACCGGCCAGGGCAGCGACCAGGAGCACGATGGCGAACGCATGCGGCTTGCCGCTGCCGCCGCCGAGATCGACCAGTTGAGCCGGCATCTCGGCTTCGAGACCGTGACATCGGCGAACACCGCGCGCGGCCTCGAGCTGCTCCGCCAACCGATGCTGTTACTGCACCCGCTGCTGGCGTCGATCGAGGCCCGGCGGAACGCGCTCAACGCTCACGGCGGTGTGCCAGCGGCCATCGCCGATGTCATCCAGAGGATCGCAGGCTGGCTCGCGAACGGCGACCAGGACGGACGACAGGCCGACGGATTGCGTGCAACACTTGGTGACGTCGCACCACAACTCGGCGCCGACGCGGGCTGGATCGATATCTCGGCGGCCGGCCTCGCCCTTCGATTGCGCAACCTCGTCGACCTCATGCGGGATTGCCGCCTGCTGCACGAGGCGATCGCCGATGGCCGCGATCCGGGCTCGCTTGCGCTCGCCGTGACGCTCGATCCTGCGGCACCGGCCGCCCGGCACCGCGACCACGGGCTTGCGCTATGGGCCGCCGCGGCAACCACGCTGTCCGTTCTCGCCTGCTGCACATTCTGGATCGCGACCGGCTGGACCGATGGCGCATCGGCGGCTCTGTTTGCAGCCCTCGTAGGGTCGTTTCTCGCCGGCCTGGACGATCCGTTGCCGGCTTTTCGCAGGTTCTTCGGCGTGATCCTGGTCGTCATCGCCGTCACCGGCATATATGCATTTGGCATTCTGCCGCGCGTCACCACGTTCGAGCTGCTGGTCGTCGCACTCGCGCCGACCTTCCTGCTGTTCGGCTGGATGACGGCGCGGCCGGCGACCGGGTCCGCTGGCTCCTGGCTTGCCATCTTCACGTCGGTGCAGCTTGCATTGCAGTCATCCTACTCGGCTGATTTCGGCTCGTTCGCCAACGCCAGCCTGTCGCTCGTGGTGGGCGTCGCGCTCACGGCCGCGACGTGCGGCATCGTTCGCACGCTGGGCGCGGCTTGGATCGCGAGCCGCCTGGTGCGAAGCAACTGGCGCACGCTTGCTGCCGTGGCCGCGCGCAGCGCGCCGCGCGATCGCGCCGTGATCGGCGGTCTGATACAGCATCGTCTCGCCCTGCTTGCGGCTCGTATCGCCGTGGTGCCGGCAGAGGCGCAGAGTGACGCCGCCAACCTTCTGCAGTTGCGGACGGCGCTGAACGTCATCGACGTCAGGCACGCGAGCCTCGGTCTGTCACGCGCTGCCGTCGCCGGCATCGACGCGCTGTTCGACCGTCTTGCATCGGCTGCCCGGAACCACACGGCCGGGCGGCTGCCGGATGAGCTGGTCGGCCGGCTCGACAACGCGATCGCGTCGACGTTGCGGGAGCCCGCGAGCAAGAGTCGTAACGACGCGCTGATCGGCCTTGCCGGAATCCGCGCCGGCTTGTTTCCCGGCGCCAGGTCCTATCAGCCGCGCTTGTCAAATCAAGAGGGTATCGCGGCATGAGATACGAGTTCGACCTGTTTGGCGTGATCGTTCCAAGCTTCCTGCTGTGGGGCGTCGTCGCATACATGCTCACGCGCGTGGCGAGCACACTGTTCGCACAGGCTGGTCTCTATCGCCACGTCTGGCACGGCGCGCTGTTCAATTTCGCGCTTTACGTCTGTCTGGTCGCCGGCCTGATCTTCATCTCCAGGGAGTTGATCTCATGAAATCCGTTCTCAACGCGCTGCGTCGCGTCTCACCCACCACACTCGTGGTTCTGGTCGCGGTCTGGGCCGGCTACAAGCTCTGGGATTACTACATGAACGAGCCCTGGACGCGCGACGGCCATGTGCGGGCTGACGTCGTTCCGGTTGCCCCCGACGTATCCGGCTTCGTCACCGACGTGCTCGTCAAGGACAACCAACCGGTCCAGCGCGGCGACGTGCTGTTCCGGATCGACCGAGCGCGTTACGAGATCGCACTGAAGCAGGCCGAGGCGGTGCTGCTGGGCAAGGGCGCCCAACTCGATGAGGCCAACGCGGACCTGAAGCGCTACAGCGCGCTGACGCCCGACGTGGTCGTTTCCAAGCAACGCCTGGATCAAGTGATCGCCGCCCAGGGCGAGGCGCAAGCCGCCCATGACCGGGCCGTCGCCGACCTCGATCTGGCCAAGCTCAATCTCGAGCGCAGCGAGGTGCGTGCCGCCGTCAGCGGCGTCGTCACCAACAACGAGCTGCGTCCGGGGACCTATCTCACCACCGGCAAGGGCGTCATGGCGCTGCTCGATTCCGACACGCTGCGCGTCGAGGGCTATTTCGAGGAGATCAAGCTGCCACGCATCCATCTCGGCGACGCCGTCAGTGTTCGACTGCTGGGTAGTGACCACGTGCTGCACGGGAGGGTAGACAGCGTCGCGGCCGGCATCGAGGATCGCGATCGCAGCGCCGGCGCGACCTTGTTGGCCAACGTCAATCCCACCTTCAACTGGGTGCGGTTGGCGCAACGCGTTCCGGTCCGGATCGCGCTCGATCCCGCCGCGCGAAGCCAGCTCGTTGCGGGAGCCACCGCGACCGTCGAGGTGCTCGGATCTCCATTGCACGGCGACCCGCGCGAGGCGCGGGGCGAGCACGGCGCCTCGCGCCCGAGCTTATGCCGGGCGGTGCAGGCCGCCTTCCGAGTTCCGCCGCGATGTGGCTGATCGCACGCCACTTGCGGCCTCGCAGCGCGCACGTCGGCTGCCAAGTTGAATGGTGCGCTCCAGCGCCGCGGCGAAGCCGTTGAGCGGGACAATGAAGACAACCGCCTGGCCAGTGTTGATGTTCTGCGCTGCGACCGTTACGTCCGGCAACCGATTATCCATGTTGTGGGCATATTTCCCACATACGCGAGGTACATGTACTTAGAGAGCCGCGGGCGTGCAAGAGCTTATCCTCGCGCGATTTGCCCAGGGGGCGCGTCTTCAACTAAGGTCGCCGGATGGACATGCTCGTCAAGCTCTACGCCCTGCCCGACTCCCGGCCCGCCTACGATCGGCTGCAGCAGGCCGGAATTGTGATGCGCCGTGCGCTCGCCCCCGAGAAGCACAAGGTCACAGCCTGGGTGCGGGAGACCTTCAGTGAGGCTTGGGCCAGCGAAACCGAGGTCGCGTTCAGCCGCCAGCCGGTTTCCTGCTTTATCGCGATCCAGCAAAAGGCGATCATGGGATTCGCCTGCTACGACGCGGCCTGTCGCAACTTCTTCGGTCCGACCGGTGTCGCACCGAAGTCGCAGCAGAACGGGATCGGCAAGGCGCTGCTGTTCGCCTGTCTCGAGGACATGAGGCACCAGGGCTTCGGCTACGCCATCGTCGGCGGCGTCGGACCGGCGGACTTCTATGCGAAAGCCGTCGGCGCGGTGGCCATCGACGACTCCGCGCCGGGGATCTATCGGGGACTGCTGTAATTCACATGATCGCGGGTCTCGCTTCGCCCGACCCGACCTACCAGCCTCATCAGAAGAAAACCCTGCCTTCGCGAATTCAGGACGGAACCTGAAATCCGTTCAATCGCAATCCCTTACATACAAGCAAAAGTTGCACGCCGCTCGACACCACCCCGGACCGGATGCACGCCGCGCGCTGCGCGTTTATGAATCCACCCCTCAGATCGAGGCAGCACAAATATTTGGTGCCGGTCGCCATTGACCCGACACGAGGACCTTGCGCTTGACGTGCTGCCGATGGTCAACTCGCTGATCGGAATGCTTCTGCATCGTTGGGGAAACATGATGTTCAAGATGATTGCGATCGCGGCCGGCCTGGGTCTCGCACTCGCCGCCACGGCGGCGGCCGAGACGCCGCGCAAGGGCGGCACCATTCGCATGACGGCGCCCTATGGCTCCAGCTTCACCAGCATGGACATCCACACGACACCCCGCGCGCAGGACGAAATCTACGCCAAGGGCCTGCACCGATCGCTCTACATCTGGGACTCGACCGAGGGCAAGCCGGTCCTGGAACTTGCCAAGGAGGTCGTCGTCTCGGGCGGGGGCCTCGTCCACACCTTCAAGCTGCGCGACGACGCCTATTTCCACAACGGCCGCAAGATGACGGCGGACGACGTCATCTGGTCCTATAATCGCATCATGGACGGCACCAAGGCCTATCCCGGCGCCCGCTTCGTCCGCATCATCGAGGGCGCGGCCGAGGTCGAGAAGGGCCAGGCCAAGGAGATCTCCGGCCTGAAGAAAGTCGACGACTTCACCCTCGAAATGAAGCTGACAGAGAAAGTCGATCCGGCCTTCTATTTCTTCACCGCGCTGACCTCGATCTATCCCGCCGACGAGGGCGGCAAGGAAAGCTTCCTCCAGAAGCCGATCGGTCTTGGTCCGTTCAAGTTTGTCGAGCACGTGCCGGGATCGCGCATCGTGCTGGAACGCTGGGACCGTTTCTACAAGCCCGGCAAGCCCTATGCCGACAAGCTCGTGATCTCGCTGATGGGCGAAGCCGCGGCCCGCGACGTCGCCTTCCGCAACAAGGAGATCGACACCTCGGTGCTGGGGCCGGCACAGTATGTCGCCTATCAGGCCGACCCCGACCTCAAGGGCACCATCGTCGAGGTCGCCGAGGTCTTCACGCGCTATATGGGGATGAATCCGGCGTTCAAGCCGTTCGCCGACAAGCGGGTTCGGCAGGCTGTCAACTACGCGATCGATGCCAATCTGATCATCAGCAAGCTGGTCAAGGGCAAGGCCTATCGCGCCACGAGCTGGCTGCCTTTGACCTCGCCCGCCTACGACAAGGCCATGAAGCCCTACCCCTACGATCCCGCGAAGGCGAAGCAATTGCTCGCAGATGCGGGTTATCCCACGGGCTTTGAGTTCGAATGGACCACCAGCCAAAATGAAAGCTGGGGGCTGCCGATCGTCGAAGCCGCGATCCCGATGCTGGACAAGGTGGGCATCAAGGTGAAGGTCAAGCAGGTCGAGACCGCGGTGCTGGCGGAGGTCATCCGCAAGGGCGACTTCCAGGCCTTCATCTATTCCCAGGCGACCGGTCCGGATCCGCAGGCCGCGTTGAAATGCTTCCACTCGGCGACGCCGCAATCGGCCTGCAACTATGCGAACTTCAAGAACGCGGAGTTCGACAAGACGATCGATGAAGCCGGGCAGACCGACGACGCCGAAAAACGCGTGCAGCTGCTGCAAAAGGCCAATGCGCTGCTTTTCGACGAAGCGCCGATCTGGTTCTTCAACTACAACAAGGCCGTCATGGCGGTGCAGCCCTGGCTCAAGGGAATTCAGCTGGACGCAACCGAACTGACCCATCAAAACGTCGAAGACCTCTGGGTCGACGAGACCTCACCCGCGAAGTGACAGGTGCCGTGCTCCTCCATCGCGACAAACGATCGAGGGAGTGAGGAAAGCGTCCCATGCTGTCGTTCGCGATCCGTCGGGTCCTGCAAACCATTCCGACCGTGCTGGCCGTCGTGCTGCTGATCTTCGTGCTGTTCAGCGTCGTTCCGGGCAGCATCGTGTCGAGCATGGGCGACGATGGTCGAGGTCCGACGGACCCGCAAGTCGTGGAACGCATGAAGAAACAGCTCGGCCTCGACGATCCCGTTTACGTGCGTTTCGGCGCCTATATCGCCAAGCTCGCGACCGGTGATTTCGGGACCTCGTTCCGGACCCGCGAGCCGGTCACGATCATGATCGCCAAACGGATGTGGCCGACGCTGCAACTGATATTCGCAGCCCTGGCATTCGCCGTTGTGGTCGGCGTACCGCTCGGCTTCATCGCGGCGCTGAAGCCAGGCAGCCTCGTCGACACGCTCTCGATGGTGCTGGCGGTGTCCGGCCTCTCGATGGCCAAATTCTGGCTCGGGTTATTGCTGATGTATCTGTTCGCATTGAAGCTCGGCTGGCTGCCGAGCTTCGGCTATGGCGATGGCGGGCTCAAATTTCTGCTGCTGCTGCCTGCCGTGACCCTCGGCGTCTCGCCGATGGCGCTGCTGGCGCGAACGACCCGTGCCGCGGTGCTCGAGATCATGACTGCGGATTTTGTCCGCACCGCGCGCTCGAAGGGCATGAGCGAGACCCGGGTCGTGACCTGGCACGTGATGCGCAACGCCCTCGTCATCATTCTGACGGCGATCGGCCTGCAATTCGGGGTGGTGATGGGCCAGGCGGTGGTCGTCGAGAAATTGTTTTCCTGGCCGGGCATCGGCTCGTTGCTGGTCGACAGCGTGCTGCAGCGTGACATTCCTACCGTACAGGGCACCATTCTCGTGGTGGTGCTGTTCTTTCTCGCCGTCAACACGCTGGTTGACCTGCTCTACGGCGTGATCGATCCCAGGATCCGATACGCATGAGCGGCAGCCGGTTTCATTGTGCCCGTGCACGATCGGCCGTGCAGGCCGCCACCGCGGAGCGGCCGCGATGAAGCTTGGAACCAGCGCGATCATCGGCGGGGTGCTGTTCGCGCTGGCGGTCTTCGTCGGCCTGTTCGCGCCCTGGCTGGCACATACCGATCCGGTCATGGGCGCCAATCTCATGAACGCGGAGGAACCGCCGAGCTGGATCTGGTGGTTCGGCACCGATGCGCAGGGGCGGGACATCTATTCCCGCGTCGTGCACGGCGCCCGCATCTCGCTGACGGTCGGCATCGTCTCGCAGCTCGTCAACAGCATCATCGGCGTGACGCTCGGTCTGACCGCAGGCTATTGGGGCGGCTGGTGGGACGATTTCGTCAACGGGCTGACCAATGTCATGCTGGCGATCCCGTCGCTGATCTTCGCACTCGCCATCATGGCGGTGCTCGGACCCGGCCTGACCAGCCTCCTGATCGCGCTCGGCTTGACCAACTGGTCTTTCACCTGCCGGATCGCACGGGCCTCGACACTGTCGCTCAAGAGCCAGGGCTATGTGCAGGCAGCAAGAGTGCTC
Organism: Bradyrhizobium sp. PSBB068; assembly: GCA_016839165.1. Taxonomy (NCBI): domain Bacteria; kingdom Pseudomonadati; phylum Pseudomonadota; class Alphaproteobacteria; order Hyphomicrobiales; family Nitrobacteraceae; genus Bradyrhizobium; species Bradyrhizobium sp. PSBB068. Next base: position 4,999,063 of record CP069300.1, read on the forward strand.
GGCTATGGAGATTTGCGCATCATGATCACGCAGCTGCTGCCGAACATGGTCGGTCCCATCATCGTCATCGGCACGCTCGGCATGGGTGGCGCCGTGCTGGCCGAAGCCTCGCTCTCGTTCCTCGGCCTCGGCATCCGTCCGCCCTATCCAAGCTGGGGCAGCATGCTGTCGGAGGCCCGCGACCAGATCACCACGGCGCCCTGGCTGTCGGTCTTCCCCGGGCTTGCGATCTTCCTGACGGTGCTCGGCCTCAATTTGCTTGGCGACGGCTTGCGTGACGTGCTCGATCCCCAGTCGCGGAGCCGGCGTGCATGACCACGGCTCCGCTGATCGAAGTCCAGGACCTGCGCATCGATCTCGCTGACGGCGGCAGCCATGTCGCAGCGGTCGAGGGCGTTTCGTTCCGCATCGATCGCGGCGAGACATTCGGCCTGGTCGGCGAGTCCGGCTGCGGCAAGAGCATTACGGCGCTTGCCCTGATCGGCCTGCTGCGCCGGCCGCTCTCGATCGCCGCCGGCGCCATCCGCTTCGAGGGCCGCGAAATCCAGGGACTGTCCGCGGCCGAACAGCGCGCACTGCGCGGCAACCGCATCGCGATGATCTTCCAGGAGCCGATGACCGCGCTCAATCCGGTCTCGCCGGTCGGCCGGCAGATCGCGGAAATGTTCGTGCTGCACAAGGGCAAGAGCTGGCGCGAGGCCAACCAGCTCGCGGTCGAGGCGCTGGCGAATGTCCGCGTCCCCGCGCCGGAGCGGCGGGTGAAGGATTACCCGCACCAGCTTTCCGGCGGCATGCGCCAGCGCGTCATGATCGCCATCGCCCTTGCCTGCGATCCGGATCTTCTGATCGCCGACGAGCCGACCACCGCACTCGACGTGACGGTGCAGGCCGAGATCATCGAGCTGATGCGCAATCTGTGCGCCGAGCGGGGCACCGCGATCCTGATGATCAGCCATGATCTCGGCCTGGTCGCCAATGTCTGCCGCCGCGTCGGCGTGATGTATGCCGGTCGCATTGTCGAGGAACGCCGCTCGGACGACATCTTCCGCGCCGGCGCGCATCCCTACACCCAAGGCCTGGTCGACTCGCTGCCGCGGCTGGGAAGCCGCGCGGCACTTGGCCGGGCGCGGCTCAGGGAAATCGCCGGCGTCGTACCGGCGATCGCGGACTTCCCGGCCGGTTGCCGCTTCAATCCGCGCTGCGCGCTGGCCACCGAGATCTGCCGGACCACCGTGCCCGAGACGACATGGCTGGATGCTGGCGGGCTCGTCAGGTGCCACCATCATGCCTGAACCCACGGCGAATCCCGGCGACGACGTCATCCTCAGCGTTGAGGATCTCGCGGTTCATTTTCCGCTTGGCGGCGGCCTGCTCGGCAGCGGCCGGCGGCTGCTGCGCGCGGTCGACGGCATCGATCTCGAGCTCAAGCGCGGCGAGTGCCTCGGTCTCGTCGGCGAATCCGGCTGCGGCAAGTCCACCGTCGCCCTTTCGCTGCTTGGGCTTCTGACACCGACGCGCGGCCGGATCGTGCTGGACGGCCACGTCGTGACGGAACAGCAATCGGTCGATCGAAAGCGATTGGCCCGTATCGCCCAGATGGTGTTCCAGGATCCCTACGCTTCGCTCAATCCGCGCCAGACGGTTCGCCGTACGCTTGAAGATCCGCTGCGCCTGCACGGCGTGACGGCCCAAAGCGAGATCGACGGGCGCGTTGCCGAGATGCTCAGGCATGTCGGCCTGCGGCCCGAGCAGGCCGGCCGCTACCCGCATGAATTCTCGGGCGGTCAGCGCCAGCGCATCGGCATCGCCCGCGCGCTGATCCTCAATCCGAAGATCGTCATCTGCGACGAACCGGTCTCAGCGCTCGATGTCTCGATCCGTGCCCAGATCATCAACCTGCTGCTGGAGCTGAAGGAAAGCCTCGGCCTGTCCTACATCATGATCAGCCACGACCTCGGCGTGGTCGAGCACATGAGCGACAGGGTCGCGGTGATGTATCTCGGCCGCATCGTGGAGACGGGCGGCTGGCGCGACATCTTCGAACGGCCGGCGCACCCCTATACGCAAACCCTGATCGCTGCGATTCCCGATCCGCTGCGCCGCGCACCGTTGGCGACGGCGAGGGGCGAGCTTCCCAATCCGCTTGATCCGCCGGACGGATGCGCATTCAGTCCGCGCTGTCGTTACGCCGAAACAGCGTGTCATCGCGAACCCGGGCCTTCGCTCGAGACGCGTCCGGACGGGCACGCGGTGCGATGTTGGCGGGCGGACGAGATTGCCGGTCGGCTTCCAAGCTGAATGGCGCGCCCGAGCCTCGATTTGCCTGCGGGACGCGTTTTCCACTAAGGTTGCCGGATGGCGACGGGCGGGTTGAAGATCACGACCGGCATCATTGCCGCGGTACTGGTCACTGCGGCGGTGGCTCAGGCGCGCAGCGTGCTGGCCCCGCTTGCGGCCGCCCTGTTCATCATTGCGATCGTCTGGCCCGTTCAGAAGCGGCTACAGTCGTGGCTGCCGAAACTCCTCGCGCTTGCCATCACCGTCGTCGTTACGACCACTGCCTGCGTCGCGTTTGCCTCGCTCGCGGCGTGGGGATTCAGCCGTGTCGGGCGCTCCCTGATTGCGGATGCGGTGCGATATCAAGCCTTCTACGACGCCGCGGTGATATGGCTGGACGGCCACGGCATCTCGTTCGCAGGCCTTTGGGCGGAGCATTTCAATGTCGGCTGGCTGCTGCGCGTCACGCAATACGTCACCGGCCGTGTCAACACCACGTTGAGTTTCTGGCTCATCGTGCTGGTCTATGTCGTGCTGGGACTCCTCGAGGTCGAAGACGCTGGTCGACGCATCCAGCGACTGGAGAATCGCACAGCCGCGCGCGTCTTGCTCGAGGGCAGCAAGGCTACGGCCGCCAAGTTTCGTAAATATATGCTGGTGCGGACGCAGATGAGCGCGGTCACGGGTCTCCTGGTCGGCCTGTTTGCCGCCGTGACCGGACTGCCATTCGCGTTCGAATGGGGCGTCATCGCCTTTGTCCTCAACTACATTCCTTTCATCGGCCCTTTCATCGCGACACTGTTCCCCACGCTGCTGGCCATGACGCAGTTCGACAGTTGGCCCGCGGTGTTTGGCGTATTCGCCTGTCTCAACGTCATCCAGTTCGTGGTAGGCAGCTATATCGAACCGCGGGTGGCTGGCTCGACGTTGTCGATCTCGCCATTCCTGGTGCTGTTTGCGATCTTCTTCTGGAGCTCGCTTTGGGGCCTGTTCGGGACTTTCATCGGCGTGCCAATCACGCTCGCCATTCTGACCTTCTGCGCCGAGAGTCCGTCGGCTGCATGGATCGCTGATTTGTTCGGCGGAACGCACGAAGACAGGCCGGAAACGTCCTAAAGCATGATCCGGAAAAGTGCGAAGCGGCTTTCCGAAAAGATCATGCTCAAACAAAGAGCTAAAACGCGATGACGATTCAACCAAATATCATCGCGCTTTAGCTTCCGGCAATTTCCACCCGCTCGGGCTCGGCGAGGCGGAGCTTCCGGTCCGGCCCGACCACCATTCTGTGGATATAGAAATAAGTGACGGCGTCATCGGCCGCCCCCATCACCGGCGACGGGGCAGAGACGATCTTCGACGCACCGCATGTACCGATCCAATCGATATGCCGGTGACCGTGCATCACGACCGAGCGATCGGAGAACTTTTGCAACCTGCGTACAAACCAACTGCCGTTGATCAGGGCCGTCCCGATGCGTTCGGCAAACGTCTTGACCGGCATCGGATACTCCATCAGGTGATGATGCAGCGCGATAATCCAGCATGACGTCGGGAGATGACGGATTGCGGCCTCCAATCGCCGTGTTTGGGCTTCCGAAACCAAACCGAGCGCGTTGGTGAAGGAAAAGTGGGTTTCTGCGTTGGAGTTGAGAATGGCGATCCCGAGGCCGCCATCCTGGTCCGGCGGCAGGACCATTGGGAATTGGTCGTCGAACAAGCCGCGGACCGCCATTGCACGTCGCACACCTCCGTGCTGCGCAAATTGCGTTATCCGGTCCTGGTAAGGTTCCAGCGCCTGGTTCAGCGTAGCCGATGGTTTGCCGGAACCGTCGATGACGCGCACGCGATCGCCCTGAACGGCCGCAATCGCCGACAGGGTGCGCATCTGCCGTAGCCGCTTGCCTGGGCTGAACGGCAGGTCGAGGCGCGCGGGATTGGCGCGGTCCACGACGTTAACGTCATGATTGCCCGGCAGCATGATGATGCGTGCTGCAAGCTCAGGATGCCCCGCCAATGCATCGAGAAATTCCGCCCATTCGCCGGTCCGGCCGGCATCCGTCATATCGCCGCTGATCAGCACATGGTCGAGCGGATCGACGGCGTGGATTTCCGCGAGGCGAGCCAGCACGCGATGGAAGCGTCGGTTTCCCCGCGGACCGGCCGTCCCGCTTTCGATGCGGAAGCCGTATCGCTCGCCGACCACGTGAAGGTCAGACAAATGCGCGAGGCGCCAGCAGCGGCCTCCGGGCGGCGTCCCGTCGAAGGCAGCAAGGTCGGCCGGTTGATCCATGCTGGCGTCGGCCACACTCCAGGCCAGTGATGCGACTGCAAGATAGCCGGACACCAGCACCACGGCGTTCGCGAACGTCGGCACTACAAGACGATGGATCAGAACGAGGTCATTGACGGTCGCAGTCCATTGCGAAGCAGGCCAGGCCAGGACCGCGAGCAATGCCGCACCTGCGGAGAGCAGCATGCCGGCGCCGATTGAGCAAATGCGGCGCAGCCTTATGCGAGAAGCAGGAGTTGCGCCGGTTCGCCAGAGCAGTTCCGCCAGATGGCCCAGCGCCTCGCGCGTGAAGGTGTAGCTCGGTTGCACCGCGAGCGCATTCAACGACCAGAAGTTTGTTTCTGCGATTTGAAACAGCGGTCGCCCGCCGAGCCACCCTAACGCCGCGATCACGACCAACGCCAGCACTGCCCCCACTTCGGACAACGCCAGAACGTGTTGCGAAAGGCTCGAGATCCAGGCGGACGCGACCAGCGGCGCAAGGCCGAGCAGCAGGCCGGGAAGCAGAAGGGAAACCGTCCAGGCGAATAGCAGCTTCGCCGGGCTTATCTCAACCAGAAGGCTGCCCACGATCGCGAACAACGAACGTTGTTCGGGACTGGCGGCATTGTCCTCAAAGTCGCCGTCGCGGGGATCAAGCAGCACGCCGACGTCCCTCCGTTGCGCAGCGCATTCTGACACAAACGCAGCTAACGCAGCTTCCCGAAAAACTCCCGCACCTCGCCGACGAACAGCTCGGGCTGCTCGAACGCCGAAAAATGCCCGCCCTTCGGCATCTCGCTCCAGTGCTGGATGTTGGTGAAGTTGGTCTCCATCCATTTGCGGACCGGCGTGACGATCTCCTTGGGAAACACGGCAACCCCGGTCGGCACACTGACCTTGTGCGGGGTTCGCTTGCCCGGCCCAAAGCTTTCCCAATACAGCCGCGCTGACGATGTCGCCGTCTCGGTGACCCAGTACAGCATCACGTTGTCGAGCAGCTCGTCGCGGCTGAGGATGTTTTCCGGATGCCCGTCGCAATCGGTCCAGGCCCAGAACTTCTCCAGGATCCATGCCGCCTGCCCGCTCGGTGAATCCGTCAGGCCATAGCCGAGCGTCTGCGGCCGGGTGGACTGCTGCTTCGAATAGCCGGAATCCCAGTCGGCATAATATTTGATGCCGTTGAGCGCACGTGTCTCCTCCGGCGTCGGCTGCCCCTCGACATTGGGCCGCGTCGACATCGCAAGCGTGATGTGGATGCCGCCGCAATGCGCCGCGTCCTGGCCGCCGATCGCGGTCGTGACCGCCGAGCCCCAATCGCCCCCTTGCGCGAAATAGCTGGTGTAGCCGAGCCGCTGCATCAGGACGGCCCAGGCGCTGGCGATCCGGTCGACGCCCCAGCCTGTCTCAGTAGGCTTGGCCGAGAAGCCGAAGCCCGGCAATGATGGGCACACCACATGGAACGCATCCGCGGCACTGCCGCCATGCGCCGTTGGATCGGTCAGCGGTTCGATCACCTTGTGAAATTCGACCACCGATCCCGGCCAACCATGCGTGATGATCAGGGGCCGCGCCTCCGGATGCTTCGAGCGAACATGGATGAAATGGATGTCGAGCCCGTCGATCTCGGTGGTGAACTGGCTGAACCGATTGAGCCGCGCCTCGCGCTGCCGCCAATCATAGGTCTCGGCCCAATACTGGCAGACGTCCTTGATCCATTGCAGCGGCGCGCCCTGGCTCCAATCGTCGACCAGTTCGGCTTCCGGCCAGCGGGTCCGGCGTAGCCGGGTGCGCAGGTCCTCAAGGACATCGTCGCTGACGGCGATACGAAACGGGCTGATGGCGGTATTCATGGCGTCTCCCCGGCGTGCAGAGCTGTCCGGGAAAGATAGGATCAGAACATCAGCCGATCAAACTACCGGCTGACGCTATTTGCCGATCGCCGTCTCCAGAAGCGACTGGGCCTGTTTGGTGGCCGCGGCGAAGGCCGGCTGCTGTGGCGCCTGCTGGACGAAGCACCGCTTGAATGCGTCCTCGCCTTGCTGATGCAGGTCGCCGAGCTTGTCATAGGCTGCCTTGCTGATCTGCTTGCGCTCGAGCTTCTCGGCCGCCGCATCGGCCTTCCTGTTATAGTCGGTGCGGATCGCGGTGCAGGCCGGCACCTGCACGGTGGGCTCGATCTCGCCATAGGCGATGTAGACCTTGCCGTCGGCGAGCGCTGCGACGAAAACCTCGTCGGCGGCCTCGGGCGTCGAGTCCTGGGTGCGGCCGGCCAGAAAACCGTAGGTAACCGTGGCCGACGCCGGCTTGGCGACCGGCAGTTCGTTGAAGTTGATCACGGCCGCATCGGTCGAGATCGCCTGGGTATAGAGGCCCTCGAACTTCAGCGCCGGTTCGATCTGCTGCGGCACGTTCTTGCTGCCCTTGTCCCACCAGGTCTTGTGCTCGTGCAGCCAGCGGGTGAACAGGGATTCTGACGTGACGATGATATGGGCTTTCGGCTCGACGAAGCTGCCGTCGGCGCGCTTCTCGCCGATCTTGGCGCCGTCCCTGCCGGTATCGGCGTCGAAGCGCAGGCCGTCCAGCATGCCGAACCCCATGTCGCCCCTATATAGAGTGTCGAGATTGAGCTGGGCGGGCGCAAAGCCCGGCCGGGCGGGCTGGGACAGGATCGCGACCAGCTGCCCCTTGAGCTCGTCGCGCGCGGCCGCCTCGGCCTTGTCGACGGTCTCGTTGATCTTGTTGTCGTTCGACAGCTTGGCGAATTTGGCGATCGCGGCGTCACGCGTCGCGATGTAGCGATCTTCCGGCGACGCGGCACTGGCCGGCGACAGGGTCAGGATCGGGAAGAGGACGAGGGCAAGGCGGCAAATAAAATGCATGCCCTGTGGTCGCCCGCAGGGCATGCAAGGTTCAAGGTCACGGGTACTACCAGCATATCCGCCGCCGGCAGGCCCTCTGCCGGCGCCGAATCTCGTCAGGCCGCCCCTATCAGGCGGCTTTGGATTTCGCGACGTGGGTGGCGATCGCGTCCATCAACGCCGGCGACAGGCAGTCATAGGGCTCGAGCCCAAGCTCCTTCAGGCGCGACCGGATCCCGGCCATATCGGCCGGCTTGACGCCGGACTCGATCACCGACGACACGAAGGCGGCAAATCCCGGTGCCGCCGAGCCTTGCTCCTGGAACAGCTCGGGATGGATGAAGTCGAGGCCATAGAACGGATGGCCCTTGTTCTCGATCCGGCCGTACATGTGGGTGCCGCATCCGGTGCATGCATGGCGCTGGATCACCGCGGCGGCATCCACGATCTTCAGCTTGTCGCCGTTCTCCAGCACGGTGACGTTCTCGCGCGGCACGACTGCGACCACCGAGAAGGTGGCGCCCGAAGGCTTCCAGCACTTGGTGCAGCCGCAGGCATGGTTGTGGGCGACATCGCCCTTGATCCCGACCTTGACCTTCTTGTCCGCGCATTTGCAGACGAGCGTGCCGCCGGCAAAACTGCCTGAGCCTTGTTTGACGCCATTGTCGACCGACGGGTGGATATGAACAGTCATTGGTCTATCCTCCTAGTGCTTGGTGTTTTGATTTCAGAATACGACGACCGAACGGATCGACTTGCCCTCGTGCATCAGGTCGAAGCCCTTGTTGATCTCGTCGAGCTTGAGCACATGGGTGATCATCGGATCGATCTGGATCTTTCCGTTCATGTACCAGTCGACGATCTTCGGCACGTCGGTGCGACCGCGCGCGCCGCCGAACGCGGTGCCCTTCCAGACCCGCCCGGTGACGAGCTGGAACGGCCGGGTCGCGATCTCCTTGCCGGATTCCGCAACGCCGATCACGACCGAGACGCCCCAGCCGCGATGGCAGGCTTCCAGCGCCTGGCGCATCACATTGGTGTTGCCGGTGCAGTCGAAGGTGTAGTCGGCGCCGCCGTCGGTCAGGCCGACCAGATGCTGGACGATGTCACCCTGCATCTTGGTCGGGTTGACGAAATGCGTCATGCCGAACTGGCGGCCCCAGGCATCCTTCGCGTCATTGATGTCGACACCGATGATCTTGTCGGCGCCGACCATCTTGGCGCCCTGGATCACGTTGAGGCCGATGCCGCCGAGACCGAACACGACGACGTTGGAGCCCGGCGTCACCTTGGCGGTGTTGACCACCGCGCCAACGCCGGTGGTGACGCCGCAGCCGATGTAGCAGCTCTTGTCGAACGGCGCGTCCTCGCGAATCTTGGCCACCGCGATCTCGGGCAGTACGGTGAAGTTCGAGAAGGTCGAGCAGCCCATGTAGTGGAAGACCGTCTTGCCCTTGTAGCTGAAGCGCGAGGTGCCGTCGGGCATCACGCCCTTGCCCTGGGTGGCGCGGATCGCGGTGCAGAGATTGGTCTTCTGGCTCAGGCAGCTTTTGCACTGGCGGCATTCCGGCGTGTAGAGCGGGATCACGTGATCGCCCGGCTTGACCGACGTCACACCGGCGCCGACTTCGCGGACGATGCCGGCACCTTCATGCCCGAGGATCGAGGGGAAGATGCCTTCGCTGTCGAAGCCGTCGAGCGTATAGGCATCGGTGTGACAGATGCCCGTCGCCTTGATCTCGACCAGGACCTCGCCGGCCTTCGGGCCTTCCAGGTCGAGCTCGACGATCTCAAGCGGCTTCTTGGCTTCGAATGCGACTGCGGCGCGGGTCTTCATCTTGGTCTCCACAAAACATCAAACAGGTTTGTCATTCGCGCCGGTCACGCTCACTTCTTGTCGTTGTGGCCCATGCAGGCGTCTTCCGCCTTGCCGTAGGCTTCCGATTTGTCTTCGTGCTTGGCCGGCCGTACGCGCCCAACCGCATCATTGGAACGAGCGCGCAGGTACACATAGAGGTCGTCCATGTAGCAAGCAACGTTCGGATTGTCGCCGAACGCGGGCATGACGTTCTCCTGCGACGTCGAGACGTTCTTGCGTCCGCTCGCGACCACGCCGAGAAAATCGGCATAGTTCATGCTCTTCAGCGAGTCCTTCAGCGCAGGCGCGTACGTCGAACCCATGCCATCCGGCCCGTGGCAAACGTGGCATTCCGAATGGTAGCGCCGATATCCGGAGTAGGTGTACCAATCCACGGTCCCGTCAGCCTCAATCTTGTAGGTCGGGTTGCCGTCTTTATCGAGATACTTGCCGTCCTCGGATTTGACCGCTGTCGGGTCGCCGGGAGCTTCGGCAAAGGCAACTCCTCCCATTGCCACGACCAAGATCGCAGCAGTCACAAACCAGATCTTACGCAAAAGCATATCCTCGCGTGCGGATTGACAACGGACCGGCGCATGGAGATCGCCCCATGCGCCGGAACGAGGGTTGCTCAGCTCACTGCTGCGGCAGCGAGAACACGGTGAGCGTTCCGCCGAGCGCGGTGTAGTTGCTCAGCGCCGCATAGCCGCCGACTGCACCGAGACCGGCCGTCGGATCGGTCAGACCGGCCGCGAGGCCGATGCCTGCCCAACCGCCAACACCCGACAGAACGGCGACGTACTGCTTGCCGTTGTTCTCATAGGTGGTGACGTTGCCGATGATGCCGGACGGGGTCTTAAACTTGTAGAGCTCCTTGCCCGTCTTGGCGTCGACTGCCTTCAGATAGCCTTCCAGCGTGCCGTAGAACACAACGCCGCCGCCGGTCGCGAGCGCACCGGACCAGACCGAGAACTGCTCCTTGTTCGACCAGACGATCTTGCCGGTCTTGCCGTCCCAGGCGATGAAGTTGCCCATGTTGGTCTCACCGGGAGGCGGATACATCGACAGCGTCGCGCCGACATAGGGCTGACCTGCGGTGTAGCTCACCTTGAACGGCTCGTAGTCCATGCAGACGTGGTTGGTCGGCACGTAGAACAGTTGCGTGTCCGGCGAGTAGGCTGCCGGCTGCTCGTCCTTCGAACCCAGCGCCGCCGGGCAGATGCCCTTGACGTTGTGGTCCTCGCCGGCCTTGTCGGTCGACGCTGCGTCGAGAACCTTCGGACGACCATAGGTCGGCGAGCTCTTGTTCATGTCGACGCCGGAGGTCCAGTTCACCTTCGGATCATACTTGTCGGCGACCAGCAGTTCGCCGGTGGCGCGATCGAGCGTATAACCGAGGCCGTTACGATCGAAGTGCGTCAGCAGCTTGCGCGCCTTGCCGTCGATCGACTGATCCGAGAGGATCATCTCATTGACGCCGTCATAGTCCCATTCGTCGTGGGGCGTCATCTGATAGACCCACTTGGCAACGCCGGTATCCGGGTTGCGCGCCCAGATCGTCATCGACCACTTGTTGTCGCCGGGACGCTGCTTCGGATTCCAGGTCGAGGGGTTGCCCGATCCGTAGTAGACGAGGTTAAGTTCGGGATCGTACGAGATCCAGCCCCAGGTCGCGCCGCCGCCGATCTTCCACTGATCGCCTTGCCACGTCTTCAGGCTCGAGTCCTTGCCGACCGGCTTGCCGAGTTCCGTGGTCTTGTCGTCGACCAGGATCTGGTCATCCGGACCTTCCGAGAATCCGCGCCAGACCAGCTTGCCGGTCTTGATGTCGTAGGCGCTCATGTGGGCCTGAACGCCGAACTCGCCGCCGGAGATGCCGATCAGCACCTTGTCCTTGATCACCATCGGTGCCGAGGTGCCGGTCGAACCCTTGCTGGGATCGCCGTTCTTCACCGACCATTCGACCTTGCCGGTCTTGGCATCGAGCGCGACCAGTGTGGTGTCGGCCTGGTGCAGGAAGATCTTGCCGTCACCATAGGCGACGCCGCGATTGACCGTGTCGCAGCACATCACCGGAATGACGTTCGGATCCTGCTTCGGCTCGTATTTCCAGACGATCTGGTTGTCCTTCGAAAGGTCAATAGCGTAGACCTTGTTGGGGAACGGGGTATGCACGTACATCATGTTGCCGATGATCAGCGGGCCGCCTTCGTGGCCGCGCAGCACGCCGGTCGAAAACGTCCAGGCGACCTGCAACTTTCCGACGTTCGAGGCGTTGATCTGATTCAGCTTCGAGTAACGCTGATTGGTGTAGTCGCCGGTCGGCATCACCCAGTCCTTCGGGTTCTGCGACATCTTGTGGAGTTCGTCATTGGCGCTGGCAGCACCGACGGCAAACACCGCCATTGCCCCAAGACCGGTCGCGTAAAGCATCTTGCGCATCGTGGATTTCCTCCCAGGTTCAAGAGCTCAAGGGTTTCCGCCGAAACGGCCCCACTTCTTCCATTTTGGTTCCCCAGTCGTAGTCCGATCGAGCCCTGCTGACTTGCCCAATAGAGAAGAGCCGTTTGCTCAAAAGCGAAGCTGCGACAGATTTTTGCAGGCCCGCCCCGAATTGGCAGGACAGGTTGCTTCATGTTGCAGGGCATCAATGCGGGCCGCTGCAATTCGAGCGCCAGATCGACGCGTGCTAAGGTTGCGCTTGACGAGTCCAGAACTAAGTCGGAGGATCGCCCGGCCGTAACCGGGAAGAAATCCCGCCGCCTCCCTAAACTATTCAGAATCAGGGAGAAGGCGCATCATCCGGGCCAGACTCAAACGCGGTTGGCGGTCACGTTGGGGATCGAATCGGTGGCTGGAAAGATGTCCGATACAGTCCATTCACTCAGCACGAACGGATTGACGCCCAAGCGGCAGATCCAGCGCTGGTCGGATGCGCTCACTGACCTCTGCGGTCAGTTCGACGTCGACGCGCTCGAGGGGTCCTCGCTCGAGGGCCGGATCAATTTCACGACGGTCTCGCGCTTGAAGCTGTGCCAGATCGAGGCAAGCCAGCACCGGATCGCGCATACCATCTCGCGCATCAAGCTGAGCGAGCATCCCTACATCAAGATCGTCTTCCAGACCCACGGCGTGTCGCATTTCGAGCAGGACGGCTTGCACTTCGACATCATGCCGGGCGACTGCTTCGCCTACGACGTGTCCTGTCCGCATACCATCATCAGCCCGTCCCTGACGCGCCATGAGGTCGTCATCGTTCCAAAGGACCTGCTCAAGGAGCGCGGCTTCCAGCTCTCCAAGATGGCGCCGTGCAAGCTCTCGGCGCGCAACGGCACCGGCCGCATCGCCTATGATTTCGTCCATGCCGCGTTCGGCGAGGCGCCGACGCTGACCCCGGTGAATGCGGTCGGCGTCGCCGATGCGCTGATCGACCTGCTGCTGTTGCCGCTGCGCGAGACCGGCGCCATGTTCGACCGCGGCAGTGCCGAGGCCACCTATGTGCGGGCCCAGGGCTTCATCCGCGAGCATCTGCGCGATCCAGATCTGTGCATCGACCGCATTTCCGCGGCGCTCGGCTGCTCCAAACGGTATCTGCACATGCTGTTCAGCGATCGCGGCATGACGGTCAGCGATTACATCTGGAAGGCCCGGTTGCAGAACTGCCGTCAGGAGCTGGAATCCCAGAACGGCAAGACCATCACCGACGTCGCATTCTCCTGGGGCTTTTCGAGTTCCTCGCATTTCAGCCGCGTGTTCCGAAAGTATTTCGGCATCGCGCCCTCCTCGGTCCACAAGGGTCTGCACGGCGGCCTGCCGGCGGATGTGGTGCTGGAATAGTGCTGCTGCCCGGCGTGCAGGCGTCACGCCATGCTGTCCGCCCTCAAACTCTCCTCGATCAAAGCTTTCTCCTCAATCAAGGCTTGGGCGCGCAACCTCAAACGCGACAGCGTTGCGCTCTATTTCGCATCGCGTGACCCGCGCGTACCGTGGTACGCAAAGGCCCTCGCGATCGCCATCGCAGCCTATGCGCTCTCGCCGATCGACCTAATTCCGGATTTCATCCCGATCATCGGCTATCTCGACGATCTGATCCTGCTGCCGTTTGGCATCTGGCTTGCCATCTCGCTCATTCCAGATGACGTGATGGCGGAATGCCGCGCCAATGCCAGCGCGGTATTGCAGCGCCCGACCAGTCGGGCGGGAATGATCGCAATCATCGTGCTCTGGATCGCCGGCGCATTGGCACTGGCGTGGGCCGCTTTCAAATACTGGCCGCGGTAGCAGCCTTCGGCACCAGCGCTTCGACCGTCACGCCATCATCGGTGGAGTTGATCTTGAGCGAGCCGCCGAGCGCGAGGATCCGTTCCTGCATGCCGGTCAAACCGCGCCCAAGCCTGTGATCCCTTAGCAGCCCGCGGCCATTGTCGCGAACCCGCACCAGCGCGCAGCCGCGGCTGCCGCGCAGGCCGGTCTGCCGCTCCGCGGGCTCGATCGTGATATCGACCGCCGTCGCGCCGGCGTGACGGAACACGTTGGTGAGGGCTTCCTGAACGATGCGATAGATCGTCAGATCGGCCATCTCGCCGGTATCACCGAGATCAGGCGAAATTCGGCTGTCGATCTCCACCTCCGGGTGCGTCTCGCTCCACAACCGCACCAGCGCGCCAAGCGCTTCCGCAAGCCCGAGCTCGGCCAACCCTACCGGCCGCAATCGCTCCAGGATGCGGCGGGTAAACTGCTGGAGCGCATTGACCTGCTCGAGGATGGCGTTGCCGTGCTTGCGCAATGCCGCAGGGTCAGCCTTGTCCACCTCCGACAGTCGGGTCAGCGCGCCGGCATGTGCGCGCAGCGCAAACAGATAGGGCCCGAACTCATCGTGCAGCTCGCGCGCGATCTCCTTGCGCTCGGAATCCTGCAGCGAGACGGCACGTTCGGCGAGCTGCCGTTTGCTGTCCACGGCCTCGCCGAGCGTCGCCGCCAAATGGTTCAGTTTGGCACATATCGCCGCCAATTCAGGCGAGCCGCCGGGCTCGACCCGCGCGTCGTAATCCCCGGCCTCGATGCCGATCATGGCCTGCGACAATGCCTCCAACGGCGCCAATGCACGGCCGACAACAAGCATGGTGACCAAGAAAAGCGCGAGCGCGATCGCGGAGCCGACTTCGAGCTGGGTGACGATGCCGTCCCAGATCTCGGCGATTTCGTCGTCGGGATGCGAGGTGATGACAAGCGATTGCGGCTTGCCGTGGACCGAGATCGGCACCCGCACCGAGGTCTGCTCGGGATGAACCAGCGCGACGAACCACTCCGGCGGAGCGCGCGGATCGGTGGGCTCCTCAGCTCGCTCGGGAGACTTTGCGGTCGCGTCATCCTGCCGCGTGATGCTGACGTGACGCAGCCGGCTCAGGTCCTGCACGATCCGGTCGAGCCGCGCATCCGGATCCGGCGCCTCGTCGAGACCAGCCACGATGGTCGTAACAAACTCGCGCGCCAGCCTGATAACACTTTGGTCTTCTGCCTGTACGCGAGGTCCCGCCTCCAGCACCAGGCGCGCGATATTGATGCTCAATCCAAGCGCCAATATCAGCGCCAACAGCAGGTTGATCCGTGCGCGCAAGGATAGCTTTTGCCACATGACGTTGCCCCCGACCGCGATCCCTCCTCCGAGAGGATCGTTGACAGCCAAATTTGCCCGGCTATCTAATCGCACCCTATCGCAATCCCGTGCGAGGTGCACAACCGGTCGGAACCGAGGTGTTCTTCGTGCAAGCCGACGTGACGACACGTGAATCGAAGCAGGTCGCCGGAACAACGCCATGCGCATTCTGATCGTTGATGATCATCCCATCGTTGCCTCCGGCTGTCGCACCGTGTTCGCCGACGATCCCGAGATCATCCTGCTCGAAGCATCGGATGCCGAGAGCGGCGAGCGCGCGTTCGTCGCGGAGAAGCCTGATCTCTGCGTGATCGACATCAACCTGCCCACCGTCTCCGGCTTCGAGCTGGCCCGGCGCATCCTGACCCGTGATGCCTCCGCGCGCCTCATCATGTTCAGCATGAACGACGACCCGGTGTTCGCCGCCCGTGCCATCGACATCGGCGCCAAGGGCTACGTCTCGAAGACCGGCGACCCCAATGATCTGGTCGAGGCGGTGCGCGAGGTCGGCAATGGCGGCGTCTATCTGCCGCCGGCGATCGCCCGCAATGTCGCCTTTGCCCGGCCGGGCTTTGCGCAAAATCCGCTCTCCAAACTCACGTCGCGCGAGATGGAGATCCTGCGCCTGCTCAGTTCCGGCAAGAGCCTGTCGGAGATCGCCTGGCTGGTGCATTCGTCATACAAGACGGTCGCGAACACGTCATCGATCATGCGCCAGAAGCTTGGCGTGCGCACCTCGGCCGAGCTGGTGCGCCTCGCGATCGAGAGCGGTGTCGGCTGACGCCGCGCGCCAACACAGAGGAATACGACGATGCAGACGGTTTCCCAGAACAAGTCGCATGGCGGCACGCAGGGCGTCTACCGGCATCCGAGCCGCGAGACCAGGACCGACATGACCTTCTCGGTGTTCATCCCGGAGCATGCAGCCGGCGCCAAATTGCCTGTCGTCACCTACCTGTCGGGCCTGACCTGCACGCACGCAAACGTCACCGAGAAGGGTGAATTCCGCGAGGCCTGCGCGGAGCTCGGCCTGATCTTCGTTGCGCCCGATACCAGCCCGCGCGGCGAAGGCGTCCCCGGCGATCCCGCCAACGCATATGATTTCGGCCTCGGCGCCGGCTTCTATGTCGATGCGACCGAGCAGCCGTTTGCGACCAATTACCGGATGTGGAGCTACGTCACCGAGGAATTGCCGAAGCTGATCGCCGAGCAATTCCCGGTCGATACGACCCGACAATCGATCCTCGGTCATTCCATGGGCGGCCACGGCGCGCTGACGGTGGCGCTGCGCCATCCCAACCGCTATCGCGCGGCCAGCGCATTCGCGCCGATCGTGGCGCCGTCGCAGGTGCCGTGGGGCAACAAGGCGCTCGGCGGCTATCTCAGCGGCAACAAGCAGGCGTGGCGCAAGCATGATGCGGTCGCGCTGATCGAAGACGGCGCCCGCTTCTCCGATCTGCTGGTCGATTACGGCGACGCCGACGGCTTCCTCACCGAACAGCTACGGCCCGAGCTCCTGAAAGCTGCCTGCGAGAAGGCCGACATTCCCCTCACCTTGCGGCGTCAGCCGGGCTACGACCACAGCTACTACTTCATCTCGACCTTCATGGCCGATCATCTGCGCTGGCACGCCGCGCGGCTGAAAGCGTGATCCTTCCCGCGCCAAAGCGGCGTGATACAAAAATGTCGAAAACAACCCCATGCAAAGGGGCCGGTTCCGGTGTTCGACCAGACGACTTGACACGTCGGGCAACTCAGGGGTATATTTCTAATATTCAGAAATCATCCAAGCATCCGTCGCTCATCGTGCCTGCGGGGCGCCGTAGTTCGGCGCGAGCAGACGGTTGCGCACGAGATAGGCGGTGGCGCGCGACCAGGATTCGTCGGTGTTGCCGCGCATGTCGGCACTCGCCGCGGCCACCAACTGCCCGGTATGCACGTCCCGCAGGTACAGATTGATGTTGAGGATGAGGTTGGAGACCTTCTGTACCACGCCGGTCATCGCGAGGTCGGCCCCGAGCTCGCCGGCCAGCTTCACGTCGCATCCGCCGCAGGCCTGAAGATTGCTGCCGTGCGCCGCAGCATTGACGGGCGCGATATCGAGCACGCGGAACTTGCCGGAGTCCGCGAGCTCCTTGCGCACCTGGTCGCCGGCCCGGAGCAGCCGCGCCTGCTCGTCGGTGCGCGGCCCGTTCATCTCTCCCTGCAGGCTGGTGTCGATCAACTCGAGATCGAACACCGCGAGCTTGGGCGGTTCGGCTCGCACCGCCCCCGCCGACATCGCCAGCAACGATACGACCAACGCGAACGCTGTTCTCATGATTGTGAACCAATCGAAATTTGGTACCTGGCAACGACAAAAAGCGGGGTTGCAAGCCAGGCCAATTCGGTCATCTTGCACGTCAACGCATGGTGCGACAATGCCATGCCCGAATGAACAAGGACTGCGGGAGGAGTTATGTTCCGATGGTTGATCGGCACGATCGCGCTCAGCATGATGGCGACCGGAGCGCTGGCGGCTGATCCCGTCGAGATCCATATCGGCTATCTCGGCCATGCCGGCGTCAAATCGACGCTCTCGCTGGTCGAGCAACCGGCCGACAATGACGGCATCGCCGGCGCGCGGCTTGCGATCGAGGACAACAATACGACCGGCAAATTCCTCAACCAGCGCTTCACGCTCGACGAGGTCAAGGTCAAGGACAGCGACGATGTCGCCAGGGTCGCAACCGATCTCGCCGGCCGCAACGACTACATCATCACCGACCTGCCCGCCGACGCACTGCTCAAGGTCGCCGATGCGCTGCGCGATCGCGGCACCGTGCTGCTGAATGCCGGTGCGATCGACGACCGGCTGCGCGAGCAGGACTGCCGCGCCAACATTATCCATGTCGCGCCGACCCGCTCGATGCTGGCGGACGCGCTCGGCCAATACCTGGTGTGGAAGCAGTGGAAGCGCTGGCTGCTGGTGGCAGGCTCGCACGACCAGGACAAGCTCTACGCCGATGCGCTGCGCCGCGCCGCCATCCGTTTCGGCGCCAAGATCGTCCAGGAGCGAACCTTCGAGGACACCGGCGGCGCGCGCCGCACCGACTCCGGCGTAACGCTGATCCAGCGCCAGATGCCGGTATTCACGCAGCAGGCACCGGCCTACGACGTGCTCGTCGCTGCCGACGAGAGCGAGGTGTTCGCGAACTATCTGCCCTACCGGACCTGGGACCCGCGACCCGTGGCGGGCTCGGCGGGGCTGGTGCCGACCAGCTGGGACGCGGCACATGACCAGTGGGGTGCGGTCCAGATCCAGAACCGCTTCGTCAAGCTGAACATGCGCCGCATGACGGCGCTCGATATGCAGGCCTGGACCGCCGCGCGCATGATCGGGGAAGCCACGTCCCGCACCAATTCGGGGGATTCCAAGAAGGTCATCGCTTTCCTCAAGAGCAAGGATTTCTCGATCGCCGCCTTCAAGGGCACGCGACTGACCTTGCGCGACTGGAATCTGCAGCTGCGCCAGCCGATCCTGCTGGCCGACGGTCGTATGGTCGTTTCGGTCTCGCCGCAGGAAGGTTTCCTGCATCAGGTCTCCGAACTCGACACCCTCGGAGTTGACCGGCCTGAAACGAAGTGCAAGCTGCAGTGAGGGAGATGAAACGCATGTGGCGCCGCCGTCTGTTGACCGGGATGCTCGTTTGGCTTGCCGCGACACCGGCGTCCGCTTTTGTTGCCTATGTCTCGAATGAGAAAGGCAACACGGTTACCGTGATCGACACCACTAGCTGGACGGTGACAAAGACCATCAAGGTCGGCCAGCGGCCGCGCGGCATCGAGTTCTCGCGCGACGGCAAGTTCGTGATGGTCGCGGTCGGCGACGACGACACCATCCAGGTGATCGACACCAAGACCCAGGAGATCGTCGACACCCTGCCCTCCGGCCCCGACCCCGAATTGTTCACCCAGGATGCCGCCGGCAAGACCATGTATGTCGCCAACGAGAACGACAACACGGTCACCGTGATCGATCTCGAGAAGCGCGCCCGGCTTGGCGACATCCAGGTCGGTGTCGAGCCCGAGGGCATGACCATCAGCCCCGACGGCAAGATCCTGATCAACACGTCTGAGACCACCAACATGGCGCATTTCATCGACACCACGACGCGCCAGATCGTCGCCAATGTGCTGGTCGATTCGCGGCCGCGCTTTGCCCAGTTCAAGCGCGACGGCTCCGAATTGTGGATCTCCTCCGAGATCGGCGGCACGGTGTCGATCATCGATCCGGTCAAGCGCGAGGTAACCGGCAAGATCACCTTCGAGATTCCCGGCCTGCGTAACGAGGCGATCCAGCCGGTCGGCATCGGCATGACCAAGGACGGCAAGACCGCGTTCGTCGCCCTCGGCCCCGCCAACCGCGTCGCGGTGGTCGATGGTGCGACCCACAAGGTGCTCAAATATCTCCTTGTCGGCCAGCGGGTCTGGCACATGGATTTCACCCCGGACGAGAAATATCTGATGGTCACCAACGGCGTTTCGAACGACGTCTCGGTGATCGACGTCGCGGCCCAGAAGGTGATCAAGACCATTCAGGTCGGTGAGCTTCCGTGGGGGATCACGATCGCGCAGCCATGACCGCAACCGACACCCATATCGCGAGCCAGCCTTCGCCGGATGCAGGCACCGTAGCGGCGGTGCAGCCGGCGCTGTCGATCGGCAATGTCAGTCACAGCTACGGTCCGCGCCGCGCGCTGATCGATGTCAATTTCACGGTTCGGCCCGCGAGCTTCACCGCGCTGCTCGGCCTCAACGGCGCGGGCAAGAGCACGCTGTTCTCGCTGGTGACGCGGCTGTTCGGCATCCAGAACGGCCAGATCAAGATCTTCGGTCACGACATCAGCCGGACGCCCGGTGAAGCGTTGCGGCTGATGGGCGTGGTGTTCCAGCCGCGCACGCTCGATCTCGACCTTTCGCTGACGCAGAACCTGCTCTATCACGCCGCGCTGCACGGCATCTCGCGGCGCGAGGCGCGGCAGCGCAGCGCCGAGGTGCTCGGCCGTATCGGCCTTGCCGACCGCGCCGGCAGCAAGGTGCGTGACCTCTCGGGCGGCCAGATGCGGCGGCTCGAGATCGCCCGCGCATTGCTGCACCGTCCGCGGCTGCTGCTGCTCGACGAAGCCACCGTCGGGCTCGACGTCAAGGCGCGCGCCGACATTCTCGACCATGTCCGCCAGCTGGTCACCGAGCAGGGCATCGGCGTGCTCTGGGCAACCCATCTGTTCGACGAGATCATGCCGGGCGACGACCTCGTGGTACTGCACCAGGGCCGGATGCTGGCGCACGGCCCGATGTCGCGCGTCATCGCGGATGCCGGCGCCCAGGACGTCAACACCGCGTTCATGCGCCTGACCGGAACGGCAACCCTCACCGGAAAACCGCCAACATGAGCAGCACGACGGCTACGCCCGAGCGACGCGGCTTCTCGGTGTCGGAATACATCGTCTGCCTGAACGGCATCGTGTGGCGCGAGGCGCTGCGCTTCCTGCATCAGCGCGAGCGCTTCGTCTCGGCACTGGTCAGGCCGCTGGTCTGGCTGTTCATCTTCGCGGCCGGCTTCCGCCAGGTGCTCGGCATCTCGATCATCCCGCCCTACGAGACCTACATCCTCTACGAGGTCTATATCGCGCCCGGCCTGATGGCGATGATCCAGCTGTTCAACGGCATGCAATCCTCGCTGTCGATGGTCTATGACCGCGAGATGGGCAACATGCGCACGCTGCTGGTCAGCCCACTGCCGCGCGGCTATCTGTTGTTCTGCAAGCTGCTCGCCGGCACCGCGGTGTCGCTGCTGCAGGTCTACGCCTTCCTGCTGATCGCGTGGTTCTGGGATATCACGCCGCCGACCATCGGCTACCTCACCGTGCTGCCGGCGCTGGTGCTGTCGGGACTGATGCTCGGCGCGCTGGGGATGCTGATCTCGGCCAGCATCAAGCAGCTGGAGAATTTCGCCGGGGTGATGAACTTTGTCATCTTCCCGATGTTCTTCGCATCGTCGGCCCTCTACCCGCTCTGGCGCGTGCAGGAAGGCAGCCCGATGCTGTACTATGTCTGCCAGTGCAATCCTTTCACGCACGCCGTGGAGCTGATCCGGTTTGCGCTCTACGGCAAGATGAACTGGGTTTCGCTCGCGGTGGTCGGCGGCTGCACGGTGGTATTCATGATCGGCGCGATCCTGGCTTACGATCCGTCGCGCGGCCTGGTGCGCCGCGGACCCGGCGGAGGCGAGGCGTGACAGGCTGGCGAACAGGACGTGGCGCACTGCTCGCAATGGTGCTGTCGAGCCAGGTCGCAACGGCCGCGGATCCGCGTTACCCGGACTGGCCCTGCCAACAGGCCAAGGTGCCGGAGATATCGCTCGCCGCGGTGTGGGCCGGACCGCCGCTCGGGGATGCCGAGACCAAGTGGAGGGACGACCCGAAGGTCAGCGCACTCGCGACCAAGCTCGCGGCGCGCCGTATTCCGCTCGAGGATGCGCAGAAGCAGATCGCCGAGTTCCTGCAGTCCGCCGCAGCCGACAAGGCCAATGCGGGAAAATTGCTGTTCGCGGGCCTGTTCGATACGCTCAATGGGCAGCGGGCCTCGGTGATGAATGGACTCGAACGCGTGATGCGCAAGCAGCGCGAGGCCGCGGAGAAGATTCGCGACGATACGATCAAGCTGCAGGCATTGCAGGACGCCACGCCGCCGGATCAGGCCAAAGTCGACGAGCTCGGCAACCAATTGGTCTGGGAGACGCGCATCTTCGAGGACCGCGGGCGGGTGGTGAAATTCGTCTGCGAGGTGCCGACCACCATCGATCAACGGCTGTTTGCGCTCAGCCGCACCATCCAGCAGGAACTGGATTGAGGCCTCCGCCCGATCGCCCCGGCAATCATTGACCTGTTCCCAGCCGCTTCTTGACCGCGCCGGTCCGGAACCAACCGCGCTACCCGTTCGTTGTCTCCAACTATATCTGAAGTTGGGAGACCTCGATGAGAGCAGCCAAGATCGTCATGACCAGCCTCGCCGCCGCGAGCCTGATCACCTCAGCGGCTTTCGCCCAGCAACCGTTGACTGGAATTGTCACCAAGATTGACCGATTGAATGGAACCATCTCGCTCCAGCAGACGCAAAGCGGAACGGTGGGCGCGGCCGGCGGCGCGATGCTGGAATACAAGGTATCCAAGGGTCAGTCCCTGGAGGACTTCCACGCCGGCGACAAGGTAACGTTCACCACCTCAGACAGCGATGGCGGCAAGACCATCAACAAGCTCGACAAGCAGAAATAACCGGCACGACGCGTGAGGACGGGCTCAATGCTCGCCCTCGCGCGGCTCGGGCTCCGATTCCGCCAGCGGCAATTTGGCGCGTCCCCAGCCGTCGGTTCCTTCCGGATACCACGCCACGTTGCGGTAGCCGTAGGACAGCACGCGCTTGGCCGCGTTCCACGACATCCAGCAATTCTCCTGGCAGTAGATCACGAGCAATTTGGCCTTGTCGTCGCCGGAGGCGCGGGCCAGGCCGCGTTGCAGATAGCCCTCGGTCGATGCGGCGAGCTTGCCGTAGCCGGTGTCGGGCAGCCAGATGCTGCCGGGAATGTTGAGATGCGGCCGCTCGCGCCACACCGTGCCGGCGGGCAGGGTTGGCTTCGGCGCGCGTGGCAGCACGTCGACGAAGGCACCGGACTTGTCGCGCCAGATCGCTGCCGCGTCATCCGTCGTGAGCACGCGTGCGCCGGCGAGCGTGGCCGGCACCGGTGCGCGGTAGTCCTCGGTGCGATACCCTTCGGGCTCCGCAGGCTGGTCCTGCGCGCGGACAGGCGAAGCGGCGACCACCAGCACCGCCAGGATGGCCGCGAACCTGATCATGGCGACTTGGTTGCGCTCTCCGGCCCGATCGGACGGTCGTTCTCGTCGAGCAGCGGAACGCCGAAGTCGAGCAGGATCTTGTTGATCGCGGGCTGGTTCTCCTGGATCAGGCGATTGAGCTGCCGCTTCCAGTTCTGATCGGACCCGCGCACACCCATGCCGATGCGATACACCAGCTTCGGGCCCGTGGTCTCCTTGACCAGCGGCGTGACATGCAGCGGCGGGTTCGCCTTCTTGGCATAATAGCCCGCCATCGGCCCCCACAGGATGCCGGCATCGATCTCGCCCTTGTCGAGATCGTTCATCATCGCCTCAGCCGACGAATCGTAGCGCGTGTCGATCATCAGCGGATATGGCTTCGCATTGCCCATCAGCCCGTTGATGGCCATGTTGGTCGCGGGCGGCGTTCCGGCGACGATGCCGATATGCTTGCCCTTCAGCCGCTCATCCTCGAGCGTCGTGACCTCATCCAATCCGCTGCCCGGCTTGGCGACGATCGCGTAAGCCGTGCGGTAATATGGGTTGGTGCCTTGTGCGAGATCATCGCCTTGCGGGAATCCCATGATCACGTCGCAGCGATGCGAGCCGAGGGTGACCCGCACGAAGCCGGTCGCCTGCGGGAAATACATGTAGTCGAGCTTCTTCTGCAGCTTCTCAGCGAACAGCTCGCCGATCTTGTTCTCAAAGCCTTCGCCCTTGTCGTTCGAGAACGGCAGGTTGCGCGGATCGGCACAGATGCGGAGCACCTTGGGATCGACCAGCTCGATGGAGAGCTCGCCCTGCTCATTGACCTGTGCACGCGCGATGTCGCGGCCGGCGAGACAGGCGATGAAACCGACAAGCGCGAACAGGACAGGACGGCATCCGACAACTCTCATGACGCGGTCTCCTCTCGAGCGGACAGGTCACCGTGGTCAAGCAATTGCCCGGCGCGCCATGACGTGCAACAGGGATAATGATTGCGACGGCGCCGCGTTGCTTGTTGCAGCGCAAACGGACGTGAGACGACATCGTTCGCGCGTCCCGGAGAAACTGAGGCGGAAACATGGCTCATGGCGGTTCGGTGCTTGCGCTGCTCCTGATGCTTTGGGCGCCGACCATAGCGCGGGCGCAAGAGGCGGAATTGCCTGTGAGCGAAGTCGCCCCCGGAATATTCGTTCACACCGGCGTCACTGCATTGATGACGCGCGAGAACGAGGGCGCCATCGCCAATGTGGGGTTCGTGATCGGCGATAGCGCCGTCGCCGTCATCGACACCGGCGGCAGCGTCCGCGAAGGGCGGCAATTGCTCGCCGCGGTGCGCAGCCATAGCGACAAGCCGATCCGCTACGTGATCAACACCCACGCGCATCCGGACCACAGCTTCGGCAACGCGGCGTTCGTGGCTGACGGGACCAGCTTTGTCGGCCACAAGGCCCTGCCCCGCGCGCTGGCGGCGCGCGGGCAGTTCTATCTCGACGGGTTTCGGCGCACCATGGGCGATGCCTTGATCGACGAGGTGCGGATCATTCCACCGACCGTGCTGGTCGAGGACACGCTCAAGCTCGACCTCGGCGGACGGAGCCTCACCCTGAAGGCCTGGCCGCCCGCCCACAGCGACAACGACCTCACCGTATTCGACGAACGCAGCGGCACCCTGCTCGCCGGCGACATGGTGTTTCTCGAGCATATTCCCGTGGTCGACGGCAGCCTCAAGGGCTGGCTGCGCGCGCTCGACCAGCTCGCCGCAATTCCCGCCGAGCGCGTGGTTCCCGGTCACGGGCCCGTGAGCGCGTGGCCTGCGGCGCTCGCCGATGAGCGGCGTTATCTCGAGACGCTGGCCGCGGACATTCGTGCACTGGTCAAAAGCGGCAAGCCGATCACGGCTGCGGCGGAGCACGCCGCGGCAGCCGAGCGTCCGCGCTGGCAATTGTTCGACGATTACAACGCCCGCAACGCAACTGCAGCATTCTCGGAAATTGAATGGGAGTAGCTGTTGGTCCTATAATGAGCTGGATGCATAGGATTCCGCGAACATGACCGGACATCGCGCCCGCCTGTTTTGCATCGCCAGCCTCGTTGCGATCGCGCTGGGCACACCGGCTGCGCCCGCGGCGGAGACCTATGATCCCTGGCCGGGTCTCGTCCAGGACATCTTCAGCAACCGTCCGATGAATGACGGCAATGATGTCATCGGCATCGAGATGCCGGCGCGCGCCGAGGATGCGGCGATCGTTCCGGTGACACTGCGCACCAAGCTATCGCCCGGCGACAGCCGCCGCGTCGTCGCCATCACGCTCGTGATCGATGAGAACCCGGCGCCGATGGCTGCGAAATTCACGCTGGCCCCGGACGCCAACGTTACCGAGATCTCGACGCGAGTCCGCGTCAACAACTACACCAACGTGCATGCCGTCGCGGAGCTCAGCGACGGCAAGCTCTATGTCAGCAAGGTCTATGTCAAGGCATCCGGCGGCTGCTCGGCGCCGGCCGGCAAGAATGTCGAGGAAGCCAAGAACCGTCTCGGCCAGATGCGCTATCGCCAATTCACGAAGGCCGAACAGGGAGCGGCGACAAGCACGCGCGAAGCCCAGATCATGATCGGGCATCCGAACAATTCAGGCCTGCAGATGGACCAGGTCACGCAGCTCTATATCCCGGCCTTCTTCGTCAACGAGCTGCACATCTGGCAGGACGACAGTCCGGTGCTGGCGATGGAGGGCGGAATCTCGATTTCCGAGGATCCCAACATCCGCTTCACCTACGTCTCGAACGGCGCCAGGCGCTTCCGCGCCGAAGCCAAGGACACCGACGGGCACGTCTTCGAGCACGAATGGAAGATCGAGAATCCCGGGACCTGAAGGGTCCGCGAACTCGCGGTCAAGACTAGAAACAGCGGACTTCAGCTTCGGCCTGGGCGCGCCTGAGGTCGTTGAGTGCGTTGGCGGCCTGCTCGGATGAGCGGAACTGGCCGCCCAGATTGCCGCGCACCTGCGCCATGCTCAGCACCGTTTCGGCGGTGACGTAGCGATCATAGGGGATGATGGAGGCGACGACGTCGATCGAGCAGGAACATTGCTCGATCGATTGCCGGGATTCGCCATTGGCCTTCATGCAGCCGAACACATATTCTGCCCGCGCCGAGGTCGGGTAGTCATTGATCTCCTGGGCCCGCGCGCCCACGGAAGTCCCGGCGAGCACTGCCAGGAGCATGGCCGGGACGGCGACAATCGGTCGTAGCATGCCAGCTCCTGCCATGGTCGTGCTTCCTCTTCTCTTCCCGCAAGCTATGCTATGGGTGTCGATCAGAAAAGAAGACATTCGGGGAAGTGGCTCAAGAAGCGATGATCATGTCTGTACGCACGGTGTTGGCTGCGGCAGTTCTGGCGGTCATGCAGTTCGGCACCTCGTGCAATGCGGAGACCATCCGCGTTGCAGCGCAGAAGACCGGAACGTTCGCCTGGGAACTGGCGGTCATTCGCTCCCATGGTCTCGACAAGAAGGCCAACCTGTCGATCGACGTCGTCGAGCTCGCCAGCCCCGAGGCCGGCAAGATCGCGCTGCGCTCCGGCACGGCCGACGTGATGGTGTCCGACTGGCCCTGGGTGTCGCGCGAGCGCTCGCTCGGTGCCAAGCTGCAGTTCTATCCGTATTCGAGCGCGCTGGGCGCGGTGATGGTGCCGGCTGCCTCACCGGTCAGGACGCTCGCTGACCTCAAGGGGCGCAAGCTTGCGGTCGCCGGCGGCGCGATCGACAAGAACTGGCTGCTGCTGCAGGCCGCCTTGAAGCAGGACGGCGTCGACCTGAAGTCGCAGGCGACCATCGTCTACGGTGCGCCGCCGCTGCTCGCCGCCAAGACCCTCGGCGGCGAGATGGACGCGACGCTCAACTACTGGAATTTCTGCGCGGCGCTCGAGGCCAAGGGCTTTCGCCGCCTCGCCGGCATGGAAGAGATCCTGCAGAAGCTCGGCAGCAAGGGCCGCATCGCGATGATCGGCTATGTGTTCGACGAGGCCTGGGCTGGCGCCAACAAGGACCTGGTGGCCCGCTTCATCGCGGTGACGCGCGCTGCGAAAGAGGTTCTGGCGACGTCGGACGCCGAATGGGATGCGATCGCGCCACTCACCGGCGCGCAAGATCCGGCGACGTTGCAGGCCTATCGCGACCGCTACCGCGAAGGCATCCCGCGCCGTCCGATCGTTGACGAAGAGGCTGATGCCCGCGTGCTCTACCGGGTGCTGGCGCAGCTCGGCGGCCGCGATCTGGTCGGCACTGCGACCGAGCTCGATCCCGGCACCTTCTATCAAGCGATCCCGGGAGACTAGCGGTGCTGCGCCTGCTGTCATTCGCGCTGTTCATCGCGACCTGGTGGATTGCCTCGCTCGTGATCGGCGATGCGAAGCTGCCGGCACCGCCGGCGGTGCTGTCGGTGCTCATTGCCGAGGCCCGATCGGGCGCGCTGTTCGTCAACCTCGGCGCAACGCTGGCCCGCGTCGCGCTGGCCTTCACGCTGGCGATGGCGCTCGGCTCGGCGATCGGCTACCTGATGGGCCGCGTCTCGCTCGCCAATCGCCTTGGCGATCCCTGGCTGATCCTGCTGCTCAATTTGCCGGCGCTCGTCGTCATCGTGCTGGCCTATATCTGGGCCGGGCTGACCGAGGTCGCGGCGATCGCGGCCATCGCCATCAACAAGCTGCCGACCGCCGTCGTCACGTTGCGCGAGGGTGCTCGCGCGCTCGATCCTGCGCTCGACGAGATGGCGACGGCGTTCGCCTTGCCGCGCGGCCGCGCGTTCCGGCATGTGATCCTGCCGCAGCTTGCGCCCTATATCGCTGCCGCGGCGCGCTCCGGGCTCTCGCTGGTCTGGAAGATCGTGCTGGTCGCCGAATATCTCGGCCGGCCGAACGGTGTCGGCTTCGAGATCGGCGTCGCCTTCCAGCTGTTCGACATTCCCCTGCTGCTCGCCTACTCGCTGAGCTTTGCCGGTGTCGTGCTGGTCATCGAGACGGTGATGGTGCAGCCGTTTGAAACCAGGCTAACGCGGTGGCGGCTCCGTGCAGCTTGAGGTCAATATCACCGGCAAGAGTTTTGAGAGCGCGGCCGGGAAGCGGCACGACGTGCTCGACAACGTCACCTTCACGTTGAACGCCGGCGAGGTGGGCGTGCTGTTCGGCCCATCGGGCTGCGGCAAGAGCACCCTGCTCCGGATTCTCGCCGGGCTCGACGGCAACTACCGGGGCCATGTCGCGCGCTCGCCGGGCATGCGCCTCGGCATGGTGTTCCAGGAGCCGCGGCTGCTGCCCTGGCGCACGGTCGAGGAGAACGTGCGCCTGGCCGCACCTGGCGCCGACGACGGCAAGCTGTCGGCGCTGTTCGAGGTGCTCGAACTGAGCGCGCATCGCAACCACTTTCCGGGCGAGTTGTCGCTCGGCCTCGCACGCCGCGTCGCGCTTGCCCGCGCCTTCGCCATCGAGCCGGACTTCCTGATCCTCGACGAGCCGCTGGCCTCGCTCGACAATGCCCTCGCGGGCAGGCTGCGCGACCAGGTCGCGACCCTGGTGGCGAGCCGGACGATGATGACGCTCCTTGTCACCCACGATCTCGACGACGCCGTCCGCCTCGGCGACCGCCTGTTCTTCCTGTCGCCGCGGCCCGCCCGAATCCTTCACGTCGAAACCATAGCCGCGCCGCGTGCAATGCGAGGTGAGCCGGAGATCGGCGAGATCAAGCGACGGCTCTCGCAGTTGGACCTTGCAAATATGTGAGACGCCGTCATCCTTGGATGAAAGCTGCAGGGAGAGGTTTGATGTTGCGCGCGTTGATTGCTGTTGGTGTCGCCTTGCTGGTGCTGCCGGCGACCGTGCTCGCCCAAAGCAAGGGCAAAGGCATCCGGCTATGGAATCTGACCAGCGCCACGATTTCGAGCTTCGAGCTGTCGCCGGCCGGCAAGAATGAATGGGGCCCCAACCAGACGCTGAACGACAAGGACAAGGAAGTCGACCACGACGAGCGCCTGCGCATCACCGGCGTCGAGCCCGGCCGTTACGATGCCAAGGTCGGCTACAGCGGCGCCAGGCAGTGCTTCGTCCGCGACATCGAGATCAAGGCCGATGCCGTGTTTTCGGTCTCCGACAAGGACCTGAAGGACTGCAACAAATAGGGGTTAGCCCGCCGGCGGCTTGCCGTCCGTGCTCGCGCGATCATTGCTGTGCGGATATTCGCAGCGCCATCGCACCGCGGTCCATTTCGGATGCTCGCCGACCCATTGCGCGATGTAAGGCGGCGCAGCCATGGCGCATTGCTGCAGCGAGCCATTCCAGTTGAACACCAGATGCTGCTCCTCGCAGGTGGCGGGCGACAGCACGGCACATACGGTGACGATCAGATCAATCGGGTTCATGCGCGATCCCTAAGCGTGCCCATGAAAAAGATAACACGACGGAATACGGAGTCAGCCGATCGCAAGTTTCACAGCCCCGTGAAACGACGCGAGAACCCGGTCTCGAGGCCTTTGCGTCCTAGAAATTCAGACCATACACCAGCCGCGCCTGTTGGCGCTCGAAATTGACCAGGTCGAGCGCGGCATTGCTCCCGGCCCGCTGTCCCCAGGCCTGCACGCTCCAGGTCGCGGTCAGGCGCGTGCGCTCGGAGAGCTGGAAATAGGCGGTTGGGCCGACGAATAGCGCCTGCCCGGACAATTCATCGAGGCCGATCCCGTCATACTTCCTCAAATAGCGCACTTCGCCGCCGATCAGGACATCCGGCTTCACCTTGGCCATCAGCCCGAACGCGACGCCGACCGTGGCGTCCTGCTCCGCCGCACCGGTGCGCGGCATGCGTGTCCATTCCGGCTCATAGCTGACGTTGAGGGCCGCAACCGCAAGATTCGGGATCACCTCGCGGTCGAACGCCACTATGAGTTCGGTGCCGTAGCTGCGGACCGCCGCGGCGGTCGTTTCGTCGATGCGGTTGGCACGCGTCGCCAGCGCGACCGTCATGCCGAAGGGCGCGGCCTCGCGACCGAGGAAGCGATAGCGGAAATCGACCGAGACGCCCTGCCACGCCGATTGACGGCGATCGTCAAAGCCCGGGACGCCGTTGATGTCGTACGCGCCGAACGAAGTGCCGAGCTCGACACGAAAGTTCGGTGCCGGAACGAGCTCGAGCTCCATTTCCTGGTTGAGCGCGCGGTAGCGGCCGCCGTCCTTGGCGAAGCGGCCGGTGGTCTGGCTCTGGAATTCCCGCTCGCCGACCTCCCCGACATCGGAGCCGATCATGAAGCCGAAGATGTGCTCGGTATCAAATCCTTCCGCGTAGGCAGCGAGCGGCAGCACCGCTGCAACGCCGGCGACCGCAGCGCACAGCGCCCCCACCCAACGCCCTCGTTTGATTTCCAGACCCATCGACCCCGGACCACCGCCTCAGGCCGCACTGTAGGGCAAAGCAGCACGGCCTGCCAATCGCGCACGCGGTGTCAGTGTTTCGTGGGAAGGATGCGGGGGAAGCTATCCGGGCGGCGGCATCGCGGCCGCGAAAGGCGCCTGCCCGGCTCGATACAGCAAGCTGCACGAGTCGGGCGGGCTGTCTCGCATGACTTGTCTTAGATCACTTGTCTTAGATCACTTGTCTTAGATCACTTGTCTTAGATCACTTGTCTTAGATCACTTGTCTTAGATCACTTGTCTTAGATCACTTGCGCGCTGCGCAGGCGTACATGTTGATTTCCATGCCGACCGGCACTTCGACGATCTTCGGTGCTTTCCAGGCCATTTCCTTCTCCCAAGTACAGGTTGGCGCAAGCCTCGCGCCGCACGGCAAGCTAGGGCTGGCGCTTCCAGGGCGCAAGCCGGCCGGATAAGGACCCGACTTCGCTGCTGGACATGCCGACACGGACGACGGCTCGCGGGCATCAGCCCGGCTTCGAAACGGCTGGGAAATTCCGACACTGATCTGTCAGGCATTTTCCGGCTGCCGGAGGACGACGCGCGCATAAGCAGACCGGATTGCGTCGGCCAAGTCTTGCCCGGGAGCGAAATCGCAACTTTATTTGTTATGCGCGGAATCCAGCGTCAATATCCGGAATTCGCCCGGCAGAACGAGCCTATTTGAGCAGGCGCAACAGTGCCCGACCGGCGCGCGATTTGAACTCTTTCGCATCCGGTGTTCCGTCATTGTCGGGACCGGCGGCCCTGAAACGCTGCTCGACGAGCGCGAGGTACTCGTCGAGCGTCAGGGTGCCGTCGTGATCCGGATCCGCCGTCTTGAGCTCCTTCGCGGTCAGCCGCCCGCGTAATTCGCGCACACCGAGCGTGCCGTCATGATCGGGATCGAGCTTCGCGAACAGGTCGACGTATCGACAATTGCAATGTGCCGCCGGACAAGCGGGGAACCAAGCCGCGTCCAAGTGCCTGTCCCCATGCGCCGTCGAGCTGATCGAACCGTTCGCGCTGCGGCACAAGTGCGAACCGCGCTTGGCATTGCGTATTCCGCACTACGGTAAGCCACGGACGCATCAGCGGAAAAGCTGACGCCTTCGACCGGCCTGCTGCCGTGGCTGGGGTTCGTTCACGTTTTCGTATTGACCCGTTTTGGTTTCAGGCCGATGGTTCCGTCCGCAACGTCAGGAATAGGCGTGCAGAGCAAGGTTCATTGGGAGGATATGATGAGACGCATTGCGCTGGCCGCAAGCCTCGTAATTCTTGCATCCTATGGTGCAAGCGCTCAAACCAACGAGCAGTTGGTCAAGGGTGCGACTGATACATCGAACGTTCTCAATTACGGAATGGGTTACAATCTTCAGCGCTTCTCGACGCTGAACCAGATCAACAAGGACACCGTCAAGAATCTGGTGCCGGTCTGGAACTACAGTTTGAACGACGACCGCAGCGAGGAATCGCAGCCACTCGTCTACCAGGGCGTCCTTTACGTCACCACGCACAACGCCACGATCGCGATCGACGCCAAGACCGGCAAGCAGATCTGGAAGACCAAGGTCGAATATCCCGCCGAGACGCCGCGCATCGTCTGCTGCGGCATCATCAATCGCGGCGCCGCTCTCTATGACGGCAAGCTGTTCCGCACCACCCTCGACGCCAATGTGATCGCGCTCGATGCCAAGACCGGCAAGGAGCTGTGGCGCGAGAAGGCTGCGGACATCAAGGAAGGCTACTCGATGACGGTGGCGCCGCTGGTCGCCGACGGCGTCGTGATCACCGGCATCTCGGGCGCCGAGTTCGGTACCCGCGGTTTCATCGACGGCTGGGATCCCGCGACCGGCAAGAAGCTCTGGCGCACCTACACGATCCCGACACCGGACGAGCCCGGCGGCGACACCTGGAAGGGCGATACCTGGAAGCTCGGCGGCGGTTCGACCTGGATCACCGGCTCCTACGACGCCGAACTGAACACGGTGTATTGGGGCATCGGCAATCCCGGACCATTCAATGCCGCCGTGCGCCCCGGCGACAATCTCTACACCTGCTCGGTGCTCGCGCTCGATCCGAAGACCGGCAAGATCAAGTGGCACTACCAGTTCTCGCCGAACAACCCGTTCGACTACGACTCGGTGGCCGAGATGGTGCTCGCCGACATGAACGTCGAGGGCAAGCCGACCAAGGTGCTGATGGATGCCAACCGCAACGGCTTCTTCTACGTGCTCGACCGCACCAACGGGAAGCTGCTGGCGGCCAATCCCTATGTGAACGTCAACTGGGCGACCGGCGTCGACATGAAGACCGGCCGCCCGATCGAGACCGACATCGTCAAGGACGCGCGTGACGGCAAGAAGGTCACGGTCTATCCGTCGATCCTCGGCGGCAAGAACTGGGAGCCGATGTCGTTCAATCCGCAGACCGGCCTCGCCTACGCCAACACGCTCGCTTTCGGCGGCAAGTACAAGTCCGAGCCGGCGACGTTCAAGCAGGGCGAATGGTATGTCGGCATGGACCTCACCGATCCCTGGGAATGGGGCACCGGACCGCGCGGCCATCTCAAGGCCATCGATCCGATGACCGGCAAGGCGAAGTGGGAAGCGCCGAGCGATATTCCGCGCTTCTCGGGCGTGCTCTCCACCGCCGGCGGCGTGGTGTTCTCCGGTCAGTTGACCGGCGAATTCGAGGCGTTCGACGCCGACACCGGCAAGAAGCTCTGGCAGTTCCAGACCGGCTCGGGCATCGAGGGACAACCAATCACCTGGCAGCAGGACGGCGTGCAGTATGTCGCCGTCAACTCAGGCTATGGCGGCGTGTATTCGCTGTTCTCGGGCGACGAGCGGTTGGCCAAGGTGCCGCCCGGCGGCTCGCTGTGGGTTTTCGCGGTCAAGAACTGAGCGCGGAGCACACGTGACTGAAAGAGTACCCCTGTTGACGGCGGCGATCTTCGCCGCCGTCGCGGCAGCCTTGATCACCTTGATCCCGGCGGCCGCACAGCAAGCCAGTGCAATCGACCTCGAAGGTCAGTCCGACCAGGGCAAGGTCACCTACGCCAAGAACTGCTCGCATTGCCATGGGCCCAACATGGTCAACTCCGGTACGATCACGCCGGACCTGCGCGCGTTCGCCGGCGACAAGACTCGCTTCGTGACCACCGTGAAGCAAGGCAAGAACGGCAAGATGCCGCCCTGGGCCGATATCCTGAGCGAACAGGAGATCGCCGACGTTTGGGCCTTCCTGCTGAGCCGGAGGCCCCAATGAAGGCCCTCCTGGCGACTGCCGCGACCGCGCTGCTTCTCGGCATGACGGCGGCAACGCATGCCGGCAACGAACCGCTCAGAGTATGCCTCGACGAGGACCTGCCACCCTTGTCGGCGCATCATCGCGGCAAGCCGGATGCCGGCTTCGACGTCGCGCTCGCGCAAGCGATTGCCGAGCGGCTCGGACGTCCGCTCAATATCCAATGGTTCGAGAGCAAGCTCGACGAGGATTCCAGTCCGGCGCTGGAAGCTAATGCCTTGCTCTCGGACGGGCGCTGCTCGCTGGTCGGCGGCTATGCCCTCACGACGGATTCGCTGAAGGCGCCCGGCGTCACGACGGCCAAGCTGCCGGACTTTGACGGCGCCACCCGCGACGATCGCCGCCGCCGGATCCCGATCGGGGTGCTGGTGCCGAGCCAGCCCTATATCTATTCGCCGATGACCGTCGTGCTCGGTCCCAAGGCCAAAGACCGCAAGATCACCGATATCGGCGATCTCGCCGGCCTTCGCCTGACGATCGAAAGCGGCACGCTGGGCGATGCCGTCCTGATGAACTTCGACAAGGGAAGGCTGATCGACGACATCACCCACCTCGTTCCCGGCCGCAGCGACCTGCTCGGAGAGCTCGAGCGCGGCGAATTCGACGCCACGTTGCTCGACCTCCGCCGGTTCGACGCCTACCGCGCGAGCCGTCCGGATACCAAGATCACAGCGTCGGGCTATTATTATCCGATCGGCGCCAACCGCGGTTACGTCGCACTCGAGACCGACAAGGCGCTGCTGGACGCCGTCAACAAGGTGCTCGCCGATCTGCAAGCCAAAGGCACCATCGCCGAGCTCGGCAGAACCGCCGGCCTCACCTGGCTCGCCCCGCGCGAGCCGATCATCCTCGGCGATGTCTGGCTCAAGATCCTGAACCGCTGAGCCGCTCGCGGCGGCCCGCTATTTCAGATAGTTGGCCAGGTTCATGCTCTGGATCTTGGCGATCGCCGAATAGGACGCCGTCAGTTGCGCCTGATAGGTCGACAACTGCGCCGTCACCGCAGCGACGTCGACGCTGGTGAGGTTGGTCGACAGGGTTTTCGCGAAATTCTGGTAATCGCTCTGGCTGGTGCTGGCGGTCTCGATCTGCGACGCGGCCGTCGAAAGCTTTGCCTGCACCGTGGATGTCGCATCCAGCGCATTGCTGGCAAGGTCGAGCGCCTGCGAGATATTGCTCGACGTCAACGTCGTGCTGTTGCCGACGTATTTCAACAACCGCATGACCTGCTCGAAGGCCGGATTGTCGGCGGTGACGCCGTAGGAAACGGACTGACTGTCCGAAACCCGCACCGAGGCGATCTCGCTGTCGCCCTTGTAGTAGCTGGTGTCAGACGTCGTCAACGATCCGGTGCCGGTGTCATAGCTCGACAGATCAACGGGCGCGGTGTCGGTGCGGGCGCCGCTGAAGACATACTCACCGTCATACTGGGTGTTGAGCAGGCCCTGCATCTGCGATATCGCCTGCTGGGCATAGTTGATCACCGACGCCGTCGCCGTGCTGCTGCCGGTGGTCGCCGCGCTGAGTTGGGTGCGAAGCTGTGTAATGATATCGGTCACCGAGCCGACCGCCGAATACATCGCCTGCACCTTGTTGTCGGCGAGATTGCTGGCATCGATATAGGTCTGGGCACGCGTCACCGACACCTGCAGATTGATCACGCGCCCGGCGTTGGAGCCGTAGCCGCCGAAGTCCTCGGATTGCAGTCCGGAGGACTCCTGCACCTGTTCATTGGCCATTGCGGCCTGTAGGCGCAGCGCACCGGTGACCATCTGATCCGACAGCGCAAAGGTAGCAACACGCATCATCATGACGATGGCCTCACGCTGTGGTCATCGCGGTCATCAACGCCGAGAACATGGCGTTAATGGACGTGATGATCTGGGACGCGGCAGCGTATTTGTTCTGCAATGCACTCAGGTTCGCGCTTTCCTGGTCGATGTTGACGCCGGATTGCGACGACATCGAGCTCGCATAAGTCGACTGCGCGGTCTGCTTGGCGGTGTAGGTCGACGACGCCTGAGCGGCCTTGCCAGCGACGTTGGCAACGATCGCTGCCGCGTAGTCGGTGAAGGAGCCGGTGGTGGCGCCGAGCCCGCCCGCCATGGCGAAATTGGTCGACCCCGTCAGCGCGCTCGAGAGTGCATTCACGACGGTCGCCGAGCCCGCCGACAGCACCGAGCTTCCAACCGCCAGGGTTGACGACGCGTCGAGCGTCGACGTCGGCAGCGCCGCCGTGCCGTTGAGGATATCGCTACGTACCGCAATATTCGAAGCGCTGGTGCCGGTGATCAGGTCGTTGAGCCCGAAGTAATCCGAGAATCCCTCCGCCGAGCTGCCGACCGAGCTCGTCATCTCGTTGATGGCAATGCCGTTGCCCGATCCAGAGGCAGAGATCGTCAGGTGTCCGTTGGCATCGACCGACGCGGACACGCCCGAGATTCCGTTGATCGCTGTGGCGAGCGCGCCGACTGTCGTATAGGACGCCAGATTGAGGTCCTGGTAGGAGACGAGGTTGCCGCTCTTGTCCGCGACCGCGATCCGCACCGTGCCGGTCGCCGAGAGCGGCGTCGCGTTGCTCACGGTGGCAGTTCCGGTCAGGCTGGCCGGGGGCGGCACCGATGTGCCCTGGTTCGATACCGCGTTGACGCTGGCGGTCAGCTGCTGGGCGAGCTCGTCGAGCTGCGACTGCGCGGCCGGCAGCGTCTGATCACGCAGGTTGACCAACGCGCTGACCTTGCCGGAGGAGATCTGCGAAGTGATGTCGACCCCGTTGACGGTGATGCCACTGAAGCCGCTCGTCGGCGAGCCCGCGACATACGTCGTCGATGCCGTCACATTGGACGTCGGGGTGAAGCTTAGGGGATGGGCCGTGCTGTCGACCAGCGCCTGCCCCGAGCCGGTATAGATCTGCAGATCGCCGCTCGATGTGGTGAAATAGCTCACATTCATTTGCGACGCGAGGTCCTGCAGCGCACTGTTGCGCTGGTCCTCGAGGTCGGCAGTGGGCTGGCCCGCGGCCGCCTCCTGCTTGATCTGCTTGTTGAGGTCGGAGATCTGCTGCAGATCGGAATTGATGTCGCTGACCGACGAGGCGATGTCCTGGTCGGCATTGGCACGCAGCTTCTGGATACCCGTCGAGGTCTGCTGCAGCTGCGTCGTCACCGCGCTGAGCGCGCTGACGGCGTTCGACTGCAGCGACGCGCTGCTCGGCGTGCTCGCCAGCGACGACAGCGCCGATTCGAATGCTGCGAGCGTGTTGGCGAGCGAGGTGCCCGTCGTCGAACTGCCTCCACTCGACGTGCTGCCGTAGAGCTGCTGCAGCTCGGTCAGATAGCTGTTGTTGGTGTTGGCGGCACCGAGATCGGAATCGGCTCCGACCAGCGACTTCAAGAGCAGCTTGTCGACCGCGCTGCTGATCCCGGTGATCGTGACACCGGTGCCGACGCCTGCAGTGACGTTGCTGCTCTGGTTGGCGGTCTTCTCGGTATAGCCCTTGGTGTCGGCATTGGAGATATTCGCCGAGGCGATGCTGATCTGCACCTGCGTGGCGGACAGCCCGCTGAATGCGATGCTTCGTGCAATATCGAGCGACGACACGACCCACTCCCTCCGGCGCCGGCCCGATCAGGCCCGCACGTTGGTGCCATAGGACATCGCGGACGTGACGCGACGGCCGCCGGCGCCGTAGGGCGATACGTTGGCGATCTGCTCGCGGATCGCCTGCATGATCGCCTCGATCCTGCGGTTGCTGGCATCGATCGCCGCGCGCAGCCGCATCACATTCTCGTCCATCGCGACCCGGAGCTTCAGGATCCGATCCAGCAGCTGCTCCCGCAGCACGCGATCCTGGACGTTGAGGTTTGCGGCCTTGCCGACGGCTTCCGCCACGCACTGCTCGAACAAGGAGGCAAGCCGGTTCTTCTCGTCGACCTGCTTCAGCCGCGAGGCCGGTAGCCCCTTGGCGAGCTCGACATTCTCCTCGTTCACGATCGCGATCAGATTGTCGATCAGCGTGATCAACGACCTGGCGCGCTCGTCATTGCCCGCGGGATTGATCTTGATGTTGCGTTCCGGTGTCATGTCATCGCTCCCGTTCAAGCTAGTGTCCGCGACGCAGGGCGCGAACCGATTGTGCGCTGCGCCCATATGCGGTGATGGCCGTTACCCGGGCCGAAGCCCGGTTGAATTCCTGGTCGAGCCGTACGCATTCGCGCATCAGCAGATCGCGTAAGGTTCCGATATCGTCGAGCAGCGCAATGAGCTGCGCCCGATCGCCGGCCCTGACGCTGGCGGCTCGCGCGGTCAGGCGCCGCAGCTTTCGCAACAGGGCATCTTCGCGGCTTGCGTTTGCCATCATCGCGACACCGCCGAGATCAGCGTATCGAACATCTTGTTGACGGTGGTGATCACCTGCGACGCAGCCGAATAGGCCTGCTGGGCCGAGATCATGTTGGAGAACTGGCCGCTGGTATCGGTGGTGCTCGATTCCAGCTCGCTGCCGTAGATCGTGCCCGCACCGTTGTTGCCCGAGGTCTGTAGCGTGGCGTTGCCGGAGGCCGCCGTCGCCGAGTACATGCCGTCGCTTGCCGCGGTCAAACCGTTGGGGTCGCTGAAGGTCGCGACCGCGATCTTGTAGATCGCGATGGTCTGCCCGTTGGAGTAGGTGGCGTCGACCACGCCGCCCTTGCCGATCGCGATGCTGCTCAGCTTGCCGTAAGGCAGGCCGTCCGAGTTGATGCTGGTAAGATTGATCGCGGGTGTCGTTTGCCCCGACGAGTATTGCGTCAATCCGTCGGTCTTGCCGGCCGTGCCGAAATCGAGCGCAATGGCGCTGGTGCCGGAACTGTCGGCCGCGCCATCGGTCCAGCCGGTTATGCTGATGCTCGGATTGGCCGGCGTCGTCGAGGCCAGCGACCCGTCGGGGTTGAAGGTGATCGATACAGTATCGGTGATCGGAGCGGCTGTGGTCTTGGTGGGGTCCGACGCCAGTTTCGGCTGGCCAAACGAGGCCGTCCAAGTGTTGGTGCCGGTCTTCGCCCAGGTGACCTCGACCGAACTCGCGGTTCCCAGCGAATCGTAGACCGTCATCGAGCTGGTGAACGCGGGAGCGGCGGCGGTGGGGGGTGTTGCCGTAACTGCCGCATCAGACGGCAGGTTCAAGGCAAATGTCGTCTTTGTGGTGGCGCTGCCACTGGTGGCGACCGCTTGCGTGTTGATCGGCGCCAGGCTGGAGGCGGAGGCATTACCGATGATGTTGCCTTGAGCGTCGGTGCGCCACCCCTCGAGGTAATTGCCGTTGTTGACGAGATATCCCGAGTTGTCCGTCGTGAACGCGCCGTTGCGGGTGTAGGAGGTGGTGCCGCCGGTCGTCGCATTGGTGGTGACGAAGAAGCCGCTGCCCTGGATCGCGACGTCGGTGGCGTTGGTGGTCGCGGCGAGCAATCCCTGCTGGGTGATGTTGGCGCGGCCGGATACATTGACGCCGCCGGATGTGTATGAGGTGGCGCTGCTCGACGCCGTCACCAGATCGTTGAACATCGCCGACGTGGTCTTGTAGCCCGTGGTGTCGGCGTTCGAAATATTATCGGAAATCATTGCCAGCGACTGGCTCTGCGCGTTGAGCGCCGAGATCGCCGAGGAAAGTGCACCAGTGAGACTCATGATAATACTCCGGAAGCAATCAGGACGTGACGCCGATGATGTTGGCGGCGCTGACCGGGACGCCGTTCACGAGCAACGAGGGCGTCGAGCCGGAGGCATCGATCCCGGTCACCGTTCCAGTCATCGTGGTGTAGCTGAGCAGCGAGTTCCCGGCCGCGTCGGTCGCGTTCACCTGGATCGTGTACTGGCCGCCATTGCTGAGCTGGGTGCCGCTCGTGGTCTGACCATTCCAGGCGAAGGTGTTGGAGCCGGCATTTCCGGTCCCCTTGCCGCTCCACACCGTATTGCCGGAGGAATCCTGGATCTTGATCGCGACGTTGGAAGCGGCCGAGGTGAGCGAGTAGCCGAAGGTCGCCGAGCCGTTGGTGAGCTCCGCCGTGTTCGTCTTCGCCTCGACGGTGTGGCCGATGTAGTTGACCGAGTTGAGCGTCACGAGGCTCGAGAACGAGTTCGCGAGCGACGTCATGCTGGCGTTGGTCGACTGCTGTTCGGTGAAGTTGGCGTAGGAGGTGAGCTGGTTGATGAAGTCGGTCGTGCTGGTGGCGTTCAGCGGATCCTGGTTCTGCAGCTCGCTGACGAGCAGGTTGAGGAAATCGGTCGAGCTCATCCCCATCGACGCGCTCGTCGACGAACTCGACGAGCCCGAGGCGGCGGAGGTTGCAGCAGAGGTTGCCGAGGAAACGGTCATGACAAGGCTCTCTTCGCCGCTGGCTAAGGCGACGGAACGCGTTGAAACATTGGGATCGTGAAGTCGTTCGCAGATAAAACGGATGACGCGCCGAATTCAGGCGCGGATTCATCCGTGCGGAATCACTTGATTAATCGGCAGAATCTGCCGATCGGCCGCGGTCCCGAGGCGTCCAAATGCATGCAGGCCAACGCGCCACGCGAAGGCGCGGCGTGCCGCAAAGGCGATGCGGAAGCTTAGAGCGAGAGGCTGAGCAGCAGATCCGGTTCGCCGAGCATCAATGCCGGCGGCGCCAGCGCGGGCAGCAGGCACAGCGCCAGCAACAGGGCCGGCAGCACCTTGCCTTGCTGGGCGGATTCGCCTGGCCCTTGCGCATCGTTTGGCTGCGCGTCGGGCGAAGCCGGCTCCGAGCCCGACGCTTGCGGCAGATCCTCTTGCGGCAGGTCCTCTTGCGGCAGTTCCCTTTGGGGCAGTTGCGCCGCCGCGGTCACGATGCGGTCGGCAAGGCCCTTGGGGGCACGAACCGGTGGCGCCGCGAGCGCCCGGCGCACTGCGCTCGCCTGCTCATAGAGCGTCCGCGCTTCGGCCGAAGAAGCCAGCAGCTGGACGGCGGCAAGACGCTGATCATCGGGCCAGCGGGATAGGTCCTCCCCCAGCCGGTCGATCAGGTCTTCGAATGTCGCAACGTCCATCCCGCGTGCAGATCCAGCCTCGTCGCCAAGGCCGTCATAAAGCATTCGCGGGACGGCGGAAATCAATTTCCGCCGCCGCAGCGTCAGGTCCAGCATGGTGCTCACCGGGCGGCCATTTTCCCCATCAGGACGCCCGCCCGGGCGCCCTGCCCCCCGCCCGGAAAGGCCGCTTCGCCGGGCGATTCGTGCCGTCCCGCGCTCAGCGGCCGGCGGCTGATTCGAGCGTCTTCTCGGATGTCTTGGCCTTGGCGGCCTTGCCGGCGGTTGCCTCGACGAACTTCCAGGCGTCGCGAAGCTCCGTCAGGCTGGCGATGATGCGCCGGAAATTCTCCTTGGCCTGCGGTCGCCCATAGGAGCGCAGGCATGCCATGATCAGGGCATTGTAGGTCCGGAACAGGCGATCGGCCATCGCCCCGCCGCGGGTGACGTCGAGATTGTGGCTCAGTCCACGCAGGATCGCGGTCGCCCGCGTCAGATGGGCGTGGCCTTCCTCGAAGCGCTTCGCCTCGTGCGCATCCAGCGCCTTCTGCAGAAACGTGATGGCGCCGTCGCACAGCATCACCACCGCCTTCAACGGCGGCACCGCCACCGCGGCGGATCGGTAGGCATTGTTGGCGTGGTAGGCCATTGCATTCTGGGTCATTATTTACTCGATGATGCGTTCAGGAGGGCGCTCAGGTAGCCCAGCGTGTTGTTCGCGCTTTCGATGGCGGCCTGGTAATTGGCGAATTGAAGCTGCAGCTGCGCCTTGAACGTCGCCGCATTGCTCTGGATGTCGCTGACCTGGGATTGCAGGTCGGTGTCGCGCGACTGCAGATTGGTGATCAGCGTCTGCAGCTGGCCGCTGGTCCCGGCATTGGTGTGCGCGAGCTGGTAGATCTGCGATGCAAGGCCTGATGTCGACGACACGGTGATCGATTGCGAGGTCGAACCGGTGTAGGTGAACGCCATCCCGGCGTAGATCGTGCCCGAGTTGCCGATAATGGTGTTGCCGACGACCGAAAAGCCGGAACTGTCGCCGCCGACGGACGCGCCGTTCAGCGTCCCGGTCGAATCCACCGTCACGTCGAGCGTGAAGGATTGCGGCGACGTGCCGGTGTTGACGACGTTCAACTGGCTCGACGAGGTCGTGGTCTGCGCCGACAGCAGCTTGGTGACACCGGCGAGATTCTGCGTCAGCACGGTCGACAGCGTGCCGGTGTCGAGCTGCAGCTCGTTGTTCTCGTTGAACGACAGGCCGAGATCGGCCATCGTCATGCCGTTCACGGTCCCGCTCAGCACCTGCTGGAGCTGGGTCATGATATCGCGCATCGTGCTGTCGCCGAACAGCACGGCGCTCGATGCGGCCGTGCCGTCGGAGTTCTGCGCGGACTGTGCGATCACCTGGTCGCGAAACGCATTGTAGTTGGTGACGAAGGTCTGCAGCGCCGTGGTGATCTGGCTGGTGTCGGTCTGGATGCTGATGTTCAGGCTGGTGCCGCTCGGCGTCGGCTGCAGCAGATCGAAGGTGACGCCGGAGAGCACGTCGGAAATATCGTTGGTGTTGCGGGTAAGCGCGATGCCGTCGAGGCTGAATTGCGCGGACTGCGCCTTCTGCAGCACATTGGTGAAGGCCCCCGTCGTGTCGGTGACGCCGAGCTTGTTCATGATGT
This sequence comes from Bradyrhizobium sp. PSBB068, assembly GCA_016839165.1. Classification (NCBI taxonomy): domain Bacteria; kingdom Pseudomonadati; phylum Pseudomonadota; class Alphaproteobacteria; order Hyphomicrobiales; family Nitrobacteraceae; genus Bradyrhizobium; species Bradyrhizobium sp. PSBB068. The sequence goes on from CP069300.1 coordinate 5,041,284, forward strand.
CGTCGCCCGAGGTCGACGAATAGGTGATGTTGGCGGCATCCTGGGTCCCCGTCAGCACCATCTCATAGGACCCGCTCGACACCTGGACGATCGAGGCCTGGACGTTGGTGGTCGAGGTCTGGGCATTGATGGTGTCGGCGACATCCTGCATCGACATGCCGCTGGTGATCGAGATCGCGGCGCTGCTGCCGCCGGCCAGCCCCAGCGAAAACGTGCCGGAGAGGCCCAGCGCCGTCGACGTGCTCGATTGCGTCGAGCCGATCACCTTCTGCGCGGTCGCGAGCTGGGTGATCTGGAGCGTGTGATTGCCGGTCGCCGAGCCGCTGTTGACGCTCATGTTGAGTGCCGAGGAGGCGCTGACGTCGCCGGTGGAGGAAATCGTCGCCGAGCGCGTGGCGAACGCATTGGTGGCGATCGAGTTGATGATCGAGGTGCTGAGCGACGACAGGCCGCTGGCCAGCGTCGACAGCTCGGTCTGCAGGGATTGGTAGGCGGTGATCTTGGCCTGGTTCGCAGTGATCGATGTCGTGATGTTGGTCGCCTGCGCGAGCTTGGCGTTGACCTCGGCGTTGATCAGCGCGGTCCAGTCGATACTGGCCGAATTAGTGGTGCCGGTCGTTGTCACCGTGCTGGCGGAGCTCGCCGACGTCGTGCTTGACGTGCTCGAGGTGCCCGAGGTCGCGCTGCTAACCGTCATGTCGACACTTCCGCCGCAACAAGAATCGGGCCGGCATCATGCCGGCCCGATCAGCCGTTCAAACTAGCCGAGCAGCTTCAGCAGGTACTGCGGCATCTGGTTTGCCGCCGTTTCCGCCGAAACCGCGGCCTGGGTCTTCACTTCGGCCGAAGACAGCGTCGCCTGCTCGGCGGCGATATCGACGTCCTTGATCGCCGAATTGGCGGACTGCAGGTTCTGGGTCTGGGTCGAAATCGAGTCGGCGCTGAAGTTGAAGCGCGATTCCTGGGCACCGATCTCGGCACGGGCGGACGACACGCTGTCGATGGCGCTGTCGAGGGCCGACATCGCGCTGGTGGCAGCCGACAGCGTCGAAACGTCGAGCGAGGTGACGCCGAGCGAGGACGCGGTGAGGTTGGTCAGCGTGATGGTGATGGTGTCCGCCGAGGTCGAGCCGACCAGCACCGCGACGCCCGAGGAGAACACGCTCGAACCATCCAGCAGGCTCTGGCTGCTGTAGCGGGTGCCGGTAGCGATCGAGTCGATTTCGCCCTTGAGCTGCGTGAATTCCGAGTTGATGTAGGCACGGCTGGAATCGGCGACGGTGCCGGAGGCGGACTCGGAGGCCAGCGACTTCATGCGGGCCAGGATGTCCGAGATGTTGGAGGCGCCGCCGTCGGCGGTCTGCAGGATCGAGGTCGCCTGCGCCGCGTTGGTGGCGGCCTGCTGCAGCGTCGTGATGTCGGAGGAAATGCGGGTCGAGATCGCGAGGCCGGCGGCGTCGTCGGACGCCGAGGTGATGCGCGAGCCGCTCGACAGCTTCGACAGCGCGCTGGTTTCCTGCATCGAATTGATGTTGAGGTAGCGGACCGCGGAGTTGGCGGCGGTGTTGGTGGAAATTGCGGGCATGAGTAGCTCCTGTGCTGATGGGGCATGGCATGCCGCATCGTGAGAAAGTGAGGTGACGCGGTTCCAGCCCCCGTCCGCCCGATCAAACGGGTCGGCCGTCGGTGGTCAGGCGCGAAATCTTCAGAAGCCGGAATTTATGGTTAGCAGTCGGTAAACGCGCCGCGCAGGTCACGCTCGTGCCGCTTCAGCATCTCGCGAAGCTGTTGTCGCCCGCGCTTCAGCAGCGACTCCACTGCGGCTACGGTCGTGTCCATCACCTCGGCGATCTCGCCGTTGCTCATGTTCTCGTGATACGAGAGGATCACCGCGACGCGCTGCTGCTCGGGCAGCCGCTGCATCGCGACCTCCAGCAGATTGCCGATTTCATTGCGCTCGATCACAGTGCTCGCATCGAGCTGCGTGTCGGCGACCTCGGGCACGACATCGACATTCTCGGTGCGCGGCTTGCGACGCAGATCGATGCAGCGGTTGCTGACGACGCGATAGAGCCAGGTTGAGAACTTGGCGCGGCCATGCTGCCAGCGGCCGCGATGCGTCCACACCTTCAGCATCGTGTCCTGCACCACGTCTTCGGCGTCTGCGGCGTTGCCGACGATGCGCAGTGCGATCGCGTAGGCGCGATCGACATGACGTTCGACGAGAGCACGAAACGCCGCCTCGTCGCCGGCGGCGAGGCGGTCGAGCAGTTCCTTGTCCTCGTCCTGGATCTCGACGGTGTCGAGCGGGCCTGCATCGGCAACGGTGGGGACGTTGCTCCAGGGAGCAGCCGCTTCGACCGGCGCAGCCGCGGCCGCCGTGGCCTCCACCTCGACCGCTGCCGTCACATCAAGCGCGTAACTCATCCGCCGCTCTCCAACCAACGCCGCTGGCACACATCCCATACGGCTTCTGAGCGTTGAACGGAGGGCTGGAGTAAACCAGGCGAACTTTTTTTGTTATTTTTCAAATGCTTAGCTGGATTATTTTGCCGACTGCCCGGCAAAAGCTGCCGCTGCGCGGAGGCGCAGCCGGCAATTCTACGGAGAATGGAGCAGTCGTTCAGCATCGCCTCGCATGCCCGCGGAAGAATTCGTCGCGTCGGAAAACGCTGTTGTCACATCAACTAACGCCACGCGAACACATGCATGCGCGGAGCATGCGGGTGATCCATCGCCGTTGGTCGCCATCTTGCATTCGATGAATTCGACTAGGCAATTTTTTCCGAATCACTATTTCGACGTTATCGGATTTTTTGAATCTGTCAGTCGCGAAGCGCGCGTTTTCGAATCCCGCATCAACTTTTTTGAATGATCGCGCCTGATTTGTCTCACGCAGGCGTTCAACGCATGAGGACCGGCGGGAATTTTGCGCATGACGATCATGACGGTCGACGCAACGCGTCGAGCGCAGAATATTTCTGCATGTTCATTCGATGTTTTCGATACATTTCTGTTGCGTGCCTGCACGACGCCAGATGGCGTATTTGAAAGGGTTTTTCAGCTTTCGCGCATTGCTGAAAAATTTCCGAGCATGTCCGTCAGTTTCGTTCAGCATCGAATCCAGGCAGAGGCACGCGCGCGCAAGCTGGCGCTGGAGCGCAGCGCCACCACCGAAGTGCGCATCGCCGACATCTACAAGTACTTTCCGTTCAGGTTGTTCGGCCTGAACCGCGATGCGTTGCAGGATCTCGCACGGATCGAATTCGACGCCGAGCTCGAGCTGTGCCGCGTCAATCCGGAAATGCTCGAGCAATATATCGACATGAAGCGCGGCGGTTTTCGCACCGGATTCATCTCCGACACCTATTGGAATACCGACCAGCTCGCGCAGCTGCTGCGGTCCTGCAGCCCCGGACTGACCTGGGATTTCCTCTACGCATCCTGCGATCACGGCAGCAGCAAGAGCGAGGCGCTGTTCGGGGCCTATCTCGCCGAGCAGGGCATCGACGCCGCGAGCTCGTTCCATGTCGGTGACAATCACAACGCGGATATCAAAGGCGCCCGCCGTCACGGCATCCGCCCGCGCTATTATCCGCAGGCCAGCGCGGCGCTGGCATCGAAGCTCCAGCGAGAGACGTCGATCTTCGAACTGCTGTGCCCCGATCAGCCGTCGCGACTCGATTGCGGCGCGCGCACGCTACGGCGCGCGGTGACGGCCCGGAGCGCAGAGCAGTCTCCGGCCTTCAACCTCGGCGTGACCGTGCTCGGCCCTGTCATGGCGGCGTTCGACGCATTCATCGAAGCGCGGCGGACGGCGCTGGCGCGCGAGGGCGCACGCGTTGCGATCGGATTCCTTGGCCGCGACGGTCTGCTGCCCTATCGCGTCTGGCAGGCAAGTCACGACGAAACCGGCGCCTATCTCGAGATCAATCGCCGTGTCAGCCTGGTCGGCTCCGCCGACACGCTCGAACCTCTCAGTGAGCTATTGAGCCGGGTCGTCAAGATCGACGCGCCGACCTTCGTCGATATCGTCAAGGTGCAGCCACCCGCGGTGATGAATTTCTTCGCGCAGTATCCCGACGGCATTGCGAGCGGCCGCGAACTCGCCGACGCGCTGCCCGATCTGATGGATCCGCGCGAAATCACCGATATCGCCGCCGGTATCCGCAGCCGCCTGCTGGCCTACATTCGCGCCAAGATCGCGAATTTCGACGACTGCACCGACCTGATCCTCGTCGACCTCGGCTATTCCGCGAGCGTGCAGAAGTCGCTGCGGCGGATCTTCGATCGCGAAGGCATTCGCACTCGCCTGCACGGCGTCTATCTGCTGACGCTTGACGATGCCTTCGACGACGTCGCCGACGACGACACCGCGGAAGGCCTGATCTCGGATCGCATCGTCACACCGCACGTCAAGCGCATGCTGATCCGCAACGTCGCGTTGCTGGAGCAGCTTTGCTGCTCTGACGAAGGATCGGCGCGCGATTATCGCGGCGGCGAAGTGTTGCGCGAGGGCGATCAGCGTCCGGCCGCCCAGCTGGCGCTGGCAAACGAAGTGCAATCCGGAGCGCTGGCCTATGCATCGCGCGCCCGCGATTTGGCCCCGCGCTACGCATTGCAGCCCGATGCGGACCCCGCTGTTGCGGCACGATGGGCCACCGCCGTGCTCGGACGCCTGCTGCTGCTGCCCGACGATGACGAACTCGTGCTGCTCGGCGGTATCAGGCATGACGTCAACCTCGGCACGCAGGCGCTGGCGCCGCTGCTCGACGCCAACCTCATCAATGACTGCATCATTGCCCGCGGCCTATCCACGGCATGCACTGCACCGGCGCCGCCGATGTGGCTGGCCGGAAGCTTTGCCGCGCTGTCGCCGTCGCACGCCTATCTCTACACGCTGTTCGGCGCCAACCGCCTGCCTGCGAACGTGTTCGGCGAGGCGCAATGCGGCACCTTGCAGGTCGGCCTGTTCGGGCACGACGGCCAGGCAGCGCTCGAACCCGTCAGCGTCTATCACACCGGGCTCGGCGACCTCCGCCTGCGGATTCCGCTGTCGCGGCGCATGGCGGTCGCGACCATTGCACTGCCGCTGGCAAAGCTCACCCGTCACGGAATGCTCCACGGCATCACGGTGCAGTACGGCGAGAGCGCCGCGAAGGCTGCTGAGAGCTCGAACCTGAAGACGGTCGCGGAGGCACGGCTGATCGATGCCGGCCTCGAGAGGCGCGGCCGTCAGTTCCGTGCCGACACCGACGACGGCATGCTGCTGATCCCGGTCGACGGCTTCGAAGCCGATGTTGCGATCTACACGATCGCGCTGACCGCACTCGACCACGACCGCATCCTCGCCGTCGAGGACCGCGACGATAACCGGGCGCCCGCGGCCACGCTGAGCTGGCGCAACGCCAACGATGCGAAAGCGACCAGCGCCGAGTGATTTGTCCGCCTGATCTGGCCGCCCCGCCCGTAGAAGGTTAACGAGGGGTAGCGCGGGCATGACTTCGGCTGACACGGTGCAAGCGGACGGCTTGCAGACGAATTTTGATCAATTGCTGGCGGAGAGCGGCATCCGGATGAGCGCTGCGCAGCGCCGGCGGGTCGCCTGGCTATCCGACCGGCTCGGAGGCGCGACCGTCCATCCGGCTGGTTCCGAGCCGGGGCGCGACCATGGCGTCATCGTCCTCGCCGAACCGCCGAGCGGCCCCGCTGCTGAATTGCTTTACCGGTCGCTCCGCACCGACTGCGCGATCGTTATCCCGTTCGGCGAGAATCCCGCGTTCGATTTCCTGAAGTCCAAGCTGACCGACTTCGGGACGATCGGGCCGAGCTTCGACGGCCCGCACGAGATGTGGTGGGGAGGCCTCAACTGGCGTCCCATCGCACCGGCGGAGGGCGCGCGATCCGACGCAGCGCTGCGCGTGGTCTCGTGCTATCCCCGCGCCCGCGGCGACGATCCTGCCCGCGCGCTCCGGGAGAAGCTGGCTGAATTCGAGATCGCCTGCGACATCGTGCCGATCGACACTGCCGACGGCGAGCACATGCGTCCATCCGAGAAGTCCGGCTTCATGCTGCGAATGTGGGAAGAGCATCGCGAGCCGCTGCTCTTCATCGAGGCCGATGCAACGCTCAGCGAGCCGCCGCTGCTACCGTCATTCCTCGATTGCGACATCGCGCTCCACAAGTGGAACCGGTGGGAGATGTCGGCGCGCACTCTGTATGTCGGTCGTTCCCCGGCCGCCGAGGCGCTGCTGCGCAACTGGCATCACATCGCGACCGCCTATCCCGCGGTCTGGGAGGGCTACCTGCTCGACCAGGCCTGGAGCCTGACCTCGTCGCAGATGGCGCTCGACACCGTCTGGCTGCCGCGCTCGTATCATGCCCCCGCGGAGGACGCCGGCACGCCTCGCCATACGACGATCATCCACAACCTGCCCACCGACAACAGCGATCTCGGACCCGACGCCGAATTCGGCGTCGCGATGCGCCCGGCGCGGCGCGCCAGCCGCAGCGGCGGTCGCGACGCCATGATCGTGGTCAAGTCGCAGGCAGCCTCGAATGACGCGATCACCGTGATCATGCGCGACATCGCGACCAGCGACGCGCGCGAGATGGCTGCCAGTATTGAGGCAATCACCGACGCGTTCGCTGCCGATTGCGGCGGGTTCGGCCGGCTGGAGCTCGCGCTCTGCCCCTGGCAGGACGATATTGGCTCGGCCAAATCGGCCGCCGCCAGCACGAACAACCGGATCATCGAGATTGCGCCGTGGCAGACTTTGCCGGCCGACCTGTTCCGCACCGTGGGCCAATCCCGCGACGCCGGCAGCGTCGTCGTCATGGCCGGGCAACGCGGCTGACATCAGGACAAGAGTAAGAGAAGGATACCGACATCATGAAGACCATCATCCTTCTCACCGGCGTCGCCAGCCAGCAATTCGCGCTCACCGAACTGTTGAAGGCGCACAATCCGGCGCTGTCGTTCCGCTGCGCGGTGACGGCCGAGGACCTCGCGGCGATCGAGCCTGAGGTGTTGCGCGGGGCCCGGCTGCTCGCATTCACCACCAGCGTCATCGTGCCTGAAAGCATTCTGGCGGCGCTTGGCCACGGCGCCTACAATTTTCACCCCGGCCCGCCGCAATATCCCGGCTGGGCGCCGGCGCATTTCGCGCTCTATGACGGCGCCCGCATGTTCGGTGCGACGGCCCATGTGATGGCCGCGCGTGTCGATTCCGGTCCCATCGTCGGGGTCGAGTCCTTCATCGTTCCCGATAAGATCAGCGTGCGCGGGCTCGAGCAGATTGCCTATGTTCGGCTTGCGCATCTTTTCTGGCGGATGTCGCGCGAGCTTGCCCGCGAGCCCTCACCGCTCAGGGAATTGGACATCGCCTGGTGCGGCATCAAGAGCACCAGGCAGATGTACCGCGACATGTGCGAGCTGCCCACCGGCATCAGCCCGGCCGAGCTCGCCCGCCGGATCCGCGCCTTCCACGACGACTTCCGCACGATCCCGTTGACCGTTTCCGTGCACGGTATCCGCTTTCAGCTGGCGACGACCGCCACGCTGGAGCCCGAGGCACCGCAGGTGTTCTCGCCGCCGCTCGCCGCAGCTTCCTAGCGCCGCCAGAAGCTTCCCTGAGAATCGGCGAGCATTTCGTTTAGCAGCGCTTCGGCCCGGTGCAGCAGCGGCTTCGCGCCATTGTCCGATGCAATCGCGATTGCCGCGCGCAGCTGGTTGAGAACCAAATTCGTCTCGTCCGCATTCGTGGCAGGCGATATAGTTGCCTCGCTGAACAGCGCCTCGGCTTCCAGGCCGGAGAAGCCCTGCTGCCGCGCAGTGTTGCGCGCCTCTCTCAACGTGTTCAGCGCAGCCTGCGGATCGCCAAGCCGGCTGACAGCGAGCGCCAGGTAGATCGAGGTTCGCAGCACAATCGAGGTGTAACCGACCGATCTGGCTTCCTCCCGGGCTTCAATAAGCGTCAGCCGCGCTTGATCGAGACGCCCCTGCTCCAGATATGCGATACCGAGATGGCACGCGACAACCGGCACGAAGAGCCGAATTCCATACTTCTGCGTGAGCGCGAAAGCCTCCTCCAGGATATCAGCTGCTCGCGCGGGGTTGCCCTGCCCGAGCATCAGGAAGCCGCCACTGTATCCCGCGGCGACGCGATCAAACGGTCGATTGCTCTCATTGGCGATCGCTGCCGCGCGCTCGTGAAATTCGATACCGCTGTCGATCTCTCCCAGCGTCGTGTGGGTTACGCTCTTCATCATGCAACACAGCAACAGCAGTGTTCTCGGTGTGGTCCCTGGCGGCGCGCTGGCATCCGGCCCGGAAAGGCGGAGGCACGCCTCTCCCAGCATCTGCTCGGCCTCGCGGAACCGGCCGGCGATGAAATAGGCCTGGCCCAGGCTATACTGAGCCAGGTTGAGCCAACCGGGATTGCCCCATTCCCCGGCCAGGCGAGCAACCTCCTCGCCGGTTTCGATTGCCTCTATCGGCGTGCCGTAAAAGTTCTGGGCTCCCGACCTGACCGCCATCGCCGCGACTTTTCGCCCGATATCGTCGACTGCGTTGGCACGTCCCTCCGCATCCCTTCCAAGGTCGAACCATTCGGCGACCTTGCCGGCGCTCATGAACGCCGTGCGCGCCTCGATACGAAGGTCGATCGCATCCGCTTCGCGCGAGCGGGCGAACGGCGTTTTGTCGAGCGCGGCCATTGCGATCTCGAAGTAGTTGATCGCATCGGCAAATGCCGATCGTGCCAGGCTCTTGCGCGCGGCAGTTCTGCCGTAAGCGAAGGCCTTCTGCCAATCCTTCGCCCGCATTGCGTGATAGCAGAGCTTGTTAGGCTCATCGTAGGAACTGCCGTTGTCTTCCAGCGTCGCAAGAATACGGGCATGGACGCTCTCTCGCAGCTTTTCGACCATCGAGTCGTAGGTTACCTGGCGAACCATCTCGTGCGGGAATTCGAGCAAGCTGTCCTGCTCGAGATCGATCCTCACGAGAAACTCGGCGCGATCGAGCGCCGTCAGGCAGCGCTGAAAAGCCTCTTGCGGCAGGCCGGCCACCTCACGCAGCAGGGATTCCGTCGAAGACGGTCCCAACGCCGCCGCAATCTGCAACAGCGAGCGCTCTTCCTTCGATACGCGATCCAGACGCGTGGCGATGACGCCTTGAATGCTGCTCGGAATTCCGAGATCGCCGACCGGGCGCGCGAGCGCCAGGTCGCCCCAATGTCCCCGGAGGACTCCACTGTCCTTGAGGCTGCGACAAACCTCTTCAATGAAGAGAGGTACGCTGGCCGTATGGAGAACGACGCGGCTCTTCAGATCAGCCATGTTCGCGGACGCGCCCAGGATGTCGTCCAGCATCTCGCGTCCCGCATCCTCCCCGAGCGAACGCAACGCCGTGATTTCGGCGTTGCTGCGCGCAACCCAATCCGGAATTCCGTTGGGCCGGCTGGTCAGCAACACCAGCAGGCCGGGTGCCCTCAGCGAAGCGAGTGCAGCCATAACGGTCTCGCTGGCGCGATCAATCCAGTGCAGATCCTCGATGAGGATCACCGCACGCCGGCGGACGACCAGGCCTTCGACAATCGCACAGCATGCTTCGCTGATCGCACGGCCGCGCGCGTGCGGCTCCAGCTCGCCCCATTCCGAATCCGATATCGGTCGGTCAAGCACCGCGTCGATGGCCGAACGTTGAATCCCTGTCAGATTCGCCAGGCTGTCCGTGTCCGTTGAGGCTCCCTCCAGGATCGAGAGCATCAGTGCCTTGAGCGTGCTGAACGGCGCGCCTTGAAGGTTCGGGCTGCATTCGGCATGGATCGGCAGCCAACCCTCCCGGGTGAGTTGGTCAACGAACTCATGCACCAGCCGCGATTTCCCGATGCCGGGATCGCCAACCAAGAGTGCCGTTTGCCGGTTGGGGTCAGCGTCGCGCGCCAACTGCCTGAGCAGCGCCGTTTCCTTCGACCGGTTGACGAATCGCGCAACGCTTCGGGCCCTGCGTACCCGCCAGCTGGAGACATCCGTTGCGCTTGCAACGCGGTAGATGGGTAAGGGCTCGCTAAATCCCTTGAGCTGCCTCCGACCCAGATATTCAAACTGCACGTTGCCTTCGGCAAGGTTCTGGCAGGCCTCGGACGCGTAGATCTGGTTCGGTTCGGCGACCGCCTCAAGCCGTGCCGCAAGGTGCTGCGCGGCCCCCCCGATCTCGTAAACCTTGGAGTACTCGCTCGCGACCATGTAGGCGACCACGCGCCCCGAATGGAGCCCGACCCGAACCTGGAGCCCCGGGTCGCCCAAACCCGCGACTCGTCGGACCAACTCGATCGCCGCATGGCAGGCGAGCGGCGCATGGTTGTCGTCAGCGACCGGCGCGCCAAATACCGCGGCGAGCCCATCGCCGAGCTCCTTGCTGACGATGCCGCCAAACTGGCGTACGGCGCCTCGCATCGCGATCAGGGCCGGCTCCAGGCGCGAGACGGCCGCTTCGGGGTCCAAATCCGCGACGAGCCCCGTCGAGTCGACCACGTCGGCGCGAAGGATCGTCACAAATCGTTGTTCGCTATCGGGGTCCACGCGCTTAGCTACAGCAGCACCGCATTTGGCGCACCAATTGTCGTCCGCTCCGATCGTCGACTGGCATGCAAAGCAAAGCATTCCCCTGCTCTCAAAGGCTACTGCGGTATCGCCGGCTCCCCCGGTGAGCAGCCTAGAGTAGAGATTACCCATCGGGACATGCTTATCAATCCGGACGTGCAGCCCGCCCGCATCCGCGCCAATCCGGGAAGTTGTTGAACTGGACGAGATACAGTCTTGAGTGGTAGGTCGAAGCACGACCGAAATCGGACGGCGGAACTGGAGCTGCAAGACCTATTCGTTCGACGTACCAGCGTTGCATAACTTGCGTATAGCCAGAGCAATCCAAAGTTGCAATGAAAGGGCAATCTTATGGGCGGAAGAGTATTCAACAATCAGCAATTTAAAGATCACATCAACGCGCACTACTATCCTTTGCAGAACATGATCAAGAGCGTCGCAATACTTAAGGCGTCGGATCACATCGACATCGAGACGCTGGAATATGGCCAGTACCAGCCGATCCTGTCGCCCCGGGACCAGTGGCCGGGCGGAAGCGGCAAGCGGTGGCAGCGGGAGATGGGCAAGGCGCGGCTGGATCTCGCCACGCAGGCAAGCACTGCAGCCCTCTCCAAGGACGAGCCCGGTGTCGTTCCGCTAACGAAATGCGCCCTGCTGGATGCCAGCGTGCGCAAGTGCTTCAACTCCGAACCCCCGATCCCGATCAAGATTGACGTCAAGGAGCAGGACAAGAACGCGCCGAACGCCGATCGGCACGACATCCTGCTGGTCTGGGAACATGCAAATGGCGACGATCAGCCCCCGACGCTTCTCCTGTTGACGATGGTCTGCCCGGCCTGATCCGGGCACGGGCCGCGCGTCGCTCGCTCGGGCGTATCGAGCCCGAGCGACGACCGCCGCAAGCGAGGCCTGCGCTCGCCAATGCCCGAAGGACGTTCAGGAGCCTGGCGTCCATTTCCAGACGATGTCGGACACATTGATCGGCCGCGGAATCAGCCCGATGGCCTTGAAGCGATCGGCAATCGCCTGCTGGCTCCTGACAATCTCCGCATCGACCGGCACCACCTGGTAATTCGAGCGCGCGACGAAGCGCCTGATGGCCTCGATGTCGACGCCGGTCGCCTCGGCCTGCGCCCGAGCCACCTCCTCGCGATGATCGGCAGCCCATTTGCCTTCGGCCGCGAAAATGGAATTCAGCTTCGCGACGGTGGACGGATACTTTGCCACAAAGTCCGACCCCGCGATGTAGAACGCATTCGGCTTGTGCACGTCCTTGTCGAAGGCGATCACACGCACCTTGTCCTTGATCTCCGCCAAGGCGAGGTAAGGATCCCAGATCGACCACGCGTCGACGATGCCCCGGGAGAAGGCGACGGTAGCGTCCGCCGGCGCCAGTGGTGTCGGCGTGATGTCGCTCCAGGAAAGGCCGGCCTTGTCGAGCGCCGCAACGAGCAGGTTGTGCGCACTCGAGCCCTTGCCGAACGCGACGCGCTTGCCCTTGAGGTCGGCGAGCGTTTTGATCGGGGAGTCCGCCGGCACGATGATCGCCTGGGTGTTGCCGTCAGACGTCACCGCCGCCACGTACGTGACCTTGGCCGCGCCGGCTTGTGCGAAGATCGGCGGCGTGTCGCCGACGAAACCGAAATCGACGCTGCCGACATTGATCGCCTCGAGCAGCGGCGGCCCGAACTGAAAGTCGATCCACTTCACCTCGATGCCGAGCGGCTTGAACGCGTCCTCGACGGTGTGACGCTGGCGGACGGCCGGAAACAAGCCGCCCTTTTGCGTGCCGATGCGAATCTCGGTCGGCTTGTCTTCGGCGTGGGCCGGCGCGACCGCAAATGCGGACAATGCCAGCGCGGCTGCAAGGATGGTGCGTCTCGTATTCATGATTGCCCTTTCATGGCGTGCTGGAGATCGATGACGACTTGGCGCGGACCTGGCGGCGCTGCAAAAGCGCCCTCACCGCGCGCTCCGCCGCGCGCGCGGAACCGAAATAGTCGCCGTCGAGACCGTCGAAGGCGCGGTCAGACGAGAAGAAGCAGAAGCCACGGCTGTCGCCGACGACGATCCCCGCGGTTCGATCCGAGACTTCGATGACGTAGGCTTGCGGTTGAGGGCTTTGGGCTTGGGAGATCTGGGCTTGGGACATGCGTGCTCACGCGCCGAAGACGGCGCTCCTGTCTGACTGTCGGGTGCTCTGGATTATGAAGCGATCAACAACAGACGCCGGTCGCCGCCGAGACACAGCGATGCTGCATGCGGCGTCGCATGTCGCACATCAAGCTGCGGTGGTTATGTCTCATTGCGGTGACCTTGAACGACGCGGATACGCATCAATATCCGACCGAACCGCACCGCGGTCAATGAAATGACTGACCAAAGATCGTGGCCCGGCGCGATGCCTTATTCGCGGCGGGTGGAAAAACAGCACAGTTTTGGTGACGTCGGACGCGGCCGGCCTGAACTGGCGGAAAGTGGCCGGCCACCGTGTCCCGGTGCCCGGCCACGATCGCTCAGGGCAGGATCGGCGGATGATAGGTGAAGGTCGCCATCAGGATCGCCGCCAGCAGCATCACGATCGGGAAGTGGATGAAGAACTGTACCGACGTATAGCCGATCAGATCCTTCGACTTCAGGCCGAGGATGCCGAGCAGCGGCAGCATCCAGAACGGATTGATGAAGTTCGGCAGCGTTTCGGCGATGTTGTAGACCATCACGGTCCAGCCGAGATGCGCACCGATGTCGTTGGCCGCCTTCATGATATAGGGCGCCTCGATGATCCACTTGCCGCCGGCCGACGGCACGAAGAAGCCGAGCAGCGCGGAGTAGATTCCGACCAGGAACGAGAACACGGTCGAGTTGCTGGAGGCGCCGACGAACCAGTGCGCGATGGTGTCCGATAGCGTGGTGCCGCTGCTGTTCGGCACCTTGGTCAGGATCTGCGCGATGCCGGCATAGAACGGAAACTGCAGCAGTACGCCGGAGACGCTCGGCATCGCCTTGGAGAACGACTCGATCAGGCTGCGCGGCCGCCAGTGCAGCACGATACCGAGAATGAGGAAGACGAAATTGTAGGTGTTGAGTCCGGACAGCGTGATCAGCGGGTTACCCGACTGGAAGGTCTGCCACAGCCAGCCGGCGGCAAGCAGCGCGATCAGGATCGTCAGCAGCGGACTGAACTCGAGCCAGTCGCCCGGACGCGCCGGCTTCCTCGGCTCGATGCGATCATCGCCGAGCGCGACGTCGAGATCTTCCGCCGTCTTCGCCTGTTCGGGCGCGGGCGTCGTGAAATAGCAGATCGCGGCCGAGACGACCGTCACCATCACCACGGTGACCATGTTCTGCCAGGTCAGGATGGTCTCCGAGAAGCCGATCACGCCGGTGATCGGCAGCAGCGACGCCGGAATGCTGCCGGCGTTGGCCTGGAGCTGCGCGGCCGATGACGTGATGCCGAGGGTGAAGCCGCAGCCGAGCCCGAGATAACCGGCCGCGCCGGCGGCCCGATAGTCGAGCCTGATGTCGGTGCGTCGCGCGATCTCCCGCACCAGCAGGCCGGAGAAGATCAGGCTGAGGCCCCAGTTCAGCAGCGAGAGGACAATGCTGAGCACGCCGACGAAGACCACCGCGCCGCGTCCGGTCTTCGGCACGCTCGCGAGCCGCGCCAGCACGGCCGCCACCGGCGGCGACATCGCCACGACATAGCCGCCGATCGCGACCAGCGCCATCTGCATCGTGAAGGGAATCAGATTCCAGAACCCGTCGCCAAAGGCGCGGCTGACGGCGAGCGGCGAACCGCCATGCAGGATCGCGCCCGCGGCAACCGCAATCACGGCGATCAGGACGAAGACATACGCATCCGGAAACCAGCGCTCCGCGAACGCCACCAGAGCCTGCGAAAATCGCGCCATGATGTTATCCGCGACGGGCTTCCGCAGGCTCAAGGTCTGGTCGTGCGTTGCATTCGTCATCAATCTGATCCCCTTCCGGTGATGCGGTTGGCCGTCAATCGTGTTTGGTCATCAAAGGGCGAGCGTGAGGTCGGTAAGCGGCACGGCCTGGCAGGCGAGGCAACGTCCCTCGCCGCCGTCAACCGGGCCGAGATGGGTGAACTCCCCATCGACGACCTCGACCGCGCAGCTCTCGCACTGCCCGACCCGGCAGCCACTCGGCAGCGCGACGCCCGCCGCGCTCGCCGCGTCGAGCAGCGTGCCCTGCTCCGGTCCCCACGAAAAGCTCTGCTTGCTGTTGGCGAGCCGGATGGTGCGCGGCGCGAGGTTGCTCGGCACCGCCGGCGGCGACACGAAGCTTTCGGCAAAAATGTCGAACCGCGGAATGCCGAGTACCGCTGCGGCCTCGATCTGCGCCGCGACGAAATCCGGCGAGCCGCAGATGTAGACCAGCGGCCGGCGCGCCAGCAGCGGCTTGATCTGTTCGAGATCGATCCGCCCCTTGCGCAACGCAGGCGAGCCGATCTGATCCTGCGCTAAGGGCGCCGAATAGAATGTCAAGCGCGTCAGCTCCGGAATGCCGACTTCCAATTCCGCAAGCCGTTGCGCGAACGGATGCTCGTGGCTGCTGCGGCAGCCATGGAGCAGCAGGATCTCGGCGACGCGATCCTGTTGCGCAATGCGTTGCAGCGTCTCGAGATGGCTGATGAACGGCGTGATGCCGATGCCGGCAGCGAGGAAGACCAGCGGCCGCAGCCCTTTCAGGGGCGGGGTGAAGACGCCGCCCGGCGGCTCCAGCAGAACCTCGTCGCCGACGGCAAGGCCATGCAAGCGATCCGGCATGAAGAACGGCGCATCGCCGCACTTTACTTCGTCGAAGAAACGTCCCTTCACCGCAATCGACAACGACTGCGGCAGATCGCTCGGCCCGGTCAGCGAATAAGCGCGCGCCTCCGTTGCGCCCGGCAATGCGGTCATCACGTGCTGCCCTGGCAGGAAGTCGGGCAGCGGACCGCCGTCAAGCGGCAGCAGGCTGAGGGCGACGACGTTATCGGCCTCGGCCCGGCGCGCGCCGACCACGAACCGCCTCTGGCCGCTCCAGACGCCGCGGCTGGCAACGCCGTCACGCCGGATATCGCAGACGATGGCGCGCAGCGGCACCGAGCCGCTGACCGGATCGCGCGCGTCGTCATGCAGCACCGCGTTGATGTTGCGCGTGAGGGCGCCTGCCGCAGCCGAGCGATCGCGGCCGAGCGGCGGACAATCCTCCCACCAGCCGAACTCGGCGACGACGACGCGCTCGTCGAGCGCCGCGTTGAGGCGCACCTTCAGCCGCACCCCGCCGCCCTGTGTCTCCACCACGGCCCAGTCACCTTCGACCAGCCCGCGCTGCGCGGCGAGCTGCGGGCTGATCTCGACGGCCGGGTCGGGCGACTTCCGCCGCAGCGACGCGACATGCCGCCAGGAGGAGTGAATGAACCAGCCGCTCTTGGCGGTGGACAGCACGAGCGGAAAGCGATCGTCCGCGGCCGTCGTGAGCGGGCTGCCGACCGGTTCGACGTGATCGGGCAACGGATCATGCCCGTGTCCCAGCATCAGTTCCGAATAGATCTCGACACGCCGCGTCGGCGTCGCGAAGCCCGCCGCCGTGCCGTCCTCGCGGGTGACGGCGTACTTCTCGTCGCGGAAGGCCTGCGGGAAGCGTCGTCCTTCGGGATGACCACGCAGGTCCTCGACACCGACGCCGAGCGGCGCCAGCTGATAGTTCCAGCCGGCCTCGATGTCGCCGCCGAAGAACAGCTCGTGCATGCCGAGCTTCAGCGCAAGCGCGGCGGCAATCTCGTAATCGGCCTTCACCTCGCCGACCGGCTCGACCATGCGCGGGCGAAACTGCACGGTCTCGACCGCCGCCTGCGTGATCTCGAACCCGATCTTGAGCGCGTCGCGCTCCCACGGCGTGCTCGCCGGCAGCACGAAATCGGCGCTCTCCGCGGTCGGGTTCATGAACATGTCGATATGAACCTGGAATTCCAGCGCGTTCAGCGCGGCCTTGTTGCGCTCGGAATGGCCCTGCGAGACGACGAAGTTGGTGCCGAACGCGACCAGCGCGCGCACGCGGTAAGGCTCGCCCTCGAGCACCGCCCGGCTGAAATCGCGCGCCGTGATCCAGCCCTTTGCGGGCGGCCCGAGCGGCAGTTCGGCGATGCCGAGCGCTTTGGCCTGCTGCTCCGGCGGCAGGATGTTGTAGTCGTTGAGCGCACGCGTCGGCGGCGGAACCGGCCAGCGATTGCCGCCGGGCCGGTCGCAAGCGCCGGTCAGTGCGTAGAGTGAGGCGATCGTGCGCTCGATCGCGGTCGCATTGGTGTGCTGGCCGACGCCGGTCCAGGAATGATAGGCGAGCCGCGGCCGCGTCGCGAGCAGCGCGTTGAACGCCTCGATGTCCGCGATGGGTAGCCAGGTCAGCTCCGCCACGCGCGCCGGCGTGTACGGTGCAGCCCGCTCGACGAGCAATTCGAACGCGGTTGCGGCCGAGATCATGCGGCCATCGCGTGCACGGACCGACAGCACGCCGCGCAACCGGCCACCGCTCTGCTGCGTGTAACGGGTATCACAAGGCACCGGCGAGCCCGACGCATCGAGGCGAACGAAAACGTCCGCCGCGCCATCCGGCCACAATGCATCGGCGCGCAGGAAACGCCCGGTCGCGCGATCGACCAGCAGCGATCCATTGGTCCATGCGTCGACGAAGTCAGCATCGAAGCTGCCGGTCGCGATGAGATGGCGGATCGCGCCCATCGCCAGCGCGCCATCGGCGCCCGGGCGGATGCGAAGCCAGAGGTCGGCCTGCTGACCGGAGCCGTTCGGCTTGGGATCGATGACGACGACCTTGGCGCCGCGCCGCCGCGCGTCGGCGATCCGCGTCGCCTGGGCGAGCCAGGTGCGCGCGGGGTTGTGGCCCCACAGGATGATCGCATCGGCATTGTCGTAATCGGGAAAGCCGATGCCGCGACCGAAGGTCAGCGCGTGCGCAAAATCCTTGTGCCAGCCGCAGATCTCGACGGAGTAGATCAGGTTCGGGCTGCCGAAGCCGCGGATGAAGCGCTCGACCCACTCGAAGCTGTCGACCATCGGCGTGCCGCTCGGCGTGGTGACACCGAACGCCACCGCCTCGGCGCCGCTCTCGGCGCGGATCGCGCCGAGCCGGTTGGCAATCTCGGTCAGCGCCTCGTCCCAGGACACCTCGACCCAGCCCGGGTCGGCGGCACCGCGCGGACGCGTCCGCTTGAGCGGGACGGTCAGCCGGCGCGGGCTGGCGACGATTTCCGGAGCGGCGCGGCCTTTGGCGCACAGCGCGCCGCCAGTCGGATGGTTATTTAATACCTCTACGCTGACCAAGCGTCCGTCCTCGACGACGGTGACGGCACCGCAGCGCGAACGACAAAGCGTGCAATAGCCGGATATCCGCTGTTTCACCGCCGCCTCATCGTCAAGTCAGCCCTTGTGACGCATTTTGGTAATGCGTTACACATTTACGTCATACGCTACCGCGCCCGTCAAGGCTAAGTAATAATCAGCGGACGAATCGAAGTTCCCAGCGAGAAGCGGCTGCGACCACCCATGGACCAAAATTTGCGAGAACAGGTGCTGCAGCGGGTGCGTGCCGAAATCATTTCCGGCCAGAGCCTGCCCGGCACGATGTATTCGGTGCCGAGCCTCGCCGCGAGCCTCGGCGTCTCCTCGACGCCTGTGCGCGAAGCGCTGCTCGAGCTCAGCCGTGGTGGCCTGGTCGAGCCGATGCGCAACCGCGGCTTCAAGGTCGTCGAGCCGACGCTGACCGAGCTGCGCAACCTGTTCGACATGCGCGAGGTGCTGGAGCTGCACGCCGCCGTGCTGGTCGCCGCCAATCCGCCAAAGGATTTACCGGCGGTGCGTGGCTGGGCCGACCAGATCGCCAAAGCCGTCGAGACCGACGACGTCCAGCTCTATCTTGAGGCCGACCGCGCCTATCATCGCGAGTTCATCGCCGCCGCCGGCAACGAGCTCTTGACCGAGATGGTGATGGGCCTGCGCGACAAGATGCGGCTCTATGGCATCAGCTCCCGCGCCGGCCACGAGCGACAGCTGGCCTCGGTGCCCGAGCACTACCGGCTGATCGAACTCGCGCTCGCCGGCGAGACCGAGGCGCTGCCGGCCTTGCTTCGTAGCCACATCCGCTCCTGGGAGCCGATCTTCGTCGACGCATTGATGCGCTCCAAGGAGCACGCGCGCGAGCCGCTGCGGCAGGCGCGTGGGTAGCCACGAGCAAGATAGACGGCTGGCCGCGGTGAGCGGCTAATCGAGAATGCTCTTGTACTGTTCCGAGAAGACGTCGCGGCCGATGATCAGCCGCATCACTTCCGAGCTTCCTGCCAGGATCCGGTTGACGCGCGCATCGGTGAACATCCGGCTGATCGGATATTCGTCCATATAGCCGGCGCCGCCGTGCAGCTGCACGCCGAGGTCGAGCATCTTCCACTCGACTTCCGACGACATCATCTTAGCCTTGGCGCCCATGTTGCTGGTCAGGCGTCCGGCATTGTGCTCGACGACGCAGTGATCGACATAGACCTGGACGAGATCGATCTCGGCATCCATCTCCGCCATGCGGAACTGGGTGTTCTGCTGCTCGGCGAGCGGCCGGCCGAACAGCTTGCGGTCCATCACGTAAGCGCGCGTGATGTCGAATGCCTTACGGGCATTGGCGATCGATCCGACCGCGGAGATCAGCCGCTCCTCGGCAAGGCCTTCCATGAGATAGTAGAAGCCCCTGCCCGGCTCGCCCAGCACGTTGCCTTTGGGCACCTTCACATTCTGGAAGAACAGCTCGGCGGTGTCCTGCGCCGGCATGCCCATCTTCTTGAGATTGCGGCCGCGCTCAAAACCGTCCATGCCGCGCTCGACGATCAAGAGCACCATGGCGTGCTTCTTCTCGGCACTTGCGAGCTTGGCCGCGACGATCACGACGTCGGAATTGATGCCGTTGGAGATGTAGGTCTTCGAGCCATTGAGCAGGAAGTGATCGCCCTTGTCCTCGGCCGTCGTCCGCATGCCCGCGAGGTCTGAGCCCGCTCCGGGCTCGGTCGTCGCAATCGCCAGGATGGTCTCGCCGCTGACGCATTTGGGCAGGAAGCGATCGCGCTGCTCCTCGGTGCCGAAACGCTTGAAATAGGAGCCGACCAGGCGGCTGTGCAGCGTGTTGAACCAGCCCTTGCAGCCCGAGCGCGCGGTCTCCTCGATGATGATCTGCTCGTAGCGGAAGTCCTCGTCGCCCATGCCGCCGTATTTCTCTTCAGGCCAGATCATCAGGAAGCCGAGGTCGCCGGCCTTCTTGAACGCATTGCGGTCGACGATGCCGGCCTCTCGCCACTCTTCCATATGGGGCGCGATCTCGCTGGCGAGAAACTTGCGGTAGGAATCGCGGAAGATGACCTGGTCTTCGGTAAAGCTGCGCATCGTTCACCCAATCACGCTCTGCGGCGAGGCACTGACGAAAAAATGGAGCGTCGGTTCTGCTTCAACAAAACCGACGCTCCGTCATCGAAACAGTCGATGCTCTACTTGCCCTTCCAGTTCGGAGCGCGTTTTTCTGCAAAGGCAGCCGCGCCCTCGCGGGCATCCTCGGACACGAAGACCGGACCGACGATCTCCTGCTGCTTCTTCCACATCTGGTCTTCGGGCCAGAGACGGGATTCGACGACCACCTGCTTGGACGCCTTGACGGCCAGCGGGCCGTTGGCACCGATCGCTGCCGCAAGCTCGAGCGCGGCGTCGAGCGCCGGGCCATCGGTGACGCGGTTGATGATGCCGAGTTGGTGAGCACGCTCGGCGCCGAAGAACTCGCCCGTCAGCGCGAACTCCATCGCCACACGGATCGGCATCTGCCGCGGCATGCGGATCAGGCCACCGGCCGCGGCCGCCAGCCCGCGCTTCACCTCGGGGATTCCGAACTTGGCGTTGCGGTTAGCGACGATCATGTCGCACGACAGCGCGATCTCCATCCCGCCGGCGAGCGCGTAGCCATCGACCGCCGCGATCAGCGGCTTCTTCGGCGGCGCCTCGGTGAGGCCGGCGAAACCGCGGCCTGGGATCGACGGTCGCTCGCCCTTCAGGAACCCCTTGAGGTCCATGCCCGAGCAGAACGTGCCGCCGGCGCCAGTGATGATGCCGACGCTGAGCGTATCGTCGGCATCGAGCCGGTCGATCGCCGCAGCCACGCCCTTGGAGAGCGCGAGGTTGGCGGCGTTCTTGGCCTCCGGCCGGTTCAGCGTGATGATCAGGATAGGTCCGCGGACCTCAGTGAGGACCGGAGTTTCTTCGGACATCGTTTCGTCTCCTGTTGCCGTGCTTATCGTTTGAGCATGATCTTTTCGGAAAACCGCTTCGCACTTTTCCGGATCATGCTCTAGCGCGGCGCCATGCGGATGGCGCCGTCGAGACGGACGTCTTCACCGTTGAAGTAGCCATTGGTGATCATCGTCAACGCCAGATGCGCGTATTCTTCCGGCATGCCGAGACGCTTCGGGAACGGCACCGACGCGCTGAGCGCAGCCTTGACGTTCTCAGGAGCGCCCTGCAGCAGCGGCGTGTTGAAGATGCCCGGCAGGATGGTGTTGACGCGGATGCCCTCGGCCATCAGGTCGCGCGCGATCGGCAGGGTCATGCCGACGACACCGGCCTTCGAGGCGGAATACGCCGCCTGCCCCATCTGACCGTCCTCGGCAGCAACCGACGCCGTGTTCACGACCGCGCCGCGCTCG
This sequence comes from Bradyrhizobium sp. PSBB068, assembly GCA_016839165.1. NCBI lineage: Bacteria > Pseudomonadati > Pseudomonadota > Alphaproteobacteria > Hyphomicrobiales > Nitrobacteraceae > Bradyrhizobium > Bradyrhizobium sp. PSBB068. The sequence continues at coordinate 5,062,636 of CP069300.1, forward strand.
CCGTGCTCCAGCGGAGCCAGCGACAGCATGCCCTGCGCCGACTTGGCGATGCAGCGGAAGGTGCCGACGAGGTTGATCTGGATGATGCGATTGAAGGCGTCGATCGGGAAGTGCGTGGGTTCGCCGGTCTTCTTGTCCCGGCCCGCAGTCTTCACCGCATTGCCGGTGCCGGCGCAGTTCACCAGGATACGCTCCTGGCCATGCGCCGCGCGCGCCTTGGCGAAGCCGGCATCGACCTGCTCGTCGGAGGTGACGTCAACCTTGCAGAACACACCGCCGATTTCCTTGGCGATGGCTTCACCCTTCTCTTCGTTGAAGTCGAAGATCGCGACCTTCACGCCGTGCGCGGCAAGCGCGCGCGAGGTAGCCGCGCCGAGGCCCGACGCGCCGCCGGTGACGACGGCGGCGACCGATGAATCGAGTTTCATTGCGTTATCCTTTCGCGATCAGAGGCGTTCGATGATGATGGCGGGCGCCATGCCGCCGGCGGCACACATGGTGACCAGACCATAGCGTCCGCCGCTGCGCTCGAGCTCGTCGAGCGCGGTGCCGATCAGGATCGACCCGGTCGCGCCGATCGGGTGGCCGAGCGCGATCGAGCCTCCATTGATATTGACCTTCTCGCGATCGAGGTCGAGGTCGCGGATGAACTTCTCGGCGACGACCGCGAACGCCTCGTTGATCTCCCAGACGTCGATGTCGTTCTTGGTCAGGCCGGCCTTGGCGAGAACCTTCTTGGCCGCCGGGACCGGCGCGTTGAGCATCAAGGTCGGGTCATCACCCTGGTTGGCATAGGCCACGATGCGGCCGCGCGGCTTGAGGCCGTGCTTCTCGGCATATTCCTTCGACGTGATCAGCACCGCGGCGGCGCCGTCCACCACGCCGGAGCTGTTGCCGGCATGATGCACGCCCTTCCACTCGAGGCCCGGGTAGCGGCGCTGGATCTGCTTCTTGAAGGTCGTGCCGTTGCCGAGATCGAAATCGGCAAGCTGCTCGAAGCTCGGCTTCAGCGAAGCCAGGCCTTCGGCGGTGGTCTCGGGGCGCGGGAATTCCTCACGGCCGAGGGCGATGCTGCCATCCTCGTTGAGGACCGGGATCACCGACTTGGCGAAGCGGCCTTCATCGATTGCCCGCTTGGCGCGCTGCTGGCTGGTCAGCGCCAGGGCATCGCAGGCCTCGCGGCTGATCCCCTCGCGCGTGGCAATGGCGTCGCCGCACACGCCCTGGTGCGACTGGGGATGAATCTCGTCCAGCGCCGGGTTGCCGGAACCCATCATCCGCGCCGGCTGGCCGGCCTTGGAGCGCTCGGCAGCGAGGGTCTGCTGATAGCTCATCATCTCGGTGCCGCCGGCGATGACGCAATCTTCCATCCCCGACATCACAGAGGCTGCCGCCAGGTTCACCGAGGTGATGCCGCCGCCGCAGAAACGATCCAGCGTCGTGCCGCTGGCATTGATGTCGTAGCCGGCCGCGAGCGCCGACATGCGGCCGAGATCGCCGCCCTGCTTGCCTTCCTGGGTCGACGTCGACCAGATGATGTCGTCGACGGTCGACGTATCGAGCTTGTTGCGCGCCTTGAGCGCGGCGAGCACGGTGGCCGCCAGATGCTGCGGATGCAGGTGCGACAGCGCGCCCTTGCCCGGCTTGCCGATCCCACGCGGCGTGCGGACGGCGTCGATGATGTATGCTTCAGGCATGCGTTTCCCCCTCGTTTCAGATGTCTCGCTCAAATTGACTCGTGCCGACGTCCCAACCGTTCCGCTGCGTCTGCCGCTTCGGAATGAGATGGGTCGTCAGCGGTGTGGCGTCACGGCTCGGCAATCGCGTTGCGCTGATCTTCGAAATACTCGAAGCGCGGCACCGTGCGGAGCTCCCGCTCGTCGGCACAGGCTGGCTTGTCGCCCCCTTGCGCGAACAACGGCGCGCCGGGTGCGGCAGCGTGCGGACCGAGAGCATATTTCTGCTCTTGCGGCAGGTAGATCAACTGGCCGATCTGGGTGAGGGTCAGCGTGAGACGGGAAACCGTCGATCGGGGAAGACCGCAACGATCGGCGATTTCGCGATTGCCAAGGCGTATGCTTCGGCCTTCGAAGCAACGCACGATGTCGAATGCGCGCGACACCACCTGGATCACGCGCCGGTTGTCCGTGCCGGCGGTCTCTTGCGCCATCAGTACCTCAGATCGACGTCCCATCGTTTACGCCTCACTCCTCATTTTGCGTACGGGTGAATGAAGTCCGCCCTGGTTTGGGCGGGACGAGCCGATCCGCGACGTCGCTGTCGCGCGTGCAACACCACGCGGCGCTCGCGCGAGCGGACCTGCAGAAAGGAGCTGACCGCAGGCGGCGCCTGGTCTTCCAGACCGGTGAAGCCGCGACCGCGGGGCAAGCAGCTTCTGGTATCGATGGCCGGCCGGCATCAGGCGGATTCTTTCCCTAGGATTCAGACCTTAATTAATTGATTAATTAGTCAGGTGATTAAAGTGGGCGCCTCCCCCTGTCAACTGCGGTTGTCGCAGGGCGCCCCGCGCCCGGATGGCACCTCGGGCATCCGGCAGCCAGCTACCGATCCAGTTGCGGCCGGATCAGCGTTCGACGTTCCCGCGAACTCTGCTGCTTGCACCGCGTATCGCTCGGCGCCGAAAACCAGACGCCCAACCTGACCGGGCAGACCGACACCGCGCCTGGAGTACACCTGCTCGATGAACGGCAATCGTGTGGCCGGCGCGAGCGCGCGGAAATCGGCGAGCGCCTAGTCGCGACCGGAGTTGGCGCCCTCGTTCCCACTCATGTAGCTGGTGTGCTGTGCGAGATAACCTTGCGTCGTCGCATCCGAGCGGGATCACAAACGGATTCGGCAGCCGCATCGTATGGCAAGCGCGAGCCGGAAGCCCAGAGCCGGGAGCGAACGGCCGGCCCGTCCGCTCGGACCGCAATTGCACGACATGCGTATCCTCGCGCGCACCCGCATCGCGACACCGCATTATATCGGTTTTTGATGGGGCGATAAATTCCGATAGTTCGATCAGGCGCCGCTAAGTCTTTGCTCATTCAAAGTTTACCAAAGTTTGATGTTTTTGTTCACGACGACGGTCCGCTTGTCCGAGTCGAAAAGGCACAACCGGCCACTAGAACGAGTCGTTTGAAGGACGCCTGGGAAGCTCGCGGACCGGGAACGCGACCAGCAAGATTCTCGATCACTGTTGAAAGATTCGCATGCGCTACAACGGTGGGAAGCGACAAGTCGGGCAGGCCGCGCGAATCCGAGCGGTCGTGCTCTTCGTAGCCCTGGCATCCGGTTGTCAAAGCTCCGCCCAGGCCGGCACGTCGACCGCGAATTTGACCGTGCAGATCACCATTACCGCATCCTGCACAATCAACGCTGCAACACTCAATTTCGGGAGCGTCGCCGGAACAACGCTTGCGACCACCCTGCAATCCGGCAGCACAACAGTCTCGGTCACCTGCACCAATGGCAGCCCCTACTCCATCGCCATGGATAATGGAGCAAACGCGTCCGGCAGCCAGCGGCGGATGGCGAACGCCGGAAATTTCATCAGCTACAATCTCTTTACTGATGCGGCCCATACCAATCCCTGGACCACGGCCACCAGCAGCACAACCTGCACGACCACGAACGGCTGCTTTCTCGGCACCGGCAACGGATCGGCGCAGACGATCAACATCTACGGTAACGTTCCTGCTACCGGCACCGCGCCGAACACCGGCACCTACACGGACACGGTGGTCATGACCATCACGTACTGAGGAAAAGGCCGCAGCAGCGGCCGATGTTCCGTTGCGTTCGCGTATCGACGAATTGCCTTCCGGCTCAATTTTCGAAATCGATCGGTATTGCGATGCATCACAATTCAAATTTGCTGGCCGCATTTGCCGTAAGCCTGGCATGCATGGGCGCTGCGCATGCCACAGCGCTTCGCGTTGAACCCGTCCTCCTGGAACTGAATGCCCCGGCCGCGGCGGCGTCCCTGACGCTGCGCAATGATGACGATGCCGAGGTCGAGGTCCAGACCCGCGTGCTTCGTTGGTCGCAGTCGGAAGGCAAGGAGAGCCTTGAACCGACAACGGACGTGGTGGCATCGCCGCCAGCCGTCAGGATGGCCCCTCATTCCGACTACGTCGTGCGAGTCGTGCGGGTGTCGAAGCAACCGATCCAGGGCGAAGAAAGCTATCGTGTCATCGTCGACCAACTACCGCGAGCAGTCGGCAGGCAAAGAGGTACCGTCAATCTCCTGGTACGACAGTCGATCCCGGCGTTTTTTCGCGGCCGCGAGATCAGCCGGCCAGAGGTCTCCTGGGCGTTCCGCACCGAAGCCGGTAAACTGACCGTCGTAACCCGCAATGCCGGCGACGAGCGGCTACGAATCGCAAACCTGCGGCTCAAGGATTCCACGGGAGCCACCCTGTCCTTTGGCAACGGCCTGCTCGGCTACGTGCTCGGGCGGTCCTCCATGAGTTGGACCACGCTGAAATATCCTCAGGGTTTTGGATCCGGCGGATCCATCTCTGTCACGGCCGAAACGGACAAGGGCCCGACTCATGCGGTTATTGAGTCGCTGGCTCGTCGGTAGAAGGGGCTCAGCAGTTGTGTCCATCGCAGCACTACTCGGCATGATCCTCTATGCCGGGCGTGCTCGCGCGGGCGAAAACCAGACAAACCTGCAACTCGACGTCGTGATCAACTCGGTGCCTGCCCGAACGATCGGATCGTTCGTCCGGTTCGATAACGGTCGCATCGGAGGAACGCTGGACGAATTGGAGAGCCTCGGACTGCGTCCGCGCCGGCCGCTTCGACCGGACGAGATCATCGCGCTCGATGATATCCCGACCCTGAAGTATCGATACGAGGAGAGAACACAGCGGATATTCATCATCGTCGACGAAGCCGGGCGCAAGCCGCAGCTGCTTGACGCAGGCGGCTCCAGTGGCAACGTGCCGAGGGCGCAGGCCGATCCTGGCGCGGTGCTGAATTATGATCTGCTGACTTCAACCAGCAACATCTCGACGTCGAGATCGATCGGGCTCGCCAACACATCGCTCTTGCTCGATGCCCGCGCGTTCTCGCCTTACGGCACCGCCGAACAGTCGGCGATCATCCGCAGTGGTCCGCAGCAGCCTGCGCAGGCGACGAGGCTGAATTCGTCTTTCCAGTATTCCGACCAGGACCGGATGATCAGCTACGTCGCAGGGGATACGATCAACGGCGGACTCGCCTGGTCGCGTCCGGTCAGGATCGGCGGCTTGCAGGCCCAACGCGATTTTACCCTGCGGCCCGATCTCATTACCGCGCCGCTCGCGACGATCGGTGGTAGCGCGGCAGTGCCGTCGACCGTCGATGTCTATGTCAACAACATCAGGACATTTTCTCAGGATGTCGCGTCCGGCCCTTTCAGCGTGAACAACGTTCCGCTGATTTCGGGCGCCGGCACGACGCAGCTCGTGGTGCGGGATTCGGCAGGTCACGAAACCCGGACCTCGGCGCCGTTTTATGCGAACGCGAACCTGCTTGCGCCCGGGCTAAGCAACTGGTCGGTGGAGGCCGGATTGCCGCGCCTGTCCTACGGTTCGAGCAGCGACGTCTATGTTGGCTCGCCAGTCGGATCCGCGACCCTGCGGCGCGGCATCTACGACGGGTTGACGGCAGAGGCACACGCCGAAGGCGGAGCCGGCGTCATCAACGGCGGGATCGGTGGTGTCCTGAGGACCGGGACGATGGGTGTTGCGGCCGTGGCCCTGGCCGGCAGCGGCAGCGGCAGCGGCACGAACCGCGGCATGCAGACCTATGCATCCTACGAGACCCGGCTGTTCGACGTGAGCATTTCGGCCAGCTCGCAACACACCTTCGGCACCTATGACGACCTTGCCTCGGCCACTGCGCGATTGCAGAACATCGTGACGTTCAACGGCGGCCTGCAGAACCTGAACGGTCTGTTTAACTACCTGCCCGGCGGCGTCGCTTCGCTGTCGAACTCGTTTGCCTATGTGACGGGCATCTATGGCAGCGCCCGTGCGCCGGTCGCACTCGATCGGATCACTTTCAGCACCCCGATGCCGTTCGACTCCAGGGCCAGCCTCAGTGCAAGCTTTGTCGATCTGCGCGATGCCTCGGGCAATCGTTCGAATATTGTGACGGCTTCCTACTCGCGTTCGTTGCCGTACAATGCGTCGATATTCACCACCGTCTTCCACGATTTCGGTACCAAGAAGAATACCGGCATGTTTGCCGGTTTGAGCATGCCCCTTGGCGACTCTGCTTCGATCACGAGCGGGGTTTCAAGCGGACGGAGCGGTACAGTCGGTAGCGTCGATGCCGTCAAGTCGCTTGGGCCGGAGCCCGGCAGTTATGGCTGGCGCGTGCACGATTCCGAAGGCTCGGCAAGTTACCGGGAGGCCACAGCTTCCTACAGGTCGAGCTACGGCACCGTCCAGGCCGGCGCAAGTCAGGCCGGATCCGGCGCGGTGGGATCGCTGGAATTGCGCGGTTCGATCACGACCATGGGAGGCGGCGTTTTCCTTTCGAACTGGATCGACGACAGCTTCGCGGTGGTCACGACCGGCGTGCCGGATGTCGAGGTCCTCAACGAGAACCGCCGGGCGGGCGTCACCGATTCCCGCGGCATGTTGCTGATACCGACGCTTCGGTCCTACCAAAACAACAAGATCGCGATCGATCCGACGAACCTTCCAGTCGACAACGAAGCGGCAACGACGCATGACATCGCAGCTCCCGCCGATCGCGCCGGGATACTCGTCAGATTCGATGTCCGCAAGGAGACGACGGCCGCGCTGGTTACCTTTGTTGGACCTGACAATCGTGTTCTGCCGGCCGGCGCCGTCGGCCGCATGACCGGTGGAGGAGAGTTTGTCGTCGGCTATGACGGACAGGCCTACATCAAGGGACTGTCGTCAACGAACGAAGTCGAGATCGACCTGGCCGAAATGCGCTGCCGTACAACGTTTGGGTTTGTCCCGAAGCCCGGCGAACAGGTCCGGATCCCCGGAGTGGTGTGCCGATAATGCAGTCGTTCATCCGCGAACAGCGGCTCCGCAATTTAACCGCCTATAATCAGTTCCGATTAACTCGCATTGTGAGATTGAGATCGTGGTCATCGGCTTGAAGCGAACCCTGCTCTTGGCCCTGTTCTTGGCCCTGCTCCTGCAGCTTGCGGCATCATTTTCGGCTCACGCCCAAAGCTGCTCCGTTACCTCGGCGTCGGGCAACTACGGATCGGTCGACATTCTGGCCGGCGGCGCCGTCGATACGACCTCGACCTTTACCGTGACGTGCAGCGGCTGTGCCCTCGGCTGCACGGTCAATGCGTGTGTGCAATTCAACCAGGGGGCGCCCAACAGCAGCAATTCGGTTCGATCGCTGGGAAGTGGCGCGAATGCGGCAATCCACGAGCTGTATTCGGATTCAGGGCGCACGCAGGTCTGGGGATCCTGGGGATACGGAACCACCGCGTATGGCTCCGGCGGCGTCAGCATCAATCTGAGTCTTCCACTTTTGGGCGGACCCGCGCAACAAAGTCTGACTGTCTATGGGCGCTTCCTGGCCAATCAGCAGGCAACGATACCCGGAACCTACGTCTGGAGCACGACGTCTCCGGTCGTCGCCTACGCGGCCTATCTTCTGGCAAGCCCGAATTGCTCATCGAATCCGGGAACGACGACAAATGCCGGCGCCTCGCCCTGGACGGCGACAATCGCCGGAAATTGCATTGTTTCGACAACCCCACTCAATTTCGGCAACGCTTCGCTGTTGACGTCAAACATTGACGGCGTTGGAACGATTTCAGTGAAGTGCACCAATACGACCCCGTACTCGATCGGTCTCGATAACGGAGTGAACCCAAGCGGCAGCCAGCGGCGCATGCAGGCAGGTTCGAGCTTCATCACATACAATCTCTATACCGACGCGGCCCGGACCAGCGCCTGGACAAGTACGACATCCGCCACGACCTGCACTTCTGGTGCCAGTACCTGTGTCCTTGGTACAGGAACAGCGTTGAACCAGAATGTTTCAGTCTATGGGCGCGTTCCGCCGCAGACCTCACCACCCGCCGGAAGCTACGCGGACACCATCGTCGTCACCGTGACCTTCTAGCCAGCCTGGTTTTCCGGATGGAGTAGCTGGGCCTGGTTCGCGCACCGTGGGAATGGGCGCGGCGAGAACGGCGATAGCCGGCGTGCATGAACGACCGAGGTTGTACCGATGCCAGCGCGGAGGCTATTCCCGAGCAACTACGGCATCGAGCCACGCGCAGTTCAGAGGCGGCACGACTGGATCCGGCACGCGTACGCCGCGCTGCGCCGCATCGATCCGCATGTCACGTAGGCGCTTGCGCTGTTCATCGGGCATATAGAGCCGCTCATGCCCCCAGAGCGATGGCCCATCAAACGTCTCATGCGGTTGCCAGGTAACCGGGTCGATGACGCGAGCTCCCCAACCGTATTCGATGAAGAAGCCCGACGGCGTGTTTACGTAAAACGACGTCATGTGATCGTTGGTGTGTCGTCCCAAGGTATAGGCGACCCGCCCGTCATCCAGCTGCGCAAGATCGTAGCATTGACCAACGTCGTCGAGGGTGCCGAGTTCGACCATGAAGTGGTGCAGCGCTTTCCGGCCGGAGCCCACCATCGCAAAGCTGTGATGGCGTCCGTTCACATGGAAAAAATACAGGCTGTAGGGCTTGAGCCCGAAATCGGACACGTGGAAGCCGAGCACGTCGCGATAGAACGGCAGCAGAAGATCGACGTCCTCGACGTTCAGGACGACGTGTCCCATTCCGAGGGCGCCGGTGCGGAAGCCGGAGATCGGCCTCCCCGGTCGGAACGGATCCGTCGCGAGGGACGGCTCGCAGAACGCCTCAAGCCGGTTGCCAGCGGGGTCGGCGAACTGGATCAAGTCGCGAACGTGCCGTTCATCGGCCAGCGCGCGCGATCCGCGCGTGACTACGACACCATGGCTTTCCAACCTGGCGGCGAGACGATCAAGCTCCGCTGGGGTCGGAACTTCCCAGCCCATCACCGCAAGACCGGAGTCGTTGCCGCCGTCGACGATCAGACGTTGCCTGCGGTCGTCCATCCGGAAAGCCCGCGTCTTTCCGCCGCGATCGATCTGCTGCATGCCGAGCAGCTTCGTCGCCATGTGGCTCCACTGCTCCAGCTGCGAGGAGCCTATGCCGATGTAGCCGAGTGCGGAAATCTCCATACAGGTTCCTTAAGTGTGTTCTTCGCACGCGTTGGTCGCGCGCGGCCCCTTCGCCGGAGTTTGATGCCGACGCGGCGCGATCGTGCCCAAAGCCTTGCGGCCGCATCGCATTTGCAGCATCGTGAGCCTGCGTACCCGGCGGCACAAGGACGAAAATAGAAATGTCCAAGGAGCGGACGAGCGACGGACGGCCGAAAGCCTCGGCGGGGGTCCGCGCCTTCAAGCGCGGGCTGGACGTCCTCACCGAGGTCAACAGGTCCGGCGGCGTGAGGGCCGCAGACGTGGCGCGCGCGCTCGATCTTCCCCGGCCGACCGTCTACCGGCTGCTCGAGACCTTGGAGGAACTCGGCTATATCGCTCGTTCGGCGAGCGACGACCGCTATCGCGTGACTCGGTTGGCCTCCAGCCTCGGGGACGGCTACAATCCCAGCGTCGTCATCTGCCAGGCGGCGGCGCCCTACCTCAACGAGTTGAGCAAGACTCTCGTCTGGCCCGTCGACCTTTCCACCTATGAGAACGCCGCGATGGTGGTCCAGGAGACCACCCATTCTCGCAGTCCAATGTCGATCGACCGCGGGATGATCGGCAAACGCCTACCCATCCTTCGGACATCGGCCGGTCGAGCCTATCTGGCGGCCTCGGCGGAGCGCGAGCGAAACTTGATCGTCAATCATTTGCGGCGGATCGATGAGGCGGATGACCGCCCCTTCCTCGGCGGCGACTGGCTCGAACGCATGATCGCGGAGACCCGTGAGCGGGGTTACGGAGTCCGCAACGAGGGAGAATACAATCCCAAGACGGCATCGATCGCGGTGCCGATCGTCCGGGACGAGGCCGTCTTCGGCTGCATTTCGATCATATGGATCCGTTCCGCCCTTTCTCTAGAGGACGCGGTTTCGCAGTTCGTGATGCCAATGCGCCAAGCTGCGGCCGCAATCACGATCGACGGCTAATTCACCCTTACGGGTAGAGAAGCCAGGCCACGCAGCACGTTGTTCAGGGCGAGCACGGGTTCACCGATATCGAAGCTGCGCACCTTCTCGACGAGGACTTCGAGAAGAGCCGTCATTTCGAGACGGGCGAGATGCAGGCCGGCGCACATGTGCGTGCCGTTTCCGAAACCAAGATGGTCGTTGGCGCGCCGGCGCACATCGAACTTCTCCGGATCTTGCCATTTGCGCTCGTCACGGTTGGCCGACGCATACAGCAGCAGCACCCGGCTTCCTGCTGGAACAAGCGCATCGCCGAGGGCAGCGTTCGAGGCAGCATGACGCGTGAAGCCCCGGATCGGAGACTCCAGGCGGAGGGCTTCGTTGATGGCATTCGGGATCAGCTTAGGATCATTGCGGACAAGCTCCCATTGATCCGGATGTCTGCCGAACAACAGGATCAGATTAGCCGTCGCGAAGATCGTCGTGTCCAGGCTGGGCCCGAGATAGTCCCGCATCAGGACGGGACAACGCTCCGGCTCGACCTCGCCACGATCGGCGGCCTCGAAAATGCGCCTGCCCCAGCTCCCGGGCAGCAACCGTTCGCGCATATCCGGAACGCTCAGGTAGGAGCGCATCTCGCGAAAATCCGTCATGGCGGCGCAGCCACGTTCGTTCATCGTGCCCAGCACGTTGAACGTGGCCGACGCCCACCTGAGCATGCTGCCCCGGCCGTAGTCTTCGAGGCCGACCAACTTGGACACGATCGTGAGCGGCAAGTGTTGCGCCAGATCCGTCACCGCGTCGAATTGCTCCTGCTCGACGAGGTCATCAACGAGCCGTCTTGCTTCCGCCCGGATCTGTGGACCGATCTCTTCGAGAGCTCGGGGCGAAAGAGGAGCGCCGATGATCGCCCGGAGCCGGTCATGCAAGGGGGCGTCGCTCGCAAGAGTCGTGCCCCGCGCCATTTCGTTGACGGTGCCGTTGGCTGCGACGCCCTCCGCGGACGAGAAGACGGTCGGATTCCTCAACGCTGCTCGGACGTCATCGAAGCGACCCACGGCATAGAGATCGTGTCGAGGAAGCCAGACGGCGGCGCCGCGCGCCCTGATAGCTCGATAGTGAGGATAGGGGTCGCGAAGAACCTCGTCGCTGTAGAGATCGACGTCGTAGGTGGGCGCGTCCAGATCGGCTATGCTCATGATGTTCCGTCCGCTTGGATGCTGGTGTCAGCGCACCGCGACCCACTCGCCCTTTTCGAGCTTGCCCAGAACCAAAGCACTCTGGTCCAACCCCGTGTGGTCGTCGGGTCCGTAATTGTAGACGCCTCGTGACCCGGCAACGCCCTTCAAGGATTCGATCGCGCCTCTCAGGGCCTGTCTGAACTCGGGCGTACCCGGCTCGGCGGTCTTCAGAGCGATCGGGGCGGCCTTCTCGAGCAACAGCAAGGCATCGTAGGCCGTTCCCGCGAAGATGTTGCGGCTTCCCGGCCCGAACTTCGCTTCGTAGCGCTGGATGAACTCCAGTGCGGACTTCTTCGCGGGATATTCGTCGGGGAAGGACGCGGCCCCGACGGCGGGGCTCAGTGGAACGAAGATGCCGTCGCCTTGGGCACCTGTGAGCTTCTTGAAATCGCCGAATGTCGCGCCGAGCGTGCCGTAGATCTGACCATCGTACCCCTTCTCGCGCAATTGCAATAGCGGAAGCGCCGCCGGCGCACCCGAGGCCGCGATCAGAACGGCATCCGGACCGGCTGCGAGGATCTTCAATATCTGTCCCACCACCGTCGTGTCGGTCCGGGCGTACTTCTCGTTCGCGACGAGCTCGATGCCGGCGGCCTTGGCCATGTCGGCGCTGACCTTGCTCCAGGCGTCGCCATAGGAGTCGCCAAAACCGATCAGGGCCAGCTTCTTCACCCCGGACTTCTTCATGTTCGCGAACAGCGGCGTTGCTTCGTGATCGTCGTTGGTTGTGGTCTTGAACACCCAACGCCGCCTGGCGTCGATCGGTGCGACGAGCGCATTGACTGGCGCGAGCGTGATCATAGGCGTCTCGTACTCGACCGCCGGCTCGATGACCGCGAAGGAGCCCGGCGTGGTGGTCGGCCCGATCAGCAGGTCTATCTTGCTCTCCTCATGCAGCTTGCGCAGCGCCGACACGGCGGCCGTAGCGTCAGAAGCTTCATCGAGGAATAGATAGTTGACCTTCTTCCCTGCGATCTCGGCGGGACCGAAGGCCGTGCCGTTGCGCTCGGCGTTGCCGATGGCTGCGGCGGGGCCCGTCGCGGACAAAAGGATCCCGACGTTGATGTCGGCGGCAAAGCTCGGCGCAGCGAACAATTGCGCAACAAGACATGCACTCAGCACGGATCGCAGCATCGTCGTTTCCTCCGCCTTGGACTGCCTCGGCAGACCGGCCTTATTGGCTTTGCTTCCTCCCTAGCGAAACCGGATTGCCCGCGAGTAGCATTATCGCGAAGCTGTCCGGCTGGCGGACAAGCCACCGAGCAGCGCAGCCTCGTCCGCTGCGCGGACAGTTGGCGACTCGATGTTGAAAGTGGAGCGCGGCTGAGAAACAGATGGCGTCATGCAGGATGGATCCGCTTCCCAGAGCTATGATGTCGTGATCGTCGGCCGCGGGCCCGTCGGGGCCACGCTCGCCAATCTGCTCGGCCTATGCGGCGTGCGGACGCTAGTGCTGGAGCGCGAAGCCCGCGCCCACCATCTCCCGCGCGCTGTACACTTCGACGACGAATGCATGCGCGTGTTCCAGACCATCGGTCTGGCCGATGCGATCCTGCCGCAGGTGATCCTCAGCCCCGGCATGCTCTTTCTCGACGCCAACGGCCGCATGCTGCTGGATTGGTCGCGTCCGCTGACGCTCACCCCGCAGGGCTGGAATCTCAGCTATCGCTTTCATCAGCCCGATCTTGAGGAGGTGCTGATCGGCGGCCTGCAGCGTTGGCCGCACGTGACGATGCGCAACCGATGCGACGTGTTCGCTCTCGACCAGGACGAGACCGGCGTGCGCGTGCGCTACGAAGACCTCTCCAACGGGCAGCTCGCCGAGGTGCGCGCTGGGTATGTGATCGGCTGCGACGGCGCCCGCTCGCTGGTGCGCCGCTTCATCGGCTCCGGCATGGACGATCTGGGTTTCCACGAACGCTGGCTCGTGGTCGACGTTCTGCTGAAGCGAGCTCGCGACGATCTCGGCGATTACAGCCTGCAGCATTGTGATCCCCGGCGGCCCGCCACCTATGTGCGCGGCACCGGCACGCGCCGCCGCTGGGAGATCACGGTTCTGCCCGACGAGGTTTCACAAGAGGTCACCCAGCCGGCGAAGGTCTGGGAGCTGCTGTCGCGCTGGATCACGCCCGAGGATGCCGAGCTTGAGCGCGCCGCTGTCTACACCTTCCATTCCACCATCGCGCAGAAATGGCGCGACGGCCGCCTGCTGCTCGCAGGTGATTCAGCCCACCAGACCCCGCCCTTCCTGGGTCAGGGAATGTGCGCCGGCATCCGCGACGCCGCAAACCTCGCCTGGAAGCTCAGCGCGATCCTTGGCCGCCATGCCGACGGCCGCCTGCTCGATACCTATCAGAGCGAGCGCCAGCCGCATGTCCGCGAATTCGTCGAGCTCGCCATCCGGCTCGGCGGCTTGATCAACACCAAGGCAGTCGAAGCCGGCCTCGCCGCCGGCCGGGCTCGCGAGAAGGCGCCAGTCAAGCTCGAGGTGAAGAAGCCCCTGCTCGGCCCCGGCCTTGCGCCGTCGGATCTGCCTTTGGCCGGGCATCTCGCGCCGCAATTCACTATGCCCGACGGCCGTCGCAGCGACGACGCCATCGGCTACGCCTACGTCCTGCTCACCGAGGCCGCCGGCGTCATCCCGTCCCCGTTGCAACGCGCGTTCGGCGATGCCGGCGTGTCGATCATCACTGGCGACACGACCGCGGGCGTCGGCACTTGGTTGCGCGACAACGGCCTCAAAGCCGCTCTCGTCCGGCCTGACCGCTACGTACTCGGTACCGCCCGAAACGACGCGGAACTCGAACGGCTCGCCGCCGCCATCAACCATCCCACCCACGTGCCGTCCGCGGCCTGAACACATTCGCTAGGATATCTTATGAAGCTGCTTTCTTTCGTCGCCGACGGCCGTGCCTCCTTTGGCGCCGTCAAGGACAACGGCGTCGTCGATCTCGGTGCGCGCATGCCCGAATGCGCCTCGCTACGGCAGTTGCTCGAGACCAACCGCGTCGCCGAAGCGACCGCATTGGTCGCAGCCAACGCGGCCGACCGCGCGATCGACAAGATCGCCTTCGCGCCGGTCATCCCGGACCCCGGCAAGATCATCTGTGTCGGTCTTAACTACCGGGACCATGTCGCCGAGACCGGCCGCACCGTCACCGAGAAGCCGGCGCTGTTCGCGCGCTTCGCCTGCAGCCAGGTCGGCCACATGCAGCCGATCGTCAGGCCGAAGGTCAGCGACAATTTCGACTATGAGGGCGAGCTCGCGCTGGTGATCGGCAAGGAAGGACGCCACATCCCGGCCGGCCAAGCGCTCGACCATGTCGCAGGCTACGCCTGCTACAACGAGGGCAGCGTCCGCGACTGGCAGCGGCATACCAGCCAGTTTCTTTCCGGCAAGACCTTTGCCAACAGCGGCAGCTTCGGCCCTTGGCTGGTGACGAGGGACGAAATCCCCGATCCGTCAAAGCTCACGTTGCAGACCCGCCTCAACGGCACCGTCGTGCAGCACACGACGACCGATCTGTTGATCACCGGAATCCCCGAGCTGATCACCTACATCTCTACGATCTGCCCGCTGGTCCCCGGTGACGTCATCGTCACGGGCACGCCCGGCGGTGTCGGTTTGAAGCGCACGCCGCCGCTATGGATGAAGCCCGGTGACACTGTCGAGGTCGAAATCTCCGGGATCGGCGTCCTCCAGAACTCCGTGATCGCTGAGTAAAGCACCGGCCTGGCTGACTCGCTCCGGTCCCGATCCGGAGCGGGTTGTACCCCCGATCACCAAGCGGCGTAGTCAGGCACGTGCCTTAGAGGAGTCACATGATCAGTAATATCCGATCATCGATCGACGATGCGCTAGAAATCTCCGCGCAGGCCGACCGTGGTGCGCAGCCGGTCGGCCCAGCGCACCGTGTTCCGCGCATAGACGCCGACCGATGCTTCGCTGACCTTGTCACTCCTGACATTGGCAAGGACGCTGCGCTGCCAGGCATCGGTCAGGGCCAGTGCGATATCGTCGTAGCGCGTCTGCATCCCGAAAGTCGTCTCCATCGAAAGGCCAGCGAAGGAGCCGAGCAACGTGCGCGAGGCGTTGACGCCAAGCATCACGCGGTCGTCATGCTGATGGAATTGATCGCCAAGCACCGGATTGGTCAGGAAACAGGTGAAGTCGTTGAACAGGTCGAGCTGGCTCTTCACCACATAGGCATTGACGCAATTCATCCTACCGACGCCGTTGAGTAGATCGTCATCGCACCAATCCCGATGGTGACCGCGCCTACCAGACATTGCAGGCTACGATTGGCCCAGGTCAGCGACCGTGCGGAAACCGCAAGCGGTACCGCGATGAGAGTCGACAAGGCGCCCATCCCGAGCATCGAACCGATGCCAAACAGCAGAACGTAGAAAATCCCGTAGACGGGATCTTTCGCCTGCGCGATTGCAAGGACGAGAAGCGCAGCCGAACCAGCCATCCCATGCATCAAGCCGACCAGCAGCGAGCGCCAGCGGAAACCATGCTGATGTTCGTGCGAACTCTTCTGATGGGGGATCGGTTCATTGACGTGGCTGTGGACATGGAAGTGTTCCGTACCGTCGTCATGGCCGTGCTGGTGAAAATGCACGCCGTCGCACCACAGTCGCCAAAGAACGTGGGCACCCAGGCCGACCAGCATCACGCCCACCGCAGTCTCGAGCGGGCGCGCCAATTGCTCCGGAATTGCGTGACCAATCACGATCGCGGCACCGGCAAAGACGAACAAGGTCAGCGTGTGGCCAAGTCCCCACGTCAGACCGTGCTTGACGATATCACTGACATCGGTCCGCCGGGCAGCAATGCTCGACACCGCCGCGATATGATCGGCTTCGAGCGCATGCTGCATTCCGAGCAAGAAACCGAGTCCAAGGACCCCGAACATGCGCTCTCCGATTTCGTTTGATGGACAAGTCCCCTCAGGCGAACGCGGATTCGCGGCTCTTCACGAGTTCGCCGCGCAGCCAGCCATACCAGTCCAGCAGACCCTCGCCGCTCCGTGCGGACACCTGAAACACCCTGATATCCGGATTGACCTCGCGGGCGTTGGCGATGGCACGGGCCACGTCGAAATCGACGTGAGGCAACAGATCGGTTTTGTTGAGGATCATGAGCTCGGCCGCGCGGAACATATGCGGATATTTCAGCGGCTTGTCCTCTCCTTCAGTCACTGAGAGAATGACGATCTTGGCTCGCTCGCCGAGATCGAACATCGCCGGGCAGACGAGGTTTCCGACGTTCTCGATCATGACGACGGAGCCTGACGCAGGCCTCAACGCCGCGAGGCCACGTGCCACCATGTCGGCCTCGAGATGGCATCCAGCGCCGGTATTGACCTGCACGGCAGGCGCACCCGCAGCCCGAATCCGCTCGCCATCGTTCACGGTCGCCTGGTCCCCCTCGATCACATAGAGCTTGAGCTCACCCTGGAGATCGCGAATCGTTCGCTCCAGCAGCGTGGTCTTGCCGGCTCCCGGCGAACTGACCAGGTTCAGCGCGAGAATTTCCCGGCCTGCGAACCAGGCCCTGTTCTTCGCCGCCAGCGCATCGTTCTTGGCGAGGATGCGCGTCTCGAGTTCAACGACACTGTCGTCTGCATGCGAGTGATGGTCGTGATCGTGGCCGTGGTCATGATGCCCGTCATCGTGGGCGTGGCTGTGCCTCGTGCCATCGGCATGAGCATGATCGTGCTCGTGAGCATGGCTGTGATCATGTTCGCCGTGGGCATGGCTATGGCGGGTCCCGTCGGCGTGGACGTGATCATGCCGGTAGGAGTGACCGTGCTGATGATCGTGGCCATGGTCATGATGGTGGCTGTGCCGGGTGCCATCAGCGTGAACGTGGTCATGCTCATGGTGATGTCCGT
Organism: Bradyrhizobium sp. PSBB068; assembly: GCA_016839165.1. NCBI lineage: Bacteria > Pseudomonadati > Pseudomonadota > Alphaproteobacteria > Hyphomicrobiales > Nitrobacteraceae > Bradyrhizobium > Bradyrhizobium sp. PSBB068. The sequence goes on from CP069300.1 coordinate 5,079,943, forward strand.
GATCGTGTGAATGCGCGCCCATCGTCATCGTCTCCCCGGTCTGAAGGTTGTGGATGGTGGCTCCGGTCTTGTCTCCGCACCCGCAATGTCCGCACATCAGGCGATCCCCGCTTCGAGTTCCATGCTCTTGATGTTCAATTCCTCACCCTGCAATCGTGTCAGCCGGTTTGAACCGCAGGGGCAGGAAGCAAACAGCGTTTCGGTGACGAATTCGACGCCGCAGCCGTTGCAACGCGCTCTGCCCTCGACCTGCCTGATCTCAAGCGTTGCGCCTTCGAGCGCCGTTCCCTGTGCAACGGTCTCGAAGCAGAACACGATCGCGTCTGCCATCACGCCCGACAATTTTCCGATCTCGAGCGTCACACGCCGGACGCGGCGCCCTTTTGCGGCATCGCCGACGATGGCGACGATGTTCCTGCTGATGCCGAGTTCATGCATGGCGATACCCTCAGCAGATCCGGGGCAACTGCTCGCCAACCAGCATGTCGACGATTCGCCGCCCTCCGAACACGGTCCGCATAGTGACGCGGCCCGGCTCCCCATGATCGATGCGCCCAATGATCGCAGAGCACGCACCGAGCGGATGCGCTCGCATCGCCGCCAGCGCTGCGTCGGCCTGCTCCGGCGGCGCGATCACCACGATCTTGCCTTCATTGGCGAGATAGAGCGGATCAAGCCCCAGGATCTCGCAGAATGCCTTGACTTCCTCGCGGATCGGCGTGCCGACCTCGTCGATCTCGATCGCGACCCGCGAAGCATCGGCGATCTCGTTAAGGACGGTCGCAAGCCCGCCCCGCGTCGCATCGCGCAGAAAGCGGATGCCGGGCGCGGCCGTCAGCAACCTGTCGATCAGGCCATGCAGGCAGGCGCAATCGCTTTCGATCAAAGTGTCGAGCGCCATATCGCCGCGCGCGCACAGGATCGCCGCGCCATGATCACCGAGCAGTCCGTTGACGAGCACGACGTCGCCCGGCATGGCCATATCGACGCCGAGCGCGACCCCTTTTCGAATCATGCCGATTCCCGTCGTAGTGATGAACAGTTTGTCGCACGCCCCGCGCTGCACCACCTTGGTGTCGCCGGTGACAATCTGTACGCCGGCCTGCATTGCCGTCCTCGCCATCGAGAAAGCAACCCGGCGCAGCACATCGACGCGCGTCCCCTCTTCAACGATGACGGCGCAGGACAGATAAAGCGGAGTCGCCCCGCCGACCGCGAGATCGTTGACCGTTCCACACACCGCGAGCTCGCCGATATCGCCGCCGGGAAAGAACAGCGGATCGACCACAAATGAATCCGTCGTGAACGCCAGCCTGTCGCCGTGGCTTGCAAGCCCGGCGAGGTCGATCCGGGCTTGGTCTTCCAGCGGTGCCAGCGCGCGATTGTCGAATGCGGCGACGAACACGTCGTCGATCAGGTCCTTCATCGCCTTGCCGCCGCCGCCATGCGCAAGCGTCACCGTGTCGACGTTGACCTTGCCGCGCCGGCGGGAACGGATAAACGGTGCGACGTTCATACCGCCTCCTCCTTGTAGCGCTCGACCCCGCCATACTGGTAGTACGCCGCACAAGCCCCCTCCGAGGACACCATCAGCGCGCCGAGCGGCGTTTCAGGCGTGCAGGCCGAGCCGAATACCTTGCATTGCCAGGGTTTGATCACGCCCTTCAGCACTTCACCGCATTGGCACGACTTCGGATCCGCGATCTTCGCGTTCGGGATTGCGAATTTCTGCTCGGCGTCGAAATGCGCATAGGCCTTGCGCAGCCTGACGCCCGAATGATCGATCGAGCCGAGCCCACGCCACTCGAAGAACTCGCGCAGCTCGTAGACCCGCGAGACGGCCCGCAACGCCGGGGCATTGCCGCCATCAGGCACAATGCGCGCATACTGGTTCTCGATATCGGTCCGACCGTCCTTGATCTGTTTCAACACCATCCAGATCGATTGCAGGATGTCGAGCGGTTCGAAGCCGGCAATCACCATCGGCTTCCGGTAGAATTTTGCGATGAACTCGTAAGGCGCGGTGCCAATCACCATCGAGACGTGACCGGGCCCGAGGAAGCCATCGAGCTGCAGGCCCGGGCTGTCGAGAATCGCCTTGATGGTCGGCACGATCGTAATGTGATTGCAGTACACCGAAAAATTGCCAATGCCTTCTGCTTCCGCCTGAAGGATTGTCAACGCAGTCGACGGCATCGTGGTCTCGAAGCCGAGCCCGAAGAACACCACCTCGCGGTCCGGATTGTTGCGCGCCAGCGCCAGCGCGTCCATCGGCGAGTACACCATCCGCACATCGGCGCCCTCGGCCTTGGCCTGCAGCAGACTCTTCTTCGAGCCGGGCACCCGCATCGCATCACCGAACGTGGTGAAGATGACGTTCGGATGTTCGGCGATCGACACGCAGTCGTCGACGCGGCCCATCGGCAGCACACAGACCGGGCAGCCCGGTCCGTGGATCAACCCGATCTCCTTGGGCAGCATCCCTTCGAGGCCGTAGCGGAAGATCGAATGGGTATGACCGCCGCAGACTTCCATGATGTAGAGCGGCCGCTCCGCTGGCATCCGCATGGTCGCGACCAGCGCCTCGATCTCCTTGATCAAGACCCGCGCCTTGCCGCTGTCACGAAATTCGTCGAGATACTTCATGCGGCGGCTCCCTTGGTGGCTGCCGAGCCGCGGTCGTCGGCCAGCAGCGTGTGAACCAGGTCCCACAGGATGTGATAGGCCGCGACGTGACATTCCTGGACACGGTGGATCGACGTGGTCGGAACGACCAGACAGAAGTCGACCGCACCCGACGACTTCATCTTTCCGCCATCGCCGCCGGCGAGCCCGATGGTGACGAGGCCCATTTCCTTTGCCTTGGCGAACGCCGACATCAGATTCGCAGAATTTCCGCTGGTGGAAATGCCGATCAGCGCATCTCCTGCCCTCGCCTGCGCCAGCAACTGACGGACGAAGACGTGCTCGAAGCCGAGATCGTTGCCGACCGCCGAGATCATCGCGAGATCCGCCACCAGATTAGTGGCCGCAAGCGCTGGACGTCCGGCCGTGATCGGATGCACGAATTCCACCGCGACGTGAGAGGCATCGCAACTCGAGCCGCCATTGCCCATCGAAAACATGCGTCCCCCACCGCGATAAACGTTGGCCAGCGCCTTGGCGGCCGCAACGAGGATGGGCGCATGCTCTCCGAAGAAGCGCGCATTGGTGTTGCGGGAATCGCGGGCCTTCTCCTCGACCGAATGCAACAGCATCTCGTCGAGCCGCGCCGGCGCTTGGGGCTGGCCGTGCAGGAAAGGATAGAGCGCCTGGAGGTCAGCATCGTTTGACATGGTCAAAGCCTCCTATTCGGCCGCCGACAACCGCATCGCTTCGATCTCGGCCTGCGCCTCGCCAAGTTCGGTCAGGATCTGCAAAGTCAGCGCCGCTTCCTGCTCGTTGATCCGGCTCATCGCGAAGCCGACGTGGACGAGCACCCAGTCGCCTACGCAGGCGTCCACCGGATGCTCGTCACTGACGATGCATGCAATATTAACCTGCCGCTTGACGCCACCGACATCGACGGTTGCGAGCTTCCTTGTGGCGTCGTCGATTTTTACGATCCGTCCGGGAATGCCGAGACACATGGCGCGTTTCCTTCCGGGTGGTTTTTTATAAGGTTGTTGCTTGAACTGATGAGATGGGCAGCGCCGATTGCGGCCTGCCCGAGCGCCAGGCCACCGTCATTGGCGGGCACCTGCGCATGCGATAGTACGGTGAAGTCGTGGCTTTCGAGGCGACGGCTGACCTCCTCGAACAGGATGCGGTTCTGGAAACAGCCGCCGGACAGCGCGACCGTCGCGAAACGCCGGGGACCAGTTTCATCCTCTCCGCTGGCGAGCCTTCGCGTCATCGCGACGATGGATCTCGCCAAGCCCTTGTGGAACCGCGCTGCCATCACGGGCGCCGGCGTCTTCAGGATGAGATCGCCGAGGACCGCGTTCCACATCGCCAGCGGCTCGATATAGGGCAAGCCGGAGCCACGCAGGTTGGGGATGCTCATGGGATAGCCGAGGGTATCGTCCTCGTTGCGCAGCGTGTCTTCGTCGACTATGGCTTCCAGGCGCGCGGCGGCTTCGCCTTCATAGCCCTGCCGCTCGCGGCAGATATTCAGCGCGGCAGCAACTGCGTCGAACAGCCGCCCGCAGGACGAAGCAAGCGGCGCATTGATGCCGTTTTTGATCATCGTGTCGAGCGTTGCCCGCGGCTTGCTCGCGAGATAGGCGTGTACGTCGAGGTCTTCGAAGTTCATCGTGAAGGCGGGCCACGCCATCTCGGCCATGAGATGGGCATAGAGATTTCGCCAGGGTTCACGGGCCGCCTGCGCACCGCCCGGCATCGCGACCGGCTTGAAGGTTCCGAGACGTTGATAATTGCGGTAGTCGGCGAGCAGGAATTCGCCGCCCCATAGCGTGTCGTCGCCACCCCATCCCAACCCATCGAGCACGATGCCGAGCACCGCCGGCCCGTCGAGCGGATGACCGTTCTCGGCGAGGCAAGCCGCGACGTGGGCGTGGTGATGCTGCACTTCCAGCAAAGGCAGCCCATCGGTAGCTGCACGCTCGCGCGCGAGTTTCGAGGACAGATATTCCGGATGCAGATCGCCGGCCAAGGCTGTGGCCGCATGGTCGAACAGCTTTTGATACAGTGCGAGATTGTTCCGATAATCGTCGAAGGTCCTGACATACTCGAGATCGCCCTGATGCTGCGACAGGATCGCCGCCCCGTCCTTCACCAGACAGAACGTCGACTTCAGCTCACCACCCGTCGCCACCAATTCAGGCGCGGCTTCGAAGCCCCTCGGCAGAGTGATCGGCTCGGGCGCGTACCCCCTGGCCCGGCGCAGCACGCGCACCCGCCCGGCAACGACGCACGCCACCGAATCGTCGATCCGATTGGCGATCTCGCGATTGTGGGTCAGTACGTAGGTGGCAACGCCGCGGAGCCGCTCGGCCGCTTCCTGGTCGGAGATCACCTGCGGCTCGTCCGACAGATTGCCGCTGGTCATCACCACCGGTCTGTTCATCCGCCGTAGCATCAGGAGGTGCATTGGCGTAGTCGGCAGCATGAAGCCGAGCGTCGCGAGGCCTGGCGCGACGACTTCGGGCAGCTTCTCGATGCCATCGGCGCGCAGCAGCACGATTGGCGCCGACGGCCCGGCAAGCAGCGCCTGCTCCGCTGCACCGACGCTGCAATACCGCCTGATCACGTCGAGATCCCGCGCCATCAGCGCGAACGGTTTGGCGTCGCGGTGCTTGAGCTGCCGCAGCCGCGCCACCACATCGGCCTTGGTGGCGTCGCATGCGAGCTGATAGCCACCGATGCCCTTGATGGCGACGATCTCGCCATTCTTCATCAAGCCGCAGGCAGCGTCGACATCGTCCATCATTGAAAACTGGTCGAAGCCGAACGCGCTGCCGTCGAACCGGACCAGCCTCGCCTTCGGGCCGCAAACGTGACAGGCAATGGCTTCAGCGTGGAAGCGCCGATCGGCCGGGCTATCATATTCGGCGCGGCAGGCCGGACACAGGTCGAATGGCGCCATGCTGGTGTTGGCGCGGTCGTAGGGAACGCCGCCGACAATGCTGAGCCGCGGCCCGCAATGGGTGCAATTGGTGAACGGATAGCGGTAGCGCCGCTCGAACGGACTGGCGACTTCCTCGGCGCAGGCCGCGCAGATCGCCGCGTCCGGCGCAACCTGGGTATGGACACGGCCTCCAAGGCTGCCGGCAATGGTGAACGCGGCCGCGAGTTCGCCGAAATAGGGTTGCGTGTCAATCGCGTCGATGCGGGCGAGCGGCGGCGGATCGCGCCGGATCCGCGCGATCAACGCCTCAACCGCCGACGCGCTGCCGAAGACGCGGATCAGCACGCCGCTGGAATCGTTGAGCACCTCACCGGAAAGGTCCAGGTCGCGCGCGTAGCGCCAGACGGTCGGCCGGAAGCCAACGCCCTGCACGCGGCCCCGCACCCTGATCTCGACGGCGAGACGGCCGTCTGCTGCGGCGATGTTGGCACGGCGGCTCACGGCGCAGCCTCCCAAAGTAGAATGCGATTATTGCCGGCGTCGGCCACGACCAGCAGATTGCCGCAGGCCGCAGCACCATACGGCCAGCACACGCTGTCGCGGCCGGCGGCGCGCCAGCGATTGTCGCCCTTTTCCGAAAACAGCCGTTGCCCGGCCAGCGCGATAGCTGGCGAGTCCATCCCGAGACCATCGAGCTCGAAGCCCAACAGGCGGGAATTTGCGGTATCCGCCACCACAAGCATGCCGTCATGGACGGTCAGACCGTACGGCATGTTCAGTGCGCTTGAGTTCGGATGGTAGAAGGCGCGGTTGTGATCGAGCCCCATGAAGTCGGCTTGCCCGATCACGAAATCGCATGCGCTGCCGTTCGCGCCGGGAAAATGTCTCCATGCCATCACCCGGTTGTTGCCGGCGTCGGAAATGAACAGCATGCCACCCGCGACCGCGATGCCGTGCGGCCAGCGCATGCCGAGCGCACCGCCGGCTTCGCCGGCGTTGTCGTCGCGTGTGATGAAATCGCGCTGACCGAGGACCAGATCGGCCGCAGCACCGTTCACCGACGGAATCGCGTTCCAGACCAACACGCGGCGATTGCCGGTATCGGCAACGATGAGCTTCCCGTCGGCAATCGCGACGCCATAGCACCAGTTCAGGGTCGCGGCGGTCGGCACGCCGGCGCCGCGATTGGCAACATGTCCGCTAAAGTCGGCATGGCCCAGCACAACGTCGGCAGGTTGATTCGAGGTTGCGGGATAGCCATGCCAGATCAGGACGCGATGGTTCCAGGCATCGGCGACCGCCAATATGCCGTCGCGGGCCGCAACTCCGGTCGGCATATTGAGCGTGGCAGCGCCAACCTCGCCCTTGGCGTTGCGTCCCTCGCGCGAGAAATCCGGCTGGCCGATCACAAGGTCGGCGCCAGCCTGATCGCCGGATGGCGGCTTGCGCCAGATCATCAGCCGGTGATGCCCCGTATCGCAGACGAACAGCGGGCCGTGCTCGTTCGCCAGGCACGCGCCGCGCGGTCCGAACAGGGTGTCGGCGCCCGGGACGATCGATTTCGCCAGCCCATTCGCCAACGCCTCGCCGCCGAGCACCACGTGCGCGCCGCGCAGCGACAGCAACGGCCGCGCCACATGGTTGTCGCCGGCCCGGAGCGGGGCCTTTTGCAATCTGTTCGGTGCGAACGAGACCTGCATGGCTATTTCGAAATCCTCACTTCGATTCGTGCGCCGATCACGCGCACAGCGTGCGATTGCAACTGCACCTCCGGTGCGGTCAGGCACTCCCCGCTGGCGAGATCGTATTGAAAGCCGTGATGCGGACAGGTGATTATGCCGTTCTCGATCTCTCCGTCATGGATCGGGAAACCGAGATGCGCACACGCGTCCTGGAAGCAGGTGACGGTCGCACCATTGCGCGACAGCAGGACTCTTTCACCGCCAAGGGTGGTTGAGCGGATTCCGCCATCGGGAATCTCCGACAGCAAGCCGGCGGCGATCCAATCGCCCTTGGCTCCGAGGGCGAACGGACTGACGAAGCGAACGCCGTTTTCTTCCGGGCCGCCCAGTCCCTTCACCTGGATGATCTCGGTGATCTCCGGGCAGCCTTCCTGAACCGCTTTCTTGACCCCGGCGTGAAACGTCAGCGCGGAGGCCGGGCATCCGTCGCAGGCACCGATGAAGCGCACCTCGACGACGGGCGGCCTGACCTTGACGAGTTCGACATCGCCACCGTGCGACGCAAGCATCGGGCGGACACCGTCAAGCGCCGCTTCGACGCGCTCGTTCAGGCTCGGCTTGACGATCTCATGCCGCCGCAGCACCGCGTAGACGATTTCGTCGGCCAGCGCATTCTTCATAGCAACAAGCGCAGCCGGGTCTGTCTTCAGGCTCCGGATCAGCCGCCGCAGCGCCTCGCCGTGCAACTGTTCGATCGCAAGCTTGTAGGCGCCGACCGCGGCCTGCTGGTTCTCGTCCCAAGTCGCGAAGATGGTCTCAAGACGCTCGACGTCGCCAAGAAACCCGGTGAGGTCGGTACGCATCGTCGAGGCCATGTCGTGGACGTTCATCCTGAACTCACCGGTTGTCTTCGATGTCCTCAGAGGTATCTCAGATCCTTGAACAGGTAGGGCTGCAAGCCGCCGCCGAGCAGCGCCGCCACCAGCGCGGCCAGCCACAGTGGTGCGCCGGCCTTGGCGAGGCCGACAAACAGGATCGCGGTGACGACGATGCCGATCGCCAATTGCCTGGTGACCATGCGTGGATCAGCGAACAACTTGCCGCGGAAGAACAACACGATGGAGTTTTTCGTCATTTCCCACATCGAGGAAACTCCTCAGCCGATGATTGCGAGAACGATGATGCCGATCACGATGCCCGCGACCCCGGCAAGCGGCCCGTAAAACCCTCCCATCATCGCTGCGAGTTCATTTCCCAGGACCTTGCCGCCGACGAGCATGCCGCCGGCGGCGCCGCCGGCAACCGACGCGAGCGCGCTCGCGATGAGGGCTAAGACCATCGCCAGAGGCGTCAGTGTAGGCATCATTGCTTCGAGACTCCTGTTGATGAGTTCAAGGATTGCTGCGCACCGCGACCGTTCGTCGCCGGCAACATCAGCAACTCGCGCTGGGTCTGATCGACGGCCTCGGTGACGATGCGCGCCTTCTCGAGGTCGCCGTGCTCGACAAAGACGGCGCGCGCCTCGCGGTAATAGGCATTCGCCAGGGTGAGGTTGGCGCGGTTGCCGACATCCGGATTTGCCGGATCGTCCGGCAAATTCCACAGGCAATTGGCTTTGTTGGAGATCGTGTTGGCGTATTCCAGCGGCGTGGTCTCGCGCGTGCGGACCTTCAGCGCCTCGTCATAGGCGTCGAGCGCGCGAAGATTGTTTTCCAGCGTATGGCTCGACGAGACGTATTGCAGCGCGTTGCCGAGGTTGTTCTGCAACATCGCATATTCGGTCGGATAATCGATCAGATTGACGACCTTGAGGCCCTCTTCGAAGGCCTGCACGGCAAGCGCTTCGCGCATCTTTCCGCGCTCGTCCGTCATCGGCATCGATAGGAAGGCGGTCGCGAGATTGCTCTGCAGAATGACGAATTCACGCGGGTATTGGCTTTTGGTGAAGACACGCAGTGCACGCTGATAGGCCGAAATCGCGTCGGTGATCCGCGCCCGGCCGGCGCCGGCAAGATTTTGAATCACCAGGCCGAGATTCATTTCGGCCTCGGCGATCTCTTCCGGCTTGCCGGACTCGATCAGCGACGGCATCGCGTTTTCGAACGTTGCGCGTGCCTGCTCGAGCGCCGTCGTACCTTGTTCCGGGATCGCCTGCAGTGCGGTGGCCTTGCGTGCCAGAATGCGCGCGCGCAATAGGTGCATGTCTTGCGGGCAAACCGTGAGGGCTTTGTCATACAGCGCGATTGCGGACTGCAACTGATCGGGTGACTTCGGCTGCTGCTGCAGCCCCATCGCGATCTCCATCAGCATCTCCGCGCGTTCGGCCGGCGTCGCATCCGCATCATCTGCGGCCGAGAGCGCGGCACGGATTTCGTCTGCGATGAGGCTCGCGGCCACCGGCTCCTCCCTGTCGTGCGTCTCACGCACGTTCTGCTTGGAAGTCACTTTAGCGCTGGCTTCCGCTCGATGTCTACATGTTATACGAATTGAAAACTAAGTTTGCAGTCCGAAGACGCCAGCCGATACCAGGGCCGCCTGCTCCGTCGACCAGACCACGGAAAGGTCGAGCACTGCGTTGTCGTCGATGCCGTGTTCGCGGAAGAAGTCCGGCGCGTGCACGACACGATCACCGGCCTTGTTGCGCAGCTTGAGGAGATAGCCCCCGGCAGCCGCATGCTTGACTGGCAGAATGCAGAGATCCTGACCGCGGCGCAGCAGAATGACCGCCTCGAGCCCGGCGAAATAGCGGTCGCAGACGTCGCAGCCCAGATAAAGCGCGCCGCGCTTCAGGGTGACGGCCGATCCGGCGTTCATCCGGTTTCACCCTGCACAACAAGGCGCGATCTGATCAGCACCTCAACGCGATCCGTCACTCTGGCAACCGCGGACGCAACCCGTTCCGAGAGACCGATCCCAAGCTCGGTTGTCTGCACCTCGATGAGCAGCACCACCACGTCGGAAGGGAATTGCTCACGAAAGATCTGCCTACCGGCGTACAGGGCGTGATCCCAGCGAAAATCATGCAGATTGAGTGACGGCTGGTAGGGCTGCTCCAACTCGTCGCCCGGCACCTCGAAGACCGCCCCCGGGTCGGAGCCCGAGCGACATGCGTCGACGATGATCAGGCTCCGGCAGCCGCGCGCAGCGAACATTGTTGCCATGCCGTCCGTCCCGGCGGCGAGCAGACGGACGCGCTGCTCATCCGTGCCGATGCCGCGCGCCCGCAGCCGATGCAACACCTCGATGCCGGCACCGTCATCCAGGCGATTGGAGTTTCCGCATCCGATTACAGCGATCACGACAGCTACCCTGGGCTCGACGTGTTGGTGATCCGGCGCATCCGGACGCAGCCCGGTAAACTGCCTTGAGCCACCCGGTCAGATCCGCCAGAGTCTGCACGACCACCCGGGCTCGACCGGGAGGTTGAGCTCTGGCAATTCACAGAAGCGCTGATGGACCTTGTAGTACATGCAGGTCTCACAGGGCTGCTCGATGTCGCCATGCGTGATCGCATGAAGCGTAAAGCCGCTGATCACGAGCTTGGATTTGAGGTCGTCGCCGGCCGATTTCAGTCGGCCAACGATCGACTGCACCTCCTCGTGGGTATCGGCGCGCGGAAAAACCTCGGTCTTGAGACCGCTTTCGAGCAGGAATTTGATTTCGGCGCGCAAGCCCTCGCTGCTCATAGCTCATTCCTCGCATCCCGACCGATGTTTCGAGGCAGCTAGATTCGCCACAAGCGACACCACCATTCCGGTTCGACCGGAACGGCGAGTTCGGGCAGATCGCACCACCTCCGATGCACCAGGTAATACATGCATTCGAGGCAGCGTTGCCTGTCCGGCCCGTACGGATGATCCAGGAAGCCGCCGACAACCAGTTTGCTCTTCAGATCCTTCGGATCGAGCTGGCGCAACTGGTTCAGGATATCGGCGAACTCCTTTTCGGTCTCCGGAAAGGGCTCGACCTGCGTTTCGAGCCCCTTCCCGAGCATATCGGCAATCGCCTTGAGCACCGCCCCGTTATCGGACCCCATCGATGCTGCCTTTCAGGATATCCGTTCGACACTATCAGGGCAGCGCGCCCCGATATCAATCATGACGTACTCCACTTTGCCCGCCTTTGAGTCATCAGGCGGTTCTGAACCGGGCCAACTCCTCTCCGGTCTTCGCGTCATGGGCGTGAACGGTGCATACCAGACAGGAATCGTAGGAGCGGCAGACGTGCCCCACCTCGACCGGATCATGGACATCCTTAATCGGCGAGCCGATCAAGGCCTGCTCCATCGGGCCGCGAACGCCGTCGGCCGATCTCGGTCCGACATTCCACGTCGTCGGCGCGATGATCTGATAGTTCTTGATCTTGCCGTCCTTGACCTCGATCCAATGACAGAGCGCCCCGCGGATCGCCTCCGTAGCCCCCCAACCACGGCCGTCCCGCTCGGTCGGCTTGATGTACCATGGGTCGTTCAGCTTGAACTCGCGCAGCGCGTGCTCGGCCTGGCGATACAGCTTGACGCCCTCGTGCATCCGCGCGAAGTGGCGGAGCATTACGCTGGCGCCGCCCAGCTTTTTGTACATGTCGAGTACCACCGGATCGTGGTGCTGCCAGGATTCGCCGTGTTTGCCGCCGGCGACCAACTGCCGCGCCAGAGGGCCGGCCTCGAGCCGGCCGTTTTCTTCGTGCCGAACTGCAGTCGCCCAAGAGTATTTGCCCGACATGTCGACGGTGTTCTTCTGCGTCGGGACGGTGGTGCGGTCAAACGGATGCAGGCCGCCGGGCTCGTCATACCAGGCGTGCATGGTGTCCTCGCGGGTGTACTTTTGATCCATCAGCTTGAACTGGTCGGTCTTACCGTCATAGACCCCGCTCTTCATAATCAGCGCAGCGTTGCGGCCGTCGATCGTCGGCTTCTGGTACTTGTCCTCGTGCGGCAGATATCCCCAGGAAATGAACCGGCCATGACCGTGGCCGAACTTGTCCATGCCGCAATCCTCGCTCATGCGCCAGAACATGCCTAGATCGGAATTGGCATGCTCGGGCTTCTCGTCAAGCCAGGCCTTGAAATCGTCATAGGACTTGATTTCTTCGTAGCGTTCGAGCGAGCAGCCGAGCCAGATCTTCTCCATCCAGTCGCGGCGGAAATATTCCAGGATCGACCATGCGCGGGTAACGTCGGTGAGGGTCGGCGCGCACATCACGCCCCCGGGCACCATGTAGCTGGAATGCGGCCATTGGCCGCCGAGCAGCGCGTAGATCTCGACCGGCTTTCCGGAGATGGTGACGCCGATCTCGTAATTGGTGCCGGTGAACGGCGCCCACCGCTTGACCGCCTCTTGGTAGAATTTCGACTTCGCGTAGTTCTTGTTGGTGTAGTCGATCATGAAGAGCCCATAGTGATGACGCGGCAGGCTCTGCAGGCTCTCGACGATCTGGCCGAGATTACGTGCCAGAATCGCATTGCGGGGCACCTCGGTTTGCCACGCGGTATCGAGCGCCCATGCGGCACAAGTCAGGTGCGACGCACCGCAGATGCCGCAAGCGCGCGGCGTCACCACGAGGCCTGCCTGCGGATCCTTGTCGCGCAGGATCACCTCGAAGCCCCGAAACAGTTCGGCCTGAGTCCAGGCGTCGACGACGACGCCGTCCTGGATGTCGACACGAACGTCGAGATCGCCCTCGACGCGGCCGACGGGTGAGATATCGAGAGTTTGAACAGCTGATGGCATTTGAGTTCATCCTGTTTAATCTGGGGTGTGAAGATGTTCTCGCGATCCGTCCGACGAACACCCGTCAAACGACGAAGATGTCTTCTTCGGCCCAGGCTGGAGATGCCGCTTTCGCTGCTGCGGTAAGTTTGATGTAGCCGGCCTTGTCGACGCCGGTCGGCATGTCCTTCGGTACGCCCATCACGGTCTGCGTCTTGAAAACGGTACCCGGCATCAACTCGAAGAACGGGAACTCGGGCTCGGTGCAGCCCATGCACGGCATCCCCGCCCGCGTCTTCGACGACTGGCGATTCCAGAGAATGCGGTTGCAGGGCGAATGCGTCATCGGACCGCGGCAGCCCAGATCATAGAACAGACAGCCCTTCCGCTGACCGTACTCGGTCGCCGAAACCTTGTAGGCGAAGTGCATGTTGCGCGTGCAGCCGGTCTGCGTGAAGCTGGTGAAGAAGGTCTTCGGCCGCTGGAATTCGTCGAGTGAGAGATCGCCGCCGCGCCCGGTCGCGACCGCCACGACGATCTGCGTGATCCAGTCGGGGTGCGCCGGGCATCCGGGTACGTTGATGACGGGCAAGCCCGCCTTCGACTTGTAGCCGGTGCCCAGGAAGCCGCCGTGCTTGCGCTTGAGAAACTGCAGTCCCTCGCTTTCCGACGGGTTTGGTGCCGTTGCCGGAATCCCGCCCCAGGTCGCGCAGTCGCCGATTGCCACCGTGTAGGACGCGACCTTAGCCAGGTCGGCGACCCAATCCTTCATCGGCCGGCCGGCGAAGCGATTCCATTCGCCCGTTCCGTTCGGTGCATTCACGACCGTGCCCTCGAACACAAAGATATCGAGCGGCAGCTGGCCCGACGTGAGCGAGTTCAGCAGCTTCTTCAGATTGTCGCCGAGCTCCATGCCAAGCGACGGATGCCAGAGCACGTTGATGCCGAAATCGGTAACGAGATCGCACGCACTCGGCTCTTCGGCATTGAGGAACGACATCGTATTGCCGGAGCACGCGCCGCCTTGAAGCCACAGCAGATTGGCCATCATTCCCTCCCAAGTCTGTTCAAAAGGCGCGCGCTGGCGCCGTCTCGCGCTAGCGAAATTTGCAAGTCGCGTGCCGCGTCGCTATCGAATGGGATGTCCAAGTCAAAGCAATGACTTGCGCGGAATGATGCAATAGCACTGACGCATTTTCACGAGCGCCGACGCTGCAAACTATCTTCGCAATGACAAGATGGTTTTCAAAAAGCCGACCGCCGCGCGACGAGCCGATCGAACGCCCATAGCGTTTTCGAACGAAGTGGCTGCTGGTTCGTGCGAAGAAAACCCGTCCATCCTACGAGCCGGAGCTTCTGTTCTGATTCCATCAGAATCGAAAATGCTCTAGCCGTGACGGTTGCCACAAACCGGACAGCTCACCTCGAGCAGATATCCGTACCAGATCCCGTGGCAGCGGCTGCACCAATGGCCGGTGGCCTGGCGCTCGGGCAGGCCCAGCTTCTTGGACAGGCTGCTGAGCCCCAACTCCCTGAAGGGAGCATTGCTCCCCGGAGGCTGCGCGCGGGATTGCGGAAAGCGGACGATTTCAGCCTCTGGGTGATCGCCGTCAGAATCACTGTCATCCGGCATGAGACACCTCAATGAGGATGGTCGAGACCGTAGCGCTTGATCTTGTTCGCCAAGCCGACGCGCGACAATCCAAGTTCGTTTGCTGCTCGGCTTTGATTCCAGCGGTGGCGCGTCAAGGTTTCCTCAAGGATGTGTTTCTCGAGACCCTCGACCTTCTCCTTCAGCGTTGTCCCCTGTGCCAAATAACCGGCTCGATCTGGCCGCGGGCGCGGCGGCGCCGACAGAATCGCGGGGGACATATTTTTAGTCGTCAGATATTCGCCGTCTTCGGCCAGCGCCACCATTCGGCGGATTTCATTTTCGAGTTCGCGGACGTTGCCCGGGAAGTCGAAGCCGACAAATTTCTCCAGCGCTCCCGCCGATATCCCCAGAATCTTGCGGCCGATCGCATTGCTATGCTTTGCGGCAAAGAATTCCGCCAACGCAGGGACGTCATCAGGCCGGTCACGCAGCGGCGGCACTTCGAGTTCGAACCCTTTGAGACGGAAATAGAGATCCTGGCGAAATTTTCCGGCCGCCACCAGCGCACGAAGCGGGCGGTTCGACGCCGCGATAATCCGGACATTGCTCGATTCGATCTTGTCGGAGCCGAGCGGCTTGATCTCGCCCTCCTGGAGAAAACGCAGCAGGCTGACTTGGAAGGACGGCGACACTTCCGATATCTCGTCGAGAAAAACCGTCCCGCCGTCGCCGGCGCGAAACAGGCCGAGTCGATCGGAAATCGCACCGGTGTAGGCGCCGCGCTTGTGCCCGAACAATTCCGATTGCAGCAACTCGTCCGACATTCCCCCGCAATTCTGGACCATCAGCGGGCTCGCACGGCGATTCGAGTTGTAGTGAATCGCGCGGGCGAGCAACTCCTTGCCGGTGCCGGTCTCACCCTGAATCAGGATCGGCAGTTCGGTACGCGCTGCCTTGCGCGCGAGTTCGCATAGCTCGGTCAGCTTCTCGCTGACATAGACGAGCTTCTCGAATCGCTGGCTTTCCGCCTGCAACGGCATGCCATGGCGTGCATGAATCTGGATGGAATCGGCGGAAAACTTGAATTCGCGTGACAGCAGGCGATGACGTCTCGCCAGTTCGCGGGATTCCAGACCCCGCTCCACCACGAGCCCGATCTGCTTGGCGTCGAGCGGCTTGCGAACGAACTGATAGATCGCCGCCGGCGAGATCGCCTGCTTGGTCAGCACGGTCTTTGCCTCGAGCGCCAGGACGCGAATGATATCGGGATGGGAGATGCGGAGATTGGCAAGAAACTCCAGTCCGTCGCCGCTGGCGCCGTGCTCGGCCAGCACGATATCGACATGCGCGTCCGATAGCGCGCTCGCCGCGTCCTCGGCGGAGCGGGCCGTCAGCACCCGATAGTCATATTCGTCCGACAGCACGTCGGCCGTGGCGGACCATTGCGGCCCGCCTCGCGCAACGATCAAAACCGTTCCGAGCGCATCCATGTATTCTTCTTTGTCAATTTGAAAACTTACTTAGCAGCCTTGCGGGAGGCGTTCAATCGCTTTGTCCGCGCCGGCCGATCGCCGCCAGGCCTGAAGCGAAAGGTCCAGGCTTTCAGACAGCAAGAAGCGGAGGCATTGTCACATCATCGGCAGCCGGCCGGATAGGCATCATCTTGGCACCATCCGCGGCGGCCTATTTCGCTGCGCGTTCCCGCAACCGGTAGAACTGGATGGCGGTGCGGGCGGTCTCCGGCTTCAGCTTGTTGAAGGGGACGAGGAATTTATCGACTTCCCCGAGCGGGGTACGTTTGGTAGAGGCCTGCAGCGTCAAGACGGCCCTGGTCGCGCTCCACGACAATTCAATGGACTTTGCCAGCATCAATATCTGATCTGCCCCATCATGGACCAGCGCGCGCTCAACCGCGCCAAGGGGCACAGCGCACATCAACGACAGTGCGATGGCTGTCTCGTCGAACCGCCCGGCCGAAGCAAACTCGCGCAGGCGGTGCTCATTCAACCCACCGGACTGGTTCAGCAGTCGGACGTGGGCGTCGGCCGACGCAAAATCGGAAGACAATTCACGGGTCTTCGCTTGAATCTGATCCGAGGCCTGCTTGAGCATTCCCTGAATCAGGCCTGCCTTCTTGCGATCCGCCGCCTCGAACTGACGCCGAACCGCCTCGGACGCGGCGGCGAACAATGCGAGCAGGTGTTCCCGCGGGATTTCAGGACGAGACCAGACCGCGAGTGCGAGTTCATCGTCGGTTTTTGAGCGCGACACCAGGGTCGAATAACCGAACTCGGAGAATCTTGCGCCGAGGTTCGCCGCCGTGCTGACGACGACGTCATGGTCGCCGCGCTCCACCAGAACATCGGTAACGTCCTCGTTCAGCAATTTGCGTCGCGAAATCGCCAGCAAATGCGCCTGTCCCTTGGTCCTTGCTCCCGTAACCAGGGTCTTATCGTCGAGACTTTCCGAGCGCGACAGCAATGGCCCGGCCACCTCAATCGAATCGTGCAGCGCTAGCGTGCGACTGACCAGTGGGGGCGCGTTCGCGATCGTGGAAAGTCGCAGCCCGAACGCCGCGCACGCGGTATGATCGATTTCGTCTATCAACCTGCACATGACGTCGTCGAAAAGCGCCACTTGCTCAACGTCGAAGCGTTTGGCACCGGCAACGAACAGATCTGTCACCCGCTGCAGGATTCCGACGCGAGCGCCGATGTCCCGGCTCGCGAAGGCAGTTTCCAGTTGGTCGAGCAGCGACTGGTGGCCGGCTGCATCGGCGCGATTGTGTAACGGTGACCGGTTGATGCCGTCGTTCCCGTGTCGCCCCCTATGCGGCATCTTCAATGCCCTGGCGCTCGTGGGTCACGTCGAAGTCAATCTCGCAAAGCGGCCGGGCGCGGCTGAACAGATAGCCCTGCAACGAAGTTGCACCGGCCAACCGGAGCAGGCGGTACTGCTCGTCGGTTTCGACGCCCTCGGCGGTAGTGTGCATTCCGAGCCCCTGCGCAAGAACCAGGGTGGACTGAACGATTGCCGCGCAGTCGGCGCGGGTGGTCATGTTCTGGGTAAAGGACTTGTCGATCTTGATCTTGTCGAACGGGAACATCGTCAACTGGCTGAAGGACGAATAGCCCGTCCCGAAATCGTCGAGTGCGATTGTGATGCCGAGGTTCTTGAGCTGGGCGAGCGTACGCAGGCATTCTTCCGGCGACTCGATGAGCGACGTTTCGGTGATTTCGAGTTCCAGCCGTTCGGGCGAGAGCCCGGAATGCGCGAGCGCGTATATCACCACGTCAGCGAGATCGCTGTTGCTGAATTGCCGGGTGGACAGGTTGACCGCAACCTTGACGTGGGCGGGCAAGCTCGCCGCATCGACGCAGGCGGTTCGCAGTACCCACTCCCCAATCGACATGATCAGACCGGTCTCCTCGGCGAGTGGAATGAATCGATCGGGATAGATCATGCCCTTGACGGGATGCCGCCACCGCAGCAGTGCCTCGGCGCCGCATATCCGCGAACTGACGGTGTCGATGATTGGCTGGTAATGGAGCTCCAGTTCGCCATGCTCGATGGCGTGCCGCAAATCGCGCTCGAGTTCTCGGCGCGCCTTGGCGCTCTCGCTCATTTCCTGATCGAAGAAGCAATACCCGTCGCGGCCGGCACCTTTGGCCTGGTAGAGTGCGACGTCCGCCGCCCTCAGGATGGTCGCGGCGTCACTGGCGTGATCGGGCGCCAAGGCAATGCCGATGCTCGCGGAAACCCTCAGGACGTGTCCACTGATCTCGATCGGTTCGGCTATCATCTGGACGATGCGGTCGGCAAGTGCACTGGCATCGTCGGGACCGTCGATCCCGCATTGCATGATCGCGAACTCGTCACCGCCGAGCCGTGCAACGGTATCGCCCTCGCGGACCGAGCCACGGAGCTTCGCCGACACGACCCTCAGCAATTCGTCGCCGAGCGCGTGGCCCAGCGAGTCGTTGACGTCCTTGAAGCGGTCCAAATCGATGCACAACAGCGCGTGGCGCACCCCATATCGCACACGTGCCAGAGCATGATTGATCTCCAACTGCAGTAAGGATCGGTTCGCAAGACCGGTCATGGCGTCGTGGTGCGCCATATGGCTGATGCGCGCTTCGGATTGGCGCCGTTTGGTGACGTCAACCATCGTAACAAGGGCGCCCGCCCGCCCCTCATAGGTCACCGCCTGCGTATAGACGTTGGCGTCGATCGTCACTCCGTTCGCTTTACGGTGGCGCCAGCTCCGGTCCTCGAACTCATATCCGCCGAGATCGATGATTTCCTTCAGTTCGTCCCGATCTTCGGCCGGTCGAATGTCGAATATGGTCTTTGCCAGAAACTGTTCGCGGCTGTGTCCATACAGCAGCACCGCGGCATCATTCACGGCGAGAAATTTGAGGTTTTCGCGATCATAGACCCACATCGGCAATGGGGCACGATTGAATAGCGTCTGGAACGCGTCATGCGCCAGGAAGAAACCTTCAATTTGATCGTTCGGATCAGACATTGCGGCAAAATTGGCCGCGAAGGCTCAACTTCAAGTTAAGCGGAGGTTGTCGCAGCGGCGCTTGGTTAACGGCTGATAAGAGTCTGCTGCTGCTTACGTCAATAGGGATATCAAAATCGCTTGTTCCCGCCAGGAATGGAAAACTCCTCCAACGCGGCCAGGCATTGATGTCGGGCTCTCCGCCCGCTCCCCAGTAGGCAGACACGTCCCATAGCCGCAGATTCAGCGGATGTCGTCCGTTTGTGTGCTTTCGACTCCTTGGCTCTCGCAACATGTAACTTGGTCTTGTCGACAAATCGTCGAGAGCACAATCGAGCCACCCATTATCTAAGTGAAGGCCTGCGCCGACGAGCCGACCAAAACGTCCGTTTGGCCGCTCAAATATCCAATTCTACGACGCGAACGTATTCGACCTTTGCATCGGATCCCCGCACTGTATCGAATGGGGTGAAGATACAGAAAACAAGGGAGAGCCGAACAGTAACCTGGCCGAATCCGCCGGCACAAAAGCGCCGCACGAGACCCACTTTTTCTCAGCGTCTCTCTCTCGAAGGTCTTGGAAAACAACAATTTTCCAATGGTGGGCGCACCAGGGCTCGAACCTGGGACCCGCTGATTAAGAGTCAGCTGCTCTACCAACTGAGCTATGCGCCCGGAACTTGTCCGGAAATGACCCTCGCAAGAGAGGCCGTCGTTTAGCAAAGCGATTCCGCGATGTCCAGCAAGCTCGCGCAAGTTTTCCCGACTTTTACCAACCCTGCCGCCAGCCGAAAGGCCGCTGGATTCCGGCGGCCTTTCATGGGCTTGGCGAGGATGCCGGGCAGCTGGCATTCAGAGCCTGCCGGAGCGCTCCTGATCGGGGCCGTCATCGCGGTTGAAATGGTGGTCGCGGCCGCCGCGCTCCCAGCGGTCCATGTCGCGCTCGAGCCGATGGCGCCGCCAGCCCTCGGAACCGAAGCCGCGCCCCTCCATGTGAGTGAGCATGGTCAGCCGCCGCTTCTGGTTGTCGTCGAGCGTCTTGTAGAGCGGGTCGGCGGCATCGGCGATCTTCTTCAGCGAGGTGGCGGTCGCCGCCATGTTGTCGGCACGCTCGCGCAGGCGAGTGACCGGATCATCCGGCCTCGCGGCCTTGTCGGCATCGGTCTTCTCCGCGGTCATCCGCGCATTGGCGCGATCGAGCCGCATCTTGGCGAAGTCGCGCACCGCGGCTTCCACCGGCGGCCACAGCTTCTCCTGATCGGCGGTCAGCTTCAGCCCGGCATGCACGGCTGCGATGCGCGCGTCGAGAAAGGCGGCCCGATCCTCTTGACTCATCTGCGTATGGCCATGGAACCAGGGGCGATGCTGGGCATAGACCGCGGTCGAACCGGCTACCGTGAGCGCTGCGATGCCGGCGAGCAGAACGTTCCTCATGCAAACCTCCTTCAAGGGTTGCTTTTAGGATGATACCGCCCGCGACAGCCTTCAACTTACGGATTAGACAGAGAGACCTCTCTTACCAAGATGTAATCCGCTTCATTGCCCGCCAGAAACATCCAAAGCGCAAATGTTGCGCCTTGGTTCAGATCATTCCCAATAGCCGCGGCAGCCACAGCGAGATCTCCGGCACGTAGGTGATCAGGCCGAGGAAAACCAGCATCGCGCACAGCCACGGCAGCACCGCGATCGTGATCTCGCTGATGCCCATCTTGGCGATACTGCTCGCGATGTAGAGGTTGAGGCCAACAGGCGGATGGCACAGCCCGACCTCGGTGTTGACGATCATCAGGATGCCGAGATGCACCGGATGCACACCGAGCTTGGTCGCCAGCGGAAACAGGATCGGCGCCATGATCAACAGGATCGACGACGGATCCATCACGTTGCCGGCGAGCAGCAGGATGACGTTGACGACCAGCAGGAACATCCACACCGAGAAGTTCTTGTCGATGATCCAGGCCGCCATCTCCTGCGGGATCTGCTCATGCGTCATCAGGAACGAGAACAGCACCGCGTTGGTGATGATGTAGAGCAGCATCGAGCTCATGCTCGCCGCTTGCAGCAGCACCTTCGGCACCTCTGAGAGCTTCAGCTCCTTGTAGACGAACACGGTGATGAAGAAGGCGTAGGTCGCGGCGACCGCGGCGGCTTCGGTCGGCGTGAAGACGCCGCCATAAATGCCGCCGAGCACGATCGCGATCAGCAGCAGGCCCCAGATGCTTTCGCGGAATGCCGTGAACTGCTGGCCGATGGTCGCCCGCGGCATCTTCGGATAACCGTTGCGCTGGGCGACGAAGAAGGTCACCGCGGCCAGCATCAGCGCGAGCAGCACGCCCGGCACGATGCCGGCCATGAACAGCGCACCGATCGAGGTGTTGGTGGAGACGCCGTAGAGCACCAGGATGATCGAGGGCGGCACCAGGATGCCGAGCGCGCCCGAGGTCGAGATCACGCCGACGCCGAACCGCTTCGGATAGCCGTGATCGACCATCGCCGGCATCATGATCGAGCCAATCGCAACCACGGTTGCGACGCTCGAGCCGGAGATCGCCGCGAACATCGCGCAGGCTGCGACGCCGGCAAGCCCGAGGCCGCCGGGCAGATGCCCGACCAGCGAGGTCGTGAATGCGATCATGCGCCGCGCGACGCCGCCGCGGGTCAGGAAGGTGCCGGCCAGGATGAAGAACGGGATCGCCATGATGCCGAAATTGTCGAGACCCGAAAACAGCTTCAGGCCGACGCTCTCGATCGGCACCTCGGTCATCGTGAACAGGAAGGTGAGCACGGTCAGGCCGAGCGAAATCGAGATCGGCATGCCCGTCAGCATCAGGGCAAACAGCAGTCCGAAGATAAGTGCGGCGCTCATCACGCTTCTCCAAGCGCGACGGGCGCGGTCTTGCTGGTCTCGACGCCGTCGACATGGGAGGCGTCATGGTGCGGCAGCTCGTCGGTCCACCAGTAATTCCAGCACACCTGCAGGAAGCGGAAGCACATCAGGTAAGAGCCGAGCGGGATGCAGGCGTAGACGATCCAGCTCGGGATCTCCATGTCGGGCGAGACCTGGTCGGTGTGCATCAGCTCGTAGACGAATTTGGCGCCCATGGTGCCGACGATCGCGGTGAACAGCGCGCCGCCGAGCAGGCCGAAGGTAATGGTGCGCTTGCGCCAGGTGTCATTGAAGCGATTGATCAGCACGTCGACGCCGACATGGATGCCGGTGCGCACGCCATAGGCGGCGCCGAACTTCGCCATCCAGATGAACATGTAGATGCAGAGTTCCTGCGACCAGGCGAGATTGATGCCGAACAAGTACGGATAGAGCACGGGAACGTCGACCAGGAATCGGTGCACGACCGTGACGAAAGTCAGCAGGGTCGCGGCGCCCATCAGGCTCGCGATGATGATTTCCTCGAGCCGGTCCAGAATCTTCAGCAGCATAGATCTCCCCTGTCATGGCCGCCCCCGCGGCCAGAGCACTTGATCTCCCTCCCCCCGTTCTTACAGGGAGAAGGTTGGGGTGAGGGGCTCCATCCGCGCGCAAGTTGATCATTGCGCTCGCGGAGCCTCCCCCTCACCCGACATTCAAGCTCCGCTTGAATTTCGACCTCTCCCCGCAAGCGGGGCGAGGTGAAGCACGCCTTAGTTCATCGGGCTGCGGCCCGTCTCTTTCAGGAATTCGTCGATCAGCGGCTGGCCGACGCGCGAGGCGACGTCCTTGTAGACCGGCAGCATCGCCTTGCGCATCGCTTCGTCCTGCTCCGGCGTCAAGGTCACGATCTCGGTCTTGCCGGCCTTCTTGATCTCGGCGAGCGCGTCGTCGTTTTCCTTGGCCGACTGGTTGTTGCCGTAGTCGGTGGCTTCCTTCATCGCCTTGGAGAGCTCGTCGCGGACATCACCCGGCAGGCCGTCCCAGAACTTCTTGTTCACGACCACGACATAGCCGATGTAGCCGTGATTGGTGACGGTGGCGTACTTCTGCACCTCATGCATTTTCTGGGTGTAGATGTTCGACCAGGTATTCTCCTGGCCATCGACCACGCCAGTCTGCAGCGCCTGGTAGACGTCCGAGAACGCCATCACCTGCGGTATCGAACCGAGCGCGCGGAACTGGGCCTCCAGCACCTTCGACGACTGGATGCGGAATTTGAGCCCCTTGTAGTCGGAAGGCGCGACCAGCTTCTTGTTCGCGCTCATCTGCTTGAAGCCGTTGTCCCAATAAGCGAGGCCGGTCATGCCCTTGGAGTCGAGCTTCTTGAGCAGCTGGGCGCCGAGCGGACCGTCGGTCACCTTGCGCAGCGATTTCAGGTCGGGGAGGATGTAGGGCAGATCGAAGACTTCGAATTCCTTGATGCCAATCGGGCCGAACTTCGAGTTCGACGGCGCCAGCATCTGCACCGCGCCGAGCTGCAATGCCTCGAGTTCTTCCTTGTCCTTGTAGAGCGTCGAGTTCGGATAGACCTCGACCTTCACCTTGCCGCCGGTATACTTCTCGGCGAGCTCCTTGAACTTGTCCGCCGCCTTGCCCTTCGGCGTATCCGAGGCCACCACGTGGCTGAATTTGAGGACGATCGGCGACTGCGCCGACGCCTGCCCGACAAAGCTCAAGGCCGCGATCGACGCCGCAGCCAAAATGAATTTACGCATGTTTCCTCCCGCGTAATTGCGGGGCACGAGACCGGCCCCGAGACATCCGGTCGCACCATTACAGAGAAGCAACGACGATTGCCATTGCCCCTTTAGCAGGGGCCGATTGCGCCATTGCTGCACTGCAAAATTCGATACGGCGGTATTCCCGTCGGCTCTTGCGACCGTTCAACGACACTGCCCGCACGCAGTGCCCGGCCACGTCCGCGTGGTCAATGCGAGGTTGGGCAATGGCGGGTTCGCCGGGCGCGAATGTTGGTGCCTGAAGCGGATCGATCGTCGACATCGAACCGCGCCTTTGCGATATCAGCTCTGGGCCACCAGCGGCCGTGGCAGCCACCATCGCAACTGCCACGACGAGACGCTCGGGCCTAGGTGCAGACAGTTTGCTGCGCCCAGGGGATGCCGACCGGCATGGCCACGTCTCGCTGGTCCTCAGCGCGACGCCGTGCTGATGTTCTCGCCGAAGAACTTCCAGGTCTTGCCGTCGAACTTCGCGAGCTTGAACGTGTCGAAGGTGGAATAGTCGGTCGGCGACACCGAGACCGTGATGCCGGGAAGCAAAAGCGGCAGCGAGACCTTGCTGATGTTGGTGGCCTGCTTCAGCAGGTTTTCGCGCGTCAGCTCGTCGCCGCAGTTCTTCAGGATGATGGCCGTGAACTGCGCGGAGAGATAACCGATCTGGTTGCTGCCATCGATCGGATTGCCCTCGGGATACCACTGCTTCATGAAGGCGAGATAGTCCTGCACGCCCTTGTCGGTATCCCAGGCCGGATCGCCCACCACCTTGGTCGCCAGCGCCGTCATCAGTCCGGTGGATGCTTCGAGGCCCGCAGGCTCGAGCACACCGCCGATCGAGCTCGCAACCGACACGATGAAGTGCGTCGGCTTCCAGCCGAGATCGGCAACCTTGCGGATCGCCTGCGCGCCGAATTTCGGCGTCGTGATCGTCATCAGCACGTCGGCGCCCGCGGCCTTCAGATTGACGATTTGGGAATCGATCGTGGGATCGGTCACCTCGTAGCTGAGCTCCTTGACGATGAGACCGGCCTTGTCGCCGAGCGCCTCCTTGAAACCCCTGAGATAGTCCTTGCCGAAATCGTCATTCTGATAGATCACGCCGATCTTCGCGCTCGGCAGCTCCTTGAGGATGTACTTGCCGTAGATCTTCGCTTCCTGCGCATAGGGTGGATAGAACGGCGTGGTCCAGGGAAACTCCTTCGGATCGTTCCACTTCGAGGCCCCTGTGGAGATCAGGAGATGCGGGATCTTCTTGCTGTTCAGATATTTTTGAATCGATGAATTGGTCGGCGTGCCCAGAGAGCCGATGTCGGCGAGGATCTCGTCCTGCTCCACCAGCTTGCGGGTCTGCTCCACCGTCTTCGGCGGGCTGTAGCCGTCGTCCATGCTCAGCAGCGTGATCTTGCGGCCGTTGATGCCGCCCTGGCTGTTGATCATCTTCCAGAAGGCGGCCTCCGCCCTACCCTGCGTGCCATAGGCCGAAGCCGGACCGCTGTAGGGCATGGTCTGCCCGATCTTGATTTCGGTATCGCTGGCGCCAGGATCGTATTTCTTGTCGGCGGCAAGTACCGCCGACGTGGACACAAGGCTGAACGCGGCGATTGCCGCGAGCGTGATGCAACGCATTTGTTCTCCCCATTCGCGTCGCTGTTTGCCGCGACGTCCGGCGAGATAATGATCATGCCCGCGCGCGATGTCGACCCCTGGGGGCGGAAATCTGCATCGACCGACGTCGAAGGTTACAACCCCAACCAGCTCATCACCGCTCCGAACGATGCCCAGAGCGTCCATCCGAGCCCGAGCAGGCAAAGCAGCGCCGCCGCCATCGCGATCGTGAGCAGCAGGCCGTCCTCCTGCAGATAGGCGATCGCAATCAGCACGACCACCATTCCCGGAATGACGTTGACCAGCGGCAGCGGCCAGCCTGCCGAGAAGGCCAGCAGGAACACCACCAGACCGACGAGGCGGTCGATCACGTCGCGACGCGCGTCCCAGCGCGGCCGGCTGATGCGTTCGATCGCCTGCAGCATCGGGCGGACAAAGACGGTGAACCGCTTGAAGCGCTTGAAATCGAACTGCCGCTTCGAGACGAATCGCGGAAACGCCGGCGCGCTGCGGCCAAGCATCATCTCGACCGCCGGAAACAGCAGCGCCAGCGTCGCGATCGTCGCGACGCCGGGAATGATCACCAGGAGCCCCAAAAGCAACAGGAGCAGGCCGAAGGACCGCTTGTCCAGGTTGCTGAGGAGCCATTCGAGGTCGACGGGGCCGTCCGGTGCTTGAGCGACGAGTTCCTCAAGAAGCTGGGACGTGTGCGTGGGGGCCAATGGGGCTCCGGACGAGGGGGACATGCCTGCAAAGTGGTCAGACTCGGCCTCGATTGCAACTGCTGCCGAAGCGGATTAGGAAGCATAGGTGACCAATGATTCCGATCAGGCATGGCACCACCATGCGCCGACAAGCCCGATTCCTGCCGCTCGCCGCCGCTGGCCGTGGTTCCTGCTGGTCGTCGTCCTCGCCTGCGCCGGTGCCGGGGGCGTCTACGCTTGGCCCCAGATCGCACCGCTGGTTCCGTCGCTCGGCAACACGGCGGCCAGCGACAAGACGGCCGCAGGCGACAAGGAGACGTTGCCGGATCTGCTCGCGACCCAGCAGAAGCTCGAGGATGACATCGGGGCACTCAGCAAGTCGATGGCCGACCAGCAGGACCAGTTGAAGACCATCGTCGACCAGCTGGCGGCCCTGACGTCGAAGGTCGACGCGCTGCAGCGCCCGGGTTCGGCTCCGGTGCCGGCAGCGGCGATCACCGAGCAGCCGCATGCACCGGTCGCGCAGGCTGCGGCGAAGCCGCGAAAGCCGCCAGTTCGAGCGCCCAAACCATCTGGTCCGATTTCGACCGGGGGTGCGCCGCTCAACGTCGCACCCGGCGGTCGCTGAGCCGGCGTCTCGCATCAGTTCATGATCGATGCAGGCCTGTCCGCGGCGGCGGTCTAGTCGCGGGGCCGCTCCATGCCTGCCCGCCTGATGGCCGCGAGCAGCAGGTCGGTATCCGAGGAAAGAAACTCGATCAGGCGCCCGGCCGCTTCAGGGGCTGTCGAGTCGCCGACGATTGCGGCAGTGAAGGTTTGGACAAGCTGAAGATCAGCAGGCAGCAGACCCACGACCTCGATGCCGGTCTCCTGCACCAACTCGCTGGTCGGCCCGATCGAGAGATCAGCCCTGCCCGCGCGCAGCGCTTCGGCCGCCTCGGTGCCGCGCGCCTCGAGGGTGAGCGTCACCGTGTCCGGCAGGTTCAGCTTCGGGACGACCTGGTCGCGAACAAATCGTCCGCTGGTGCTGCTTGGCGCCACCACCCGGCCGGCGTCGATCAAGGCTTGCCTGAGCGCGGCAGCATTGCCGATGTCGGGCTTGGGCGAGCCGGCGCGAACTGCGGCAGCCAGCGGCGCCGTCGCGAGGCCCGATTCGGATCCCGCACGAATCCGGCCATCTTCGTGCAGCCCGCGCAGGCCCTCGCGCGACAGGATCACGACGTCCGCTTTGGCGCCGTGCGCAAGCTGGTGCCTGATGGTCTTCGGACCAATACCCTCCGACGCTCCTGATCCGGTTTCCACCTTGATGCCGGTGCTGCGCTCGAATTCAGGCAGCACCTCGCGGTAGACCGCAGCGAAGCCGCCCGAAATGATGACCTTGATCATGCGGGCGGCCGGTCCGGCTATTTCTGCAGGTTCGCGGCGAACAGCTTGGCTGCTTCGGCCTTGGATTCCTGATCGGCCTTGGCGTCGTATCGGAGCGGCAGGTTGAACTTCTTGCCGAGCTCGGTGGCCTCGGGGTTGGTGAACGCGTGCACGGCGCCGGGATATTCGATGATCCGGTAATCGGCCTTCGCCGCGTCGAAATCCTTCTTCAGCGCATCGTATTGCTCGCGCTTCACGAACGGGTCGTCGGCACCGTTCAGGATCAGGATCTTCGCCTTGACGGTGCCCGGCGCCGGCGCGGGAGTATTGAGGCCGAGAGATGCGTGGAAGCCGGCAACGGCCGCAAGATCAGCGCCGGTGCGCGCCATGTTCAGCACGACCGCGCCGCCGAAGCAGTAGCCGACGGCCCCGATCCGCTGCGGATTGACGGAAGGCTGCTTGGCGAGTTGCTCGCGCGCGGCGTTGAAGCGCTGCTCCATCACCTTCGGGTCCTTCATCACCGAGCCGGACAGCGCGCCTGCATCCTTAGGATTGTCGGCGGTCTTGGCGTCGCCATACATGTCCGCGATGAAGGCGACATAGCCCTGCTCCGCGAACTTCTTCGCCTCGTTGTGGATATGCGGGGTGATGCCCCACCATTCGTGCACCATGACGATGCCGGGCCGCTTGGCCTGCGTCGCGTCGTCATAGACCACGAAGCCCTTCATCGTGGTCTCGCCGTCGGTGTAGGTGACCGGCTCTTCCTTCACCGCCGCTTGCGCGCTCGCCATCATTGCGATGGCGCAAAGGGCTCCCAAGATGTTCGTTCGCATACCGATCTCCCTTTACCTTGCATATCCCGGATGGCTACTCCGCCGCCGTCCGGATATCGATCTTCTCGGCGCGGACCGCGCAGAACTTGAATTCGGGAATCTTGCCGAACGGATCGAGCGCCGGGTTGGTCAAGAGGTTCGCCGCCGCCTCCGCGTAGCAGAACGGCATGAACACCATGTTCTCGGGCACGTCGCGGTCGGCGCGCACCTTGACCTCGACCGCGCCACGGCGGGTTTCCAGGCGAATGAAGTCGCCGGGCACGAGCCCCTTCTTGCGCATGTCCTTCGACGTCATGAACGCGACCGCCTCGGGCTCGATCTGGTCGAGCACCTGCGCGCGACGCGTCATCGAGCCGGTGTGCCAATGTTCGAGAACACGCCCGGTCGACAGCACCATCGGATACTCGTCGTCGGGCAGCTCGTCCGGCGGGATCACCTTGGCCGGCACGATCTTGCCGCGACCGCTTGCGGTCGGGAAGCCGGTCGTGAAGATGATCTCGTTGCCCGGCTTGTCGGGATCGTCGACTGGATAGGTCACCGCGCCCTCGCGAACCAGCCGCTCCCAGGTGATGTTCTTCAGCGACGGCATCAGCTCGGCCATCTCGGTGAAGACCTCGCCTGGCCCGGCATAATTCCAGGGCAGTCCCATCCGCTTGCCGATCTCCTGGATGATCCAGAGATCCTGCCGCGCATCGCCCGGCGGCTTGATCACCTCGCGCGCCAGCTGCACGCGGCGGTCGGTGTTGGTGAAGGAGCCGGACTTTTCGGCGAACGCCGAGGCCGGCAGGATGACGTCGGCGTGGAACGCGGTCTCGGTGACGAACAGGTCCTGCACGACGAGGTGATCGAGCTTGGCGAGCGCCTGTCGCGCGTGCTGCAGATCCGGATCGGACATCGCTGGATTTTCGCCCTCGACATACATGCCGTGGATTTCACCGGCGTGGATCGCGTTCATGATCTCGACGACGGTCAGCCCGCGCACCGGATCGAGCTGCTGCCCCCACAGTCTCTCGAAGGCACCGCGCATGTCGTCGCGGCCGACCGGCTGATAGTCCGGCAGGAACATCGGGATCAGGCCGGCGTCGGAGGCGCCCTGCACGTTGTTCTGGCCGCGCAGCGGATGCAGCCCGGTGCCGGGGCGGCCGACCTGGCCGGTGATCAGCGCCAGCGCGATCAGGCAGCGCGCATTGTCGGTGCCGTGGACGTGCTGGCTGATGCCCATGCCCCAGAAGATGATCGACGATTTGGCGCCGGCATAGGCGCGCGCGACCTCGCGCAGCGTCTCGGCGGGAATACCGCAGATCGGCGCCATGCGCTCCGGTGTGAACTCCTGGATTTTCGCCTTGAGGTCGTCATAGCCCTCGGTGTAGCCGGCGATGTACTGCTCGTCGGTGAGACCTTCAGTGATGATGGTGTGGATCATCGCGTTCAGCATCGCGACGTCGCTGCCGGGCTTGAAGGCGAGGTGCTGCGTGGCATGGCGCGACAGCGTCTGCCGTCGCGGGTCCATCACGTACAACTTGGCGCCGCGCTTGGCGGCGTTCTTGATGAAGGTCGCGGCGACCGGATGGTTCACGGTCGGATTGGCGCCGATCACCCAGATCACCTCGGCATCAGCGGCGGCTGCAAACGGCGCCGACACCGCGCCAGAGCTCAGTCCTTCGAACAGCGCCGCCACCGACGAGGCGTGGCACAGCCGCGTGCAGTGGTCGACATTGTTGGAGCCGAAGCCGGTGCGCACCAGCTTCTGGAACAGATAGGCCTCTTCATTGGAGCCCTTGGCCGAACCGAACCCGGCGAGTGCCTTGGCACCCTTCTCGTCGCGGATTTTTAGCAAACCCGCGGCGGCAAGATCGAGCGCTTCTTCCCACGATGCTTCGCGGAAATGGGTGTAGGGATTGGCCGGATCGACCTGGTCGTTGGCGTCCTTCTTGACGCCGGGCAGCCGTACCAGCGGCTTGGTCAGGCGATTGGGGTGATGGATGTAGTCGAAGCCGAAGCGGCCCTTGACGCAGAGCCGGTTGTGATTGGCAGGCCCATCGCGGCCTTCCGCGTAGATCACCTTCTCGTCCTTGACCTCGTAGGTGACCTGGCATCCGACGCCGCAATACGGGCACAACGAGTCCACCTTGCGGTCGGGCCAGGTGACGCGGGTCTGCTTGTCGTCGAGCATCACGGCCGGCATCAGCGCGCCGGTCGGACAGGCCTGCACGCACTCGCCGCAGGCGACGCAGGTCGATTCGCCCATCGGATCGTCGAAGTCGAACACGATCTTCGAATCGTGATTGCGATAAGCCATGCCGATCACGTCGTTGACCTGCACCTCACGGCACGCCCGCACGCACAGCCCGCACTGGATGCAGGCATCGAGATTGACGCGCATCGCCGGGTGGCTGGTGTCGGCCTGCCAACGCTCGGCCGCCGGGAATCGGCTTTCGGTGACGCCGGTCTTCTCGGCCCAGTGCCAGAATTTCGAGTCCGGATCGTGCGAAGTCTCGCGCGCCGGCTGATCGGCGACGAGCAACTCCATCACCATCTTCTGCGCCGCGACCGCGCGTTGGCTCGCCGACTTCACCTTCATGCCGACCGCAGGCGTGCGCTTGCAAGACGCTGCCAGCACGCGCTCGCCCTCGATCTCGACCATGCAGGCGCGGCAATTGCCGTCCGGCCGATAATCAGGCGCGGGCGAATAGCAGAGATGCGGGATCTCGGTGCCCTGACGCTTGGCGACCTGCCAGATGGTTTCGCCGGCCCGCGCTTCGACTTGCTGCCCGTCGAGCTCGAACTTGATCGTCTGGCCGGAGTTCTGATGGTTGCTCATTCGAATCCTCGTCGAAATTCGCCCTGCCCGGCCCGCCTATTCGGCGGCTTGCTGCGGACGAAAGCCGTCCGGAAAATACTTGATCACTGATGTCAGCGGATTGGAGGCGGCCTGACCGAGGCCGCAAATCGACGCATCGCGCATCGCCTGGCTCAACTGGTCGAGCAGTTCCTTGTCCCAGACCGGTCGCTGCATCAGCAGCGCCGCCTTCTCGGTCCCGGCGCGGCAGGGCGTGCATTGCCCGCAGCTCTCATCCTCGAAGAACTTCATCAGGTTCAGCGCGGCCTCCCTGACGTCATCAGCCTGCGAGAGCACGACGACGGCGGCCGAACCGATGAAGCAGCCGTATTTCTCCAGCGTGCCGAAATCGAGCGGGATGTCATCCATCGAGGCCGGCAGGATGCCGCCGGATGCACCGCCCGGCAGATAGGCCTGCAAGGTGTGGCCGTCGGCCATGCCGCCGCAGAACTCGTCGATCAGTTCGCGCAAGGTGATGCCGGCGGGCGCGAGCTTGACGCCGGGATCCTTGACGCGTCCAGACACCGAGAAGCTGCGCAGGCCGTGGCGTTCGTTGCGGCCGTGGCTCTTCCACCAGTCGGCGCCCTTCTCGACGATGTCGCGCACCCACCACAACGTCTCGATGTTGTTGATCAGCGTCGGCAGGCCGAACAGCCCGACCTGGAACGGATATGGCGGCTTGTGCCGCGGCAGGCCGCGCTTGCCCTCGATCGATTCCAGCAGCGAGGATTCCTCGCCGCAGATATAGGCGCCGGCGCCGCGCCGCAGATGCAGGGTCGGACCACCGGGCGGAAGCTTTGCGATCTCGCGCTCGAGGATCTCGCGGCAGGCCGGGTATTCGTCGCGGATATAGATGTAGACGTCCGGCGCCTCCACCACGTGCGCGCCGATCAGCATGCCCTCGAGGAAGCGATGCGGATCGGTCTCGAGATAATAGCGGTCCTTGAAGGTGCCGGGCTCGCCCTCGTCGCCGTTGACGGCCATCAGCCGCGGCCCGGGTTCGCCGAGCACGGCGCGCCATTTGCGGCCGGTCGGGAAACCGGCGCCGCCGAGACCGCGCAGCGAGGCATCGTCGAGCGCCTTCAGCAGGTCTTCGCGCGGCAGCACGCCTGAGCGCAGCCGCGCCAGCAGTTGGTATCCGCCGCCCGTAACATAGGCGTCGTAGTCGACGTAGGGCGGCAGATGCACATGGGTATCGCCGCTCTTCGCCGCCGCGAGCACATTGGTGACGGTCGCATGATCGACGAAGTTGTGGCCGACCTCTGCAGCAGGCGCGGTGTCGCAGCGGCCGACGCACGGTGCACGCACCACGCGGATGCCGGGGCCGGCGCGGGACTGAAGATCCTTCAACAGCTGCTCGCCGCCGAGCATCGCGCAGGTCAGCGAATCGCAGACGCGCACAGTGAGCGGCGCGATGTCAGGCTCGCCCTCCTTCACGATGTCGAAATGCGCGTAGAAGGTCGCGGTCTCGAACACTTCGGCGAATGACAGCTTCATCTCGTCGGCGAGCGCGGCCAGATGCGCCGCCGAGATCTGATGGTACTTGTCCTGGATCAGATGCAGGTACTCGATCAGGAGGTCGCGCCGGCGCGGCCGGTCAGAGAGCAGCGCCTCGATCTCATGCGCGGCGGCAGGGTCGACCTGGCGTCCCTTGGGCGTGGCTTTCGCCCGCTTTCGGCCGGCTCCGGGATGCTCGAACGCGCGAACCTTGTGAACGTCGTCTCCGCTCATGAAACCCGCCTTGGAACCTCTGGCTCTTGCACAAACCGCGCTTGTTGCACCAACTCTATTCTCTGGCATGCCACAGGCAAGCATATTTAGAACGCCTCCAGCGGCGTCGGGTTGCCGCGCAGGTCGTTGTTAATGTTTGCCTATCGAGCGATCTGATTTTCCAATCGCGCGATCGCCCGACCCGCGCGATCTCGACCGCGTCACAGCAGATCGGCGTAGCCGAGGAAGCCGACGGTATCGCCCGGCTCGACCCGCACGACGGTCTCGCCGAGTTCGACCAGTCCATCCGTCTCGACCAGCGACGACAGCAGGCCGGCCCCTTCGCGAGGAAACTTGGTCGCCTCCAGCGCACCATCCGCCGCCCGCCGCAGCGAAACGCGGACATATTCGCGCCTGCCGCTCTTCTTCTTGTAGCTGAAGGCGGCGCGGATCGGCAGCGGCAGCAGCGGAGCCGGCACCGCGCCCGAGAGCGCCAGCACGGTCGGCCGCACTACATGGACAAAGGTGACGAAGCTCGCCACGGGATTGCCGGGCAAGCCGATCAGCGGCGTGCCGTCGATGATGCCCATCGCCACCGGACGGCCCGGCTTGATCGCCATCCGCCACAGCACCAGCGAGCCGGCCTGCTCGATGCCGGCCTTGACGTGGTCCTCTTCGCCGGTCGAGACGCCGCCGGTGGTCAGGATCAGGTCAAAGCTGCGTGCGACCTGCTTGAGCGCCGCAGCGAGTTCGGCCCGCTCGTCGCGCAGGATGCCGAGATCGCCGACCTCGCAGCCGAGCCGCCGTAACATCGCCATCAGCATGAAGCGGTTGGAATCATAGAGCTGCGCTTCGGCACGCGCACTCCCCGGCGCGGCCAGCTCGTCTCCGGTGGAGAACACCCCGACCCGCAGCCTTCGCACCACATCGAGCGTGCTCAACCCGAACGCCGCGGCGACGGCGATGTCCTGCGGGCGCAGGCGCCGGCCCGATGCCAACGCGACAGCACCGCGCGCAATGTCCTCGCCGGCCGGCCGCACATTGGCGCCGGGCTTCAGGCCGGGCGGCAGGATCACATTGCCGGCGTCGTCGATCCGCACGTCCTCCTGCATGAACACGGTATCGGTGCCGCCGGGCATCGGCGCGCCAGTGAAGATCCGCACCGCCTGGCCGGGCCGTGCGGGCTGTGCCGGCGCACCCGCCTGCACGCGTCCGGCGACCGGAAATGCGCGCTCGCCATCCGTCGGCAGGTCCGCACCCGATACCGCATAACCGTCGACGGCGGAGTTCATGAATGGCGGCAGCGGCAGAGGCGCGGCAATGTCGCCGGCCAGGATACGTCCGTCGGCATCCACCAGCGCAACGGCCTCGGTCTCGCCGACCGGCTTGACGCGCGCGGCGATGATCGCGACGGCCTCGTCGACCGACATCATCGGCCCGCCGAATGCGAAGCAGTCGTCGGAAAGCTGCGCCATCGTCTCTCTCAATCCTCGGCCATCGACAGGATGTGTTCAAGCCGGATCGCCAATTGCGGCGTGATCTCTAAAGCCGGACCATCAGTGGCAGTTCCGGCGGAGCGGCGGAAAGTGGCCAGTCCATCTCCGATCGTGCTTATATCCCCAGCTCCATTGCCGTGTGAACCCATCGGGACTGCGACCTGTGACCACGAAAACCACCGCTCCCATCATTGTTCCAGACCCGGACGATCCGCGGCTGACGGAGCGCGTGGTCGGCGTCGACCAGACCGGCGCGCGGACCGAGATCAAGGTGCCGGTCGAGCGGCCGCTCACGCTATACCTCAACGCGCAGGAGATCGTCACGATGATGACGATCAACGACTATCCCGAATACCTCGCGCTCGGATATCTGCTGAACCAGAACATGCTCAAATATGACGACGTCGTCACCGAGGTCGAATATGACGACGATCTCGAGGTCGTCGTGGTGCGCACCGCGCACCACACCAATTTCGAGGCGAAGCTGAAGAAGCGCACGCAGACCTCGGGCTGCGCCCAGGGAACGGCGTTCGGCGACCTGCTCGAAGCCGTCGAGAAGGTCGCGCTGCCGAAGGCCGAACTGCGAACGTCCTGGCTCTACCGGATGACGCACACCATCAACACGATGCCGTCGCTGTATCTGGAAGCGGGCGCCATCCACGGCTGCGTGCTGTGCAAGGAGAGCACGCCGGTGTGCTACACCGAGGACGTCGGCCGGCACAACGCCGTCGACAAGATCGCGGGCTGGATCTACCGCCACAATGTCGATCCGGCCGACAAGATCCTCTACACCACCGGGCGGCTGACCTCGGAGATGGTGATCAAGACGGTCCGGATGGGCATCCCGATCCTGGTCTCGCGCTCCGGGTTCACGGCATGGGGCGTCGATCTGGCGCGGCAGGTCGGATTGACGCTGGTCGGGCGCGCGCGCGGCAAGCGCTTCATCGCGCTGTCCGGCCAGGAGCGGATCGTCTACGACCAGAACCTCGACTATGTCGAAGAGGAATCGATGCGTCACAAGCGCAAGGGCGAGACCGACAATGACTGACATTCCCGGCGTGCTGCTGGCCGGCGGCCTCGCGCGGCGGATGGGCGGCGGCGACAAGCCGATGCGCCAGATCGCGGGCCGCACCATCCTGCAACGGGTGATCGACCGACTCGCGCCGCAATGCAGCGGGCTGATCATCAACGCCAATGGCGATCCCGCGCGGTTCGCCGCGTTCGGCTTTCCGGTCGTAGCCGACGATGTCGTCGATTTTCCCGGTCCCCTCGCCGGCATCCTCGCCGCACTCGACTGGACCGCGGCCAACCGGCCGGATGCGAAATGGGTGCTGAGCGCGGCGGGCGACTGTCCGTTTCTTCCGCGCGATCTCGTCGCACGCCTGGAGCAGGCGCGCGCCGCCGAGAATGCCGAGCTCGCAGTCGCCTCATCCGGCGGCCAGACCCATCCGGTGATCGGCCTCTGGAGCGTGCGCCTGCGGAACGAATTGCGCCATGCGCTGGTCGAGGAGGATGTGCGCAAGATCGATCGCTGGACCGCGCGCTATCCGCTGGCAACGGTCGAATGGCCGACCGAGCCGCTGGATCCGTTCTTCAACGCCAACACCGTTGAAGACATCGCGGAAGCCGATCGTCTCGCCGCGCTGGACGGCGGATAGGCGGCTGCGTGCCTAGCCGGTGAAGCTCACACCGCTGAGGTTGCCGCCGGCGTCATATGTAAAGGTCCATCCCCATGCCGTGGTGGATCCACCTCTTGCGTCAATCACGTTCTCGCTGACATGATTCTGGTCCCACTTCATGCCGCCCGCGACGTCATCCAGCTGATCGAGGCTCAGTTCGGTTGCGTTGAGATTCGCCATCGCCGTTGCTCCTGTTTGAGACTGCGGCGGAGGCTTACGTCGATTGGATTTGAGCTACCGTGACGTGGGTCACATCATCGCGGGTGGACGACTGGAGAAGCCGCTGCGTTCGTCAATCCGCCCTGCAATCCCTCCAAACAAAACGCGGCGCCGAAGCGCCGCGTCTCAACTTGCCGATCGTGCCTGTCCGTCAGCTCGCGGCGGCCGCCGGCTCGTCGCGCTGGCGCTTCATCACGATCTTGTTCAGCGCGCCGAGATAGGCCTTGGCGGACGCGACCAGCGTGTCCGGATCGGCCGCGCGCGCGGTCATCGAGCGGCCTTCATGCGCCAGGCGCACCGAGACCTCGGCCTGCGCGTCGGTGCCTTCGGTCACCGCGTGGACCTGATACAGCTCCAGCTTGGCCTCGTGCGGCACCAGGCGCTTGATGCAGTTGAAGACGGCATCGACCGGGCCGTTGCCCTCGGCCTCTTCGATCTTGATCTGGCCGTCGACGTCGAGCTTCATGGTCGCGCGCTGCGGGCCATGGGTGCCGGCGATCACGGTCAGCGAGGTCAGCTTGATGCGGTCGTGGGCGGCCGCCATCTCCTGGTCGACCAGCGCCTCGATGTCCTCGTCGTAGATGTCCTTCTTGCGGTCGGCCAGCGCCTTCATCCGCGTAAAGGCATCCTCCAGCTGGTTGGCGCCAAGCTTGTAGCCCATCTCCTCCAGCTTGTGGATGAAGGCATGGCGGCCGGAATGCTTGCCCAGCACCAGCGAGGACTGCTTCAGGCCGACCATCTCGGGCCGCATGATCTCGTAGGTCGAGGCGTCCTTCAGCACGCCGTCCTGATGGATGCCGCTCTCATGGGCGAAGGCGTTACGGCCGACGATCGCCTTGTTGTACTGCACCGGGAACGAGGTCGCGGCCGATACCACCTTGGAGGCGCGGGTCAGCTGCGTGGTGTCGATCTTGTTCCAGTACGGAAACTTGTCGTTGCGCACGTTGATCGCCATCACGATCTCTTCCAGCGCGGCGTTGCCGGCGCGCTCGCCGATGCCGTTGACGGTGCACTCGACCTGCCGCGCGCCGCCGACGATGCCGGCCAGCGAGTTGGCGACCGCCATGCCGAGGTCGTTGTGGCAATGCACCGAGAAGATCGCCTTGTCGGAGTTCGGCACCCGCTCGATCAGCGTCCGCATGAAGTGGGTGTATTCCTCCGGCACCGTGTAGCCGACGGTGTCGGGGATGTTCACCGTGGTGGCGCCGGCCTTGATCACGGCTTCGACGATCCGGCACAGATAGTCCATCTCGCTGCGGGTGCCGTCCTCGGCCGACCATTCGACGTCGTCGATCTGGTTGCGGGCGCGGGCGACCATCGCGACCGAGGTCTCGATGACCTGCTCGGGGGTCTTGTTCAACTTCACGCGCATATGCAGCGGCGAGGTCGCGATCACGGTGTGGACGCGGCCGCGGCGGGCGAACTTGACGGCTTCGGCGCAGCGGTCGATGTCGGCCGGATGGGCGCGGGACAGGCCCGCGATCACCGAGTTCTTGGAGCGGCGGGCGATCTCGCTGACCGCCTGGAAGTCGCCTTCCGAGGTGATCGGGAAGCCGGCCTCGATGACGTCGACGCCCATGTCGTCCAGCAGTTCGGCGACCTCGAGCTTCTCCTCGAAGGTCATGGTGGCGCCGGGGCACTGCTCGCCGTCGCGCAAGGTGGTGTCGAAAATGATGACGCGGTCCTTTTCGGACTTATCAGCGGTGGCCATGTCAGAAATTCCTTTGAGCTTTTGCGCCCGTCATTGCTGCTTGAGCGATTGGTTGGGCGATTATCAGGGTCCGGTGATCTCGTACAAACCCCTGAGTGCCCAGGCACAGATGCCCAGCCGGCCCTCAGGGGCAGGTAAGAAGCAGGCCGCCAATAAGCAGGGTGGGCCGCGCGGCCGGGATCGTGGCGGTAGCCTGGGCCACCTCCCCCGAAATCCCATCGATTTGGCCGCGAATCAGCATTGCCAGACCCTGTTGAGCGCCAAAACCCTCGGTCAAAACCATTGACGGTTGGTTGCCGGGACGCGCTTTGCGCCGTCGTTCTAGACGATTATGGCAAGCCGCCGCAATGGGTAAAGATGGTCAGGGGGATTGACCTAACGTGGCGAGACAGCTTGGCGCATCAGGGACGCGAAAGCGGGGGGCTCTCCTCCCCTCGGGCGACCGCCGCAGCCACGCTTGGCCAAATCTCGCAAAACAACCCCATGCAAAGGGGAGCGGGCGGCCGCCGGCGTTGGACAAGGCACTTGACGCGTCGGGCAACTCACGGCTACATTTCTAATATTCCGAAATCATTCAAGCGCCTCGCATCGGACCCCAGCAAGGCGAGCCGAGCCCAACCGGTGGGCTCACCTCACATCGGCCAGCGATATAGCGCGGGTTGCGCCGCAGCCGCGCCGCATTGCAGACCTCGAAGCATGGTCGGACACTGGCGCGTCGCGCGATCCGGCAAAGGGGCCGGCGGTGATGAGGTCCGATTCCGGCCAGCACGTCCCGCCGCGCCGACCTGGATCGAACCGATCAATCAGCCCCGGAGATATCGCGCTCGATCACACCGATCACATGATCGGCGCGGAGGCGATCGCCCGCTTCATCTCGACCGAGATGCACCGCCCGTTCTCCGAGATCGACATCGCGTTCCGCGCGGTTCATGCCGACGGCGACAGCGTCATCGTCGAGGAACGCATGCGCGCCACGCTGCCCGGCGGCCGGACTTACGACAACGACTACTGCTTCGTGGTCGAGGTCGAGGTCGGCCGCATCAAGCAGGTGCGCGAATACATGGACACGCGCAAGGGCTGGCAGATGGTGTTCGGAGAAGCTGCGGCGTGAAGCGTGCTGGGCGCGCTCCGGCGCAGTTGCATGCACACGTAAGGGACGCACCAGCGGGCGGGTTCCCTCCCCCCTTGCGGGGTAGGGGAATCGCATATGGCGATGGAGGGGTGTTGCCAAGCGGTTGGAACTGGATTCTTTGGGTGTCTCTCGCTTCCCGAGGGAGACCAGAATGCGCCAACTCAAGCGCCTGCTTCGACCACTCAAGGACCCCCGCGCCAGCAACGTGCGGCACGATCTGGTGGAGATCATCGTCATCGCCTTGGCGGCGACACTGGCCGGCGCCAAGACCTGCACCGAGTTCGAGTTCTTCGGCAAAGGCCGAGAGGAGCTGTTGCAGCGGTTCCTGGAGCTCAGATCCGGCATCCCCAGCCACGATACGTTCAGCAACGTCTTCCGTGCTCTGGACCCGAAGGGGTTGGAAGCGATTTTGCGCAAGCTCAGCAAGGGCTTCGGCATCAAGGGCGTGGTCA
This sequence comes from Bradyrhizobium sp. PSBB068, assembly GCA_016839165.1. Classification (NCBI taxonomy): domain Bacteria; kingdom Pseudomonadati; phylum Pseudomonadota; class Alphaproteobacteria; order Hyphomicrobiales; family Nitrobacteraceae; genus Bradyrhizobium; species Bradyrhizobium sp. PSBB068. Next base: position 5,119,413 of record CP069300.1, read on the forward strand.
GCATCGACGGCAAGGCGTTGCGCGGCGCCTTCATGCGTGGGCGGCAATCCACACCGCTGCATATGGTCAATGTCTGGGCGGCAGGCACACGCATGGCGCTGGCTCAAAGGAAGGCCCCCAATCGCAACGAGGTTGCCGGCGTTCTCGAAGTCCTCGCCTCGCTCGATCTGGACGGCGCTCTTGTCACTGCCGACGCCTTGCATTGCCGGCCCGATGTCGCGCAAGCCATCCGCGACCGGAAGGGCCACTACGTTCTGGCCATCAAGAGCAATCGCGGCCGGCTCTTCAAGGCCGCCAAGGCGTTGCTCGACACCGCCCGACGGCCTGCGCGAGCAAGCCAGCGAAGAACCGCCGCCCACGATCGCATCGAGCGCCGGCAAGCCATCATCGTGCCGGCACCGCAATTGGCGAAGCAACATGGCTTCCCCGCTATCGTCGCGGTCGGCCGCATCGACAGCTGGCGCGCAACTGCCGGCAAGCCTGCCAAGCGGACGGCCCGATACTTTCTGGCTTCGCGGCGGCTGCCAGCCAAGAAGCTGCTCGACGTCGTCCGCGCCCACTGGAGCATCGAGAACAACCTGCACTGGGTTCTCGACGTTCTGTTCGACGAGGACGCTTGCCGCAGCCGCAAGGACCACGCCCCGGAGAACCTTGCCGTCATCCGCAAGCTCGCCATCAACGCCCTGCAAGCCACGCCAGGTCCAGCGCGAACCAGCCACAAAATGCTCCAGGCAAGATGGAGCAACGACTTCCTTCTCACCGTCCTGGCCCATATGCGATAGCCCTACCTTGCGGGGGAGGGTTAGGGAGAGGGGTGGCCACACGGAGACTCTCTCGACTTTTTGCAACGACGCACGATCAAGATTGCAGACGCAACGCTTCGCCTCGATGACCTTCGCCCGGGGCTCACCCCTCTCCCCACCCTCCCCCGCAAGGGGGGAGGGAGCCGCCGAGGGTGCTCACCTCACGTTCGCAGGCAGACTGAACACGCTGAGCGGCGTAGTCACACGTGCGCCGGGACGCGCACCGCGAAAACCCTTCCTACACCATGACATCAGGCATGATCTCGACCGGCGACAACCATCGCGCGTGCGCGGCCGCCGAAGTCAATCTTTGCTCAACGGGTTGCCTTTAGGGTGCCGGCGGCGGCCGGATGTTAGGGCGCGACCTGTTTGGTTAAGGAGATATAGCGATCATGCCCGCGACGAACGTGGCCGAAGGGCCCAATCAGCGACAAGCCGGCTTCAATCTCTTCCTCGTCGGCTTCCTGATCCTGTTCCTCGAGCTGGCCTGCATCCGCTGGTTCTCGGCCAAGGTCGTCTTCCTGCAATTCTTCACCAATATCGTGCTGCTGGCGGCCTTCCTTGGCATGTCCTGCGGCTGCCTTGCCGCGCGGCGGACCACCAACTGGCTTGCGCTGTTTCCGGGGCTCGCGCTCGTGACCTTCGCCGCCGTGGCCACGATCATGGTGCTGTATTTCCAGTGGGGCGAGTTCGCAGTCGACGTCGGCCATCAGGCCTCGCCGCAGGAGGTGTTCTTCGGCACCGAATATCGCAACCCGGATCTCGCCAAATTCGTGGTGCCGATCGAGGCGATCGCCGGGCTGTTCTTCGTGCTGATCGCGCTGATGTTCGTCGGCCTCGGCCAGACGCTCGGCCGCGCCTTCGATGCCTACCCGAACCGCGTCGCCGGCTATTCGCTCAATATCGGCGGCAGCCTGGCGGGCATCGTGGGGTTCTCGCTGCTGTCGTTCGCACAGGCGCCGCCGGTGGTCTGGTTCGGCATCAGCTGCGCCGGCATCGCCTATCTGCTCTATCAGGACAAGGCGCTGTCGCTGCTGCGCCTCGTGACGATCATCTTCGTGGTCGGATTTACCGGATTCTACACCGATCGTTCCGGCAACCATGACATCCGCTGGTCGCCTTACTACGCCGTCGACCTCAACAAGAAGAGCGGCGAAATCACCGTCAACAGCATCGGCCATCAGGAAATGATGCCGTTCAGCGAACGCGGCTCGTCCTATTCGCTGATCCATTTGCTGCAGCAGCACAGCGGCGGCGCGCCGTTCAAGGACGTCATGATCATCGGCGCCGGCTCCGGCAACGACCTGGCGCACGCCTTGCGCTTCGGCGTGGAGCGCGTCGATGCGGTCGAGATCGATCCCGCGATCCAGGACATCGGCATCCACAACCATCCCGACAAGCCCTATCAGGACCCGCGGGTGGTGCCGCATCTCGACGACGGCCGGCATTTCCTGCGCACCACCGAACGCAAATACGATCTCGTGGTGTATGCGCTGGTCGACTCGCTGATCCTGCACAGCGGTTATGCCAACATCCGTCTCGAAAGCTACCTGTTCACCGAACAGGCGTTCCAGGACGTCCGCCGTGTGCTGAAGCAGGACGGCATCTTCGTGATGTACAACTACTACCGCCAGGGCTGGATCGTGCAGCGCGTCGCCGAGATGGCCAAGCAGGTGTTCGGCTGCGATCCGCTGGTGCTGCCGCTGCCCTACAAGGAAACCCTGACGTCATCGGAAGCGGTCGGCTTCACCACCATCATCGCGGGCTGCAATCCCCGCATCTCCACCGCGTTCCGCGACCGCGGCAAGTTCTGGCTGAACAGCATTCCGCCGGAGAACCTCGCGGTCGACGGTTTCGACAAGCCGCAGGAGAAAGCCAAAGACAAGGCAACCACGCAGCGCGGCGACTGGGTGCCGCTGGCGCCGGCGAAATTGGTGGTCGACAATGAAGGCGCCAGGCAATCGACCAGCGACGACTGGCCGTTCCTCTATGTCAGCGGGCGGCTGATCCCCGACCTCACCGTTCGCTCGATGATCCTGCTCGGCGTGCTCGGGCTCGGCCTCGTCTATCTGTTCAAGCCGAAGGGCGCCTGGCGGCCGAACAACCGGATGTTCTTCCTCGGCGCGGCCTTCATGCTGCTCGAGACCAAGGCGGTGGTGCAGATGGCACTGCTGTTCGGCAGCACCTGGCTGGTCAACTCGGCGGTGTTCTTCACCGCGCTGCTGCTGATCCTCGCCGCCAATCTGTATGTGATCAAGGTGCCGTCCACCCGGCTGGTGCGGCACTATGCCGGGCTGCTGCTGCTGCTCGCGGTCTCGGTGCTGGTGCCGCTCGACACCTTCCTGAGCGGCGGCATTGTCTGGCGCTACGTGATCCCGTGCGCGCTGGCGCTCGGCCCGATGTTCTTCGCCGGCGTGATCTTCGCCCGCACCTTCCGCGACGAGGCCAATCCCGACCAGGCGTTCGGATCCAACATCGCGGGCTCCGTGATCGGCGGCCTCGCCGAGTCGTGCTCGACCCTGCTCGGCTTCCGCTATCTCCTGATCGTGGCGATCGGCTTTTACCTCTTGTCCGCCTGGATGCCCTCGCGCAAGGGCTAGCGTGGGGCGAGTAAGGGACGCAACAGCAGAAGGGTTCCCTCCCCCCTTGCGGGGTAGGGTTAGGGAGAGGGGTACCACACGGGGACTCTCTCGATTTGTCTTTCGACGACGCGATCAAGATTGCAAAGGCAACACTTCGCCTCGATGATCTCGCCCGGGGCCACCCCTCTCCCCACCCTCCCCCGCAAGGTAGGGCTATCGCATATGGGCCAGGACGGTGAGAAGGAAGTCGTTGCTCCATCTTGCCTGGAGCATTTTGTGGCTGGTTCGCGCTGGACCTGGCGTGGCTTGCAGGGCGTTGATGGCGAGCTTGCGGATGACGGCAAGGTTCTCCGGGGCGTGGTCCTTGCGGCTGCGGCAAGCGTCCTCGTCGAACAGAACGTCGAGAACCCAGTGCAGGTTGTTCTCGATGCTCCAGTGGGCGCGGACGACGTCGAGCAGCTTCTTGGCTGGCAGCCGCCGCGAAGCCAGAAAGTATCGGGCCGTCCGCTTGGCAGGCTTGCCGGCAGTTGCGCGCCAGCTGTCGATGCGGCCGACCGCGACGATAGCGGGGAAGCCATGTTGCTTCGCCAATTGCGGTGCCGGCACGATGATGGCTTGCCGGCGCTCGATGCGATCGTGGGCGGCGGTTCTTCGCTGGCTTGCTCGCGCAGGCCGTCGGGCGGTGTCGAGCAACGCCTTGGCGGCCTTGAAGAGCCGGCCGCGATTGCTCTTGATGGCCAGAACGTAGTGGCCCTTCCGGTCGCGGATGGCTTGCGCGACATCGGGCCGGCAATGCAAGGCGTCGGCAGTGACAAGAGCGCCGTCCAGATCGAGCGAGGCGAGGACTTCGAGAACGCCGGCAACCTCGTTGCGATTGGGGGCCTTCCTTTGAGCCAGCGCCATGCGTGTGCCTGCCGCCCAGACATTGACCATATGCAGCGGTGTGGATTGCCGCCCACGCATGAAGGCGCCGCGCAACGCCTTGCCGTCGATGCTGACCACGCCCTTGATGCCGAAGCCCTTGCTGAGCTTGCGCAAAATCGCTTCCAACCCCTTCGGGTCCAGAGCACGGAAGACGTTGCTGAACGTATCGTGGCTGGGGATGCCGGATCTGAGCTCCAGGAACCGCTGCAACAGCTCCTCTCGGCCTTTGCCGAAGAACTCGAACTCGGTGCAGGTCTTGGCGCCGGCCAGTGTCGCCGCCAAGGCGATGACGATGATCTCCACCAGATCGTGCCGCACGTTGCTGGCGCGGGGGTCCTTGAGTGGTCGAAGCAGGCGCTTGAGTTGGCGCATTCTGGTCTCCCTCGGGAAGCGAGAGACACCCAAAGAATCCAGTTCCAACCGCTTGGCAACACCCCTCCATCGCCATATGCGATTCCCCTACCCCGCAAGGGGGGAGGGAGCCGGACGAGTGTGCTTACCTTACGTGGCGGGGCACGAGCGCGAGAAAAACGCCGCCGCTTTTCACGTCCTACTTCGCCTTCTTCTCCGCCGCGCCGCCCTTGCCTTCGGCTTCCAGCGCCGCGCGGATGTGCTTGAACTCGCTCAGATCGGCCTTGCCGACCACGGGGAATTTCAGATCGAGCCGGTCGAGCGCGCTCACGATGGTCGAGCCGATCACGGCACGGGCGAACCATTTGTGGTCGGCCGGCACGATGTGCCAGGGCGCGTCCCTGGTCGCGGTGTGGTGGATCATGTCCTGGTAGGCGGCCTGGTATTTGGCCCAAAGCTGCCGCTCGGAAATGTCGGCCATCGAGAACTTCCAGTACTTGGCCGGCTCCTCGAGCCGGTCGAGGAAGCGCCGGCGCTGCTCCTCCTTGGAGACGTGCAGGAAGAACTTCAGGATCATGGTGCCGTTGCGCGACAGATAGCGCTCGATCGCGGAGATGTCCTCGAAGCGCTCGCGCCAGATGTTCTTGGTCACCAGCTTCTTCGGTATCTTCTGCTTGTCCAGCACCTCGGGATGCACCCGCACCACGAGGCACTCCTCATAATAGGAGCGATTGAAGATGCCGATGCGGCCCCGCTCCGGCAGCGCGATCATCGCGCGCCACATGTAGTCGTGGTCGAGCTCGCGGGTCGAGGGCTGCTTGAAGGAGGAGACCTCGCAGCCCTGCGGATTGACGCCCTCGAACACGCTCTTGATCGCTGAATCCTTGCCGGCGGCATCCATGCCCTGGAAGATCAGCAACAGCGACCAGCGGTCCTGGGCGTAGAGCTTCTCCTGGAAATCGTTGAGCCGCTTGCGGTTGGCCTCGATGATCTTGCCGCCGGCGTCCTTGTCGATGCCGCCCTTCTCGGCGGTCGGGTACGACTTGAGGTGAAATTCGCCACTCCCGTCGAAACGGAACGGCGCAACGAAGGGTTTCAGTTCATCGGCGAGCGATGGGGACGGTTTGTTGTTCATGACCTCTCGGCGGCTTGCGTGGCGATTTGATCCGGTCGATCACGCTACCAAGAATGCCCTTGGGCAGGAAGATGATGAACAGCACCAGCAGGACGCCATAGACCAGGTTGTCCCAGCCGACCGCCTTGGTGCCGAACGAGATCCGCAGCACCTCGGCCAGCACGATGGTGATGACGGCGCCGACCGTCGGCCCGAGCGCGACATAGACGCCGCCGACGATCGCCGCGAACACCATCTGCAGGGAGACCGCAATCCCGCTCACCGTGTCGGGCGAGATGAACATCTGGTACTGGCAATACAGCGCCCCCGAAAGCGCGGTCATCAGCGCGCTGATCAGCGTGATCTTGAGCTTTTCGGCGGTGACATTGACGCCGGCCGCGGCAGCCGCGTCCTCATCCTCCGAGATCGCCTCCATGGCGTGGCGGATCATGCTGCGGTCGATCGCGCGCCAGATCACGAGGCCGAAGGCCCAGACCGCAAGCGCGATCAGGTACCAGGTGATCTTGTCGTCGAATTGCAGCGCGAACAGCCCCTTGCCGCTCGGCGCGCGTTGCGGCGTGTAGCCGAGCGAGCCGCCGGTATAATCGCGGGTCGCGGTGATGACCTGCAACACGATGCCCGACAGCGCGAGCGTCACCAGCACGAAATAGTGCCCCGTGATGCGGAAGCGGAAGCAGGGATAGGCGACGACGAGCGCGAGCCCGCCCGCGGTCGCCATGCTCAGGGGAATCCCGATCCAGGGCGACAGCCCGAGATGGTTCCAGAGCAACGCGGTGACATAGGCGCCGATCCCCATGAAGCCGCCATGGCCGAGCGAGACCAGGCCGAAGCGGCCCATGATCGACCACGAGGTGTAGGCGAACGACCAGATCAGGATCAGCACCAGGAGATGCAAATGATAGGGATCGCGGTGCACGAAGGGCAGCGCGACGAGCACGAGGAGTGCAATGATCCAGCCGGCAGCCTGCCTGCTCACGAGCGCCTCGCGAGCAGGCCCGCAGGCCGGATGAACATCATGACGATGAAGAAGGCGAAGGCCAGCACGTAGCCCCATTCGAGATCGGAGAACAGGCCGCCGAGCGAGATGATCTCGGCGAACACGAAGGCGGCGACGAACCCGCCGATGAAATTGCCGAGGCCGCCGAGCACGCAGATCAGGAAGGTGATCGGCCCGAACGACAGGCCGACGAACGGATGCACGTCGTATTGCAGCACCAGAAGGCAGGCCGCGAGGCCGGCGAGCCCGCCGCCGATCGCCGAGGTGACGAGATAGATGCGCTTGGGATCGACGCCCATCAGTGGCATGATCTGACGGTCCTGTGCGATGGCGCGGATCGCGGTGCCGGTGAAGGTGCGGGTCAGGAACAGATAGACGCCGATCATGCCGGCCAGCGCCGCGGCAAACGACAGCAGCCGGGCGTAGCTGAAATTCATCTCGCCGAGCGCCAGCACCGGCAGGCGGATGCCGAGATTCTTGAAGTCGATGCCGAAGGCGACGGTGGCAAAGCTTTGCAGGATGAACAGCACGCCGCCGGTGGCGAGCAGCTGGTTGATCGGCGGCGCGGTCAGCAAGGGCGCAATGACGAGGAAATGCAGCGCGGCGCCGAGCAACGCCACCAAGAGGATGACGAGCGGCGCGGCGGCCCAGTATGGCAGATGGAACACCTGTACGAGATAGTACATGCCGTACATCCCGATCATCACGAGCTCCGCATAGCAGATCCAGGTGACGTCGATGACGCCGAAGATGAGGTTGAGCCCGAGCGCGAGCAGCGCCAGCACGCCGCCGAGCAGAATGCCGTTGATGACGGCCTCCAGCAGGTAGATGTCGAAGATGTCGAGGAAGGATTGCATGGCTGCCTCTCTCTTACCTCTCCCCGTCGGGGAGAGGTCGGCGCGGAGCGCCGGGTGAGGGCAACAGGTCCCACGAGAGAGCGTGCCCCCTCACCCGGATCGCATCTGGCGATGCGATCCGACCTCTCCCACAGGGGGAGAGGTGAACCGCCGATGCCGCAACACTTTCCGATATTGTCAGCACGTCCTACACCCCCAAATACGCCTGCTTGATGGTGTCACTTGCCGCGAGTTCCGCCGCCGTGCCGGCGGCGCGGATCGTGCCGGCCTCCAGCAGATAGGCGCGGTCGACCACGCGCAGCACCTGCTGCACGTTCTGCTCGACGATCAACACCGTCAGCCCTGCGGCGCGGATGCGCTTGACCAGCTCGAACACCTGCTGCACCACGACCGGCGCGAGGCCGGCCGACGGCTCGTCGAGCAGCAGCAGTTTCGGGTTCGACATCAGCGCGCGGCCGATCGCGCACATCTGCTGCTCGCCGCCCGACATGGTGCCGGCCATCTGCTGCAGGCGCTCCTTGAGGCGCGGGAACAGCTCGAACACGAAGTCGAGCCGCTCGGCGTAATGCGCGCGGGCGCCTTGCATGTAGGCGCCCATCTTCAGATTGTCGGCCACCGTGAGCCGCGGAAACAGCCGGCGATTTTCAGGCACATGCGCGATGCCGAGACTGACGATGCGATGCGCAGGCGTCGCGACGACGTCGGTGCCCTGCATCGTGATGGAGCCCCTGACCGGGCGGATCAGGCCGGAGATCACGCGCATCAGGGTGGTCTTGCCGGCGCCGTTCGGGCCGATCACGCCGACCGCCTCGCCCGCCCTGACGTCAAGGTTGACGTCGAACAAAGCCTGGAAGCTGCCATAGCCCGCATCGATCGATTTCAGCTCCAGCATGCGGCTCACGCCCCGATCCGGCGGCGCGCCTGCGCCGCGGCCGCCGCCGCAAGGCTCGCATCCGCATCGGTGCCGAGATAGACCTCGATCACGCGGGCATCGCCGGCGATGTCGGCCGGCAGGCCTTCGGCGATCTTCTCGCCGTGATCGAGCACCATGACGCGGTCGACCACGCGCATCAACACGCCCATGATGTGCTCGACCCAGATGATGGTGATGCCGAGCTCGTCGCGGATCCGGCGCAGCATGTCGGCAGCCTGGTCCATCTCGGCCTCGTCGAGCCCGCCGAGACTTTCGTCGGCGAGCAGGAGTTTCGGCCCAGTGGCGAGCGCCTTTGCCAGCTCGAGCTTCTTCAGGCCGGCGGCGCCCAGACCCTCGACGCTGCTGTGCCGATCGGTCGGCAGGCCGACCATCGCAAGCGCCCGCTCGGCCGCCGCCTCCGCCTTGCTGCGGCTGTGGCGGCCCTGGCCGTAGAAGCCGGCGAGCGCGACATTCTCGAAAATGCTGAGGCGATGGAACGGCCGCGGGATCTGGAAGGTACGGCCGATGCCGCCGACGATGATCCGGTGCGGCGCGAGCCCCGCGATCTCGCGGCCGTCGAACAGGATCGAGCCCGAGGTCGGCGGCAAGGTGCCCGACAGCATGTTGAAGATCGTGCTCTTGCCCGAACCGTTCGGGCCGATCAGGCCGAGGATCTCGCCCTGCTCGACGCGGAACGACACGTTGTTGACGGCTCGAAAGCCGCCAAACCGCTTGACCAGGCCTTCGACGGCGAGCACGGCGATCCCTTTCGCAGCGCGATGAGCCGGCGCCTATCGGCGATGCCGACGTGTCGCAACACGCCGACGCGCAGCCTTGGTGACCCGCATGAATCCCTCCCGGAGATTGTGCACTGCATTTTTTGTTGTCTTGCCGCCCTATCACAGGGGGAGCGGCGGATGATGTCAAGCGCGATGGCTGCGGACGTACGGCGCCAGGTGCTTACGTACAGAGCCGCATCCACCTTGCCCTCCCGGGCAAGCACGCGCGATCCGCTGTCGGGATGGCGGACTTCCGTTCAATAATGCCGTGGAGGTCGAGATGATCGTTGAAGCGGCCGAGTGATCACCATTACTCCGACAATTGCGTCTCGATGAACGCGGTGACGAAGCGCGGCATTGCCGCGGTGAGATCGGCGCGGCTGCGCACCAGATGGATGCCGACAAGCTCGGGATTTTCCTGGCGTGCGAGGTTGGACTCGATCTTTGTCCGCAGCGCGTCAGCAGGCATGTCGACGCGCAGAATCCGCATCATCGCGAGCGCAACCCCGGTGTAGATGCAGTGCCAGTCGGCGTCGCCGCGGCAATCCGACGGCTTGAGCCCGGTCTCCTCCTCGAGCTCGCGCATCACGCTGCCGGCGATATCCACCGTCTCGCCCCTGATGTCGTCGAGATCGGGCGTACCGGAGGGAAAATAGATCCGTCCGGCATTCGCAGTCCGCTCGCCCATCACCCCGCACACGAAGGCGCCGTCGCTCGAGAGCAGCGCGCCCATGCCGAAGCCGTTGAAGACCTCCTTGTCCGGAAAGCCCCAATCACGCCAGGCGAGGAAGCTTGCGAAGTCGGTCTCGAAATAGCTCGCGCTGAGCCGCTCACCGGCAAACACCGGATCGCGCCCGAGCAGGACGCGGCCGTTCCACAGGTTCGGGTTCAGCCGCTGCTGCTCGGCGAAATGCGTGTCGATCTCGGCGCGCCGCTGGTCCGCGAACGGCCAGGGACGCCGCTGCAGCGCGAGGTCCAGCGCGGTGACGCGGCAAATCAGCGGAGACTGCATGTCGCTCACCACGCACTCATTCCGGCATGATCTTCGTGCAAATTACTTCGCGCTTCCGGTCGTCTTCTTCACCTGATCGACGAACCTGTTGGTGTAGGTCTTGGTGACGTCGATGCCGGCCTTCGCGACCTCGGGCGAGCCCTCGCTGAACACCGCGAGAACGGCTTCGGCGCCCTTCGGGTCCATCTTGCCGGTTTCCGAGTACATCGGGATCGTGTTCTTCAGCGCGGCCAGATATTGCTCCTTGTTCTTGCCGACGAGGTCTTCCGGCATCTTGGCCATGATGTCTTCGGCGGAATGCGAGTGGATCCAGCCGAGCGTCGCCATGATCGCATTGGTCAACGCCTGCACTTCCTTCTCATGGCCGTTGACCCAGGCGGTGGTCGAATAGAGCGCGCCGCCCGGATACTCGCCGCCGAACACCGCAAGCGTGTCGTGCTGGGTGCGGGTGTCGCTGAGGATCTTGAGGTCCTTGTAGCTGCCTTGCAGCACCGTGACGGAGGGATCGAGCATCACGGCGGCGTCGATCTGGCCCTGCTCCATCGCGGCCACCGCGGTGGCGCCGAGGCCGACGCCGATCACGGCGGTGCCGGCCGGATCGAGGCCGTTCTTCTTCAACAGATATTTCAGGAAGAAGTCGGTCGAGGAGCCCGGCGCGCTGACGCCGACCTTCTTGCCGACGAGATCCTTAACCGAGCTGATCTCGCCGGTGTGCTTCGGTGACACGACCAGCACGAGGCCGGGATAGCGGTCATAGACCACGAAGGCCTGCATCTCCTGCTTCTTGGCGGCAATATTGACGCAATGGTCGAAATAGCCGGAGACGACGTCGGCGCTGCCGCCGAGCACGGCCTTCAGCGCGTCCGAGCCACCCTTGAGGTCGACCAGTTCGACCGCAAGCCCGGCCTTGTCATATTCGCCAAGCTGCTTGGCCAGCACGGTGGGCAGGTAGCACAGGCAGGCGCCGCCCCCGACCGCGATGGTGATCTTGCTTTGCGCCGCGGCAAGGCCCGTGGACAGGGTCAGCGCCAGCAGCGTTCCGGCAAGTGTGCCAAGCAGTTTCTTCATGACGTCCTCCGTTCGATTGGCCGGCAAGATAGAGGAGCAGGCGCGCCTTGAGAAGGCGACTTTCCAGGTGCTGGCCAAGCCTGTGGCCACGGCATAGCATCGCGAAATACAGGAGAACACCAAGAATACTTCAAGGAAACACCAAGGGAGGCCTTCATGAATCGCATTGCAACCGCGCTGTCGCTCGCCACCGCCTTCGCCGCCGGCTGTGGCGTCATCCATCTGCTGCGGCCGGCGCTCGCGGCCGAGAGCATCACCGCGCAAATCATCCACACCGGCGAGATGGAGGGCGACAAGCTCGGCGACGCCAACAAGACGGGCTTCCGCTCCAGGACGTTCGTTTCCGCCGACGGCGCCACCGTCTCGATCCAGGACGGCAATGTGCCGAAGCACATGCATCCCAACACCAACGAGATGCAGTTCATCCTCGAGGGCACCGGCACGGTCTGGCTCGGCGACAAGGAAGTGCCGGTGAAGCCGGGCGACCTGATCGTGATCCCGAAAGGCACCCCGCATGGCGGCACCAAGCCGAACGGCCGCCCGTTCAAGGCGATCGCGATCAAGACGCCGCCGCAGGCGCCTGACGATACCAAGCTGCTGGATTGAGAACGGCGGTCTTTCTACCGTCATTGCGAGGAACGGATTTCCTGCCGAACTTGTGACCGTCACCCTGAGGAGACCGCGGAGCGGCCGTCTCGAAGGGTCGACGGCCCGACTGTGGGCCGTCCATCCTTCGAGACGCGCGTTCCGCGCTCCTCCAGCGACAAAGGCGAAGCCTTTGCGCGGGGATGACGTAGCTCACTTCGTTGGCGGTGCATGAGCGTCATCCGGGCTCTTGCAAATCTCGTCGCTTTCAGGATGCAGTTCCATTGCATGACGATCGACAGATAATTCACTTGCCTCGCCTCTCGCCACTCCATAATATGACGATTGTCATTTCATGGAGATCAGGACCATGAGCCTGGATGATCACCCCACGGTCAGGGCCGTGCGTGCGCGCAGCAGCCAACCGGTCTACGACGCCCCGGTGTCTTCGGACCTGCTCAAGCGGATCGCGCGGGAATGCGGCGCCGACGATGTCGGCATCATCGAGTTCGACCGCGCTGCGATCGCGCCGCAGCGCGACTTCATCCGCAAGGTCTATGGCCGGACGCGTTCCCTGCTCGCGATCGCCTGCCACATGAACCGCGAGCCGGTGCGCTCGCCGTCGCGTTCGGTCGCCAACGAGGAATTCCACTCGACCTACGATCACGTCAACGAGACCGCCCGCGCCATCGTTCGCGCGCTCGACGAGCACGGTATCCCGGCCTGCAATTCAGTCGCCGCTTTCCCGATGGAGATGGACCTGCCGAGGATCATGATGGTCCAGCACAAGCCGATCGCGGTCGAAGCCGGGCTCGGCCGGATGGGAATCCATCGCAGCGTGATTCACCCGAAATTCGGCAGCTTCGTGCTGCTCGGCACCGTGCTGCTCGGCTGCGAGGTCGACGCCTACGACCAGCAAATCGACTACAATCCGTGCCTGGAATGCAAACTGTGCGTCGCCGCCTGTCCGGTCGGCGCCATCAAGCCGGACGGCGGCTTCGATTTCCTGTCCTGCCACACCCACAATTATCACGACTTCCTCGGCAACTTCACGCAGTGGGTCGAGAAGGTCGCGGACGCAAAGGATGCCAGGGATTATCGCGCCCGCGTGCCGCGCACCGAGACGCTCAACATCTGGCAATCGCTGTCGTTCAAGCCGGGCTACAAGGCGGCCTATTGCATCTCGGCGTGCCCGGCCGGCGAAGACGTGATCGGCCCCTTCCTCAGCGATCGCGACGCGCATTTTTCCGACGTGGTGCAGCCGCTGATCGACAAGGACGAGTTCGTCTACGTGATCCCGGATACCGACGCCGAGGACACCGTGACGCGGCGCTTTCCGCACAAGAAGATGCAGCATGTCAGCTCCGGCCGCCATACCGGCAGCATCCAGGCCTACATCTTCTCGCTGTCGCTCGGATTCCAGCGCGGCCGGGCGCGGGGCCTCGATTTCGTGACGCATCTGCGCTTCACCGGGGCGAGCGCGCTCGACATGACGGTCGCGATCAAGGGCCGGGATCTGCAGGTGGTGCCGGGACGTCACGTCGGAGAGGCGGCCTTGAGCATCACCGCCGACACCCAGGCATGGCTGCGCGTGCAGAACCGCGACCTCGATCTTGCAGAGGCGATCGACGCAGGCCTGGTGAGCCACAGCGATGAAAAGCTGTTCGCGGCCTATATGCGGTGCTTCCCGCTCTGAGCCTGCTCACACCAGCAGGCCACCGCCATCCACTGCAAGAACCTGCCCGGTCACGTAGCTGTTCAGCATCACATAGACATAGGTGGTAGCCGCCTCGTCCGGCGATGCGGCGCGCGGCAGCGGCAGGCCTGCCACATAACCGCGCACCCGCTCCTCCGGCATCTGCCTGACGCGCTCGGTGAGGATGAGCCCGGGGCACACCGCATTGACGCGGACCGGCGCGAGATCGACGGCAAGGCCGCGGGCCAGGCTCTCCATCGCGCCCGCAGCCGCGGTCACGAACGGCATGCCCTTCTGCGGGCGATGGGCCAGCAGGCCGCCGGTCAGCGTGATCGATCCGTTCGCGGCGATCGCACGGCTGGCGTGCTTGACCGCCGCAAGCGAGCCCCAGAAGCGGAGGGCGAGAGCTTCCCGCGCAACCGCGAGATCGAGATCGCGCACTGTGCCGAACGCAGGCAGGCCCTGATCGCCCGCCGTGATCGCGAGGTGATCGAAGCCGCCGACCTGATCGAAGAAGCGCGACACGCCGGCTTCGTCGCGCAGATCGACGGCGCTGCCCGATGTTCCCGGCAGCCGCGCGACCGCCGCATCGACGTTGGCCTGATTGCTGGAGGCGATCACCACGTCCGCCCCCTGCTGCTGCGCGAGCGCGGCGACGGCAAAGCCGATCCCGGACGATCCCCCGATCGCGATCACGCGCTTGCCGGCAAGCGACATTGCGTTGGTCATGGTCTCGTCTCCGGCGCTACAGCGCAAAATAGGCGGGATGATCCATGTCGGCGAGCAGCCCGGGCTGCTGCGGCTGCCAGTCGAGCCGCGCACGCGTCCGCGCACTGGAGGCCGGCATGTCGGCGCCGGTAAACCGGCCGAGGAAACCGAAATGCTCCAGTGCCTCCTCCGGCGACTTCGACACCAGCGGAATGTCCAGGCGCCGCGCGATCACCTCGGCGATCGCCTTGAACGGCACGCCCTCGTCGGCGATGGCATGGAAGGGACCGCCTTCGACGCCGCGCTCGAGCGCGAGACGATAGAGCCGGGCCGCATCGAGGCGATGCACGCCCGGCCAGCGATTGAGCCCTTCGCCGACATAGGCCGAGACGCCCTTGTCGCGCGCAATCGCGATGAGGCGCGGCACGAAGCCGTGATCGCCATGGCCATGCACCGACGGCGCCAGCCGGACCACGCCGGCGCGCACGCCGCGCGCCGCAACCGCGGTCGTGGCCGCTTCGGTCATGCGCGGCAAAGCGGGCGACGGCGGATGCGGCGCGTCCGCCTCGGTGGCGACGCGGCCCTGCGCCACGGTCGCGACACCAGACGTCGTGATCAGCTGCCGGTTTGATCCCTCAAGCACGGCGCCGAACGTCTCGATCGCACGCCGGTCATCCTCGGAGTTCTGCGCGAATTTCGAAAAGTCGTGGTTGAAGGCGCAGTGGATCACGGCGTCCGCCTGCGCCGCGCCGCGTTTCAAGCTATCGAGATCTTCCAACGTTCCGTAGTGAACCTCGGCACCGGCGGCGGCGAGCGCTTCCGCGCCCTTGTCCGAACGGGTCATGCCGAGCACCTTGTGGCCGGCGGCGATCAGATCATTGGTGACGGCCGAGCCGACCCAACCGGTGGCTCCAGTAACGAACACACGCATAAGCAATCTCCAGGTTTTGCTGGAGACAGAATTGGGACGCCGCGCTATCGTGGTAAAGTAGTGACCTTATCATGGTATAATGGCTAACAGGATGAGCGAACCGCTCGCACACGAGAACCTTCTCGGTGCCTACCTGAAGGACCGTCGCAGCAAGCTCGATCCTGCGACGTTCGGCTTTCCGCCGGAGCGGCGGCGGACGCCGGGCCTGCGCCGCGAGGAAGTGGCGCAGCGCGCCAACATCAGCGCGACCTGGTACACGTGGCTCGAACAGGGCCGCGGCGGCGCGCCGTCGGCCGACGTGCTCGACCGCATCGCGCGTGCGCTGATGCTGACCGATGTCGAGCGCGAGCATCTGTTCCTGCTCGGCCTCGGCCGGGCCCCCGAGGTGCGCTATCACCGAAGCGAAGGCGTCACGCCGCGGCTGCAACGCGTGCTCGACCTGCTGGAGCCGCATCCCGCCATCATCAGGACCGCGACATGGGACGTCGTCGCCTGGAACCGGGCGGCGACCGTGATGCTGACCGACTACGGGGCGCTGCCGCCACGCGAACGCAACGTGCTGCGCTTCATGTTCCTCGATCCGCGCGTCCGCGCCGCGCAACACGATTGGGCCAGCGTGGCGCGCTTCGTCGTCGGTGCGTTCAGGGTGGACGCGGCACGCGCAGGGGCTGCCGCCGAGGTGCAGCCGTTCGTCGACGAGCTCTGCCGGCTCAGTCCGGAATTCGCGGCGCTGTGGCGCGACAACGACGTGCGCGCCCATGGCGAGGCTATCAAGCAGCTCCGGCACCCGATCCTCGGCCCGGTCAGGTTCGAGTATTCGGCATTCGCGGTCGATGGCCGCTCCGACCTCAGCATGATCGTCTACAATCCTGTCGACCCCGAGGTGAAAGAGAAGATCCGCGGGCTGATGGAGGCGTCGCCGGCGCACGAACACGCGTGATCGCCAGCGCAAGGGACAGGCCCGAACTGGAATACGACTGTCGTTTGAGTCGAACGAATCAGACTGCACGCGCACCGACTGACGCTGCGGACATGGCAAGAGGCCGACAAGGCCCCATTTGCCGGAATGTCCGCGGACCCTGCCGTGATGCAGCATCTGCGTCCTCTTCCGACACGAGAGGCAAGCGATGCCTGGGTCGATTTCCAGATCGAGCATCAATCGACCCACGGATTCTGCATGTGGGCCACGGAATTGAGCTCCTCCGGAGTGTTCGTCGGCGCAGTCGGGTTGCTGGTCGTCAACTTCCGGGCTCACTTCACGCCTGCCGTGGAGATTGGCTGGCGCCTGGCTCGTGAATTCTGGGAACAGGGACTCGCCACGGAAGCCGGTCGCAAGGCGCTCGAATTTGGTTTCCGAGAACTGGCTTTGCCCGAGATTGTCGCGCATGCGAGCGTTCACAACACGCGCTCTCTTCGCGTCATGTCGAAATTGGGGATGTCCCACGACGAGGCTGACGATTTCAATCATCCGCGTGTCAGCGAATCCGATCCGCTCCGACGACAGGCGCTCTATCGCCTGGCACGAAACGATTGGCTTATCTCGACAGGGCCGACGCAGCGGCCCGGCGCGACAAGCTGAAATATCTAGTCCCGCGCCGCCGCCGTCGGGCGCCACACCAAGAGCCGCTTCTCGACCGCGGTCACCGCCATGTCGATCAGGATCACGAAAGCCGACAGCACGAACATGCCGGCGAACACGCCGGCGACGTCGAACACGCCTTCGGCCTGCTGGATCAGATAGCCGAGGCCGGCGGCGGAGCCGAGATATTCGCCGACCACCGCGCCGACCACGGCAAAGCCGACCGAGGTGTGCAGCGAGGAGAACATCCATGACAATGCCGACGGCCAATAGACGTGGCGCATCAGCTGCCGCTCGTTCATGCCGAGCATGCGGCCATTGTCGAGCACCGTGGCCGGCACTTCCTTGACGCCTTGATAGACGTTGAAGAACACGATGAAGAACACCAGGGTCACGCCGAGCGCGACCTTGGACCAGACGCCGAGCCCGAACCACAGCGCGAAGATCGGCGCCAGCACCACGCGCGGCAGTGCGTTGACCATCTTCACATAGGGATCGAACACGGCGGCGACGCGCGGCTGCCGCGCGAACCAGAAGCCGACCAGGATGCCGCCGGCCGAGCCGATCACGAAGGCAAGGATGGATTCCCACAGCGTGATCGCAAGGTGCTTCCAGATCACTCCGGTCGAGAACCACTTCACAATCTGGCTGAAGACGTCGACCGGGTTGGAGAAGAAGAACGACGGCAGCAGCACCTTGCCGAACACCGGCACGGTGGCGAAGACCTGCCACAGCGCCAGCGTGACGACCGCAACCAGGACCTGCAGCGCCAGCAACGTGATGCGCGACATCAGGCGGCTCCCGCCTGCGTCGACTGGGCATAGCCCTTCATCACCTCGTCCTTCAGCACGCCCCAGATCTCGCGGTGCAGGGCATGGAAATCCTTCTCCATCCTGATCTCGGCAATGTCGCGCGGCCGCGGCAGCGTGATGCGCCAGTCGCCGATGATGCGCGCCGACGGGCCGGCCGACATGATCACGACGCGGTCGGCGAGCGCGATCGCCTCCTCGAGGTCGTGGGTGACGAACAGCACCGCCTTGCGGTCGGCGGTCCACAATTCGAGCAGTAGATTGCCCATGATCTGCCGCGTCTGGGCGTCAAGCGGACCGAACGGCTCGTCCATCAAGAGGATCTTCGGATCGCGGATCAGCACCTGCGCCAGCGCGACGCGCTTGCGCTGGCCGCCCGACAGCATATGCGGATAGCGGCTAGCGAAGGCGCCGAGCCCGACCGAGGCCAGCCATTGCTGCGCGCGCGCCAGCGCATCAGCGCGCGGCGTACCGCGGATCTCGAGCCCGATCGCGACATTGTCGATCGCGGTCTTCCACGGAAACAGCGCGTCGGCCTGGAACAGGTAGCCGGCGTCACGGTTCAGGCCGTTCAGCGGCTTGTCGAAGATCCGCGCCGTTCCTGCGGCCGGTTTCAGCAGCCCCGCAGTGACGTTGAGCAGCGTCGACTTCCCGCATCCGGTCGGGCCGACAATGGCGACGAACTCGCCATGATCAACCGAAAGATCGGCCTGCTCGACCGCGGTATAAACCCGCCCATCCGCCAACCGAAACGCCACCGTCGCACCGTCAAGTGCGACCGCCGTCGGCTCCGCCATTGCCACGATTCCTCCCCGAACTTTCCGAAATGGCTTAGCGGTTCGGGCAGCCAAGTTCAACGCAGGAAGATGGCGCAGGAGGCGCTGAGAGGACCGCGGTCACGCGGTTTTCAGGCCGACGAGGTTGCGCACTGCGCAACCGGGTTGCCTGTCGCGCCGACTTCGTCGAGGCTGCGGTCCAAAGCGACGGACAGGGAGATGATAGATGCGGATCGCAGTGGTAGGCGCCGGAGGCGTCGGGGGCGGCTTTGGCGCGGCGCTGGCGCATGCTGGAGCCGACGTTACCTTTATCGCGCGCGGCACCCACCTCGCCGCCATGCGCAGCGAAGGCCTGAAGGTCCAGGGCGGCCGCGGCGAGACCCATCTGGTCCCGACCCAGGCGACCGACGACCCCGCAAGCGTCGGCCCGGTCGATATCGTGCTGTTCTGCGTCAAGCTGTGGGACGTCGAGAGCGCCGGGGCGCACATCAGGCCGATGGTCGGCCCCGACACCGCGGTGATCCCGCTGCAGAACGGCATCGACGCGCCCGACCGGCTGATCCCGATCCTGGGCCGCGACGCCGTGATGGGCGGCGTGGCGCAGATTTCGGCCTCGATCATCAAGCCCGGCGTGATCAACCAGGTCGGCACCTTCATGCGCATGATCTTCGGCGAACTCGACGGCCGCATCACGCCGCGCGGCAAGGCACTGCTCGAGCTCTGCCTGAAAGCCGGCTTCGATGCGACGCTCAGCGAGGCAATCAACACCGAGCTGTGGATGAAGTTCATCGGCCTCGCCACCAATGCCGGCATGACCGCGGTCACCCGGCTGCCGATCGGCAGGCTGCGCGACGATCCCGACCTGCGTCCGTTGTTCGTCTCCGCCTGCGAGGAGACCATCGCAGTTGCCCACGCCAGCGGCATCGAGCTGCCAAAAGATGCGCTGGCGAAGGTGCTCGACTTCATCGGACACGCGCCGCCGGCGATGAAGGCGTCGATGGCGCTTGATCTGGAACGCGGCAACCGGCTCGAGCTGCCCTGGCTGAACGGCAAGGTGGTCGAACTCGGCCGCAAGCTCGGCGTGCCGACGCCGACCCACGCCATGCTGTATGCCGTGCTGAAGCCCTATGCGATGGGCGCGCCGTCGTAAGCAGGCCGCCGCGCGAACGCGCGATGCTGCGTTGGGCGCGACGCAGGGTCAGCCGGAATGTGACCTGCCGGCCCGAAACAGCCATAGGTGTTGATCGGATAACCGTGTAGGCTGCCCTTGCGGTCAGCGTTTGGCTGACCGAGAGCTGCAATAAGGCGGAGACATGCCGAACTCTCCGCTTGCGACGGTTGGCAGCCTATTCCATCGGCAACCATTGTTTTCGACTCCCGTATTCACGCGGCAGCGAATGTGGGCATCCACATGCGACACGCATGACCTAAACATTGATCACAGGGAGAATGACAGTGAGAGCAGAAACCACCGTTGCCTTGTCCATGCTGGCCGGCGTTGCGATCGGCGCCGTCGCAATCGAAGGACTTCACGCACAATCCACCCCGAAGGCCTATGTCGTCACCGAGGTGGAGGTCCTCGATCAGGACGCGCAGAATGCCTATATCCCCAAAGTCACGGAGGTGATCAAGTCGACCGGCGGAACATACCTCGCTCGCGGCGGAACCACCGTCGCGTTCGAGGGAGAGGCGCCCAAGCGCGTGACCATCACCGTCTATGACAGCCTTGCAAAGGCTCAGGCTTCGCGCAGTTCGGCCGAGTGGAAGGCACTGAGCGCAGAGCGGAGCAAGGCGATCAAGGCCAGATCTTACGCCACCGAAGGTTTGGCCAACTAAAGCGCGATAAAGTTAGGTTGAATCAGTTGGGCCACGAACCTCTCCCTTTGGAGAGATCGATTTGCGCAGCAAATCGGGTGAGGGATTACGGTCTATCGAGGGAGCAAGAAGCCCTCACCTGGATTGCTCTGGACGATGCTTCGCATCGCCGGGCGCAATCCGACCTCGCCCCGGCGGGGAGACGTGAACCGAGGGCGCGCCAGGCCGAGTTAATCAAAACTCATCCCGCTGTAGCCCGCGATGAGATTGGGTTGAATCGTCATCTCGCTTTGGCTGCTTGTTCGAGCATGAACTTTTAGGAAAACCGCCTCGCACTTTTCCGGATCACGCTCTAATCCCGGAAGCAAGGCGCCTGTCGACGCTGGACGATGGCGCAGGCAGGCGCCTCTCCGTGTCACGGCCGCGCGAATGGAGCCGCAGCTCCGCTCACGCATGCTGGGGCGGGGCAAGCGTGGCGACCTGGTCGGAATGCACCGTGATTGCCGTGCCGCCATGTCCATCGCTCGCGGCGACGAAGGTGGATGCCATGTAGTTTCCGAGCAGGGCGATGCTGGCGGTGTGGATGCCGTCCGAGACCGTGACCGATCCGCCGGCGCTGTTGCCGGCAAAGCCCACGGTTTGCCCGGCCGCAAAATTGATGTTGGCGAGATCGATCGCGTCGGCGCCCGACATGCCGGCGACGGTGCCGGAGAAGCCGGCGGGGTCGTCGAGCCTCAGCGTCCCGGTGTCCGATGCAAAGGAGATCTGAGCCGCGCTCGCGGACGCAAGCTCGAGGGTCTGTCCGGCCGGAATGATCGAGGGATCGCTGATCGTGAAGGCGCTGGACCAGGCGCCCCAGACGGTCCCGTCATTGGCCTTGATCCACAGCGTGTCGGTGCCCGATCCGACGTGATACGCAAGTTGCGAGAGCTGCGAGGCCGAGACGATGTCGTCCTGATTTGCTCCGAGCGTGACACCGTTCAGCGTGAAGTAGCCGCTCCCGCCGCCGCTATTCCAGACATCATACGATGTCGCGGAACTGCCGAACGGATCCGAATAGCTGAACAGCGAGGACACAGCGAAGGTCTGGCCTTGAACGGACAGCGTGCTTGAATTGGTCGGGGTGACGACCGGACCGCTATCGACCGGCGCGGTCACGGTGAAGGCACTCGACCATGCTCCCCAGACGGTGCCGTCATTCGCGCGGACCCACAGCGTGTCCGCTCCCGAACCGGATTGATAGCTCAGCGACGCCAACTGGGCAGCCGTGACGTAATTGTCCTGGTTGGTCGACAGCACCGCCCCGTTCAGAACGAAGTGCCCGCCTCCCGTACCCGTGTTCCAGACGTCATATTGGCTCGCAGCGCTGCTGAACGGATCGCTGTAGGTGAACAGCGACGAGGCCGCATAGCTCTGGCCGTGGGGCGCGATGATGTTCGACACCGCCTCGACGGGCCCGCTGTCGATCGGAGCATTGACGGTGAAGGCGCTCGACCACGCCCCCCACACCGTGCCGTCATTGGCGCGGATCCAGAGCGTGTCGACGCCGGAGCCGGATTGATAGCTGAGCGAGGCCAGCTGGGCGGCCGTGATGTAATTGTCCTGCGTGGCCGAAAGTGCCGCTCCGTTCAGAACGAAGTGCCCACCGACGGTGCCGGTATCCCAGACATCATATTCGACGGCCAGGCTGTTGAACGGATCGCTGTAAGTGAACAGCGACGAGGCCGCATAACTCTGACCGTGGGGCGCGGTAATGTTCGACACCGCCTCGACGGGTCCGCTATCGACCGGGGCTTGAACGGTGAAGGGGTTGGACCAGGCCCCCCAAACCGTGCCGTCATTGGCGCGGATCCAAAGTGTGTCGGTCCCCGAGCCGGACTGGTAGTTGAGCGAGGCCAGCTGGGCGGCAGTGATGTAATTGTCCTGGTTGGCCGGCAGCGCCACGCCGTTCAGGACGAAGTGCCCACCGACGGTGCCGGTATCCCAGACATCGTACTCGACGGCGGGGCTGCTGAACGGATCACTGTAGGTAAACAGCGACGAGGCCGCATAGCTCTGGCCGTGGGGCGCGACGATGTTCGACACCGTCTCGACGGGCCCGTTGTCGACCGGAGCTGCGACGGTGAAGGCGCTCGACCACGCTCCCCACACGGTGCCGTCATTGGCGCGGATCCAGAGCGTGTCGATCCCGGAGCCGGATTGGTAGCTGAGCGAGGCGAGCTGGGCGGCCGTGATGTAATTGTCCTGTTTGGCCGACAGCGCCACGCCGTTCAGGACGAAGTGCCCGCCTCCTGTACCCGTGTTCCAGACGTCGTATTGTGTTGCAGGACTGCTGAACGGATCGCTGTAGGTGAACAGCGACGAGGCTGCATAGCTCTGGCCATGGAACGCGGCGACGTCCGACACCGTCTCAACGGGGCCGTTGTCGACCGGAGCCGTGACTGTGAAAGCGTTCGACCACTGTCCCCACACCGTCGAGTCGTTGGCCCGGATCCAGAGCGTGTCCGAGCCCGAGCCCGATTGATAGGTCAATGACGACAGCTGCGCGGCCGTGACGTAATTGTGCTGGTTGGCGGCAAGCGCCACTCCGTTCAAAACGAAGTGGCCGCCACCGGTGCCGGCGTCCCAGACGTCGTATTGGGCGGCCGCGAAGCCGAACGGGTCGTAATAGGTGAACAGCGACGACACGGCAAAGCTCTGGCCGTGCCATGCCGTCACGTCTGCGACCGTCACCACGGGCCCTTCCGGGATTGCCGCAAATTGGGCCCATGTGCTCCAGGACACGCCGTTGAACGCCCGCACCCACAGCTGGTCGCTCGCGGGACCGAACTGGTAGGCAATGTTGGACCATTGTGAAGCAGCGACGTCGACCTCAACCCCGTTCGCCTGCGCCACCCCGCCTACAGTGAAGTGGCCGTTACCGGTGGAGTCCCAAAGCGCATACTCGATCACCGGCAAAGTACCGCTCGTCACATAGAACATGGACGATGCCGGAAGCGAGGTTTGCACCCGGCCGGTTATGTTGGAGGCGACCACCGTTGGCGCGACGTCGACGGCGCCGGAATTATCGATGACGAAGTCGCCGCCCTCACTGGCGATCTGGGTGAGCGATACTTCGAATTGCACATCCCAGTTTTGACCGGGATAGCTGTTTCCCCACGGATTGCGAACGATGAAATTGCCGGTCGCACTGTCATAGCCGACGACTCCGAAAGCGTGATCCGGGACCAGCTGGATATTTCCGGCGCTGTCATAGGTGTACGGCGATGTCGAAGGAATCTCGAGGATGACGTCGTCGTAGCTGGCGAGCGCAGCGATATAGACGGACTTGTTGCTATACCAATTGGACGCGCTGCTCATGTAATAGCTGACGCTGGTTGCGTCAGTCAGATTCTCCAGGACATCGGTCGGAGGATCCGCAGAGATGTTGTTGTAGCTGTTGACCGCCGGGTGCCCGATCTGTCCCGTTGCGCTGAGTTGCGCATACGCCTTCTCCACCAGGGCAACCCACATCGCGGTGGGTTGCTCATTGTAGTTGTGACCGTAGTCGAGTTCGGTCCCATTGACCGTTGGAAACATGTCGTTGACGGTTTCCCACGTCTCCTGCCCCCCGACATAGAAGCGCACGCCATAGGTGCCGTTTCCATTGTCGACGAACATGGAACTCAGGACCTGCGGATGAAAGACGACGACGTCGATCAATCCTGACATCAGTTCGCAATCGCCGTCGGCTCCCTGACAGATGTCGTTGACGGTGGCTGCGCCCGCCGAGGAATACAACGGTCCGACAACCGCGCTGTAGCCCTGCAATGTCCAGCCGTTCGCATCCGGCGGCAAAGTCGGATCCGGGAGATCGGTTCCCAGGAACCACTTCCCGAGCAGCTCGGACATCTGCGTCGACGTCGTGCCGACCTGCAGATTGCCGAGCGTGACATGGACCGTACTGCCCCCCGTCAAGGTGGCGTTCGCCGGATTACCGTCAACGAGCTGGCCGAAAAGATGGGAGACATAGTCCGATGTGGACAGCCCGCTGTTCAGATTGGCCGCAATCACCTGCAGCGAGTTCAGCTCATTCGCGGTCACGCTGCCGCGATTAGCGACGTTGGCCAGCAAGTCATAGGCTTCGGCGTAAGTGAAAACCCCGTCCGCAGCAAAGTTGAGCATGTCGGACTTGACGCCGCTGTCGACCAGGGAATTGATCCAGCTTGCAGTCATGGAATTCCTTCGCAGGTCTTGACGGGCTAAGATTGCTGTCGACCAGGCCGGTCCTGGCAAGGTCGCATGCGTCCCATCGAGACGAATCCAGCAATGGACTACGTAACTATCGCGTTAGTTGTGGCCGAATTCGAGGCACCTGTCGATCTCGCCGGATGCAGCCGTCAACGAAGGGAACCCGTATTCTCGTGAAGATTCGTTAACGTCTGCCTGCTACCGCGCCCGCCGCCCAGCATAGCGGTAGGGGCGACACCCGATGTCAGGTTCCTGGTTACCGCCTTGGCCCGCGCGCACGCGTTCGGGGACGGCTGGCGCGATGCCCTGAAGGCTTCCTTCCGATGAAGCGCTGCAGCGCTATCAGGCCGCGCGGCTGACGCGGACCAATGCGACCATGGCGAAGTCGGCCGGGAGCGCCAGGCGCTTCCATAATCCGGCGCCGGCCGACGCCGAAGGCGCCGAGGCCTATGTCTCGCACGAATGGCGGCCGGACCGCGTGCGCGAACGCTACGGCTGGCTGTTCACCTACGACGCGATGAAGGTACCGGTCTGGCGGCAGGCGTTCGACCTGCCCGGTGCTCCCGCGTCAGCGCGTGTGATGCCGTCCGCGGTGAGCCGAGCGCTTCGGTGGCGGCGGCGGCGCGAAGAAGGGATTCTCCGAGCACATCGCACCCCGGCCCGACGCTGACGCCTGGCACTGCGGGATCGAAGTGAAGCTGCAATCGATGTAGCTCCCGCCGAACTTGCCCTGAAAGACGTGCATGCATACCGGATAGTTCGGATCGTAGGCCTGACCGGCGGCAGGTCCGGCCAGGGCGACCGCAAATCCGGCGATCGCGAACAGTTTCAGGCGCATCGGTCTGTCCTTGTCGTGGCGGGAGGTTCCTCACAACTGCCGGAGTTAGTCAACATCACTGCCGGCGCGACGGCCATGCAGATCATCACGGGCAAACGACGTGCCGATGCGCAAGCGCTACAGCGCGATGAGATCAGGTTGAATCGTCATGGCGCTTGAGCTCGCTGTTTGAGCATGATCTTTTCGGAAAACCGCTTCGCACTTTTCCGGATCATGCTCTAGGTGGCAGGTTGGCGGTGTCGCTTGCTCCGCTCTCTGGGCTGCGTTTTCGGGCCCTTGTAGAAGGGATTGACCGAACACGTCGCCGATCGTCCCGAGGCTGTTGCCTGACACTGCGGAAGCGACGTGAAGCTGCAATCGATGTACTCGGGCGTCAGCCGGCCGCCATAGACCTCCATGCAAACCGGATAGTTCGGATCGTACATTTGCGCGGCGGCGGGCCCGGCGAGGCAGACGCCGACGGCGGCGATGATGGTGAATTTCAAGCGCATCGAATGCTCCTCAAGCTTGGGTCTCGAACGCCGGGGCGTGGCTAGCGCTGTTCGCCGGCCGGCTTGCCGTCGTCCTCACCCAGACAGCGGATCATGAAAGCCGTTGTGTCCCGCGGCAGCACCTGTGCGGCGCGTGCCTTGAGACGGCATTCGAGCTGCGCGATCTGGCGCGCCCGCTGCCGTTCCGACGGCAATGCTGATTGCCGCAACCGCCGCAAGGTCATCGGTGAGCCATCCGACTCGAAGCTCAGCTCGTATTTCTTGCCGTTCTGGTCGGTGGCAGCGCAGGCAACGGTCGACACCTGCCGCGTGATGAAGCTTCCGACCTGGCGGCAGGAGCCGGTCGACATCTCGACCAGCGGCACCGGCAGTCCATCGACACGCGGGCGGTCGCTCGACTTCAGCAACATGCGATCGACCGCGAGCTCGAACAGATTGTCCTGGGTGCGCTCGGTGCTCTCGCCGGAGAACGAGACGATGTGGCTCTTGTCGGCGGGATCGTCGAGCACCACGGTGAATTCGGAGCGGCCGCGCAGCGTGTGGAAATAGGCCACCGCCTTGCAGGTGTAGCTGCGGCCGGCAATGCTGACATTGCGGCAGGTGCCCGACATCAACGCATAAAGGTCGACGTCATAGACCGGGCCCGCGGCGACAGCGAGCGCCGGCCAGCAGACAATGGAAACCGCAATCAATTGAGCGAAACGGGAGATCATGCTGAAACGGTCGAGAACGCGGTCGTTGGAGAGGCCCATGGCGCAGGGTCGCCGATTTCCACGGACTGTGCAACGAAGAAGCGGGCCCAAATGTGGAGGCCCCGCAAGCAATCGCCCGGGAAACGCAGGGCAAACCATGCGGAAAGGCCGCGGCGCTCGTGGCTTGCGTCAGATTTGCGGGCCGGACAGAGTGACCTCGCGCTCCGCGCGGAAGACGTTGCTGTAAAGATTCGCGATCCACTGACGACCGCTTGCCGTCATGTTCAGGCAATTGATGGCGCCCTGGATGTGCGGCGCAACCATATTCCAGTAGAATTGCGGATAGCGGTCGACGATGTCGGCCGGCGATTCATAGCCGAGCTGGCGGTTGATACCGACTTCCTCGAACTCGTGATAGAGCGCGTTGGCCTTCCTGATGTAGTTGGGATCGCCGAGTTGCCCGATGAAATCGGCTGCCCGGACGATCGCCGCCTCGTCGTCATAGTGCTGGCCTTCGGGCGATGGAAACCGTGTGCCCTCGATGTTGCGCGCGACGCGCTCGCGATCGAGCGGCAGCACGGCCTCGAGCCTGTCGAGCACATAGAGCTTCGAGCGGTCGACGTGATACGGCATCAGGCCGGCATCCGACGAGCCTCGCGGCAGCACGACCTTGTTGCCCGCGGCATCGATGACGTAGCCATCCGGTCCATCGCCCTTCAGCAGGCCGCGCACATAGCCGATGTCGTGCGTCAGGCAGGCGATGATCGTGTGGGTGTAATCCTCCGCGGTGACGTGGGTGTGCAGCGCGCGGCCGCGGATGATGTCGTGCCCGGCCAGCGTGACCAGCATCGTGTGCTCGACATTGTGGTAGAGCGCATCGCTGTTGCCGATGCATTCCAGCGCGATGCGCGCGGCGGCCGGCAGGAGTTCGCCAAAGCGCGCCTGCGAGGCCCCGAAGGTGCGGCTGACATGGGTGGCGAGAAACTTCTCCAAAGCACCCGCTGCCAACTCAGGTAACGTCATCATCGATGCAGCCCCCGACCGCGCAACGTTCCTCACTCGTCCCGATCTCACGTCGTAGTTGGGTGGCAACTATAGCGTATCTGCGGGCGTGCGGCTATGCGCTGGCGGGCGCGCGATTCATTCAGCCGTACTTTTCCGGTCTTGCCGGCTGCGGCACCAAAGTCGCTGATAATGGCATGAACCGTGCATGATTCGGTTCAGACCGGGTTAATCCTACGGATAAACACCATCATGCTCGTTACGCTCGTCGCCATCCTCTGCAATGCTCAGCTCTGCATGGAAAAGGTCGTCACCAACAGCGACCAATCCGGCATCACCATGGGCGCATGCGCCGTGAATGCCCAAATCGGCATCGCCGATTGGCTCGCCAAGGGGCCGTATCACGATTGGCGCTTGCAGAGCTACAAGTGCATCATGGGCAAATACGTCCCCAAGAACGAAGTGTGATGTGTGCTCACAGCCCCCGAAGGGGCTGACCGGTTTCATCTGCCCGACTGGAACAGCCTGCGAAACCGCGTGATGCAGGCGCGTGCACCACAAGTCAAAGTCCATTTTATGGGCTATCACTGTCGTCCGCGATGGTGAAAGACACGTGAGGTCGCCCAGGAATGGCCAGAGAATGCCCGCAACGCCGCTGATTGCCTACGCGCATGTCGGCAAGAGTTTTGACGATGGACGCGTGGTGGCGGTCGACGACGTCTCGCTTGACGTGGCCGAGGGTGAATTCCTGGCTGTTGTCGGCGGCTCGGGCTCCGGCAAGACGACGCTGCTCAGGCTGGCCAACCGCCTGATCGAAGCCGACCGCGGCAGGATCGCGGTCGAGGGTGAGGATGTCAGCCGCATCGACCCGATCCTGCTGCGGCGCCGCATCGGCTATGTCTTCCAGAGCGGCGGGCTGTTTCCGCACCTTTCCGTCGCCGGCAATATCGGCATCACGCCGAAGCTGCTCGGCTGGCCGCAGGCGGAGATCTCCGCACGGGTCGACGAGTTGCTCGATCTCGTGCGGCTCGATCGCGCACAGCATCGCGACCGCCTGCCGCACGAGCTCTCCGGCGGCCAGCGCCAGCGTGTCGGCGTCGCGCGTGCGCTGGCTGCGAAGCCGCGTATCGTGCTGATGGACGAGCCGTTCGGCGCGCTCGATCCCTTGACCCGCGACGCGCTCGGAGACGACTATCGAACGCTTCACCGCGCGCTTGGGCTCACCACGATCATGATCACCCACGACATGACCGAGGCGCTGCTGCTCGCCGACCGCGTGGCGGTCATGCACCGCGGCAGGTTGCTCGCGCTCGGCACTGCTGCGGAGCTCGCGGCGAGCACCGACGCCTATGTCGGCGAACTCTTGCGCACGCCGCGGCGACAGGCGGAACGCCTCGGCGCATTGCTGCCGCGGGACGCCACGGCATGAGCGATCCACGCTGGAGCGAGGCGCTTGCGCATCTGCCCGACTATCTCGGCAACCATGTCCGGGTCAGCGTCGCCGCGCTGGCGCTCGGGCTTTTGATCAGCCTGCCGCTTGCGATCATCGCCCGCAACCGGCCGCTGCTGCGCGGTGCACTGCTCGGGCTTGCCAGCATCGTGCAGACCGTACCGGGCCTCGCGCTGCTCGCGCTGTTCTATCCGCTGCTGCTGGCGCTCGCCGCACTGACCGCAGCGTGGCTCGGCTTCAGCTTCTCCGCCTTCGGCTTCCTGCCCGCGGTGCTGGCGCTCGCGCTCTATTCGATGCTGCCGGTGTTGCGCAACACCATCACCGGGCTCTCCGGCGTCGATCCGGCGGTGCTGGAGGCCGCCGAGGGCGTCGGCATGACGCCGCGCCAATCGCTCACCATGGTCGAGCTGCCGCTGGCGCTGCCGGTGATGATGGCGGGGATCCGCACCGCCGCGGTGTGGGTGATCGGCACCGCGACGCTGTCGACGCCGATCGGCCAGACCAGCCTCGGCAATTACATCTTCGCCGGCCTGCAAACCCAGAACTGGGTGTTCGTGCTGTTCGGCTGCTTTGCCGCCGCCGTGCTCGCGCTGGTCGTTGACCAGTTGCTGGCGCTGATCGAAAGCGGCCTGCGCAGTCGCAGCCGAACCCGGACCGCGCTCGGCGGACTCGGCATCGCGGCGCTGATCGCGGCGACGCTGGTGCCGGCGATCGCGCGTCCACAGGCCCGCTATGTGGTCGGCGCCAAGACCTTCACCGAGCAATATGTGCTGTCGGCGCTGATAGCGCAGCGGCTGCAAGCGGCCGGCCTGCCGACGACGACCCGCGCCGGCCTCGGCTCCAACGTGATCTTCGATGCGCTCGCAGCCGGCGACATCGACGTCTATGTCGACTATTCCGGCACGCTGTGGGCCAACCAGTTCCACCACAGCGAGATCAGGCCCCGCGCCGAACTGCTGAGCGAACTGAAGACGACGCTGGGCAAGCAGGACATCACCCTGTTCGGCGAACTCGGCTTCGAGAATGCCTATGCGCTTGTCATGCCGAAGGCGCGCGCCGATCAGCTCGGCATCCATACCATCGCCGACCTCGCCTCGCATGCCGCGACGATGTCGATCGCCGGCGACTATGAATTCTTCTCGCGGCCGGAATGGGCCGGCATCCAGAAGTCCTATGGGCTGTCATTCCGCGCCCAGCGAACGATGCAGCCGGACTTCATGTATGCCGCGGCCGCCTCCGGCGAAGTCGACGTCATCGCGGGCTACACCAGCGACGGCCTGATCGCGAAATATGGCTTGGTGACGCTCGATGACAACAGGCACGCCATCCCACCCTATGACGCCATCGTTCTGCTGTCGCCGAAGCGGCGTGACGACGAGGCTCTCAAGGCGGCGCTGCGGCCGCTGCTCGGCAGGATCGACATCGCGGCAATGCGCGAGGCAAACCTGCGCGCGTCGGGCAATGACGCATCGTCATCGCCCGAAGCCGTGGCGCGCTGGCTGTGGGAGAAAGTCGGGCCGAAATAGATTGCGTAGGATGAGTAGAGCGCAGCGAAACCCATCCTCTCTCCCGTAGCTACCAAGGCGATGGGTTTCGCTGCGCTCTACCCATCCTACACCTCTACAATCCCTTGATGATCCCCGCGTCGATCAACAGGCGGTTGAAGCGGCGCGCTTCTGCGCCATCCTTGCAGGAGTAGAACGCGCCGTTGCAGCGAAGCATGATCGCCTTCTGCTCCTCGAACGAGGGATCCAGCGGAATGCCCGCGGCTTCCTGGATCACCAGCGGCAGATAGGCGGCATCGATCGTGTCCATCACCGCCGGGCTCTTCACCGGTTCGAAGTTGACGGCATCGATCGCGTAATATGTCGCGTAGTAGCGCGGATCGTAGTCCATCAGCTTCTTGCCGATGCCGGCCTCGTCGAGCTCGGGATCGAGCAGCTGCGGCGAGAACTCCGGCTGGTGATCGCCGTAGCGCACGATCAGGAACGGCTGCGCCGGGAACTTCTTCTTCAGCGCGGCGACAAAGCCGGCATAGTCGCCCGCGCTCATCGCCTGCCGGCGCAGATATTCGTCGACCGACGGCGCGTTGCCCGGCCGTTTCCATGCCGGCAGCAGCTCGGGACGAAATTTCGTCTCCCACGGGAAGTGATTGGCGGCGAGATAGACGAAGGTGAACAGCGGCGCACTGAGCGTCTTCTGCTCGGCCATCAGCTTCAGCGCCTTGTCGTAGAAGAAGCTGTCGGGCTCGACGTCCTTCGCGTGCAGATCATGCGCGTCGTAGAAACGCTGGATGCCGGTCGTGGTCTGGAAGCTGCGCGCACTCATGAAGGCGCCGAACGCCGGATACAGCGACAGTGTATCGTAGCCGCAGCGGCGCAGTGCCAGCGGCAGGCCACGCTCGACCCGGCCCGAGGCGATGCGGGTGACGAAATAGGCGAACCGGCCGAACGAGCGCGAGGACAATCCCGCGAGTACGTTGTACTCGGTGAACCAGCTCGGCCCGCCATTGCTCTCGGCGAGGAATTTGCGTTCGACGCCGTCATAGGATTTGAACTGGCTGCCATAGCCGGACGGGACCTTGACGCCCGGTGCGGTACGGATGTCGAAGCTCGATTCATCATGGATCATGATGATGTTCGGCCGCCGCCCGGCGGGATGGCAGGCATCGACCGTAGGTATCTTGAGCTGGTCGCTCGCCGAGGGATCCGACTCCATGAAGCCATAGGCGACGAAGTCCGATACGGCGGTCACACCGGAGCGTGCGAACTTCGACAGGTAGCCGTCGTCGTAATAGCCGCGCCAGGCTTCATCCGGCCAGGCGAAGGCATAGCCCGAGAGCGCCGCCGTGCAGGCAAGACAGGCAGCCGCGGCCGGCAGGCGGCGGATGCGGAACGGATCGAGCCACCACAGCGCGTACATCAAGGGCAGCGTGACCAGGCCGGCGCCGATGATCGACCAGCGCAGGTTCGGAAAGATCGTGAGCAGGAACGCCGCGGTGTCGCGATCGATCACCATCAGGTCGACGAAGTTCGCGGTCATCTGCACCACGTCGTGCTTGAAGCGCGACAGCAGCACCAGCACCACGACCAGCGTCAGCGACAGTGCGCCCGACAGCGCCGGCCTGCGCAGCAGCGTGATGAACAGGAAGTTCAGGATTCCCCAGGTCAGCAGGAAGCACAGCCGCGAGCCGAAATCGGTCTCGGTCCGCAGCATCAGGATCAGCGCGCCGAGATGCGGCGCGGCGACCGCCATCAGCCGCCAGACGCCGATCGCGGCGAGACCGCCGGCCAGTGCGGCAACCGACGAATTTTGCTGAGGCGCGGGCGCCATGGGCGGGACGCAATACTATCCGGCGCAATGTCACGGCCTTGACTGGCAGAGGCCAGGAGGCACACCGCACAGCCGGTATCTGCGCCGTGTCATAAAATCGTAATTGAATCGTCATGAACGCGCAATGAATTTGCCCGCCCGGGTGCGCCGGCAGACAGCGACCCTGCGGCCTAGACCTTTGCCTCAGCCGCAGCGGGCGCCGTGATGCCCGCGATGAAGAGGTCGAGGATGTCGGCGGCCATCCGCCCGGCCTCCGCTTCGCCGACGCCCCAGCGCGGCAAATGGCCGTCGATGTGCATCCGCGCAAAACCATAGACCAGCGCGCGGCCGGCGATCTGGACCTGCTTCAGGTCAAGCGCCCGGAGTTGTCCGGCGGCAGATGCCTCCGCCAGCATGCGCTCGGTCAGGCCGATCAACTCCGCATTGTCGCTGGAAACGCCGGCCGAGCGGTCATGGTCGAAGAAGCGGCGGCTGGAGATGATCTCGAAATGGGTCGGGTTCTTCATGGCCCAGCGCAGATAGGCAATCCCGAGGCAGCGGAAACGGCCGAGCGGATCGCCCGGCGGTGCGTCAGTCAGCGCCGCCTCGATCTCGGCACGGAAACGGCGCTGCGCCTCCTCGGCCACCGCATTCATCAGGGCATCGCGGCTCGGGAAATGCCGGAACGGCGCCGCCGGCGAAACCCCGGCGCGGCGAGCGGCTTCGCGGACGCTGACCGCGTCCGGCCCGCCCTCGCCGGCCAGCTGCATCGCGGCATCGATCAGGACCCGGCGCAAGTCGCCGTGGTGGTAGGGCTTGGCCGCCGGCGCCCGCGCCGCGGCGGCCGGACGCGGCTTGGCGGGTCGGCGTCCCGAAGGCGGGCTTTTGACGGAGCGACGCATCGCGCTTTGGCTCTTTGTTTGAGCATGACCTTTTCGGAAAACCGCTTCGCACTTTTCCGGGTCATGCTCCCTAGCATCACCCGCTTGTGAATGTAAGCACCGATTACACGGATTGACCGCGCGCGATCGCGAGATGTAACTGGTGATTACATCAACATCGGGAGGCAGGATATGGCGGCGCGTCGGAACTGGTTCGAGGGCTGGCGGCTGTTCGGCGTGCTCACTCTCACCCTGATCGGGCTTTCGATCTGGATCGCCGCGATGCGGCAGTTCGAGGTCGAGGGCCTGCGGATGGTGATCCGCTTCACGGCGCGGACCTCGCTGCTGTTGTTCTGCCTCGCCTTCTCCGCAGCGGCGCTGGTGCGGCTGTGGCCGAACGCCTGGACCCACTGGCAGCGCCGCAACCGCCGTTATCTCGGCGTCACCTTTGCGGCGTCGCACGCCATCCATGCGGTCGCAATCACCGCGTTCGCGATGCTCGATCGGGCCGGCTTCGCAGCCGCGACTTCGGCGGTCTCCACCATCTTCGGCGGCATCGGCTATCTCGTCATCATCGCGCTGACCGTGACCTCATTCGATCGCACGGCCGCGCTGCTCGGTACACGCGCCTGGCGCAGGCTGCATCTGATCGGCGGCTATTATCTGCTGCTGCAGTTCACGATCTCGTTCGGCAAGCGGATCCCGGAGATGCCGCTCTACGCGCTGTTCCTCGTGCCACTCGCCGCGGTGTTCGCGCTCAGGATGATCAGCATGGCCGCGCGGCCCGCGCCACATCAGGCGCAGGCGGGCTGAGATCGCGCCGCCTCACACCAAATGAAACTTGCGGCCGAGCCGGCGATGCACCGACAGCACCGCGCGATCGACGTCGCTGATCAGGCTGTCGCCGAGCACGACGTTCGGAATCTCCCAGTTGCGCCCGATCTGCGCGTCGGGGAGCGCCGTGACCGCCGGCACGCGCGCGGTCTCGCAGCCGGGCTGGGCGCGCAGCGCCTCCTCGGCAAGTCGGGTCAATTCGTGCTGGCTCTTTCCGTCGGTCATGACCGCGGTCCTGACTCCGGAAAATGGCCCACTGATGGCCGAGATTCTCCAGTTCCTTGGCGCGGGCTTCCGTCATGCCGCGCATGCATTCGCCGGCATCGAGCCTTCGCCGAGGTCGTAATACAGGCAGTTGACGTCACGGTATTGGATCCATTCAGGCCGCACCCCGGCTGGCCTTCCCGATCCGCGCAGGATATTTCATGGGCGTGGAGGCACCATGCGGCGCAACCTGACGCCTATGATCATTCTGGCCGTGGTCGGCCTGCTCGTCGGCGGGCTGTTTCGCTATGCCTTCGATCGGCCCTACGAGGCGTCGGTCGCGAACTACGTGCGAAGCGCCATTGAGGGCGCCGCCATCACCCTGATCGTCTGGGCCACGCACCTTTATCTGGCCGCGCGTGGCGGCTGGCTGCGGCAACGGCCGCTCATCGTCGAGTTGCTTGTCCGCTCCGTTATCCTTGCCGTCATCGTCGCGGTTGCCGCGATTGTGCTGGAGGTCGTGCTCAACGAGCACGGGATCGACACGAAATTTTTCCGCAAAACCTTCCTGAAGATCATCGGCGTCGCCCTGCTGCTGTCGATCCCGATCACAGCGATCTACGAGCTGGTGCGGATGATCGGCGGGCGAACGCTGCTCAACGTCGCGCTTGGACGCTATCGCCAGCCGGTGCGCGAGGAACGTGTGCTGCTGTTTCTCGACCTAGTCGGCTCGACGACGCTGGCGGAACAGATGGGCGAGCTGCGCGTGCAGGAGCTGTTGACGCGCTTCTTCTCTGACATCGATGCACCCATCGTGTTGCACGGCGGCGAGGTTCACGCCTATGTCGGCGACGAGGTCATCGTGACCTGGCCGGCCGATACGGACAAGGGATCGCGGCGCTACCTCGACTGCGTGTTCGCGATCGAGGACCGCCTTGCCAAGCGGGCCGATCATTATCGCAAGGCGTTCGGCGTGGTGCCGGCGTTTCGGGCCGGGATGCATGCCGGGCCGGTCGTCATCGCCGAATGCGGGGACTCGCGGCGACAGATCGCCTATTTCGGCGACACCGTGAACGTCACGGCGCGGCTGCAGGCGCATTGCAAGGAGGCCGGCCGGCCGCTGCTGGTATCGGGCGAACTGCTCCGCCTGCTGCCGTCACAGCCGGATCTTGCCATCGAGCCGCTCGGCTCGACGCAGCTGCGCGGGCGCGCAGCTTCGATCGACATATTCGCCGTCGCGCGCCGCGCAACGTCCTAAACAATTCCTTACAGCGCACCGGCACCGGCTTCCGTTGGGCCGAAAGCACGAATTTAATCAAATCTGGTCGCGGCCCGTTAAGGATGCGACGCACCCCGTATTTGCACCGGGTTCCACCTTAACGCAGGTGTAAGGTGGCTATCGATATCGTGCAGTCTGTTGTTATCAAAGAAAACAAGGTTGCCCATCGATGGCGCAACAGGCGTCACAATCGATTATTGCCGAACTCGAGGATGCGGTCCGGGACGGGACATCGGCCAAGCGCGTGCAGACGCTGCGGCAGGTCACCGATCTGTTCCTGAACGATGGCGACCGCCTCAACGATGAACAGGTCAAGGTGTTCGACGACGTGCTCTGCCTGCTGGTGGCGCGCGTCGAGACGCGTGCGCGGGCCGAGCTCAGCAAGCGGCTCGCACCGCTCGACTATGCGCCGTTTGATGTGATTCACCATCTTGCCTGGGACGAGGATATCGGCGTCGCCGGCGAGGTGCTGACCCACTCCAGCCGCCTCTCAAACGCCGCACTGCGCGAGATCGCCAGCAGCAAGGGACAGGATCATCTGTTCGCGATCTCGGCGCGGGAAAATCTGCCCGCGTTCGTCACCGACGTGATCATCGACCGCGGCGAGGACCGGGTGATCCGGCGCCTCGCCAAGAACGCCGGCGCTGAGTTCTCCGACAACGGCTACTCCACGATCGTCGCCCGCGCCGAAGGCGACGACGAACTGGTCGAGATCCTCGGCCTGCGCATCGACATTCCGGCCAAGCTGTTGCGCGACCTGCTGCAGCGCGCCAAGGACACCGTGCGCGCCCGCCTGCTCGCGATCGCCTCGCCCCGCGCGCGCGAGGAGATCAGCCAGGTGCTGAACGACATCGCGCAGGAAGAGGCCGCCGCCCCGCGCCGCAACTACGGCATCGCCGAAGAGCTTGTGAAGCTGATGAAGCAGCTGAACGAGCTCGATGATGCGGCCGTCTACAAATTCGCCGAGGACGGCAAGTTCGACGAGGTCACGGTCGCGCTCGCCGTGCTCAACGACATGCCGATCGCGATGATCGAGCGGCTGATGCTCGGGCTGCGCTCCGACCTGCTGCTGATCCCGTGCCGCTCGGCAAAGCTGAACTGGCCGACGGTCGAGGCCATCCTGCGCAAGCGGCCGCTGCCGCATGCCATCGACCACGCGACGCTGGAGATCGCGCAACGCGACTACCGGCGGCTGTCGCTGGAGACCGCCCAGCGCACGGTGCGGTTCTGGCAACTGCACAACAGGATCGAGAAGCAGCCGATCACGGCGGGCTAACCGGCCGCCGGCGTTATTCGCAGACAAGGAAAAAGGGTGGGCAGTTTGACTGCCCACCCTTTTTTATCGTCGATGCGCAGGGTGGGTTAGCCGCAGGCGTAACCCACCCCGCAAGACCGCACTTAGTTCTTGCTCTTGTCGACCAGCGCGCCCTTCTTGATCCAGGGCATCATGTCGCGCAGCTTGGCGCCGACTTCCTCGATCGGGTGCTGGGCGAGCTTGGCGCGGGTCGCCTTGAACGAGGTCTGGTTGACCTTGTTCTCCAGCATCCAGTCGCGGGCGAACTTGCCGCCCTGGATGTCGGCGAGCACGCGCTTCATCTCGGCCTTGGTCTCGGCCGTGACGATGCGCGGACCGGTGACGTACTCGCCGTATTCGGCGGTGTTGGAGATCGAGTAGTTCATGTTGGCGATACCGCCTTCATAGATCAGGTCGACGATCAGCTTCACTTCATGCAGGCACTCGAAATAGGCCATCTCGGGCGCGTAGCCGGCTTCGACCAGCGTCTCGTAGCCGCCCTTGATCAGTTCGACCAGGCCGCCGCAGAGCACCACCTGCTCGCCGAACAGGTCGGTCTCGCACTCTTCCTTGAAGGTGGTCTCGATGATGCCGGCGCGGCCGCCGCCGATCGCCGAGGCGTAGGACAGGCCGAGGTCATGGGCGTTGCCCGAGGAGTCCTTGGCGATCGCGATCAGGCAGGGCACGCCGCCGCCGCGCTGATACTCCGAGCGCACGGTGTGGCCGGGGCCCTTCGGCGCGATCATCAGCACGTCGAGGTCGGCGCGCGGATCGAGCAGGTTGAAGTGCACGTTGAGGCCGTGAGCGAACACCAGCGCCGCGCCCTTCTTCATGTTGTCGTGCAGGTGCTCGCGATAGATGTCGCCCTGCAGTTCGTCCGGGGTCAGCATCATGACCAGGTCGGCCCACTTCGCGGCTTCGGCGACTTCCATCACTTTGAAGCCGGCGTTCTCGGCCTTCTTGGCCGAGGCCGAACCCTTGCGCAGCGCGATCGCGACGTCCTTGACGCCGGAATCCTTCAGGTTCAGCGCATGGGCGTGGCCCTGGCTGCCGTAGCCAACGATGGCGACCTTCTTGCCCTTGATCAGGTTCAGGTCGGCATCGCGATCGTAGTAAACTCGCATCGTGGTTTCCTCGTTTGAAGGGGGCCAAAATCGGCCGATGGGTCAGGCTTTCGGAAGGACAGAACCGCCGGGCGCCCGCGAATTTCCGGCGTTGTCTAGAGCATTTTTCCCCTCAGGGGAAACCCTCATCTCGCATGGCGCGGTGCGGCATCATGCGTCCATGAAGACCGGGTAGAGCGAGGCCAAGAGCAGGATGGCCATCGCCACGTTGAAGACACGGATCGCCCGCGGCGAGGTCAGGATCGGACGCAGCGCGGTGCCGAACAGCGCCCAGACGATGCAGGACACCGTCCCCAGGATCAGGCTGAAGCCGACCTGGATCGCGATGTTCCAGGGGAAGGCGGCAATTGCCGCATAGGCCGTGATGGTGCCGATCACCATCACCCAGCCCTTGGCGTTGATCCATTGGAACATGGCCGCGCCCCAGAACGTCATCGGGCCGCGGCCGGGCCCATCGTCCTTGTCCGCCGAGGGCGGCTCGTCCATGGCGATGACGGCCGCGAGATAGACCAGATAGGCGACACCGCCATATTTCAGGATGGTCTGCAGCACCGGATAGGCGATGAACACGGCGCCGAGCCCGACGCCGACCGCGCCGACCATGAAGGCGAAACCGACCGTGATGCCGGCGATGTGCGGCACCGTGCGGCGGAAGCCGTAGGTCAGCCCCGACGACAGCAGCATGATGTTGTTGGGCCCCGGGGTGAAGAACATCACGACCGCAAACACGACAGAGGCGAACAGCAGCGAGTTCGACATGGTGGCCTCACGCGACTTTCGGCAGAGCTTTGGGACGCTTCGACAGCAGCATCACGGCAATGCCGCCGATGACCGTGACCATGCCGGCGAGCCGCAGCGGCCCGAACCTCTCCCCGAACACGATGCTGGAGGCGGCGGAGCCGACGAACGGCACCAGCAACGCGAACGGCACCACCTGCGCGGCGGGGTGATCCCGGAGCAGCCGGCCCCACAGCCAGTAGGCGATGCTGGTCGAAATGCCGCCGAGGCAGAGCACGCAGACGAACCCGGTCAGCGACATGTGGCTCAGCGCCTGCCAGGTCGCCTGCGGTCCGTTGCTGATCAGGGTCAGCACCGCCAGCGGCACCGCGGCGCACAGGCACAGCCAGGCGAACAGGTCGAACATCGGCGCGGCGCGCGCCTGCCGCAGCAGCAGATTGCCGATCGCAAAGCTGACCGGACAGATCATCAGAATGGCGAAGGCGTTGACGCTGAAATCATAGCCGACCGTGCCGCAGATCATCAGCAGGCCGAGCGCGGCGATCGCGACGCCGATCGCCTGCGGCCGCGTCGGCATCTCGCCGAAGGCGATCGCGGCGAACGCAATGGTGAACAGCGCCTGGCTCTGCACCACCACGCTGGAAAGGCCGACCGGGACGCCATGCGCGATCGCGAAAGCCTGCGCGAGGAACTGGCCGAGGAACAGCGTGGAGCTGATCGCGATCAAGAGCGGCCAGGGTACATCCGGCTTGCGCAGGAACAGGCAGGGCAGCGCGGCGATGGCGAAGCGCAGCGTCGTCATGAGTTCCGGCGAGAACTCATCGAGCGCGATCCGGCTTGCGACGAACGCAAGCCCCCAGATCACCGCGACCATGACGGCGATGCCAACATCAGCCGGCTTCATTGTTCTTCTTCTTTTGCTTCCGTTTCGGTCGGGATCTAGATCTGTTCGTCCGGCTTCGGTTTGCGCAGCAGATAGGTGCCGTGCAGCGGCGCGTGATAGTCGGCCGCGACCAGGGTGAAACCGGTCTCGGTCAGCATGCGCTCCATCACCCAGCCGAAGGTCGAGTATTCGTCGCGCATATGGGTCATCACGCTTTCGCGCTCGAAATCGTGGTTCTTGATCGAGAAATCCGCCCAGCCCTCGACATCGCGATCGACACCGTCGGGCATGCTGACGAACACCATGTCGCGCAGATAGAAATTCGCGCCGGGCTTCAGCGCGTTGAAGATCCGCGACAACGCCACCGCCTTCCAGAAGTCAGGCAGATGATGCAGTGTGAACTCACTGACGATGAGATCGTATGAATTCGGCTGATAGGCAAACGACAACAGCCCGGCCGGCTGGGTCCGGATCTTCGCCTTGCGGTCGCGCGCATAGATTTCGGCAAGCCCGATCATCGCCGGCGAGATGTCGATGGCGTCGACCTCGGCGCCCATCAGCGCCGCCTCGG
The DNA here is from genome assembly GCA_016839165.1 of Bradyrhizobium sp. PSBB068. Lineage (NCBI taxonomy): Bacteria > Pseudomonadati > Pseudomonadota > Alphaproteobacteria > Hyphomicrobiales > Nitrobacteraceae > Bradyrhizobium > Bradyrhizobium sp. PSBB068. The sequence goes on from CP069300.1 coordinate 5,159,556, forward strand.
TCGCGAGCACGCCGTTGCCGCAGCCGATATCGGCGATCCGCCAGCCCGGCTTGACGCCGAGCCTGGTCAGCGCCTGGCGGGCACGGACATCGCTGTCCTCGCTGACGTCATAGATCGAGGCAACCGCGGTATCGAGACCGACCTGCCGCCGTTGCGTGTAGTACCAGTCGCGCGCCAACATGACTCACATCCCTTCCGGCCCACGCGTGATCGCGGCCACCCCGGTTCGTGACACCTCGACCAGGCCCAACGGGCGCATCAGGTCGATGAACTGACTGATCTTGGACGAGTTGCCCGTGATCTCGAATACGAAGCTCTCGGTCGTGGCGTCGATCACCCGGGCGCGGAACGCATCCGCCAGCCGCAGCGCCTCGACGCGGTGATCGCCGCCGCCCCGCACCTTGACCATCGCAAGCTCGCGCTCGATCGAGCTGCCGGTCAGCGTCATGTCGACGACGCGGTAGACCGGGATCATGCGGTCGAGCTGATGCTTGATCTGCTGGATCACCATCGGCGTGCCCGTGGTGACGATCGTGATCCGCGAGAGATGTTTCTGGTTCTCGGTCTCCGAGACGGTGAGGCTTTCGATGTTGTAGCCGCGGCCGGAGAACAGCCCGATCACGCGCGCGAGCACGCCGGGCTCGTTCTGCACGATCACGGACAGCGTGTGGGTCTCGTTGGGATCGTGACGCTCTTCGAGGAAGTAGGCGGATGCGGGCTGGTTCATGGTCGTCCCCTTACATTCTTTTCACGCCACCGCCCGCTGGGCGGCCGGCGCAGCATCCGTCCCGATCCAGGTCCGGAACAGATCGAAATCGATATTGCCGCCGCTCAGGATCAAGCCGACCCGCTTGCCGGCGAGCTTGCTCTTCTCCTGCAGCGCGGCTGCGAGCGCCGCGGCGCCTGCGCCCTCGGCAAGATTGTGGGTATCGGTCCAGTAGGCGCGGATCGCCTGGGCGACCTCGTCGTCGGTGACCTGCACGATGCGCGATGCGCCCTTCCGGATCAGCGCGAACGCATCCGCGTCCGGAATCCGCGTCGCCATGCCGTCAGCCAGCGTGTTGCTGGTCGCGGTGGTCACGATCCTTCCGGCCGCAAACGACAGCGCGTAGGACGGCGCCTCGGTCGACTGCACGCCCACGATCTCGGTCTTCAGCCCGAGCAGGTCGCGCGCCATGATGCAGCCGGAGATGCCGGAGCCCTGCCCGATCGGCACATAGAGGATGTCGAGATCGGGCGCCGACCGGAACATTTCGAGCGCGTACGTCGCGACGCCCAGCACCAGGTCCGGATGGAACGACGGCACCATATGCAGGCCTGCGAACTGGGCGCGGCGCTCGGCCTCTTCCCGCGCGGCCTGGAAGTCCTCGCCGTGCTCGACGAGCTCGGCGCCGAACGCGTGCATGGCGCGGTTCTTCTCGACCGAGTTGCCGCGCGGCACATAGATCACCGCGCGCACGCCATGGCGGCTCGCGGCAAAGGCCAGGCTCTGGCCGTGATTGCCGCGCGTCGCCGAGATGATGCCGGGCACGTCCGGCCGCTCGCGCTTCAGCCGCTCGAGATAGACCAAGCCGCCGCGCACCTTGAAGGCGCCGGTCGGCGTGTGGTTCTCATGCTTGACCACGACCTCGGTGCCGAGCCGCTCGGCCAGCAGCGGCCAGGCGTACGCCGGCGTCGCCGGCACCGCGGTGCCGACGATCCCGTGCGCACGCTCGAGCTCGTTGAGGTCAAACATGATCCGCCCTCACCTCACACCAGCGCCTTGCCGCCGGAGAAGGCCTTCGCGGTGGCCTCATCGGTGGCCTCTTCCGGCAGCAGCATCTCGTTATGCGCCTTGCCCGACGGGATCATCGGGAAGCAGTTCTCGAGCGCGGCGACGCGGCAGTCGAACAGCACCGGGCGCTTGATCGCGATCATCTCCTTGATCGCGCCGTCGAGATCGGAGGGCTTGGTCGCCTGCAGGCCGACGCAGCCATAGGCGTCCGCGAGCTTGACGAAGTCCGGCAGCGCTTCCGAGTACGAATGCGACAGGCGGTTGCCGTGCAGCAGCTGCTGCCACTGCCGCACCATGCCCATGTACTGGTTGTTCAGGATGAAGATCTTGATCGGCAGCTCGAACTGAACCGCCGTCGACATCTCCTGGATCGTCATCTGCACCGAGGCGTCGCCGGCGATGTCGATCACCAGGCTGTCCGGATGCGCGACCTGCACACCGACCGCGGCCGGCAGACCATAGCCCATGGTGCCGAGCCCGCCCGACGTCATCCAGCGGTGCGGCTCCTCGAAGCCGAAGAACTGCGCGGCCCACATCTGGTGCTGACCGACCTCGGTCGTGATGTAGGTGTCCTTGCCGCGGGTCAGTTCGAACAGGCGCTGGATCGCGTATTGCGGCAGGATGATATCGTTGTTCTTGCGGTAGGACAGCGAGTTGCGCGCGCGCCATTGCGCGATCTGCTGCCACCACGCCTTGATGTCGGGCTTCTTCGCCTCCGCCTTGAACACCTGCAGGAGATCGCCGAGCACGTTGCCGCAGTCGCCGATGATCGGCACGTCGACGCGGATGTTCTTGTTGATCGAGGACGGGTCGATGTCGATGTGGATCTTCTTCGAGCCCGGCGAGAACGCGTCGGTGCGGCCGGTGATGCGGTCGTCGAAGCGCGCGCCGACGCACAGCATGACGTCGCAATCATGCATCGTCATGTTGGCCTCGTAGGTGCCGTGCATGCCCAGCATGCCGAGCCAGTTCGGACCTGACGCCGGATAGGCGCCCAATCCCATCAGGGTCGAGGTGATCGGGAAGCCGGTCGCCTCCACCAGTTGGCGCAGCAGTTGCGAGGCCTCGGGGCCTGAATTGATCACGCCGCCGCCGGAATAGATCACGGGACGCTTGGCATTGGCGAGCATCGCCACCGCCTTGCGGATCTGGGTCGCATCGCCCTTCACGCGCGGCGTATAGGAGATGTGCACGTCCGACTTGCGCGGCGGATGATAGGTGCCGGTGGCAAATTGCACGTCCTTCGGCACGTCGACCACGACCGGGCCGGGCCGGCCGGTGGTGGCGACATAGAAGGCCTCGTGCAGCACCCTGGCGAGGTCGTTGACGTCGCGCACCAGCCAGTTGTGCTTGGTGGCGGGCCGCGTGATGCCGACGGTGTCGCATTCCTGGAAGGCGTCGTTGCCAATCAGATGGGTCGGCACCTGGCCGGTGATGCAGACCAGCGGGATCGAATCCATCAGCGCGTCGGTCAGCGGCGTCACCATGTTGGTGGCCCCCGGACCCGAAGTCACCAGCACCACGCCGGGCTTGCCGGTCGAGCGGGCATAGCCTTCCGCGGCATGGCCGGCGCCCTGCTCGTGGCGGACCAGGATGTGCTCGACCTCGCTCTGCTGGAAAATCTCGTCATAGATCGGAAGCACCGCGCCGCCGGGATAGCCGAAGACATGCTGCACGCCGTGATCGATGAGCGCGCGCACGATCATCGCGGCGCCGGTCATCTGATTGGGATCGTGGCTCTTGTCGGTCATGGTTCGCTCCGGATGCGCTTGTTTTTGCGCGGCTTTTGTCGGTTCTCGTCAGTTCTGCTTCGGGCAATAAAAAGGGGCCCCAGAGGCCCCATGCACACCGCCCGAATTTGGATGGCCGCTAGCCATCCCCGGCGGTGTGCCTGGGTACGACGGCGATAAGGAGTTTGGTAATAATGTTGCGCACGAGACGACCCAGTCTTCCCAAAGGTTGCGCGAACATAGCGGCCAGACCCTGAATGTCAAGGCAAGCCAGCCATTTTCGCGATTTTTGAACTGTAACGGGGTTCCGGCCGTTCGGCGAGTGTTTTTGCGCGGCGCAACGCGCATGGCTGACGGGCGTGCGGCGGCGAGGGCCATCCGGGCTACGGAATCCGGCTCTCCAGCCATCCCCTCGCCGCCTCCGGCGCCACCCATTCGAATTCCGGAAGCTGGTGGCGAAACCAGGTGAACTGGCGCTTGGCGTAGTGGCGGGTGTCGGCCCGGCCGATCTCGGCGGCCTCCTGCCGGCTGATCTCCTCCTTGAGGTGCCGGATCAGCGCCGGCACGCCATGGGCCTTCATCGCCGGCAGCAACGGATCGAGCCCGCGCGCCGCCAATGCCGCGACCTCATCGAGCGCACCCGTATCGAGCATCGCGCCGAACCGGGCGTCGATCCGCGCATAAAGCTGCTCGCGTTCCGGCGCGAGAAACAGCGCGTGGAATTCGCCCTGCGGCAGCAGCGGCGGCAGGCCGTCGCGATGCCAGTCCGGCAGCGGGCGGCCGGTGGCCTCGACGACCTCGAGCGCCCGCGCGATGCGGCTGCGATCGCGCGGCTTCAGCCGTTCGGCCGACATCGGGTCGCGCCCTGCAAGCTCGGCATGCAGCGCCTCGACGCCATGTTGCTCCAGCCTCGCGCGCACGCCCTCGCGCACCGCGGGCGGGATCGGCGGCACCGCCGACAGGCCGCGCGTCAGCGCCTTGAAATAGAGGCCCGAGCCGCCGACGAAGATCGGCAGCCGCCCCTGCTCACAGGCCTCACCGAGCATCTTGGCCGCATCCGCCACCCAGGCGCCGGCGGAGAAATTCACGCCGGCGTCGACATGGCCGTAGAGCCGGTGCGGAACCAGCGCCTCCTCGCTCACAGTCGGCCGCGCGGTGATGATCCGGAGATCGCGATAGACCTGCATGGAATCGGTGTTGATCACGATCCCGCCGGTCCGCTGCGCGAGCGCGAGCGCCAGGGCCGACTTGCCGCTGGCGGTCGGCCCTGCGATAAGCACTGCCTTGTCCAACAATCCCGAATGCGCCTGCATGTCCCTCGTTGCCACGCTGATCTGCAATCCTGCAAGCCCCGCGCTCGATTCCACCATCGTCGACGGTGCGCGGGCCGTGCTGCCCTCACCCGGCCCGGCGCAGTGGCTGTTCAACGAGGTCGCCGTCGACATTCCCTTCGAGCGCGAGAACGCCAGCCGGGACGACATCAAGGCGATCGAGCTGCAACTGCGCCAGGCCCGCGGCGACCTGCCGATCGACATTGTCGTGCAGCCCCGGATCGGCCGGCGCAAGAAGCTTTTTCTGGCCGACATGGATTCGACCATGATCGGCCAGGAGTGCATCGACGAACTCGCCGACTTCGCCGGGCTGAAATCCCACGTCGCCGCCATTACCGAGCGCGCGATGCGCGGCGAAATCGAGTTTGAATCGGCGCTGCGCGAACGGGTGGCGCTGCTCAAGGGCCTGCCGGTCAGCGTGGTCGACGAGGTGCTCGACAAGCGCATCACGTTGACGCCGGGCGGCCGTGATCTGGTCATGACCATGCGCGCGCAGGGCGCCTACACCTGCCTCATCTCCGGCGGCTTCACTTTGTTCACCAACGTGGTCGCGGCCAAGGTCGGCTTCCAGGAGAACCGCGCCAACCAGCTGCAGATCGAGAACGGCAAGCTGACCGGCGAAGTGATCGAGCCTATCCTCGGCCGCGCCACCAAGCTCGCCACCCTGGTCGAACTCACCGAATCCTTCGATCTCGACGACATCGACACGCTGGTGGTGGGTGACGGCGCCAACGACCTCGGCATGATCCAGGCCGCCGGCCTCGGCGTTGCCTATCACGCCAAGCCTGCGGTCGCAGCCGCAGCCGCAGTGCGGATCGACCACGGCGATCTCACCGCGCTGCTGTACGCGCAGGGTTATCGGCGGGACGAGTTCGTCGAGGGATAGGTAGAGTCGTCCCGGCGAAGGCCGGGACCCATACTCCGCGGCGGGTGCCGTGAACGGGACTCATCATTCCACCATCGCGCAACAATCACCGCCTGTGGTTATGCGTCCCGGCCTTCGCCGGGACGACGATCAGGATGGTTCGCAATTCAAGACGTCAAGCAACACGGCGTCATCCCCCGCTTTCGCGGGGGATGACAGTTGTGGGTGAGGCGTCAGGCCGACGTTACTGCACGCCGAGCGCCACGAAGCGCAGTTCGCCGTCGCCGTTGGAGACCAGCAGCAGCACGGACTTCTTGCCGTCCTTTTTCAGCTGGTCGACGCGCTTCTTGATGTCGGCGGCACTGGAGACCGCCTCCTGCGCCACCTCGACGATGACGTCGCCGGCCGACAGCCGCTTCTCGGCGGCATCGGAGGCATTGTCGACGCCGGTGACGACGACACCCTTCACGCTGTCCTTGATCTTGTACTTGGTGCGCAGGTCCTTGCTCAGCGCCGCGAGGTCGAGGCCGAGCGCCTTCTGGGTCACCGGCTTCTCGGCCGTGTCGTCCTTCGGCTTGGCGTTGGCCTGCTGAACCTTGTCGTTGTCCTCGAGCCGGCCGAGCGTGACCTTGCGGGTCTCCTCATTGCCCTTGCGGATGATGACGACGTCGACTTCCTTGCCGACCGCGGTATCGGCCACGATCCGCGACAGATCCTTGGGGTCCTTGACGTCCTTGCCGTCGAACTTGACGACGACGTCGCCGGGCTCGATGCCCGCCGGCTTGGCCGGGCCCTTGTCATCGACGCCGGCAACCAGCGCGCCGCGCGCCGGCTTGATGTTGAGGCTGTCGGCGATCTCGTCGGTGACCTGCTGGATCCGCACACCGAGCCAGCCGCGGCGCAGTTCGCCGAACTTCTGCAGCTGGTCGACGACGCCGGCCACCGTCTTCGACGGCACCGCGAAACCGAGACCGATCGAGCCGCCGGTGGGCGAGATGATCAGCGTGTTGACGCCGATCACCTCGCCGTCGAGGTTGAACAACGGACCGCCGGAATTGCCGCGATTGATGGCGGCGTCGGTCTGGATATAGCTGTCATACGGACCCTGGCTGATGTCGCGGTTCTTGGCCGAGACGATGCCCGCGGTCACGGTGCCGCCGAGGCTGAACGGGTTGCCGATCGCGACCACCCAGTCGCCGAGGCGGATCTTGTCGCTGTCGCCGAACTTGACCGCGGTGAGCGGCTTCGGCGGTTTGAACTTCAACACCGCGAGATCGGTCTTCTTGTCGACGCCGACCAGCTCGGCCTTGATCTTGGTGCCGTCGTTGAGGATGACGTTGATCTCGTCGGCATCGGCGATGACGTGGTTGTTGGTGACGACGATGCCGGCGGTGTCGACGATGAAGCCCGAGCCGAGCGAATTGGTCTTGCGCGGCTGGAACTCGCCGCTCTTGTCGCCGCCCTTGCCGGGCGGCCCGCGGCGGTTCTTGAAGAAGTCGTCGAAGAATTCCTCGAACGGCGAGCCCGGCGGCAGCTGCGGCATCGCGCCGCCCTTGTTGGCCTCGATCGTCTGCGAGGTCGAGATGTTGACGACGGCGTCGATCACCTTCTCGGCAATGTCGGCGATGCCGTCGGGACCGCGTGCGAAGGCCGGCGCGGAGCTCAGCATGCTCGCAGCACCGATCGAGATCGCGGCTCCCATCATGCGGAGGCGACGGCTCAGGGCTGGTCTGGCAGCGATCATGTCGGAGTTTCTCCAGGCAAACGGGTTCAAATTTGCTGGTCGCAGTGTGCGCCCGTGGTCGCAGAGTGCGCCCGAACAGGCATTTGGCGCAAGCATCTCAGCCGGGCATTTCGGAGAAAAACCGGCTGCGTGAGGCTCACGATTATGTTCATTCCGGCGCGACCTACGCGCTTGGAACAGGCAATGCTCAGCGCCGCACCGCCCAGATCAGGACGAGTCCCGCGACCGCCGAACCGATGCCGACGACGCGCAGGATGTTGTCCGGCGTCGCCAGCGCGCTCTTCATCGCCCGGCGCATCCAGGCGGGGCTTGCCGCGAACAGGATGCCTTCGAGCACGAACAGGATTCCCAGACCGATGAGGAAGTCGCCGAACGCTATTGACCTCATCGGATCGCAACCTCCCGCTCGATGATTGTTGTTATTTAAGTGACGGCGGCACGTTGTCCGCGCCGCCGTTCTGTCGTGAATTTACTGTTTCGGCGCAGCCGCCGCCTCGGCCGGCTTGCCGTTCGCGCTGCCGAAGTACTTGAAGAATTCCGAGTCCGGCCGCAACAGGAACCGCGTGTCGCTGGACTTGAGGCCGTTCTCATAGGCCGTCATCGAGCGATAGAACGCGAAGAAGTCCTTGTCCTTGCCATAGGCCTCGGCGAACAGGCGGTTGCGCTCGGCATCGCCCGCACCGCGGGTCTGATCCGCGGCGGAGTTCGCCTCGGCGACGATCACGGTCGCTTCGCGGTCGGCCTTGGAGCGGATTTCCTGCGCCTTCTGGTCGCCCTGGGCCCGGAACTCCGCCGCCTCGCGCTGACGCTCGGTCTTCATCCGGTCGTAGACCGCTTGGCTGTTCTGCTCCGGCAGATCGGCGCGGCGAATCCGGACGTCGACGACCTCGATGCCGTAGCCGTCGGCTTCCTTGTCGAGCTGCTCGCGAATCCGCGACATCAGCTTCTCGCGCTCGTCACGCACCACCGCGATGAAGTTGACCTCGCCGAGCACGCGGCGCAGCGCCGCGTTGAGCAGCGTGGTCAGCTGCAGATTGGCGGCCTGGATCGAGCCGACGCTGGTGTAGTAGCGCAGCGCATTCTTGATGCGATAGCGCGCGAAGGCATCGACCACGAGCCGCTTCTGGTCGGAGGCGATCACTTCCTGCGACGGGTTTTCCAGGTCGAGGATGCGCTTGTCGACGTTGATCACCGAATTCCACGGCGCCTTGAAGTGCAGGCCGGGCTCGGTGACGACGTCGACCGGCTCGCCAAACCGCAGGACGATGGTCTGCTCGGTCTGCTGCACGGTGAACACCGAGCTGTAGCCGACGGCGAGAACGATGAAGAGAACGATCAGGGACAGGATGCCGGTGACAGGGGACCTCATCGGGTGGCTCCCTGCTGCTGGCCGGTCGTGGCCGGCGCTACCGTCGGCTGACGCCGCGGCGTCAGCTCACCCAACGGAAGGTAGGGTACGATGTTCTGGCCCTGGCCGCCGTCATAAACCAGCTTCTCGGAGCCACCGAGCACGCGTTCCATGGTCTCCAGATAGATGCGCTCGCGCGTCACGTCGGGTGCCTTCTTGTACTCTTCATAGACTTTGAGGAAGCGCGCGCTCTGGCCCTTGGCCTCGGCGACCGCCTGCTCCTTGTAGCCCTCGGCGGCCTGCTGGATCTGCGCGGCACGGCCGCGTGCTTCCGGCACGATCCGGTTGGCATAGGTCTGCGCCTCGTTCTGCTTGCGCTCGAGGTCGGCGCGCGCCGCCTGCACGTCGCGGAACGCGTCGATCACCTGCGCCGGCGGATCGACCTTCTGCATCTGCACCTGCGTGATCTGGATGCCGGCGTTGTAGGAATCCAGCGTCTTCTGCATCAGCTCCTGCACGTTCTGCTCGGTGACGTTGCGCGCCCCGGTCAGGATCGGCTGGATCTGCGAGCGGCCGATCACCTCGCGCATCGCGCTTTCGGCAACCGCCTTCACGGTGCCTTCGGGATTTTGGATGTTGAACAGATAGGCGCCGGCCCCGCCCGGCTTGATCCGCCACAATACGGTGAAGTCGACATCGACGATGTTTTCGTCGCCGGTCAGCATCAGGCTCTCTTCCGGCACGTCGCGCATGGTGCGGCCGCGCCGTGCGGGATCGTCGATCAGGGTCATGCCGATCGAGATCGTGTTGACGCGCAGCGCCTTCGGCAGCAGCACCGTCTCGATCGGATATGGCAGGTGATAGCGCAGGCCCGGTTGCGCATCGCGATCATACTTGCCGAAGCGCATGACGACGCCGAGCTCTTCGGACTGGACGCGGAAGATGCCGGTGGCAAACCAGATCGCCAGCGCGGCGACCAGCACCAGCGCGATTCCCATGCCGCTGAAATGCCCGCCGGGCAGCCATTGCTGCAGCCGGTCCTGGCCGCGCCGCAGCAGATCCTCAAGATCCGGCGGCCTTGGCCCGGCCGACTGTGGACCGGTGCCCCACGGTCCCTTCGGACCCGAGCCCCATGGCCCCCCGCCTTGATTTTTCCACGGCATCAAACATCTCCTCGGCAAGTCCGGACGGGACGCCCGGGCTCGAATGTCCGGCCCGGTTATAGGGGACCGCCAGGGCCCTTACAACGCAAGCTTCCTGAGCCGACGAGCTATGCGCCGGGCCACAATTGTCAATGCAAACATTGGTTAACCGCGGCCGCGCCGACGATATGTCACATAGGAGAAGTCGGCATTGTCGTCCGGACCTGCCGGATTCCGCACGCGCGCGACCTCATCCCACTCCCTCGCATCGATTGTGTCGAACCGTGTATCGCCGTCCGGCCGGGCATGGACCTCGGTAATCTCAAGGCGATCGGCGATGCCCATCCACTGCGCATAGATCTCGGCGCCGCCGATGATTGCAATTTCAGTGGCGAAACGCCGCAGCGCATCACCAAGCGCAATTGCGCGGGCGTTTTCCAACGACGTCGTGACGATGGCGCCGCGCGCGCGGTAGTTCGGATCGCGCGTCACCACGATGTTGGTGCGTCCCGGCAGCGGCCGGCGCAGCGACTCGAACGTCTTGCGCCCCATCACGATGGGCTTGTTCAGCGTCATCGCCTTGAGGCGCTGCTGATCGGATTTCAGCCGCCACGGAATTGCGTTGCCGCTCCCGATCACGCCGTTCTCGGCGACCGCAGCGAGGAGCACGATCTCCATCAGCGCGCTCCTTCGGCGAGCGCCGACAGCGCAGGACCGGAGACGCGACAGATCGTCCATTCGTCCACCATCTCGGCTCCGAGTGATTTGTAGAATGCGATCGACGGCGCGTTCCAGTCGAGCACCGCCCATTGCAGGCGCGCCCACCCATTGGCGAGGCAGTGCTTCGCCAGGTGCACCAGCAGCGCCTTGCCGATCCCCTTGCCGCGCAGCGCCGGACGCACGAAGAGATCTTCGAGGTAGATGCCGTGGCGGCCGGCGAAGGTCGAGAAATTGACGAACCAGACCGCGAAGCCGGCGGGCTCGCCGTTCCATTCCGCGATGTCGCAGAACAGCCGCGGGCTTTCGCCGAACAGCGCCTCGGCGATATCGGCCTCGCTGGCGTGGACCTCGTGCAGGAGCTTCTCGTACGCGGCAAGCTCGCGGACCAGCGAGTACACCAGTCCGGCCTCATCGGGCCGCGCGCGGCGGATCACGAGCGACATCAGACCGCGACTTCGGCCTTGATGTGCGGATGCGGGTCGTAGCCTTCGAGTTTGAAATCCTCAAAGCGGAACGCGAAGATGTCTTTCACATCGGGATTGATCGCCATCGTCGGCAGCGGCCGCGTCGGCCGCGTCAGTTGCAGGCGCGCCTGCTCGAGGTGGTTCGAATAGAGATGCGCATCGCCGAGCGAGTGCACGAAATCGCCGGGCTTCAGCCCGGTCACCTGCGCGACCATCATGGTCAGCAGCGCATAGGAGGCGATGTTGAAGGGCACGCCGAGGAACACGTCGCCGGAGCGCTGATAGAGCTGGCAGGACAATTTTCCGTTGGCGACATAGAACTGGAACAGGCAGTGGCACGGCGGCAGCGCCATCTTGTCCACCTCGGCCGGATTCCAGGCGCTGACGATCAGCCGCCGCGAGTCCGGATTGCGCTTGATCATCTCGATCACGTTGCTGATCTGGTCGATGCTGCGGCCATCGGGCGCGGGCCAGGAGCGCCACTGCGAGCCATAGACCGGGCCGAGATCGCCATTGGCGTCGGCCCATTCATCCCAGATCGTGACGCCGTTGTCGTTGAGATATTTGATGTTGGTGTCGCCGGCGAGGAACCAGAGCAGCTCGTGCACGATCGCCTTCAGCGGCAGCCGTTTGGTCGTCAGCATCGGGAATCCGGCCGAGAGATTGAAGCGCATCTGATGGCCGAAGATCGACAGCGTACCGGTGCCGGTGCGGTCATGCTTCTCGGCGCCGTCGGCGAGGATACGTTCGAGCAGATCGTGATACTGGTTCATGACGTCTGTTTCGGGCTTTCGAGAGAGCGGCGAATGTAGCGGCCACCGCCGCCGGCCGACACGCCGATTCGGCTGATTAGACCGATTATACCCCGAAAAGTGAGCACCCTTGCGCCAAACGACAAGGGACGGAACCCGCGTTCCGCCCTGCCCTATCCATTTGACCGCGCTGGATTAACTTGCCGGCTTGAGCACCGGGGTCCATTTCGCGATCTCGTTCTTCACGAGCGTCGCCAGCGCCTCCGGGCTGCGGTTGGCGGGTACCGGGATCACGCTGCCGAGTTCGAGCAGGCGCTTGCGGACGTTCTCGTCGTCCAGCGCCTTGATCGCCGCCGCGTTCAGCGTGGCGATGATGGCGGGCGAAGTTCCCTTCGGCGCAAAGATCGCGTTCCAGGCCTGAGCCTGGAACGCCGGCAGGCCGGCCTCGGTCGTGGTCGGGACGTCGGGCAGCGATGGATTGCGCTCGGGGGTCGCGACCGCATAGGCCTTGATGGTGCCGGCGTTGATCTGCGGCACCGCGTTGACGATCTGGTCGCACATGTAATCGACCTGGCCGGCGACCAGCGCGTTCATCGCGGGTCCGGTGCCGTTGAAGGGCACGCCGACCGGCTTGACGTCGAGGATCGAGTTGAGCAACTCGCAGGAGGCGTGCGAGACCGAGCCGATGCCGGCATGCGCGGCGTTGACCTTCTCGGCATTGGCCTTCACGTAGGCGATGAACTCCTTCAGATCCTTCGGCGGGAAATCCTTGCGGGCGAGGATCAGGATCGGCGTGCCCGCAAGCAGCGCCACGGGCTCGAAATCCTTCTCCGGATGATAGGCAAGCTTCGGATAGAGCGGCACGGACGCGGCATGGGTGCCCATGTGTCCGGTGACCAGCGTGTAGCCGTCATTGGCGGCGCGCGCCGCGCGCGTGGTCGCCGTGGTGCCGCCGGCGCCAACCACGTTTTCGATGACGATGCTCTGGCCGAGCGTCTGCGCCATATGCGCGGTGACGATGCGTGAGATGACGTCGGTCGGACCGCCGGCTGCGAACGGCACGATCATGGTGATGGTGCGCGTCGGATAGTTCTGCGCCGACGCCGGCACGGCGAATGCGCCGAGCGCCACACATGCCGAAAGGCATGCGCCCGCAAGCGAGCGAATGGACATCATCTCAATTCCTCCCGGGAACGTTTTGACCAATAAAAATGCCGGCCAAATCGGCCGGCATTTTCATTTCATGAGACGACATCGCGAGTCGATTCGACTTCCGCCTGCGGCGCGCCGACGCAGGGCTTAGAGAGTGATCAGCCCTCCGACTCCACGAACACCTCGTCGCGCTTCGCCCGCAAGGTGGGCAGCACGGCAAGCACCAGCAGAGCTGCCGCAATCGCCAGCAGCACCGCCGAAAGCGGCCGCGACAGGAACACGCTCCAGTCACCGCGCGAGATTAAGAGCGCACGGCGCAGGTTCTCCTCCATCAGCGGACCGAGCACCATGCCGAGCAGCAGCGGCGCCGGCTCGAAATCGTGCTTGATCAGCCAGTAGCCGACCAGGCCGAACGCGCCTGCGAGGACGACATCGACCGGCGCGTTGTTCACCGAGTAGATGCCGATCGCGCAGAACACCACGATCGAGGGGAACATCAGCCGGTACGGCACGCGCAGCAGACGGACCCAGATGCCAACCAGCGGCAGGTTGATGATGATCAGCATCAGATTGCCGATCCACATCGAGGCGATCATGCCCCAGACCAGGTCGGGCTGCTTCTGCATCACCTGCGGACCCGGCACGATGCCATGAATGGTCATCGCGCCGACCATCAGCGCCATCACCGCATTCGGCGGGATGCCGAGCGTGAGCAGCGGGATGAACGAGGTCTGCGCCGCAGCGTTGTTGGCGCTTTCCGGCGATGCCACGCCCTCGATCGCGCCGCGGCCGAACCGCGACGGATCCTTCGCCAGCTTCTTTTCCAGCGTATAGGCCGCGAACGACGCGATCACCGCGCCGCCGCCCGGCAGGATGCCGAGGATCGAGCCGAGCACGGTGCCGCGCAGGATCGCCGGCGTGGAGTCCACGAGGTCCTTCCTGGTCGGCATCAGGCCGGTGATCTTCTGCTGCACCAGATTGCGGTCCATCTCCGCGCCATGGTCGAGGTTGCGGATGATCTCAGCGAAGCCGAACACGCCCATCGCCACGGTGGCAAAGCCGAGGCCGTCGGCAAGCTCGGGAATGTTGAAGGCCATGCGCGAGGCACCGGTCTCGATGTCGGAGCCGACCATCGACAGCAACAGGCCGAACACGATCATCGCGATCGCCTTCAGCACCGAGCCCTTGGCGAGCACCACCGCGAAGATCAGGCCGAGCACCATCAGCGAGAAATATTCGGCCGGTCCGAATGCCAGCGCGAGCTTGGTCAGCGGCGCGCCGAGCACGGCGATCAGCACGGTGGCGACGCAGCCGGCGAAGAACGAGCCGATCGCGGCGATCGCGAGCGCCGGACCGGCGCGGCCCTGCTTGGCCATCTGGTGGCCGTCGAGCGCGGTGACCACGGAGGTCGCCTCGCCGGGAATATTGACCAGGATCGAGGTGGTCGACCCGCCATATTGCGCACCGTAATAGATGCCGGCGAGCATGATCAGCGCGCCGACCGGCGGCAGGCCGAAGGTGATCGGCAGCAGCATCGCGACGGTGGCGATGGTGCCGATGCCCGGCAAGACGCCGACCAGCGTGCCGACCAGCGCACCGATCAGGCACATCAGAAGGTTGATCGGAGAGAATGCGACAGCGAAACCGTGGGCGAGGTTGGCAAACAGTTCCATCACGCCCTCACTGGATCAGGAAACGCGGGAACATCGGCATCGGAAGTCCCAGCACATAAGGAAACAACAGCGCGCAGCCGAGCGTCAGGCAGCCACCGACGATGATGGCTTCGAGCCACCTCGTCTCATGCGAGCCGAGCGCCGCGATCAGGAAGGCGGCAAAGGCGGAGACGACGAGCCCGAGCGGACGGATCGCGACGGCGAAGAACACGATTGCCGCCGACACGAACAACGGCCCGCGCCAAGAATAGGCCGCGATCTGCGGGCCGTCTTTCAGAATTCCGACCAGCGCCACGGCGCCGCCGAGCAACAGCAGCAGCACGGCGAACATCCGCGGCGCGGTTCCGGCACCGAACGAAAATCCGTGCATGCCCTGCAAGTCGCTCGAAGCCCACAAGGCAAACAGCGCAACGGCCACCATGGCGAGCCCGCCGACAAAGTCCTGCGGGCCGCGCACCCATTTCGGCAAGATCGATTTGACCGGCGCCTCGCTCGGCGTATCGCTCATGACTTCGCTTCCCCCCGTCAGGCTGTCCGCCCGTTTTGATTGAATGGCTTGGCTTGTGGTGCGTTGACCGAAAGCCTTGCTAGCGATTTTCGTCAGACAACGCCAGCAAAACCCAAGAGACCTCCGGCGAGCAACATCCACAAAGGATTGATCCGCGTCGCAAAAGCAAGCGTGGCTGCGACAATGGTGATCAGGACCGCGATCCAACTTTGGTCTGATGTCTGCGCCACGATCAGGCCGGATGCAGCCATCAGGCCGATCGACAGCGGAACCAATGCCGCCTGGATGATCGCCGGCCAGCGCGCGTCGCGCGAGCGATCGAGGAAACGGCTGACATAATAGGCAAGCAGCGCGGTCGGTCCGCACATCGCAACCGTCGCAGCCAACGCCCCGGCAACGCCTGCGACAGAATAACCTATCAGCGTCACGATCAGCACGTTCGGTCCCGGCGAGAGCTGCGAGATCGCGAACACGTCGGCGAACTGCTTGTCGGTCAACCAGTGATGTACGTCGACCGCGGCGCGGTGCATTTCGGGGATCGCCGAATTGGCCCCGCCGACCGCGAACAGCGACATCAAACCGAAGGTCCATACCAGCGCCGCGACCGGGTTGGACTCCCTATTCATGACTTCACCATGCGCCGGGTCACGATCGTGATCGCGAGGCTGAGCGGGATCGCCACCAGCAGCACGATCTGCAGCGGCCAGCGGATCAGACCGATCGCGACGAAGACCGCGGCCAGGATGACGAGGCCTGTGACATCACGCCGCTGCAACAGCGGCAGCATCATCTTGAGGACGACGGCGAACAGCAGCCCGACCGCGGCACAGGCCACGCCGGCAAGCGTCCGGCGCAGTATGTCGACATCGCCGTAGCGGGCGTAGAGCGCGGCAAGGATGGTCGCGATCACCATCGGCGGCCCGACCAGCCCGGCGAAGGCCGCGAAGGCGCCGGCGACGCCGCGAAAGCGCGAACCGAACACGACCGACAGGTTGACGATGTTCGGACCTGGCAGGAAATGGCACAGCGCGAAGGTCTCGTTGAACTCCTCCGCCGTCATCCAACGGTGCTGTTCGACGATCGCCCGCCGGGCCCAGACCAGGACCCCGCCAAAGCCGGCCAGCGACATCTTGGCAAACGCCAGGAACAGCTCGAGAAGCCCGGGCTGGTGGGGTGGAGACGGCGCGGAGACATCCGGCGCCGGGGCGGCAACCGGCGGGGATTCCGGGGGCATGGCCAAAATCTAGAACGGCTCCGGGACGCCGGCCAACCCAAATTGGTGTGTTTTCACAGCGGAAAGGGTCTGAATCGGCTCTGTTTTTCTACGGCTTTGCCGCTATATTGGGGGTGCCGGTTCGCCGGCTATGGAAATAAATGGCCGTCGCAATAAACCATTCGGACCCGGGGGCGGTACCCGGCGCCTCCACCAAAACCCATCTAAGCCCCCTTCGGTGGCTTTTGGCGGGGGCGAAATAGGATCGACGAGGGCGTAAAGGGCGTGTTTTTTCTCGGTATGGTTCCGCCGTTATCGGGCTAATGCAATAGTTGCCAACGACAACTTTGCTCCGGTTGCTCAGGCTGCGTAACGCAGTTTGAAAGACCATCTTAAAGTCCTAACGGGTTAAGCTCCGTTAGGCGGGGTTCGGAGGCACCTGGCAACAGAAGCCTCCACTTTATTCCTCGATCGGGCGTCCGCCCGCATTTCAGCCATCGGCCCTGCTGATTTCCGGCTCCCGGCGGGGTAGCATGGGGGCAAAGCGGGCGAGTCGGATCATCCGGCGAGCCTCACCGGCTATTTTCGAAGCGACAGGATCACCATGGCGACCGATCACATCCGATATGACGTGCTGGCGCGCGATGCGCTGCGCGGGGTGCTGCGCCGGGTCCTGTCGGATGCGGCCGAACACGGCCTGCCGGGTGAGCATCATTTCTACATCACCTTCCTCTCGCACGGCGACGGCGTGAAGCTGTCACCGCGGCTGCTCGCGCAGTATCCGGAGGAGATGACCATCATCCTGCAGCACCAGTTCTGGGATCTGGTGGTGACCGAGGACCGCTTCGAGGTCGGCCTGTCGTTCGGCGGGATTCCCGAGCGGCTCAACGTGCCGTTTGCCGCGGTGACGCGTTTCCTCGATCCGTCCGCGCCGTTCGACCTGCGGTTCGACGTCTCGGACGCGCTGTCCGAGGAAGCGCCTGCCGCACCGGCAGTGGCCGCCCCCCCCTCCCGCGCCGGCTGCCCGGGCCGTGGTCGAGCCCGAGACGGCCGAGACCGAGCAGGAGCCCGCGAAGCCCAGCGAAGGCGCCGAGGTGGTGCGGCTGGACCGTTTCCGCAAGAAATAATCTAAACGCGGATCTCTCTTCACCTTGTAGGATGCATGTGAGGATCGGGATGACAGATCGTCATCCCGTACTATCTTCCGCATGAACGTGTCTCCGCGTGGACGCCTTCGCGTCGTCACGCTGGAAGACCGGCGCCATGCCGGACCACGTGCTGATGACGCAACGGAGAGCATCCATGGCTCAATCGACCACACCATCCAACGCCGCCACCCGGAGCGAGACCGACAGCTTCGGTCCGATCGACGTCGCCGCCGACCGCTACTGGGGCGCGCAGACCGAGCGCTCGCGGCAGAATTTCAAGATCGGCCACGATCGGATGCCGATCGCGATCATCCATGCGCTCGCCATCGTCAAGCTCGCGGCAGCCGAAACCAATCGCGAGCTCGGCCAGCTCGACGCACGCCGCGCCGACGCCATCGTCAGTGCTGCCAGGGAAGTGATCGACGGCAAGCTCGACGATCATTTTCCGCTGGTCGTCTATCAGACCGGCTCCGGCACGCAGACCAACATGAACGTGAACGAGGTGATCGCCAACCGCGCCAACCAGATGCTCGGCGGCGAGCTCGGCGCCAAGCAGCCGATTCATCCGAATGATCACGTCAACATGAGCCAGTCGTCGAACGACTCGTTTCCGACCGCGATGCATATCGCGGCAGCGGACCGCATCATCGCCGACCTGATCCCGGCCCTCGCCGAATTGCATCAGGCGTTGCACGCGAAGCAGGAGGCGTTTGCCAAGATCGTGAAGATCGGACGGACGCATACCCAGGACGCGACACCGCTGACGCTCGGCCAGGAGTTCTCCGGCTACGCCGCGCAGGTTGAGAGCGGCATCGCGCGGCTGCGCGTCGCGGTGAAGGAGCTGTTCCCGCTGGCGCAGGGCGGCACTGCCGTCGGCACCGGCCTCAACTCGAAGCCGGAATTCGCCAATCTCTTCGCCAGGCATGTCGCCGAGATCACCAGGCTGCCGTTCACCAGCGCCGCGAACAAGTTCGAGGCGCTGGCTTCGAACGACGCGTATGTGCTGGTGCATGGCGCGATCAACTCGGTGGCGACCGGCCTGTTCAAGATCGCCAACGACATCCGCTTCCTCGGCTCGGGCCCGCGCTCGGGTCTCGGCGAACTGATCCTGCCGGAGAACGAGCCGGGCTCGTCGATCATGCCGGGCAAGGTCAACCCGACCCAGTGCGAAGCCATGACCATGGTCTGCTGCCAGGTGTTCGGCAATCAGACCACGATCACCGTCGCCGGCAGCCAGGGTCATTTCGAGCTCAACGTCTACAAGCCCGTCATGGCATATTGTATGATAAATTCCATTCAGCTGCTGTCTGACGTTGTCCGCTCATTTACCGAGCATTGCGTTGTCGGCATACGCGCCGACGAAAAGCGCATCAACGAGTTGATGCAGCGCTCGCTGATGCTGGTGACCGCGCTCGCGCCGAAGATCGGTTACGACAACGCAGCCAAGGTCGCGAAGTCGGCGCACACCCGCGGAACGACGCTGAAGGAAGAGGCTTTGCGGCTTGGATTTGTGTCTGCCGATGAATTTGATCGCCTCGTGCAGCCGGACAAAATGACACACCCAGGCTGAGCCACGGGCGCGCAATGTCCGGATAATTACGGTCAGCGCGCGTGATATAATTATGGATCATAACGCCTAAAGACTAAGGCTGTTTGCCTATCAGCTCTGCGCTGGCGCATGGTACAGACGTCTAGTTTTCGCAGAGCGAAACGGATTCTTTGATGCTATCAGAAGCATCAAACGGGGATTCGGGATGGGTATCGAGCCGGGCGCGCAGCGCGATCGCTCTTGCTTTCGTCACGATGCATCACCAATTCCGCTTTGGGGACGATGAGGACGACGAGCATGGGCGACGTGGTCAACCTGAAACGATTCAAGAAGCGCGGCGAGCGCGAACAAGCAGCCAAGCAGGCCGAAGCCAATCGTGCGCTATTCGGTCGCACCAAATCCGAACGAGCGCGTGACGAATTTCTCGGCGAGCGCAACGCGCGAGTGCTGGATCAGCACCGCATCGATCAGCAGCGTATCGAAAGTGGTGACGCATCATGAAGTCTCCCGTCGTCAAGCGTTCGATCGTCGTGGCCGGTCACAAGACCAGCGTCAGCCTCGAAGAAGCCTTCTGGAACGGCATGAAGGAGATTTCCGGTCTGCGGAACATGACGCTGTCCGAATTGGTCGGCGAGATCGACAGCAACCGCCAGCAGGGCAATCTGTCCTCCGCGATCCGGCTTTTCGTGCTCGACTATTTCCGTTCGCGCGCTACCCCGGCGGTGCCGACGGATGTCAGGCCGCAGCAGGTCGACACGCGCCAGCAGGCCTGACGGCCTTCACCGGCCGTCGATTGAGCAGACGGCCGTTCCGCCGCGCGGACTTCAGCATGAAGGTCAATCGCATCGTCGCGAACATTGCCGCATCCGACATCGCGGCGGCGAAGTCGTTCTATCGCGACGTGCTTGGCCTCGAGCCGTTGATGGATTTCGGTTGGGTTGCGACTTACGGCTCATCCGAAACGATGCAGGTTCAAATCAGCTTCGCTTCCGAAGGCGGCTCCGGCACGCCGGTACCCGATCTCTCGATCGAGGTCGACGACCTCGATGAAGCCATGCGCCGGATGACGGCAGCCCGCATCGCGATCGAATACGGACCGGCGGACGAGCCGTGGGGCGTGCGGCGCTTCTTCGTCCGCGATCCCTTCGGCCGGCTGATCAACATCCTCCAGCACCAATCCTGATCCAGCGCGTCGTTTGACGCGTCTCCTTCGCGCGAACCAGTGCCCACTTCGCTTGAAAACGCGGATTAGTTCTGCATCGCCGGTCGCGGGGGCGGATTGGCGACCTGCGGCGTCAGCGACAATGGCGGGCGCAGCGGCCTTGGCCTCGCCGCGCCGGGCGCCGGCTTGACCTCGATCGGCGGCGGCAATGGCGCCACCTGCGGCTGGCTCGCCACCGGCGCGGGCGGCACGACGGCCGGTGCGGTTGCAACCGGCGGAACGATCGGCGGTCGCGGCGCCACGATCTTCGGCTTTGGGGCCACGCGGCGCGGATCGCGCCCGGGCACCGGCACGTCCGCCGGTGGTATCGCCGCTGAATTTGCGCCGGGCACGTCGGGCGTCGGCTCGGCGGAAGGCGGCAGGGCCGCCGGGGTCGGCGGCGGCACGGGTTCGCCGCGCTCGATCGCATCGAGCCGCCTGGTCTCCCGATCGATCGCGCGCACCGCGAGCCACGACGACAACGCCGCAATGTCGATGCTGCGCGACAATCCGTCGGGCGTGCCGACGGCGAGCAGCTGGATCTCCGGGCGGCTGTTCGCGGTGCCGACCTGGGTCGATGCCAGCGCGGCGCGAATGTCGGCCTGGTCGGCCGGAATGTCATAGCCGCCGGACAGGATGACGTTGGCACCATTGGCCGCGAGCGTGGTGGCACCGACCCGGATGCGGCCGTCACGGATGTTGAAGGGAATTTGCGCCGAAGCGACCGATAGCGGACCCGCCGCGAGCGCCGGTTCGACGATCTGCCGCAACCGCGTATCGTCGGTGGCCTGACCGGAATCGCTGGCGCGGATCGCGACGTCGAACGCACGCGGATCGAGCCCCGGAAGGTTCAGCCCGTCGAGCGTCACAGTGCCGCTGCCGGACAGCGCACCTGATAGCGCCGAGGCGCTGCGGCCCTGCGTCAACAACGTCATCTGCATCGAAGCGCGTGCCCTCGGCATCGCCAGATTGCGGTAGCGCAAGGCCGAAGCGTCGACACCCGACAGCTGCACATTGGCGTTCAGCGCGAGCCCGTTGACGCCCTGCCGCGCGTCGATGGAGGCAGTCGCCTCGCCGCCGCCGATCTTGCCCTTGATGCCGTCGAAGGTCAGGGCCTGCCCGTCCGACCTGATGGTGCCGCTGACCGGCTGCAGCTCCGCGCCGCCCGGCAGCCGACCATGCAGCGCTTCGAAGGTGACCTTGCCGCGCCAGGCGCTTGTCAGCCCCTGGCCGAGCGGCTCCGTCGCATCGTGACCCGCGCTACCGATCGCAGCCGCAAAGATCGGCGCCAGCTCGATTTGATCGAGGCCGACTTCGCCTTCGAGGCTCTTCTGATCGCCGAGTGTCAGCGCCAGACGGCCGCGCAGCCGCGAACCGGCGACGATGCTGTCGAGATCGTCGAAGGTCAGTTTGTCGCCCGCGAGCGTGAGCTTCGACGACAGGCGGATGTTCGCGGCGGGATCGGATGATTTCAGATTGAGCAGCGGACTGATGTCGGCGCTGCGGACGCGGAGGCTGACGCTGGATTTGTTCTCGCTGGCCCCGTCCTTGGTCCAAGGCTCCGCCGTCCCCTCCGCATCGGCGTCGAGCCCCGCGCCCCAGAGTCTCGCCTTCAGCCGCAGCGGCGCTTGCCACGCGCCGCTCACGGTGACCTCGAACTGGGTCGCGCCGGCGCCGGCTGCGACCGCACCGTCAAGGCCGAGCAGCGCCAGCAGCGCACCGCCCTCGCCGGCGGAGATTTTCGCCTCGGCTGTCATGTCGCTGCGGCGAAGTGCGTCGACATCCAGCGCACGGATCGCAGCGAGCGGCGGCGTCGCCGAGATCACCGTATTGCCCTTGAGCGGCGGCGTATCGAGATCGAGCGTCGCGCGCGCGTTGCCGCGATCGGCGGTCTTGCCCTTGCCGAGATCGAGCACAAGCCTGGCGCGGACCGGGCCGGCATCCGCACGAAGCACGCCGAGCCGCGCGGCGAGCGCCGGCGCGAAGGGCTGAACGACGGCAGTCAGCCGGGCGAGCGAGGCAGCGGTCGCGTCGAGCGTGAGCTTGCCGGTCGAATTCGCACGGTCGAAATTGCCGCTGCCGTCCAGCGTGACGTTGTCGGGCTGGCCGATCTTGACGCGCTCGAGCACGATACTCTTCGGGTTGTAGACAATCTTCGCCAGCAGCGGTCGCAATTCCTGCCCCGAGGAGATTGCGCGCGCGACGTCCAGCGACAGCTGCGCCTCATCGGGCCATTCGGCTTGCGGACCAGCCAGTGAGCGGATGACGGCTGCGGTCGCATCGAGATCCAGCCGCTCCGCCTTCAACTGCGCCTCGACCTTCGATCCGCTCGCCGCCTCGCGATGCGCGACCGCGATGCGGCCCTCGAGCGCGCCGCCCTCGACTTCCGCCTTCATCGCGTCGATCGAAAAGCCTGATGGCGACACCGTGACGTCGCCGCGCAGGCGCAGCGGTTTCTGGCTGCGATAGGCGATGTCGCTCCGCCCCTGCAGCCAGGTCATCAGCGTATCGGGATCGGACGATTCGATGTTGAGCGCGGTCTTGAAGCTGTTAGCGGCCCCGGCTTGCGCGCTGGCGCCGCTCAGCGAGACCCGGGTGGATCCCGGCGCGCGAAACTCCAACCGGCGCACGATCCATGATTTCGCATCCGATTGCAGCTCAGCCGAGATGTCCTGTAATGGGCGGCCACCGAGCATGACCTGCTCGGACGTGAGCTCGACCTGCGCCGGAATCGGGCTTTGCGGAAGGCCCGACAGCACCGCACGCATCGCCGGCAGCACCTGCACCGGCTCGACATTGCCGTTGCCGCCATCCTTGGTGCCATCTTTGGCGGCGAACCTGTCGCCATCGAGCTGCCGCGCCGCAAGGGAGGCGCGCAGCAACGGCGAGGTACCGAACCGGAGGTCGCCATTGCCCGCGAGTTTCAGAGCACGGTCCTCGGCGCCGTAGCTGACCTCGATCTGGTCGAGCCGCGCCGCGGAATAGTCCGACTTGACCTTGGCGGCGATCCGCCACGACGGCATGTCGCTGCCGCCGCGCTGGCCCGGCGTGCCCGCCAACGTCACTGTGCCGTCGAACCGCGGCGCGCGGGCCTCGAAGGTCAGGATGCCGTCGAGATCGGCCGACACCGGCCGCTGCCCGGGATCGATGTTGAAGTGCAGGCGGGTGCCGCTGCCGTCAGCGCTTTGCCCCGACGAGATCCGGAACGGGTAGCGGTTGCCGTCGAACATGAAATTGCCGTCACCGCGGATCGCGCCGGCCAGCGAGCGGACATCGCCGCTGAAAGCAATGTCGTTCAGCTCGAGCGTGCTGCGGCTCGCGGCATCGTGCAGCGCGACGCGGCCGGTCAGATTGAGGCGGTCGATCGCCAGCGAAGCCAGGTTGAAGGTCCCGCTCGACGGCGACCAGTCGATCCGCCCCTTCGGATCGAGCCCGAGATCGAGCGACAGGCCGTTGATGGTGAGCTCGTTGGCGCGCACCTCGCCGCGCATCAGGGAGCTCAGGCTGAACTCGACGTCGAGATCGGCGGCGCGGACCTTGCCGAGGTCGTTGGCGCTGCCGACGGTGACGGATTTCAACCGCAGCGATGGCGCGGGCAGCAGACGCGCGTCAAGATTGCCGGCGACGCGAACCGGCGCGCCGATGATCTTGGACGCCTCCGCCTCGAACTGCGGCCTGAACTGGTTCCAGTCAACGAAATACGGACCGACCAGCGCAGCGACCAGTGCAAGAATGAAGGCGATTGCCAGGCCGAGCAGCGTCGTCTGCACGGTGTCTCCCTTTGAGCCCGCTCCGCGGCAGCCTCCTCATGCTGAACGCTTTGCCAACCCTTGGCCGGAGCAACCCAAATATAGAGACAAGTATGGCGAAGTCACAGCGGCTTTACCGCTGCGACGTCGGGTGGACTACGGATTTCCGCTCAAGCCTGCGTGCGCCGGCCGTCGCGGCAGGGGCGCTGCCCTGCCGCTCAACCGGGATGTCACCAGCTCGCAGGGAGCCGCTTCAGCCCGCGCAGCACAAACGTCGGCCGCCACTCCGGATTTTCCGCGTCATCGAGCCGCAGGTCGGGGATCCGCCGCAGCAGGGTCGAGATCGCGATCTCGGCCTCGATTCGCGCCAGCTGGGCGCCGAGACAGAAATGGATGCCTCCGCCGAACGACAGCGGCTTCACGTTCGGCCGCTGGATGTCGAGCTTTTCGGGATGGTCGGGATAGACAGCCTCGTCGTGATTGGCCGAGCCCAGCAGGCACAGCACGCTCTCCCCCTTCGGGATGCGCTTGCCGCCGAGATCCTCGATGTCTTCAAGCGCGACGCGGCCGGTCAGTTGCACCGAGGAATCGTAGCGCAGGAACTCCTCGATCGCGTTGGTGATCAGGCCGGGATTGGCCTTCAGCAGCGCGAGCTGATCCGGGTTGCGATAGAGCGCAAGCAGCCCGTTGCCGATCAGGTTGACGGTCGTCTCATGGCCCGCGCCGAACAGCAGGATGATGTTGGCGGTCAGTTCCTCGTTGGTGAGCTTCTGGCCGTCCTCCTCGGCCTGCACCAGCTGGGTGGTGAGGTCGTCGCCGGGCTGCCTGCGGCGCAGCTCGAACAGCTGGTGGAAGTACATTGCGGCCATCACGTTGCCGGCATTGCCCTTCTTGATCTCCTCCGCCGACAGCGGCACCGGATCGAGCAGGCGTCCGCCGTCGCGCGAGCCGGTATAGAAGGCCTCACGCTGCTCCTCGGGGATGCCGAGCATGTCGCAGATGATGGTGACCGGCAGGCGGAACGCGAAATCGTCGATCAGGTCCATCCGCCCTTGCGGAATGATGCGGTCGAGCGTCTCGTCGACGATCTGCTGGATGCGCGGACGCATATCCTCGACCCGGCGTGCGGTGAACGCCTTGACGACGAGGCCGCGCAGGCGGGTGTGATCCGGCGGGTCCTGCTGCAGCATCCAGTGGCTCATGCTGCGGAAGACCGGCTCCTCCATGATCTTCGGGCCGTAGCGGCGGATCGTACGATCGACGTAATCCTTGCCGAACCGCTTGTCGCGCAGCACGAGACTGGCCTCGGCGTGCCGGCTGGCGACGAAGGCGCCGTGCGCATTGACATGCATCGGATCGAGCCGGCGCAGCCGCTCGTAATACGGATAGGGATTGCGAATGAATTCGGGTGCCAGCGGATTGAAAAGCGGCTCGCCGCTCGCCGGCTGAACTTGCTCGTTCATGGTGACCTCGTTCGCTCGCGGCCCCGGTGCCTCCACCCTGGCGCGCCTTGGTGTCATCCTCAAGGCCGCACGATTACGGTGCGGCTGTTCTGGTTCTGCAACTCGATACACTCTTGTATCGAGTTGCATTCTGCCCTAAACTGCGCCGATGTCAAGGGTTCGAACCAGACCGACACGGGACGACACCTGCGAGAAGCTGTTCGAGGCGGCAGCGCGGGTGTTCGAGGAACAGGGCATCGGCGGCGCCAGCATCGAGACGATCGCGGCGGCGGCGGGCTTTTCCCGCGGCGCGTTCTATTCGAACTTCAAGAGCAAGGACGAGCTGATCATCGCGATGCTCGAGGACCACGTCGAGCAATCGATCCGGCGCAATCTCGATCTGCTTGCCAAGCACAGCAACCTGTCCGACTTCCTGGAAGCGCTGCGCACCGCGGATCGCAGCCGGCAGGATCCGCTCGGCCGTTCGCCTCTCCTGCACATGGAGATGATCCTGTTCGTGGCGCGCGCCGAGAAGCGCCGTCCCGAGCTCGCCAAGCGGCTGCGCGCGCGGCGCAAGCTGATCGCCGACATCGTCGAGACCGCGCAGAAGAATAGCGGCAGGAACGCCAGGCTCAACCCGGACTGGACCGGTGCGATCGTGCTGGCGCTGGAAGACGGTTTCCGCCTGCACCGGCTGATCGATCCGGAGACCACACCCGCCGACAGTTGCCTGCGCGCGATCACCGACCTGCAACGCGCGATCGGCGTGTCATCCACCTGATCTTGCGCTTTAGCTCGTAGCATGATCGTTTCGGAAAACCGCCTCGCAGTTTTCCGGATCATGCTTTAGACGGCGCTGGCGACCTTGTGCATCTGTCCGGCGACGGCGCGGACCTTGCGAGGCGACGCCTGCCAGATCGCGAATGCCGACAGCAGGCTGACGGCAATCCCGAGCAGGAAGGCGCTGGTGTAGCTGCCCGAGAGATCATAGAGCTGGCCGGTGATCCAGGGGCCCGCGGCGCCGCCGGCGAGCGCGGCCAGCATCACGGTGCCGAAGATGCTGCCGTAATGCTTGCCCTGGAAGATTTCGAGCACCACCGGCCCCATCACCGATGTCAGGCCATAGCCGAGCGCACCCTGGGTGAAGACCATCAGATAGATCAGCGCCATGCTCGGCCAGTATGTCAGTGCAGCGAGCGCGGCAAAGCAGATCACGAAGCCGAAACACGAGATCGCCCACACCCATTCACGACCGATGCGATCGGACAGGTGCCCGAGCCAGATCTGGCCGGGAATCCCGAGCAAGCTGACGACGCCGAGCGCCCAGACGCCGACATTGGAGCTGAAGCCGATGTCGAGCAGGAATTTGGTCTGGTGCACCTGCACCGCGTACCAGATGTACAGGCCGCAGAAATAGCCGGTCGCGATCCACCAGAACCGCGCGGTCCGCAGCGCGCGCGGCAGCGTCCAGTCGATGCCGGCCCAGGCCGGATCGACGATGTTCGATGCCGGTTTCGCCGATGTGGCGGTCGGCGCCGCATCGCCGTCCGGCTGCAGGCCGATGTCTTCCGGCCGCTTGTGCAGCAACAGATTGATCGGCGCGAGCACGACCAGCACCACGATCCCCATCGCGGTGCAGGCGGTGCGCCAGCCGGCGTGCTCGATCATGTGCTGCACCCACGGCAGCAGCGTCACCGAGCCGATGCCGACGCCGGCGAAGGCGAGTCCGATCGCCAGCCCGCGGCGGCGAATGAACCAGTTCGGCACGAACAGCGATTGGCCGGAATAGCCGAGGCAGACGCTGCCGGAACCGACCAGCACGCCGATGGTAAGATAGAGGTGCCAGGGCTGGGTGGTCAGCGGCGCCAGCAACAGGCCCGATCCCATCAGAAGCACGCCAAGCTCCATCACCGCGCGCGGACCGCTGCGGTCCATCAGGCGGCCGATCAGCGGGCTTGCGATCGCAGACGCGACAAAGCCGAACGAGAATGCGCCGGCCGTGATGCCGCGCTCCCAGCCGAACTCGGAGATGATCGGCGGATAGAACAGCGAGAACGCCGTTCGCGCGTTGACCCCGATCGCCATGGCGACGAACGTCACCGCGACGATCACCCAGCCGTAGAAGAATGGAAGCCGCATGACCACCTTGTGTCAGACCTGAATTGAACTGTCGATGCCCGCGATATCCATCAGCCACCCAGCGCGTGGCTTGCATGGCCGAAATAGGCGCGCTCGAGCCGGTGCGCGAGATCGCTTTCGCTGGTCGGGGCCTCCAGCGCGATTGCTCCCTGCACCAGCGCGTAAACACGATCCGCACATGCCAGCGCCTTCTCGAGCAGCTGTTCAACCAGCAGCACGGAGGTGCCCTGCGCGCGCAGCCGCCCGATGACGTTGAGGACGCGATCAACCAGCACCGGCGACAATCCCGCCGAGGGCTCATCGAGCATCAGGAGCCGCGGCCGGCGGACCAGGCCCTGCGCCACCGTCAACATCTGCTGCTGCCCGCCCGACAGCGCGCCGCCGCGCTCATGCCGCTTCTCGGCGATCTCGGGGAAGAACGACAAGGCTTCCTCGACGCGCACGACGCGCTCGGCACGCGGCAGGTCGTAGCCGGCGAGCAGCAGATTGTCGGCGACCGAGATCTGCGTGAACACGCGATGGCCCTCGATCACATGCACGAGCCCGGCGCGCGCGGCATCGCGCGGCGTGGCGTTGGTCATGTCGTGGCCGCCGAACCGGACCTGCCCGGCATTGACCGGCAACAATCCCGACATGGCGCGCAGCAGCGTGGTCTTGCCGGCGCCGTTGGGACCGAGCAGCGCCACGACCTCGCCGGCCGCAATCGTCATGTCGATGCCGTGCAGCACGCGGATCTTGCCGTAGCCGGATTCCAGCGCGCTCACGTTGAGCAGGGGTTCAACCACCGAGGTAGGCACTGACCACCTCCTTGTGGACGCGGATCTCCGCCGGCGTTCCCGCCGCCAGGGTGCGGCCGAGATTGAGCACGGTGACCTGGTGGCAGATATCGAAGATCAGATCGGCATGGTGCTCGACCAGCAGCACTCCGGTGCCGCGGCCGCAGATCGCCTTGATCAGGGTCGCGAGCCGCGCGATCTCGTCGTTGGAGAGGCCGGCTGCGGGCTCGTCGAGCAGCAGGAAGTCGGGATCGAGCATCAGGGCGCGCGCGATCTCGATGAAGCGCAGCTCGCTGTGCTGCAGGCGGTCGGCGCGCACATCGGCGAGCGCCTCGAGGCCGACGACGCCGAGCAGCGCGCGCGCCTTGGCGGCGAGCAGTCGCTCGTCGGCGCCGTTGCGCGGCAGCGCGAGCATCGCCTCGACGAAATTGGCCCTGCCCTCGATCGAGCCGCCGATCATGACGTTCTCCAGCACCGAGGCTTCGCCGATCACGCGCGGCGTCTGGAAGGTGCGCGCGATGCCGCTGGCTGCGCGCTTGACCGGCTGCCCCGCGGGCAACATCTCGTCGCCGAGGGTCATGGTGCCGGCCTTGGCGGCGTAGTAGCCCGAGATCACGTTCAGCGTGGTGGTCTTGCCGCTGCCGTTCGGTCCGATCAGGCCGTGGATCTGGCCCGGCGCGACATCGAGGTCGAGGCCGTCGATTGCCCTCACATTGCCGAAGCTGAGTGCGATGCCGCGCAGCTGCAACGCCTTGCCGCCGTCGCGCCGCCGCACGATGTCGGCGAGCGCGGCCGGGCGCGGCACGATCGCCCGATTGCTGGCGAGCGGACGGCGGTTGCGGAAGTCGAGCAGCGCCGCGATGCCGCCCGGCATCACCAGCACGATCAAGAGCAGCAGCACCGCGTAAAGGAAGGTCGACCAGGCCGCGAGCGGCGCGGCGATCTCGGGCAGGATGGTCAGGATGATGGTGCCGAGCATCGGCCCGAGGATCGAGCCACGGCCGCCGATCAGGATCGCGATGAAGAACAGCACCGAGAGATCGAACGTGAACGCGTCGGGCGTGATGTAAGTCTGCAGGGACGCGAACAGACCGCCGGCGATCGCCGCCAGCGCACCCGCGAACAGGAAGATCGCGATCAGCATGTCCGGCTTGGAGATGCCGCTGGCCTCGGCCGCGACCTCGGCGTCGCGCACCGCGATCAGGGCGCGGCCGAACCGGCTGCGTGCGACATTGGCGCTCAACCAGGTGGTGCCGACCGCAAAGCCGGTGCAGAGAGCGTAGAACCCCCACGGCGTGTTGAACGGCGCCGGGAATTCGGGACCGGCGATGCCGATGCCGCCACCGGTCACGCTCTGCCAGGCCAGCGCGATCTGGGTCACGATGGTCGCAAAGCCGAGCGTCGACATCGCGAAATAGAAGGTGCGCAGGCGCAAGGCCGGCAGGCCGACGACCACGCCGAACACCGCGCCGATCAGGCCGGCGACCGGCAATGCGGCGAACACCGGAAGCGCCGGCATCACATTGCCAGCGACCAGCACGCTGGTCGCGTAGGCACCGAGCGTCAGCAGCGCGACATAGCCGATCGCGAGATGACCGGCAAAGCCGACCACCAGATTCAGTCCCGACACCAGCACCCAGTAGATCGCCATCCGGGTGCCGATCAGCACCCAGTAGTCATTGCTGACGAAGGGCAGCAGCACAGCGGCCAGCAAAATGCCGACGAATGGCAGAACGTGCGGCAGCGTCGCACGCCATGCGCCGCTTCCGGTCTGTGGCTGAGTGGTGGCGACCGCCGTCATCACACTCTCCGCGCGGTCGAGCTGCCGAACAGCCCCTGAGGAGCCGCGAGCAGCACCACGATGAACAGCGTGAACACCGCGACCGAGGAGAAGATGCCGCCGACCAGGAAGTTCGCGGCCTGCTGGAAAAGGCCGAGCGCCAATCCGCCAATGATCGCGCCCCTGTTGTTGCCGAGCCCGCCGAGCGCCACCGGCACGAAGCCATAGAAATTGAGCAACGCGCCGTTGGCGAAGAAGGCCAGCAGCAGCTGTCCGCCCGAAAATCCGGCGATGCCGCCGACCACGCCGGCGAGCGCGTAGCTCGCGACGCGCAGGTTGCGCTCCGGCAGGCCAAGCGCCCGCGCCGCAAAATTGTCCTCCGCGATGGCGAGGAAGGCGCGGCCGACCAGGGTGCGGCGGTAGAGATATTCGAGGCCGATAATGGTGACCGCGCAGGCTGCCACCGGCAGCCAGAACTTTTCATCCAGCACGCCCTCGCCGAATCCTGCGATGCGCGGGAACGGCTGCGGCTCGGTGCCCCATTTGATCGCGGTGACCTGCTGAATCATCAGCGCGACCGCCAGGGTCGAGAGCACGTAAAGATGCTGGTCGAGGCTCTTGAGCACCGGCCGCACCGCGACGAATTCGGTGATGATCCCGATCACCGCGCAGCAGAGCAACGTCAGCACAAAGCCTATGGCGATCGGCAGGCCGAGCTTCAGCGTGAACATCGAGCCGAACACGCCGCCCAGCATCGCGAGCTGGCCGGCGGTGAAGCTCATCACCCGCGAGGTCGAGAACATCGTGTTGTAGGTGACGCCGACCAGCGCGTAGATCGCGCCCGCCGCGAGACCGGATGCGAGGATCGAGGCCAGCATCGGCTACGCCCTCACCCGTCTATGTATACCCCGGCGCCAGCGCGAAGGTGCCGTTCTTCGCGGTGCTCGATTCCGACATCACGATCTCTTCGGTCAGATAGCCGTTATGCTCGGTCGGAGAGAAGCGATAATTGCCGAAATAGCCGGGATAGGTCGACAGCGAGTTCCAGTATTTGATGATCCCGGCGCTATCGGTCGAGCCGCTCTCCGCGACCGCCTTGGCGATCAATTCGATGCAATCGATACCGCCAGCAATCCACCACAGCAGCGTATCGTTCAGCGCGACATTGGCCTTGGTCAGCCGCGCGACCAGGTCCTCGCTCTTCGGCGGCAGCTTGCCGGCGCTGTCATAGCTGCAGCTCTTGTAGCCGATCGCATAGACCTTCTTCCAGTTCTCCGGCTTGGCGACCAGGCTCGCGAGTTCGCCCGATGCCATCGAGGGATGGCCGACGAACGGAACGTCCCAGTTCATCGCGGCGCGGGTGTTGAACATCCGTGCCTCCATCCCGGTCGAGACGCTCCACACCACGATCGCCTCGGCGCCGGCGTTCTTGGCGCGCAGCATGTCCGGCGTCATGTCGGGCTGCGTGGAATCGACATTGGCCTGATACACGACTTCAGCGCCGTCCTTCTTGAACGCCGCGACGGAGGCACCGACCGCGGTGACGCCATAGCCGGTGGTGTCGCCGATCACGGCAACCTTCCTGGCCTTGAGGATCTTGAGGCAATAATTGCGCACGGCATCGTCCCACTGACTGTTCGACGGCGCGATGCGAAACGCATTGGGGTACTTCACCGGATCGATCAGGGTCTCGACCACGCAGGGGTGCAGGTCGGGCATTTTGGCGCGCGCCATGATCGGGGTCGTCGCCAACGCTTCGCCGGAATTCAGCGGCCCCCAGATCGCATGGACCTTGGCCTGGCTGATCAGCTCCTGCGTGGCGTTGACTGCCTTGGTCGGATCGCCCTGGGTGTCGCGCATGACAAGCTCGATCTTGCGGCCCTTGACGCCGCCGGCGCCGTTGATGGCATCGACCGCGAAATTCACGCCGCGGTTGAAGCCGACGGTCGGCGCCGAGCTCGGGCCGGTGATCGCCGCGAGACAGCCGATCTTGATCGGCTCCGATTGTGCGATGGCAGGCGCCGGGAAGGAAAATGATGCGGCGCCCAATGCGCCGGCGCTGCCCAACAAGACGTCACGGCGTGACATGGCCATGTGATGCACTCCCTGTTTCCCTCTCGGCGCCCGTCGTTTGCTGCGGGACGTCCATTGCTTGATTGTCCGCGCGCTCATGGCCGCGGTTATTGCAAGCTCAAGTTTGGGCTGGATGCGAAGCTCTTGTCCAGCCCCGCGGACGGCATTGCGCCTTGTTGAACTTTCATAGCCGCGGCCGCCGCGTCCAGTGCTCGGCATTCACGGCGCCGACGGGCACCTCGCCCGCGGCGATCTTCGCCACCTGGCGCACGGTCTCCGACGACTGATGCTCGATCGCCTGCGGCGTCAGGCCGCCGACATGCGGCGTTGCGATCACATTGCGCAGCTCCGCGAGTTCCGGCGACGGCATCTGGTCGGGCGCGCGGCCGACATCCAGTGCGGCGCCGGCAATGCCGCCAGCGCGCAACGCAGCCGCCAGCGCCACCTCGTCGACGAGATTGCCGCGCGACAGGTTGATGAAGAACGCGTGTTTCTGCATCCGCGCCAAGGCGGCCTTCCCGATCAGGTTCTCGGTCTGCGCATTGGCGATCGCAAGGCAGACGACATAGTCGGCGCGCGCCAGCAGGTCGTCGAGCGGAAGATGCGCGATCGCGGGGTCATCAATGGTCGCAAAGGGATCGGCGACCAGCACGTTCATGTCGAGCACCCTGGCGATCCCTGCAAGATAACGCCCGATGCTGCCATAACCGATGATGCCGATCGTGCTGCCCGCCAGCTGGCGGCCCATCACGACTTCGGGCGCCCCGCCCGCGTGATACGCGGCGGTGGCGCGGGAGACGCCGCGCGACAGATCGACCATGAAGCCGAGCGCAAGCTCGGCGACCGACTGAATGAAGCCGGCGCTCGCCTGCGTCACCAGCACGCCGGCGGCCGATGCTGCCGCAACGTCGATGTTGCGGATATCGACCGCACAGCGCACGAAGGCGCGCAGTTTCGGAAGCCGGGGAAAGATCTCGCCGGGTCCCTGGGTCATGCGATCGGCGACGATGATATCGACATCGGCCGCAGCCTCGACCAATGCCGCCGCGTCGAGCGCCTCGTCCCCGTCGTGCAGCCTGACGTCGGCGACCGCGCGCAGGCCGTTCAGGCTGCGCTCGCCGTAATAGTCGCGGCGCATCTGCGGGGTGTGGGCGAGAAGCACCTTCACGATCGTCTCCCTAATAGCCCAACGCATGCGGCAGCGCCGTGCTGATGGCGGGCACGAACGCGATCACCAGCAGGCACAGCAACAGCAGGCCGAGATAGAGTGCGATCGGCTTGATGGTCTGCTCGATCGGCACATTGCCGATCAGGCAGGCGCCGTAGAGCCCAAGACCAAGCGGCGGGGCAAACAGCCCGAGCCCCATCGCGATGACCAGCACGACGCCGAAATGCAAGGGATCGATGCCAAGCTTGACGGCGACCGGCAACAGCAGCGGCCCGAAGATGATCAGCGCCGCGGCGCCTTCCAGCACCGAGCCCATCACCACCAGCACCAGGATCGACAGCAGCATGAACAGCCAGACGCCATGGCTGCCCGAGATCGCCAGCATGAGCTCGCCGACCGCGTGCGGCACCTGCTGCAGCGTCAGGATGAAGGCGAGCGACTGCGCGGCAGCGACGATGAACAGCACCAGCCCGGATCGCACGGCCGATTGCACGAAGCAATGCGCGAGGCTCTTCATGCCGAGCTCGCGGAACAGCAGGCTGCCGACCGCAATGGCGTAGACCGCGGCGAAGGCCGAGATCTCGGTCGCGGTGGCAAAGCCGCTCTTGAAGCCGAAGAAGATCATGAAGATCAGCCCGAACGAGGCGATCGCGCCGGTCCACAGGCCCGAGACCGTCGCCCGCGGCTCGGCGTCGCCGCTCGCCTCAGGGCGCTTGCCGAAGATGATCGACACCGCGATCAGCGCCAGCGCCATCAGCGCGGCCGGCAGCATGCCGGCGACGAACAGGCCGCCGATCGACAGATTGGCGACGAAGCCGAGGATGATCAGGTTGATGCACGGCGGAATGGTCTCCGCCATCACAGCGGAAGCGGCGAGCAGCGCCACCGCGCCGCCCGGGTTCTGCCGCGAGCGGCGCGCCGCCGGGATCAGCACCGAGCCGACGGCTGCGACGTCGGCCATCTTGGAGCCCGAGATGCCGGAGAACAGCACCATCGACATCACCATCACGACATTGAGCCCGCCGCGCATCCGCCCGACCGCGCGCTGCAACAGCTCGATCAACCGCACCGACATGCCGTTGGCTTCCATCAGGTAGCCGACCAGGATGAAGAACGGGATCGCCAGCAGCACGAAATTGTCGATGCCGCGCGCCATCTGCTGGGCGAAGATCACGCCGGGCAGCGTGCCCTCGACCCAGATGAAGATCAATGCTGCCAGCGCCAGCGCAAAGCCGATCGGCAGTCCGCCGAACAAGGTGAGGAAGAAGCCGATCAGCATCAGCGTCTGCGACGATGGCACAGATGACGGCGCAAACGCATCCCAGGCGAGATAAATGCCGGCGACGACGGCCGTGGCGACGATGCCGGCCAGCATGTCGCGCAACGGCCGGCCGCAGAACGTCTCGAAGGCGAACACCGTCATGAACGCCGCACCGATGCCCATCGGATAGAACGTCCACTCCAGCGGCAGCCCGGAGCCGGACGTTTGCCCGGTGGTCAGCCAGCCCATCTTGACGGCGTTGAACGCGACGGTGCCGGCGATGATGGTGACGAGCAGTGCACCGGCCGCGTCGACGACCCGCCGCACCGCTTGCGGCAGCATGTCGACGAAGAAGGCGACGCCGAGATTCTCGCTGCGTGCGAGCGCGCTGGCCGCGCCGAAGAAGCTCGACCCGACCATCAGGCCGCGGGCGACGTCGTCGGACCATTCGACCGGCGCGTTGAACAGGAAGCGGGCCAGCACCGAGACGCAGACCACCAGGAGATCGGCGGCGAGCAGGATCGCGGCGATGGCGTCACTGACGGCGAGCAGCGGCGCCGTGATCCGATCGGGGCTGCTTCTCGTCGCAATCGCGGCGACCGACATGGCCGACCTCAGGCCTGGGTGGCGCGGATCAGATCGACGACAGCCTTGGCCTCGGGCCGCGCCTTGATGAAATTGTCGGTCTGCGGCAGCACGCGCTTGCGGAACGCTTCCTTGTCGCACTCGACCACCGTGACGCCCTTCTCCACCAGGCTCGCCAGCGCCTCCTTCTCCACCGCGAGCCCATGCACGCGGGTGTCCGCCGCGGCCTGCTTTGCCGCATCGAGAAAGCCTTCGCGCAGCTTGGGGGCCATGCGATTGAAGGTGGTGTCGCTGAAATAGACCGCGAGCGGCGAGAAGATGTGCTGGGTCAGCGCGTAATGTTTCGCGGTCTCGTAGAACTTGCTGGCCAGGATGGTCGGCGGATCGTGCTCGAGGCCGTCGAGCACCCCCGCCTGCAATGCGGTGTAGATCTCGCCGAACGCCAGCGGCGTCGCCGCGGCCCCCATCAACCGAAGGCATTCGGTGATGATCGGGTTGGGCAGCGTCCGGATCTTCAAGCCGGCGAGATCTTCCGGCGTCTTCACCGGCTTCTTGGCCAGCACGCTGCGCGCGCCGAAATTATAGGCCCAGCCGATGATGTGGATGCCGGCGCCCTTCAGCAGTGCATCCTCGATCGGCTTCGCCGCGCCGGCATCGAACGCCTTGGTCTGCTGCTGGTAGCTGGTGAAGAGGTAGCCGAGGTCGAAAGTGCCGACCAGCGGCACGAGGTTGGCCGAGATCGACGAGCCCGAGACCATCAGGTCGATCACCCCGAGCTTCACCGAGTTGATGACATCGATCTCCTGGCCGAGCTGGTTGTCGGGAAAGAAGGTGACGTCGATCTGCTCGCCGAGCCCGTTGGCCTTCAGGGTCTTGACGAGGTTGTCGTAGTAGACGCGGCCGTTGGCGTATTTGGGGTCGTTCGGCAGCGACGACGAGCACCGCATTTTCATGGTCGCGGCGTCGGCGCGGCCGATGATGGCGGGCGCAGCGACAAGCCACGCTGCGGCAGCGGCCGATGACCGCAACAGAATACGGCGGCTCACGCGCATCGACGTCATGATGAAGCTCCTCCCCAGGAACGGATCGTTTATTGTGTCGGCCGCGACGCTGGCTGGCGCCAGCTTGGCAGACCATTTGTCATAATGTATGACAAATGAAATGCAGTTGTGCAAGAGCCGGCTCGGCGCCGGCACCAACCCCAGCGAGGCACCCGATGTTCCAGACATCCAACGCGTTGCGTCGGAGCGTGCACAGCCAGGTCGCCGACCGCGTCGGCGGCAGCATCGTGCGCGGCGAGATCGGCGTCGGCGAGACGCTGCCCCCCGAAATTCAGATCTGCGAGATGATGGACGTCAGCCGCACGGTGGTGCGCGAGGCGATCCGCACCTTGACCGGCAAGGGCCTGATCGAGTCCCGGCCCAAGGTCGGCACACGGGTGCGGCCGCCCGAGCAGTGGAATCAGCTCGATCCCGACGTGCTGCGCTGGCGCCTCGAGACCACGGAGATCGATCGCTATCTGGCAAAACTGTTCCAGCTGCGCTCCGCGGTCGAGCCGGCCGCCGCGGCGCTGGCGGCGGCCCATGCGGGGGACGACGACATCGCCCGCATCCGGGCCGGGTGCGACGGCATGGACGCGGCGAAGACAAATGAGGACTTCGTCACCGCCGACATCGCCTTCCACCAGGCGATCTATTTCGCGACCCGCAACGAGTTCTTCTGGCCGATCGCACAGATGTTCGAGATCACCCTGCGCCAGAGTTTTACGATCGCAGCTCCCGGCTCGCATCGCCCGCGCGCGCTGATCGAACACCGCGCAGTGCTCGACGCGATCGCCGCCGGCGATGCCGAGGCCGCGCGCGCCGCCACGGTGGTGCTGCTGGCGCATTCCGCCGACGATCTGGTGCGGATTCGGGGACGGGAGTTCGAGACGACGGCGAGGAGGCCTGCGCGCAAGCGGTGATGGCAGCGAAACTCTCTCCCCATCGTCGTTCTTGAAGCGACGCTGCTATTTCGAGCGCGCCACCGTGGTGCCGTCCCAGTCCCCGCCGGCCGGATTGTCGAGCTGGTGTTGGCACCGCGCGATCATCTGCGTCGAGGCCACGTCCGTACCGCGGAGTTTCAGGGTCCTCTCGAACGCAGCGATCGCTGCGGTGAAATCACCGGCGCGCCAGGCCGAAAGCCCGGCCTCATAGGACGCGATCCAGTCGCGCGCGATCGCGCCCTCGTCGGCCATTGCGAGCAATTCGTAGATCTCGAGCCCGCCAGCGCGGCCGTAGACGGCGAGACGGTCGAGCTCGCGGACGACGATGCGGTCACCGGCCAGACGCCGTGTCTCCGGACCGATGATGATGGTCGATCCATAGACCTTGTTGGTGCCCTCGAGGCGGCTTGCGATGTTCACGGCGTCGCCGATCACGGTGTAGTTGAGCCGCACCTCTGAGCCGATATTGCCGACCAGCATGTCGCCGGAATTGATGCCGATGCGGATGCTGACCGCCTCTCCGCTGTCGTCGACAAGGCCGGCCTGCGCGACCGCGCGCTGGCAGGCAAGCGCCGCCCGGCAGCAATCCGTGGCATGATCCGGATTGGCCGCCGGCGCACCCCAGAACGCCATCACGGCGTCACCGATGAACTTGTCGATCGTGCCGCTCTCCTGCTGGATCGCCGCAGAGACGATGTCGAAGTAGCGCGACAGCAAGGGGATGATGCGATCGCCGAGCCGCTCCGACATGCCGGTGAAACCCGCAAGGTCGACGAACATCACGCTCATCGGCCGCACCGCGCCGCCGAGCCGCGCGCCATTGCCGTCGCTGACCAGCCGCCGCACCAGATCGGCCGGGATGTATTTGCGGAACGCGGCGAGCCCCTGCGCCATGTCGCCGATCGCACCCGACAGGTTCTCGATCTCGGCAAGGCGCGACGGATGTCGCGCGACCTTGTCGAGGTCGAAGCGCTCGACATGCCTGATCTCGCCGACCACCTTGATCAGGGGCGCCGCGATCAGGCGCTGCGCCAGCCAGGCCGACAACAGCCCCGCGGCCGCGATCAGCGCCGCGAGCCCGATCAGCAGGCTGCGGATGGTCATCCGCACCGGGCCGAGGAATTCGGATTCCGGCACCACCGTCACCAGCGACCAGCCCGGAAACGAGATCGGCGTCAGCACCGCCTGATAGGCCTGCCCGTCCCGCGTCACCTGGGAACGGAACGCTTCGCCCTCGCCGGGATCGTAGGCCTTGCCGGCCTGCCTGATCGCCGCGACCGCGACCGGCAGCAGCGGGTGGTCGGTCTTCAGCGCATTCAGCTCGTCGGCGTCCTGATCCGGCGACGCGATGACGCCGCCGTCGCGATCGAGCAGGAAGGCGCCCGCGGACTTGCCGACCGTGAGTTGCGACAGGAAGTTCGAGACCCGGGTCAGTTCGATGATGATCGCGAGCACGCCGGTGCGCTCGCCGTCGACGTCGATCGGCACCGCCAGCATCGCGGCCAGCCGCTCGCCGCGGGGCAGCGTCGTCAGCGTCGACCATTGCTGGTCGCGGGCTGCGATCGCATCGCGAAACCAGGGCTGCTCCGTGACCAGGTATTTGCCGTCCTCGACGGTGCTGCCCTTCGGCTTGATGTCGATGCCGGCATAATCGTATTGATCGGCCCGCAGCTTGCGGTCGGGCGAGATGGTCAGCATCTCGACGCCGGCGTCGCCGAGCTTGTGGGCGCCGAAAAACGAGCCGTCCGGCCAGCCGAACGCGACCCACGAGATGGTCGGTTGCGACTGCAATTGCGACAGGAACACGAACTGCCGCTTGCGCACGTCGCTCGCATCCAGCACCTTCTCGGTCAACAGCGTCCGCACCGCCGTCATCGACGAGCGCGCTTCGGTCGTGATCGACTGCAACTCGTCGCCGACCGCGGAGACGATCTGGTCGTTGATCGTGTCGGCCAGCGTCTGGCTGACCCGTTGTGCGGTGCGCCACCACAACAGATGCACGCCGACGGCGCTGACCAGGATCGAGGTCAGGACCAGGGCGGAGATGGCGCTGCGGATGCCAATGCGCATCGATGAGGTCCGGATCAGCGGTTGCTGTACCGCATTACGGAACATATCCGCGCTTGTTTCACCAGCGCTGAACGCAATGCAGCCCCCGGACACGGGCCTGTGACCATAGTTGAATGCATCTGCGACGAAACTTCTGGATTGTTGGCAGCGTACACGCCAAGACAGGACAGCCATCTTCGAAGGTTCCTTGATGCACGACATCACGATTCCGGCCGCCTTGATCGCCGGCCTGGTCAGCTTCCTGTCGCCCTGCGTGCTGCCGCTGGTGCCGCCCTACCTGATCTATCTGACCGGCGCGACCATCGAGCAGGTCAACCAGGACGGCGCCACCGCGGCTTCCAAGCGCGCGGTGATGACCGCGGCGCTGATGTTCGTGCTCGGCTTCTCCACCGTGTTCGTCGCACTCGGCGCCAGCGCCTCCATCGTCGGCGGGCTGGTGCGTGCTTGGTCGGCCGAGCTCTCGATCCTGGCCGGCATCGTCATCATCATCATGGGCCTGCACTTCCTCGGCATCACCCGGATCGGCCTGTTGATGCGCGAGGGGCGGCTGACCGCGCCCAAGCCGGTCGGGTTGTGGGGCGCCTATGTGATGGGCCTGGCATTCGCTTTCGGCTGGACGCCGTGCATCGGGCCGATCCTCGCCGCGATCCTCTCGATCGCCGCCTCCCAGGCCACGGTGACCAAGGGTGCCGGCCTGCTCGCAGTCTATTCCGCCGGGCTCGGCATCCCCTTCCTGCTCGCAGCCTTCCTGGTCGAGCAGTTCTCCTCGCTGTTCGCGCGCATGAAGCGCCATCTCGACACCGTCGAGCGCGTGATGGGGGTGCTGATGGTGGTCACCGGCATCGGCTTCCTGACCGGCGCGGTGTCGGGCGTCAGCGTCTGGCTGCTGGAAACCTTCCCGGCGCTGCAAAATATCGGCTAGCGGCGTAACAACCTGGCCTCTCCCCGCGAAACTCCTGCCAAGACGCGGCCGTAACTTTTGGTTCGTGCCATTTGACGCCGTTCGTCCTGACCGCCTGCGCAGACGGCACAGCGAGATATTCGGGAGGGGTTTCGCATGAATTTCATCGTCAACCTGCTGATCCTGCTGCCGGCGCGGATCGCCTCGCACTTTGCCTGGGCCGGTCCACTGCTCATGCGGATCATCGTCGGCTACACCTTCATGCTGGCCGGCTGGGGCAAGTTCACCAACCTCGCCCAGGTCACCGAGAACTTCGCGGGCTGGGGCATTCCCTTCCCGACCATCCTCACCCCCTTCGTATCCGGCGTCGAATGCTTCGGCGGCGTGATGCTGATCCTGGGCCTGTTCACCCGCATCCCGGCGGCGATGCTCGCGGTTGTCATGATCGTCGCGATCAAGTCCGCGAAATGGGGTGACGTCGACTCGCTGGAGACGCTGCTCGGGTTCGAGGAAGCGACCTATTTCGCCGCCTTCATGTGGCTCGCGATTGCCGGTCCCGGCGCCGCCTCGCTCGACCGCCTGCTGGTCAACCTGACGGCGGGCCGGAAGGAGCCGACCTGAGAGGCGTCCCTCACAATCCCGTGACGTGGCGAGCCCCGGTCTCAATCGACGCGTAGCTGGCACAACCAAGCGCTCACCGAGGGCCCGCCATGTCATTCGTCCGCCTCGCCGCCGTTCTCGCCGTATTGGCCGCATCGCCTGCATGGGCGGCCGACAGTCCGGCATGGAGCGGCTGGAGCCACGATCTGTTCGCACGCGCCACGACCGAGAAGCGCTTCGTCATCCTCGATCTCGAAGCGGTGTGGTGCCACTGGTGCCACGTGATGGAGAAAACGACCTACGCCGACCCCAAGGTGCAGGAGCTGCTGGCGGCGAAATATCTCCCGGTCCGCGTCGACCAGGACGCCAATCCGGACCTCTCCAGCCGCTACGGCGATTGGGGCTGGCCTGCGACCATCGTGTTCGCGCCTGACGGCAGCGAGATCGCCAAGATCAGGGGCTATATCGAGCCGGAGCGGATGCAGTCGCTGCTCAAGGCGATCATCGACGATCCCTCGCCGGGCCCGTCGGTCGGCGAGGCCTTCGCGATCAAGCCCGCCGCGTCGGCCTTTCTCGGCAAGGCGCAACGCGCCGAACTGACCAAGACCTTCGACGAATCCTACGACGAGACGCTCGGCGGCTGGGGCGAGAACCAGAAATATATCGACGCCGACAGCCTCGACCTTGCGATCAGCCGGGCCGAAGCCGGCGATGCCGCCGCGACGACGCGCGCCAGACGGACGCTGGATGCCGCGATCGCGCTGATCGATCCGGTGTGGGGCGGCGTGTTCCAGTATTCCGAGGCCGGCTCGTGGAGCCATCCGCATTTCGAGAAGATCATCTCGTTCCAGGCGCAATATCTCCGGCAATACAGCCAGGCCTATGCGCAATGGAAGGACCCGAAATATCTCGCGGCGGCGCGCGATGTCGAGCGTTACCTCACGGAAGTGCTGCTCAGCCCCGACGGCGCTTTCTATGTCAGCCAGGACGCCGATCTCAATCACGACGTCGACGGCCATACCTATTATGCGCTGCCGGATGCCGCGCGCCGCAAGCTCGGCCTGCCCCGCATCGACACGAACCTCTATGCACGCGAGAACGGCTGGGCGATCTCGGGCCTCGTCGCCTATTACGACGCGAGCGCCGATCCCAAGGCGCTGGCGATCGCCGAGCGCGC
This sequence comes from Bradyrhizobium sp. PSBB068, assembly GCA_016839165.1. Classification (NCBI taxonomy): domain Bacteria; kingdom Pseudomonadati; phylum Pseudomonadota; class Alphaproteobacteria; order Hyphomicrobiales; family Nitrobacteraceae; genus Bradyrhizobium; species Bradyrhizobium sp. PSBB068. Next base: position 5,201,575 of record CP069300.1, read on the forward strand.
CGCGAAATGGGTGCTCGCCAATCGGGCGCTGCCGGACCGCGGCTTCCGCCATGGCGACAAGGATCGCGGCGGCCCGTTCCTCGGCGACACCGTGGCGATGGGACAGGCGCTGCTCGATCTCTACGCCGCGACCGGCGATCGCGACTGGCTGGCGTCCGCGGCAAAGGCCGGCGACTTTGTCGCGACCTTCCGCGACGAAACCGGCGGCTTCTTCACCTCGAAAACGTCGGAGGGAACGGCCGGTGTGTTCGCAAAACCTGCAAAACTGATCGACGACCAGATCCAGGTCGCGCGCTTCATGAACATGCTCAATCGCTACACGGGCAACGAAGGCACGCGCGAACAGGCGGCGCATGCGATGCGCTATCTCGGTGCCGCATCGGCAGAGATGCCGCGGCCGATGCCTGGCGTGCTGCTCGCCGATGAAGAGCTGGCCACCGAGCCGACGCACATTACAATCGTCGGACACAAGGACGACGCCCGCGCCCAACGTCTGCATGCGATCGCCCGCGCCCTGCCCGCCCGCTACAAAAGGCTCGAATGGCTCGATCCGCGCGAAGGCAGGCTGCCCAATCCCGACGTCGACTATCCCGACCTCGGCGAGCCCGCGGCCTTTGCCTGCGGCAACCGCATCTGCTCGTTCCCGGCGTTCAGCGCCGAGGAATTACAGGCGAACGTGGCACAGATGGCGAAGCTGAAGCCGGCGCGCGCCGCGCAAAACTGATTAAAATACCGACTGTGCAGTGCAGCAGGCCGATCGGCTCGGCGCAACGAAATACTCTTTGGCCGATGGTGTTTGATATGGACCGGGCGTCCAACCAGGACCAAACAAAATTTTCTTTTGAAACGCTGTAACCAAATCGCCTGATACCCCGTAGCTGATCCTGGACGAGCACTCAAATCGCGGGAAGCACCGCGCCGCGGACGCCCCTGCGATCTGATTGTTCTCCGAATGTCCATCCGTTGTGCGGTCCGGGATCGAACGATCGTCGGATGCTCACGGCGCCACGTTCATTGTTTTCAAACAATCATCGAGGAGATCGTCATGAAGTTGAGTTCGAAGTCCGGCGCAACGCTTGCCGTCGCCGCGGCCACCCTGTTCCTCGCCGGCTCCGTGGTTTCGACCACCTCGACGGCCGCAAATGCCGCCACGGGCAAGTGCATGGCCGGCAATGCCTGCAAGGGCCAGAGCGCCTGCAAGGGCGGCGCCAACTCCTGCAAGGGCCTGAACGCCTGCAAGGGCACCGGCTTCTCGCTGAGCTCCGAAAAGCAGTGCAACGCGATGGGCGGCAAGTTCGTCAAGGGCTGATCGCATCGTCCCAAGAGGGCCCGGCGACTGCGCCGGGCCTTTCCACCGCACGACGCGGATTAATGATTCCAGCATGGGTAACCAAAGCGGACCATATCCGTAGCTATCTTTGGGTGCAGCCTTCGGCCAACTCACACGGTCCGCAGGCGGCGCACCTTCAACCATCTTGCACAAGGAGACGCACATGAAGCTTACAACCAAGTCGGGTGCCACGCTTGCCGCCGCCGCTGCGACGCTTTTCCTGGCCGGAGCCGTGGTGTCGACGCAGTCCTACGCTGCCAGCGAAGGCAAATGCGTTGGCGCCAATGCATGCAAGGGCCAGAGTGCCTGCAAGGGCGGCAATCACGCTTGCAAGGGTCAGAACGCCTGCAAGGGTCAGGGCTTTGCGGAGATGACGAAGGCCGACTGCACCGCGGCGAAGGGCAAGTTCAAGGCCGGGTGAACGGATCAGACCACGCGGGGGCCCGGTGTAGGCCGGGCCTCGTTTCCATGATAGTTTTCTGAAGTTGGGCGCCACGATCCCGGCGCCGGAAGCGCGGAGCGGCCATGAACGTTGCGAGCCGATCACCGGACAAGTCGGTGCTCGCAGAGCGCCCGCTGCAATCGGCCAAGCCGCCCTTCCTCGGCTTCGGCCTCGGCCTGCGCGCGCAGCATTATGACGAGATCCTCAACGGCGATCCGCCGATCGACTGGTTCGAGGTGATCAGCGAAAACTACATGTTGCCGGGCGGCCAGCCGCTGCGCATCCTCGACCGGATCTGCGAGCGCTATCCCGTGGTGATGCACGGGGTTTCATTGTCGATCGCCTCGACCGCGCCACCCAACTTCGACTATCTGCAGGGCCTGAAGGACCTCGCACGGCGCGTCCAGCCGAAATGGCTGTCGGACCATCTGTGCTGGACCGGTGTGCACGGCAAGAACCTGCACGATCTGCTGCCGATCCCCTACACGCGGGAAGCGCTCGATCATGTCGTGAGCCGCGTGCAGCTGGTGCAGGATTTCCTCGGCCGCGCCATCGTGCTCGAGAATGTCTCGACCTATGTGCAGTTCAACAATTCCGAGATGACGGAGTGGGAATTCCTCTCCGAGCTGTCGCGCCGCTCCGGCTGCTGGCTGCTGTTCGACATCAACAATGTCTATGTCAGCGCCTTCAACCATGGCTACGACCCGATGGCCTTCCTCAACGGCATTCCACCCGATCGCGTAGTGCAATTCCACATGGCCGGCCACAGCCATATGGGGACGCACATCATCGATACGCACGACCATCCGGTGTGCGAGGATGTCTGGGACCTCTATGTTGCAGCCTTGAAGCGGTTCGGGCACGTCTCGACCATGATCGAACGCGACGACAACATCCCGCCGCTCGACGAATTGCTGCTCGAGGTCAAGCGGACCCGCGAGATCGCGGAGCAAATCCTGCCCGCGAGAGCGCCGGCGCAATGAGCGAATTCGCGCGCCAGCAGAGCGACTTTCAGCGCGCCATCCTGACCGATGACGGGAGCGTCTTGTCCGAAATCCTCGACAGCCCGCGGGAGAATCGCGAGACGCTGCTCGGTGTTTACCGCTACGCCTATGGCTCGCGGCTGGTGGAGGCGATGCGCAATGATCACGAGCTGCTGCATCGCTTTCTCGGCGACGAGATGTTCGACGACATGGGCCATGCCTACGTCAAGGCAAGGCCGTCCGAGCATCCGAACCTCCGTTGGTTCTCGCAAGGGCTGCCGGGCTTCCTGAAGTCCACGGAGCCGTACAGCAACCATCCCGTGCTCGCCGACCTTGCCGCGCTGGAGAAGGCTTTGAACGACGCGTTCGACGCCGCCGAGGGCGCCGTGCTTGCTCTGGAGGCCATGGCCGGCTTCGCGCCCGAGACGTGGAACGACCTGGTGTTCCAACCGCATCCGAGCGCTGCCCGGATCGACCTGTCGACCAATGCCGTCGCGCTCTGGATGGCATTGAAGAACGATGAGGCGCCGCCCGAAGTGGAGACGCTAGCCGGGCCTGCGCGCGTCCTGATCTGGCGGCAGGACGCCACGCCGATGTTCCGCGAGCTGCCGACCGAGGAAGCGATGATGTGGGACGAAGCCTCCGCCGGCATTCCGTTCGGCGTGCTCTGCGAGATGCTCGCGACCTATGACGATCCCGATAACGCCGCGGCGCGCGGCGCCGGCTATCTGCACGGCTGGATCACGGCGGGACTGCTGACGGCGGCATCCATTCGCGAATAGGGGCGCGGCATGAGCGCCGACATCGTCAGCCAATTCATCGAACGCCTCAGCTGGGACAAGGTCGCGCGGCACATTGCGGCTGGTCGACCGGCGATCCTGCCGATCGGTGCCGCCGCCAAGCAGCACGGTTTTCATCTGCCGCTCAACACCGATCGGGTGCAGGCCGAGTGGTTCGCGGCGCAACTGGCCGAACGCATCGATGCGCTGATCTGGCCTACCGTCACCTACGGCTACTACCCCGCTTTCGTCGAATATGCCGGCAGCGCCAGCCTGTCGGCCTCGACATTCGAAGCCGTGGTGCACGAGATCGCTGCAGGCATCCTCGACGGCGGTATCGGCACATTGTTCGTGCTCGACACCGGAATCAGCACACTGGCTCCGGTCGAACGCGCGCTGGCGCGCTTCGACCCGGCCAGGGTGACGCATCTGCGGCTCTACCAGGGCCCGCGCTTCAGCCGCGTCGCCGGGCAGATCGCCGAGCAACGCCATGGCAGCCATGCCGACGAATTGGAGACGTCCCTGATGCTCGCGCTGGCGCCGGACCTGGTCGAGCCGGAACGCGCCGAAGCCAGCCCGGTGCTGCGGCAGGAGGTGCCCGGCCGCCTGACGCCATCGGACGGCAATTCGCCGAATTACAGCCGGTCCGGCAGCTACGGCGATCCGACGCTCGCGACACCAGCCAAGGGCGCGGCGCTGCTCGCGGCCATTCTCGACGATCTCGACGAGCAGGTGTCCGTGGCGCTTGGCAAGAACGCCATGCGACCGCAGCCCGGCACGTCGCGATGAACGGCATCTCGACATATCGCGTGATCGCCGGGGCGATGCTTATCGCTGCGATCCTCATCGGCATCGCGTCCTGTCATATCAAGGCACAGTCCGAGTTCATGCGCGGCGAGGGCATGCCTTACGACGCCTTCGACCGGCTGCCGAAGACCGATCTCGATGTGCCCGGCGGCACCATCCACGTCGCCTTTGCGCCCGGCGATATGGCGCTGCCGAAGGACAGGATATTCGACTGGGTCAGGGCGTCCGCCCGCGCGGTCTCGATCTATTACGGCCGGTTTCCCGTCAGCTCGTTGCGACTGCTGATCGTGCCGGTCGACGGTTCGCGGGTTCGCGGCGGCACCACGTGGGGCTATCGCGGCGCCGCGATCCGCTTGCCGATCGGCCGCGACGCCGGCGCCGACGACCTCAAGCGCGACTGGGTGATCGTGCACGAGATGGTGCACACCGCGCTGCCCGACCTCGACGACCGCTATGCCTGGCTCTCGGAGGGGCTCGCGGTCTATGTCGAACCGGTCGCCCGCGTGCAGGCCGGCGACCTCACCGCGCAGGAGATCTGGCAGGCAATGATGCGCGACATGCCCAAGGGCCTGCCGCAGGCCGGTGACCAGGGCCTCGACAATACCGACACCTGGGGCCGCAAATACTGGGGCGGCGCGATGTTCTGCCTGTTCGCCGACGTCGAGATCCGCAAACGCACCGGCAACAAATTCGGGCTGCAGGATGCCATGCGCGGCGTGCTCGCCGCCGGCGGCAATCACGAAAAGGACTGGCCGATCGGGCGGGTGCTCGCGACCGCCGACAAGGCCGTCGGCGTCGACGTGCTGGAACGGCTGCACAGCGCATGGGGATCAAAGCCGGTGACACCCGACCTCGCCGCCCTGTGGCGCGATCTCGGCGTCACGCTGCAGGGCAACGGCGTCACATTCGACGACGGCGCGCCGCTGGCGGCGATCCGAAAGGCAATTACAGAAGCGCGTCCGCACTAGCCGCTGTTCGTCGCGGCAGCACACGGCCCAACTCCGCTGGCTTTTGGCAGCGCGATGGCGGACTATCGCGAATCGCCGCAGCCCGCGTGGGAGACCGATGCCCGAAGCTGATCCGACATCCGCCCATTGGCCGATCTTCCGTTCGCTCAGGGCGTTCAAACCGAGCGACCTGCCCGGCGACCTGATCGCCGGGCTGACGCTGGCCGCGATCGCGATCCCGGAACAGATGGCGACTGCGCGGCTCGGCGGGTTCTCGCCGCAGATCGGCTTCTTCGCCTTCATGGCGGGCTCGCTCGGCTTTGCGATGTTCGGCGCCAACCGCTTCCTGTCCTGCGGCGCAGACTCCACGATCACGCCGATCTTCGCCGGCGGACTGGCGCTGATGGCGACAGCAGGTTCGCCCGACTATCAGGCGTTCGCGACGGCGCTGGCGCTGCTGGTCGGCGTGATCATGATCGCCGGCAGCCTGTTCAAGCTCGGCTGGATTGCCAATCTGCTCTCGACGCCGGTGATGGTCGGCTTCCTCGCCGGCATATCCGTCCACATCCTGGTCTCGCAACTGCCCGGCGTGCTCGGCCTGACCACGCCGGACGGGCCGACGCTCTACAAGCTCGGAGTGCTCGCCGGGAAGATCGACCAGACCAATGTCTACACGCTGGCGATCGGGCTCGGCGTGCTAGCGCTGGTCGCCGGATCGGAGAAGATCAGCGCGCGGATTCCGGGTGCGCTGATCGGGCTTGTCGTCGCCACCATCGCTGTCGTCGCCGGCCATCTCGAAAGCAAGGGCGTCAAGGTGGTCGGCACCGTGCCGGGCACGCTGCCCAAGCCGTCATTTCCGGACATCGCACCGGAGCGATGGATCAAGCTGCTGTCGCTCGCGATCCTGATCGCCGTCGTCGTGATGGTGCAGACTGCGGCGACGACGCGCTCGTTTCTATCCGATCCGGACAAGCCGGCCGACGTCGATCGCGACTTCCTCGGCGCCGGTGCCGGCAGTGTTCTGGCTGGACTGTTCGGCGCGTTTCCGGTCAATGCCAGTCCGCCGCGGACCGGCATCGTGTCCGAAACCGGCGGTCGCACGCAGCTGTCAGGGCTGTTTGCCGCGGCCATCGTGCTCGCACTGCTCGCCTTCGGGGCAACGCTGCTGCAGCACGTGCCGGACGCCGCGCTCGGCGGCGTGCTGCTGTTCGTGGCGCTGCGCATCATCCGCGTGGCGCAGATCGTCTTGATCTTCAGCCAGTCGTTCTACGAATTCCTGCTGGTGGTGGCGACGGCCGCCGCGATCATCGTGCTGCCGATCGAGCAAGGCGTCGCAGTCGGCATCGCGCTATCGCTGTTGCACGGCATCTGGACCACGACGCAGGGCCGGCTGGTGGAATTCGTCCACGTCCCCGGCACCACGATCTGGTGGCCGACGGGCCCGCACACGTCAGGCGAGCGCAAGGCAGGCATCGCGGTCGTCGGCCTGCAGGCACCGCTGTCGTTCCTCAACGCTGAAGGCTTCTACAGCGGCGTGCTCAAGACCATCGGCGCGGCGGCACAAAAGCCGCGGCTGCTGGTGATCGAGGCCAGCGGCATGGTCGAGATCGACTTCACCGCGGCGCAGGCGCTGCGCGATCTGTTTCGCGAATGCCGTGATGACGGTGTGACGGTGGCCGTGGCACGGCTGGAATCCACCCGGGCGCAGGACGCGTTCGAGCGCTTCGATCTCTATGAGGTGCTGCAACGGGACCACGTCTTCCACAGCGTCGACGAGGCGGTGCGTGCGCTGGGCGGGCAGACGTAGATTTGATGACGTCGTAGCCCGAATTGAGCTCCGCACCGTCCGGGCTTCAGGCCGCTGATTTCGGAATATTGGAAAAGTATCCGTGAGTTGCCCGACGTGTCAAGTGGCTTGATCGAACGTCGTTTGGTCGAACGCCGGCCGCCGCCGACTGCTTTGCATGGGGTTGTTTTCGATATTTCGACAAGGCCCCCCGGGAGAGGCGCGCCGGACGTGCTGCAAGACCGATCGAGCCCGATTTCCGCTCGGGTCGAGCGACTCAAGCCTGCTCACTCTGCAGCGTCGGATGCTCCTTCAGCAGCTCCGCCTTGATCGAGCCCGCGTGGATGGCACGGAACAGCGCTCGTCCCGTCTTGATGTTGTTGGCCTTCATGCACAGACCAACGATCTCGCGCACCGCGGAGTCCCGCACCAGTTCGTCGGAGATCTTCATCGCGGTCTCCATCGCGACCTTGGCGGCGCGCTCATAGCGATCGCGCTCGATCTGCCGCTGCTTTGGTGAACGCTTGCCGGGCGAGCCGATCGCCTCGGCGCAGCCGGCCGCATGTGGCAGATCGCACGGATCCGCTGCGCAGCCTCAATGTCGCCGAGCGGCTGGGCGACGGGATCGTCCCAGATATCCGTGCGCTTGACCTTGTTGAACAACCACATTGCCGTGCCTCGAAAGCGCGGCAAGCATAACTGGCCCTGGTGCAACCTGTGAATGGCGGAGTCTGCGCGATGCCGAGCAAGCGGCGAGCTATGGCGCTAGAGCCACACCGCGCCGCCCGCTCCGCGAAATAGACGTGCGAAGCAAGAAGCCAAGTTTACACTGCGTCACACGCGGGGCAAAAAAGTTCCGCACACGGACGCTGACGAATCCTCTGCGGCGTGACGACGCCTCACGCCGCAGGAACGATCTTTCCGGGATTGAAAATGTTTTGCGGATCGAGCGCGAGCTTCAGCGCCCGCATCGCATCGAGCGCCTCGGGACCGAGCTCGGCCTTCAGATATTTCTGCTTGCCCTGCCCGATGCCGTGCTCGCCGGTGCAGGTGCCGCCCATCGCCTGCGCACGTTCGACCAGCCGATGCATGAACTCCTCACCGCGCGCCATCTCGCCCGTGTCGTTGACGTCGCAGAGCATCGAGCAGTGGAAATTGCCGTCGCCGACATGGCCGACGATCGGCGACAGCAGATTGAGCCGCTTCAAATCCTCTTCGGTCTCGGTGACGCAATCGGCCAGCCGCGAGATCGGCACGCAGACGTCGGTGGCGACGACGCCGATGCTGTCGCCGGGGCGCAGCGCCTTGACGGACCAGTAGGCGTCATGCCGGGCCTGCCACAGTCTGGTGCGGTCCTCCGGCTTGGTGGTCCAGGTGAAGTCGCCACCACCGCATTCCGCGGCGATGTCGCGGAAATTCTTCGACTGCTCGGCAACCTCGACCTCGCTGCCGTGGAATTCGAGCAGCAGCAGCGGCGTCTCGGGCAGCGACAGCTTCGAGTAGCTGTTGCAGGCCTTCACCTGCGCGGCGTTGAGCAACTCGATCCGGGCGACCGGGATGCCGGTCTGGATCGCGAGGATCGTGGCCTGGCAGGCGCCGCGTACGGTCTCGAACGAACACGCGGCGGCCGCGATCGTGTCGGGAATGCCGCGCAGGCGGATGGTCAGTTCCGAGATGATGCCGAGCGTGCCCTCGGCGCCGACGAACAGATGCGTGAGATCATAGCCGGCCGACGACTTCTTGGCGCGGGTGCCGGTCGTGATGATCTCGCCGTCGCCGCGCACCACCTTCAGCGCCAGCACGTTCTCGCGCATGGTGCCGTAGCGCACCGCGTTGGTGCCGGAGGCACGGGTCGAGGTCATGCCGCCGAGCGAGGCATCGGCGCCGGGATCGATCGGGAAGAACAGGCCCTGGTCGCGCAGATGCTCGTTCAGCGCCTTCCGCGTCACGCCGGGCTGGATCACGCAGTCGAGGTCCTCGGCATGCACCTCGAGCACCTTGTTCATGTCGCGCAGATCGATGCAGACGCCGCCCGCCGGCGCGTTGACCTGGCCTTCGAGCGAGGTTCCGGTGCCGAACGCGATCACCGGCACGCGATTGGCGGCGCAGATCCGCACCACGTCCTGGATGTCGGCGGTTTCCTGCGCCATCACGACCGCGTCCGGCGGCTGGTTCGGCAGCCACGTGGTGGTATGGGCGTGCTGCTCGCGCACCGCCTGCGACGTGACGAGCCGGTTGCCGAACCGCGCCGCCAGCGCATCGATCGCGCGCTTCAGGGCCTCAGGTTCAGGTCGCGTCACATTGCTCGAAATCGTTGTCGCCACGTCAAATTTCCTCCCGGCTTTAGCCGACCGTGGCAAAGCTTGTATAAGGGGTCAAGAGAGCCTGACTTGAAAAAGTGGCCGCCGGAGTCACAGAAAAGCTCATGCTCGCAAGGCAACGAACCGGGGATGGAAGATGACGTCAGAGACTGCCACGAGCGAGATGCCGCTTCCACCAGCCCCGTTCAGATCGTCCGTGATGCAGATCGAGCCGCAATGGATCGACTATAACGGCCATCTCAACATGGCCTATTACAATGTGATGTTCGACCGCGCCATCGACGAGATGTGGCTGCAACTCGGCATCGGGCCGGTCTACATGAAGGCACGGCACTGCTCGACCTTCACCGCCGAATGCCACGTGCGCTACTTGCGGGAAATCCATCTCGGCGATCCCGTGCAGGTTTCGGTCTTCCTGCTCGGCGCCGACGAAAAACGGCTGCACACATTCGAGGAGCTGCGCCATGCCACCGAGGGCTGGCTGTCGGCGACCTCGGAAAACCTCACGCTGCACATCGACATGGAGGCGCGCAAGGTAGCGGCATTTCCGCCTGACATCCGCGCCCGCGTCAAGGCGATCGTGGACAGCTATGCCGGCGTGCCGCACCCCGAGGGCATCGGCCGCAACGTGGCGATGCCCTCGAGAAAATAGCCAGCCTTGGCTACACTCGCGTGCGGCCGCGCGCCAATCCGACCACCGCCGACACCAGGAAAAGGATGATGGCGATGAAGAAGATCGCCTTGGCGATTTCGATCGAGGCGCCGGCGATGCCGCCGAAGCCCAAGATGCCCGCGATCAGGGCGATGACCAGGAATGTGACGACCCAGCTCAGCATGATCAAACCTCTGCTTGGTTTCCTCGCGCCGCCTTTCGCCCGGCGCCATAGCTTGAGGAAACAAATCGGCAGCGGAACGCTGGTTCCTGAGGGTGAAACCGCGAAATTTTCGCCGATTTCAGGAACCAAGCTCACACTGGACTGCTGCCAAAACCGTGACTGCCGTCGGGGATAAAACCTGTCAAAACGGCCGATCAGGCCCTATATGGCCTTCAATCCCTGCTAAGAAAGCTCCCCTTCACCGTCCCACGGTGCCATCGTGGGGCCGAGACGATTCGCCAATGACCGAGCCGAGCAAATTGCCCCATCACGGCGTTCCCGAGCACCAGCCTGCGGCTGGCGGCATCGCCGCGCGTGCGCGGGCGGCCGCCGGTCCGCAATATCTCAACGGCCTCAACCCCGAGCAGCGCGAGGCGGTCGAGACGCTCGACGGTCCCGTATTGGTGCTCGCCGGCGCCGGCACCGGCAAGACGCGCGTGTTGACCACGCGCATCGCGCATATCCTGAGCCAGGGCCGCGCGCGCCCGCAGGAAATCCTGTCGGTCACCTTCACCAACAAGGCGGCGCGCGAGATGAAGCTGCGGCTCGGCCAGATGCTCGGCCAGGCGGTCGAGGGCATGCCGTGGCTCGGCACCTTCCACTCGATCGGCGGCCGCATCCTGCGCATCCATGCCGAGCTGGTGCAGCTCAAATCCAATTTCACCGTGCTCGACGTCGACGACCAGGTGCGGCTCTTGAAGCAATTGCTGCAGGCCGAGAACATCGACGACAAGCGCTGGCCGGCGCGGATGCTGGCCGGGCTGATCGACAGCTGGAAGAATCGCGGGTTGTCGCCGTCGCAGGTGCCGGCGGGCGAGGCCGCCTCGTTCGGCAACGGCAAGGGCGGCAAGATCTACGCGACCTATCAGGAGCGGCTGAAGATCCTCAACGCCGCCGATTTCGGCGACCTGCTGCTCGAGAACATCCGGCTGTTCCGCGAGAACCCCGACGTGCTGCGACAGTACCAGAACCGCTTCAAGTTCATCCTGGTCGACGAATATCAGGACACCAACGTCGCGCAATATCTGTGGCTGCGGCTGCTGTCGCAGGCGCCTGCGCGGCAGGGTCTTCCGATCTCGGCAATCATTCCCGGCGCGACCGATGCTGAACCGGCGAAGGAAGACGCCACCGCGCAACCGGCGCCGGCTCCGCCGTCCGCACCGCCGCGCAACATCTGCTGCGTCGGCGACGACGATCAGTCGATCTATGGCTGGCGCGGCGCCGAGGTCGACAACATCCTGCGCTTCGAGCACGATTTCCCCGGCGCCAAGGTGATCCGGCTCGAGCGCAACTACCGCTCGACCGGCCACATCCTCGCCGCGGCCTCGCATCTGATCGCGCACAATGAAGGCCGGCTCGGCAAGACGCTGCGCACCGAGGACGTCGACGGCGAGAAGGTCACCGTCACCGGCTCCTGGGATTCGGAAGAGGAAGCGCGGGCGATCGGCGAGGAGCTCGAGGAGCTGCAGCGCGCCGGCGAGAACCTCAACGACGTTGCCATCCTGGTCCGCGCCTCGTTCCAGATGCGCGAGTTCGAGGACCGCTTCGTCACGCTCGGCCTGCCCTACCGCGTGATCGGCGGCCCCAGATTCTATGAGCGCGCCGAAATCCGCGACGCGCTGGCGTATTTGCGCACCATCAATTCGCCGGCCGACGATCTCGCCTTTGAGCGCATCGTCAACGTGCCGAAGCGCGGCCTCGGCGACGCCACCGTGCAGCTGCTGCATGACCATGCCCGCAAGCGCCGGATTCCGCTGTTCGAGGCGGCGCGCGCCGTGGTCGAGACCGACGAGCTGAAGCCGAAGGCGCGGGGCTCGCTGCGCGGCCTCGTCATGCAGTTCGACCGCTGGCGCGCCCAGCGCGAGGTCACCTCGCACACCGAGCTCGCCGAGATCGTGCTCGACGAGAGCGGCTACACCGAGATGTGGCAGAAGGACCGCTCGGCGGACGCCGCGGGCCGGCTCGACAACCTCAAGGAACTGGTGCGCTCGATGGAGGAATTCGAGAACCTGCAAGGGTTTCTCGAACATATCTCGCTGGTGATGGACCGCGACGGCGAGGCCGGCGACGAGGCGGTGTCGCTGATGACGCTGCATTCGGCCAAGGGCCTCGAATTCGACAACGTGTTCCTGCCGGGCTGGGAGGAGGGCCTGTTCCCGAGTCAGCGCACGCTGGACGAACAGGGCCGCGCCGGGCTCGAGGAAGAGCGCCGCCTCGCCCATGTCGGGCTGACCCGCGCCCGCCGCCGCGCAAAAATCTATTTCGCCACCAACCGCCGCATCCATGGCACCTGGTCGACCACGATCCCTTCCCGCTTCCTCGACGAGCTGCCGGCGCACAATGTCGAGATCACCGAATCCAAGGGTGGATCGGGCTGGGGCGGCAGCGGTGGCTACGGCGCCTCGCGCTTCGACAACCTCGAATCATTCGGCTCGAGCTATTCCACCCCGGGCTGGCAGCGCGCCCAGGCCAACCGCGGCCGCGGTGGCGGGGGCCGTGGCGGCGGCTTCGAGGAGCGGCAATCATCTTTTTCGTCTGATAGCTTCAGCCGCACCAAGCGCGGCCCAATGGTGATCGAGGGCGAGCTGGTGGCGAAGTCCACCGGCACGACGTCGGAATTTTCGCTGGACGATCGGGTGTTTCACCAGAAATTCGGCTACGGCCATGTGGTGAAGATCGACGGCAACAAGCTGACCATCGCCTTCGAAAAGGCCGGCGAGAAGAAGGTGGTCGACAGCTTTGTGGAGCGGGCGTGACAGAACGGCCTTCTCTGTTCGTAGCCCTTGACCCCAGTTGAATTCACGGGTTGAGATGGCCCCATGGTCCGGGGTGGGTTTTTCCTTTTTGTCGTCGCGCTCACTGCGCCGTCGCTGGCGGTCGCGGAGACGCTCAGCTTTGGCGATTCGGCAGCCGCACTCGCCAAGGCCTGCGGCGCAGACATCACCGCCAACTGCCGCGGCGTCAACCTCGACTCCAACCGCCTTAAGGAATGCCTGTCGCGCAACCGCGACGTGATCTCGCCGACCTGCAAGGAGAGCTACTTCTCCACCCTCGATGCGATCCAGAAGCGGATCGCGGCGCGCGTGACGGTTGCCAATGCCTGCACCCGCGAGATCGTCAAGGTGTGCGGCGGCTCGACCAAGGAGACCAGCAAATCGGTGCCCTGCCTGGTCGCCGCCAAGGGCCTCAGCCGCAATTGCGCCCAGGCGATCAATGACGCGGGGTATCAGTGATGCGCCGAGGCCTGCGCGATCTCGGCCTGCTCGGCACGCTGGTCTTGCTGGCGATGCCGCTCGCGCATGCGCAGACCGCGATCACGCGCGATGACGTCATCGCCAAGCTGGATCATTTCGAGACGGCTGCCGAGATCGACGTTCCCGCGCTGCGCCAGCAGGTGCTCGAACGATCACGCTCGCGTTCGAAGAACGAGCCGCCGCCGTCGAAGCGGCCACCGATCGCCCCCGACCTGAACAACCTGCCGGCATTCAATGCCGACATCCAGTTCGACGTCGACACGCCGATCGTGCTGCCGAATTCCTATCAGACCGTCGGGCGTATCGCCGATGCGCTGACGCACGCCTCGCTATTGCCGTACACCTTCCTGATCGTCGGTCACATCGAATCGACCGGCCGGCGCGAGAACAACGTGATCCTGAGCCAGCGGCGGGCCGACGCGATCCGCGACATTCTGGTCAACACCTTCAAGATCGCGCCCAAGCGCCTGCAATCGGTCGGGCTTGGCGAAGAGCAGTTGCTCGATCCCACCCGCATCAATGCGCCAGTCAACAACCAGGTGCAGATCATGCTGGTCGCGAAGGTCGCTGACGAGCCCGCCGCGCACCCAGCCCCGGCGGCGGCGGCCAAGAAGCCGCCGAAATCAATGAAGAAGCGTTGAGGCGACTTTTCCGCCACACCACAGCACGAATTTTCTGTCCGGCCGGGTGATTGCAGAACGGATTATACGTCCCTATCTGCGCTTGACCCTCACTCCGCCCCGCCGGCCCCGATCCGCGTCGGCCATCCCTCCCTCACGCCTCCGACGCTTTCATGTCGCCGATCATCTCCGTTTCCAATCTCTCGAAGACCTACGGCTCCGGCTTCAAGGCGCTGAAGGGCATCAATCTCGATATCAACCGCGGCGAGATCTTCGCGCTGCTCGGGCCGAACGGCGCCGGCAAGACCACGCTGATCAGCATCATCTGCGGCATCGCCAATCCGAGCCAGGGCACGATCAGGATCGGCGGCCACGACATCATCAGGGATTATCGCGCGGCAAGGTCGATGATCGGGCTGGTTCCACAGGAACTGCACACCGACGCGTTCGAATCGGTATGGGCGACCGTCAGCTTCAGCCGCGGCCTGTTCGGCAAGCCGAAGAACCCCGCTCATATCGAGAAGGTGCTGCGCGACCTGTCGCTGTGGGACAAGAAGGACAACAAGATCATCACGCTGTCCGGCGGCATGAAGCGCCGCGTGATGATCGCGAAGGCGCTGTCGCACGAGCCGCAGATCCTGTTCCTCGACGAGCCGACCGCAGGCGTCGACGTCGAGTTGCGCAAGGGCATGTGGGAGGTGGTCCGCACGCTGCAGGCGTCCGGCGTCACCATCATCCTGACCACGCACTACATCGAGGAAGCCGAGGAGATGGCCGACCGCATCGGCGTCATCAACAAGGGCGAGATCATCCTGATCGAGGACAAGGCGACCTTGATGCAGAAGCTCGGCAAGAAGGAGCTGACGCTGCAATTGCAGAACAAGCTCGACGCCATTCCGCCGGCGCTCGCCGCCTACAATCTCGAACTGTCCGACGACGGCCACGCAGTGACCTACGACTACGACACCAAGGGCGATCGCACCGGGATCACCAGCCTGCTCAACGATCTCCGCAACGCCGGCATCCGCATCTCCGACCTCGACACCAGGCAGAGCTCCCTCGAAGACATCTTCGTCAGCATCGTGAGGGCGCCATGAACTATCGCGCGATCCGGGCGATCTATCTGTTCGAAATGGCGCG
Source organism: Bradyrhizobium sp. PSBB068 (assembly GCA_016839165.1). Lineage (NCBI taxonomy): Bacteria > Pseudomonadati > Pseudomonadota > Alphaproteobacteria > Hyphomicrobiales > Nitrobacteraceae > Bradyrhizobium > Bradyrhizobium sp. PSBB068. The sequence goes on from CP069300.1 coordinate 5,216,859, forward strand.
CACCTGGCGCACGCTGCTGCAGAGCATCGTCTCGCCCGTGGTCTCGACCTCGCTGTATTTCGTGGTGTTCGGCGCTGCGATCGGCTCGCGCATCACCGAGGTCGAGGGCGTCAGCTACGGCACCTTCATCGTGCCCGGCCTCGTGATGCTGTCGGTGCTGACACAGAGCATCTCCAACGCCTCGTTCGGCATCTACTTCCCGAAATTCGCCGGCACAATCTACGAGATCCTGTCGGCGCCGATCTCGTATTTCGAGATCGTGATCGGCTATGTCGGCGCGGCCGCCACCAAGTCGATCATTCTCGGCCTGATCATCCTGGCGACCGCCGGACTGTTCGTACCGCTGCATATCCAGCATCCGGTCTGGATGCTGACATTCCTGGTGCTGACCGCGGTCACCTTCAGCCTGTTCGGCTTCATCATCGGCATCTGGGCCGACGGCTTCGAGAAGCTGCAGATGATCCCGATGCTGGTGGTGACGCCGCTGACCTTCCTCGGCGGCAGCTTCTACTCGGTGAACATGCTGCCGTCGGGCTGGCGCACCATCACGCTGTTCAACCCGGTGGTCTATCTGATCTCCGGCTTCCGCTGGAGTTTCTACGAGATCGCCGATGTCAGCGTCGGGCTGAGCCTCGGCATGACCGCAGCGTTCCTGATCGCCTGCATGGTGATCGTGGCCTGGATCTTCAGGACCGGATATCGGCTGAAGAACTGAGACCCGTAGCCCGGATGAAGCGCAGCGCAATCCGGGACAGCCTCGCGGTTTGGCACCAGAGGCCCCGGATTTCGCTTGCGCTCCATCCGGGCTACGCACCAGCTCAATAGCAATGGAAATGGCCGTGGCGGTAATAGCCGCGGCAGCGATGGCCGCGGCGGTAGCCGCGATCCGGGATGCCGAACACGCCCTTGACCGCGCCCATGGCGCCACCGACGCCGGCGCCGACGGCGCCGCCAACCACGCCGCCCACCGGACCGGCGACCCGGTTGCCCTCGTAGGCGCCCTCGTGGGCCCCGCGGACGATGCCCTGGGCATGGCCCGCATGGGGGACAGCGGCCAGCGTCAAAGCGAGGCCAGCGGCTGCAAGCAGGAGCCGCGCGGAGAGGCCCGCTGGGTGGACGGCCGCGGTCTTAACTTTGCTGTTGTTCATCTGGGTTCCTTAAAGTGCGACGCGAATGCGTCGTCGGGGCGGGATTGTGAAACGCCCATGCGGCCAAATGGTTGCGTTCGGCGGTTCATCGGGGCTGTCGTCGCACCCTGCTCGCGAAAAAGTCAGCACGTCGTGACGGGCCCGCCCGGCTTCGGCCTTGTTTGCGCCGCGCGCGGGATTAACGATGCGCGAAGTCCGCGACTGGAACCAAGTTCGGATTCCGTGCATATTGGTTGCCGGGGACGGAGAGCCGCTGCTGCGACAGGCCTGGAGGCCAAGGTAATAAAATGCGTTCGTTCCTCATTGCGTTTACGTCCGTAATGCTGGTCACCGCCGGCGCCGCGCAGGCCAAGGTCGATATCACCATTGACAAGGACAACCAGCAGATGACCGTCGCGGTCGATGGCGTCGCGCGCTATCACTGGCCGGTCTCAAGCGGCATACCCTCGCGCGAAACGCCGAACGGCACCTTCCGCGCCTTCCGGATGGAAGAGGATCACTACTCCAAGGAATTCGACGACGCGCCGATGCCGCACTCGATCTTCTTCACCAAGATCGGCCACGCGATTCACGGCACCGATTCAGTGAGCCGTCTCGGCACGCCGGCCTCGCACGGCTGCGTGCGGCTGTCGCGCGACAACGCCTCGACGCTCTACGCGCTGGTCCAGAAAGAAGGTGTGCTCAACACCACGGTGACGCTGACCGGCTCGTCCCAGGTCGCGCTGGCGCGCAATCCGCGCGGGCGCAACGGCACCGCGGTCGCCCGCCGCGCGCCGCAGCAAGACGAGCAGTATGGCACTGCCGCCGCCGGCGACCCCGTCGTCCTGACCCCGCAGCCGCGCGAATATCCGGCGCAGGCTCGCGTCGACGACGGTTACATCTATCCGGCCGACGGCAGCTCGACCGCCCAGCGCTACCCGGCGCCGCCGTCGGCGCGCCGTGCCTACGGCGCGCAGGCCTATGGCCAGCAGCAATACTACGGCAACCAGGGCTACGCGCCGGCGCCACAGGTCTACTATCAGCCGCGGCCGAACTATCCGCGGCAGCGCGATTTCTACGGCAACAGCTATCAGGACTGAGACCGGCCCCTGATCCGTCGGTGGCGCCGTCACCCTGCGCCGTCGGTTCCCGAGGCCCCCTCACCCGCTTGTGAAGGCCTGGAAAGGCCCGTGCGGCCGTGCCCCGTGGCCCGTCGTCGCGCCGTCATCTGATTGTAAGATTAGCCCGATATTCGGCGGCAATCGTCGCCCGCCTGGCCTCGGAAGGCCGATTCACGCGGAATGCCCGCTGAAATCAGAGCGAGAGGCGCGCGTCACGAAGGCAGTATCAGAGGTCGGAAATGAAACGGGGCTTCGTTGTCCTTTGCCTGTGCATCGTGGCGATGGCCGGCTATTTCACGACGGACAGATGGGCGATCCGTCACGCGACGCTGACGTTCCACGACGTGCTGCGCGACGACCGCAACGTCACGGTCGAAGTCGCGGTCCGTCGCGACCGGCAGATGCAGGCCATGGCCGAGATGATCGAGCTGCCGGTCGCGATCCTCAGCCACGGCAACACCGTCAAGAACACCGAGTACTCGTTCCTCACCAACGTGTTCGCCTCGCGCGGCTACCTCGTGGTCAGCATTCAGCACGACCTCGACTCCGACGCCCCGATGGTGACCAAGGTCGGCGAGGAATATGTCGGCCGTCGCATGCAATATAATCGCGGCGTCTTCAACATCATGTATGCGATCGACGAGCTGAAGAAGCTGTATCCGAACGCAAACTATCGCGCGCTGACGCTGATCGGTCACTCGAACGGCGGCGACATCTCGATGTTCTTCGCCAAGCAGCATCCCGACCTGGTCAAGAAGGTCGTGACGCTGGACAATCTGCGCGTTCCCTTCATCACCGACAGCAAGATCAAGATCCTGTCGTTCCGTTCCAGGGATCCGGTGTTCAAGGCCGATCCGGGCGTCGTACCTGACGACGAGACCTGCGCCAGGCTCGGCATCAAGGTGGTCCGGACCCAATTCCACCACAACGACCTCAGCGACCGCGGCCCCGACAGCGCAAAGTCGTCGATCCAGGCCGGCGTCGAGCAATTCCTCGACGAGGATGCCGGCGAGACCACGCCGACGATGCCGCTGCTCGCCGCTTCGACGCCCGCCTCCGCGGCGACGGCACCGGAAAGAAAATAGCGATCGCGCTGACGTCGACGTGCGCTCGCCGGTGATGCCGGGCAACGCCTACGCACGCGCGCTGCGTTGCGCCCTGGCAACGAGCCAGATCGCCGAAAGCAGGAAATAGAACGCCCCGAAGCCCGCATAGGGAGCGACGTCGAGAATCGTCGGCGCTACGGTGCCGATCGATCGGCTGATCATGTAGCCGCCGGCAAGCGCCGACTGCGCGCCGCTCAGGATCATCGCCCATTGCGCGCCAACCTGACGCCAGCGCCTGACGCCGGTGGCGAGTTGCAGCACACCCGCGAGGATCGCCCAAACCCCGAACACCGCCAGAACGGCATAGGTGTCGCGGCCGATCGCCGCAATCACGGCGAGCGCCGTGATTGCACTGACCGCGACATTCAACGCTTGAGATGGGTTGGCGATCAACCCGCCGTTGACCCGCGCATCAGCCAGATTGGCGGTTGCGTCCCATGCCGGGTAGATCACGAGCAGGAACGCGGCGATGCCGGCGTGCCGGCTGAACAGAACCGCGGCGGCAACCCAGGCGATCGAGAAGATCGCGCGCCCAAAGCGCGATGACGATTCGACCCAATCTCATCGCGCTTTAGCGCCTACTGCTCGCCGTCGCGCAGGCGCCGGTAGACTGCGCCCAGCACGTTCGAATAGTCGTCGGTCCAGACCCGCTGCTTCTCGTTGGCATCGGTCTCGGTCCAGACATCTGACGAGGCGAGCCTGCCGACGTCCGCTTCATCGCGCGCCGAGACCACGACCGAGGTCGAGAAGATGTACTCGTTGTCGCGGCCGGAATCCTCGCTGTAGACCCAGCTCTTCATGTCGTTGGCATCGGCGATGCCGACCACGACACTGGCCAATTCGAGATGGCGGTTCGAGACGTGCATCACGACCGCGCCCTGCGGCGCCAGCTTCTCCTTGTAGATCGCCATCGCCTCTTCTGTCGCGAGATGGATCGGGATCGCGTCCGACGAATAGGCGTCGACGATGATGAGATCGTAGACGCCGTCCGGCTCCTTGGCGAAGGTCAGCCGCGCGTCGCCGATCACCGGCTTCAGGTTCGGCTCGCAATTCTGGATGTAGGTGAAGTATTTCGGGTCGCGCGCGGTATCGACCATCGACTGGTCGATCTCGAAGAATTTCCAGTCCTCGCCCGGCTGCGAGGCGCAGGTCAGCGTGCCCGAGCCGAGCCCGATTACCGCGACTTTCAGCGGCGCACCCTTGCGCTCGCGGATCGCCGTGATCGCCCGCCCGATGCCGCCGTCCTTGTGGTAGTAGCTGATCGGTTCGGGCCGCCCGGTCACCGGCGTGCCGTCGTCGTTCTTGAACTTCTCGGCGCCGTGGATCGTGGTGCCGTGCATCAGCACGTGATACTGCCCGTTCGGCGTCACCACGATCTTGTGCACGCCGAAGAAGCTGCGCACGGTCTCGACGCGGCCGTCGTCGGACGGATAGGCGCGCAGCACCACCAGCGCGACCACGACGGTTGCGAATATCTTCCGGCGATTTGCGTTCAGCGCAAGCGCGAGCAGCGCCGAGAGCACGCCGACCGCGCCGATCACCCACACCCGGTGGTCGTCGAACCAGTTGAAGATGTCGCCGGCCGAATAGCTCGGCGCGATCAGCGCGACCGCCAGCACCGCGAGGAACGGCCAGTACCAGGCGCTCCAGCGCGGCAGCCGCTCCGCGCCCCCGGGCGGACGGCACAGCGCCGCCAGCGCCAGCAGGATCGGATATTCAGCGATCCATGAGAAGGTGAACGGCGCGATCAGCCCCGCGAACAGGCCGCCGACCATGCCGCCGAACGACAGCGCGACGTAGAAGCCGGTGAGGTATTTCGCGGCGGGACGGGTGCGCGCGAGCTCGCCATGACAGGCCATCGCGATGATGAAGAAGCAGAGCTGATGGCCGCCGAGCGTCAGCAGCAGATTCTGCTCGCCACCGACCGCGAGCAGGATCACGACGCCGGCGATCGCCAGCGGCTGTGCCAACAGCATCCATTTGTGCGGCAGCAGCGGCCGCGACTGGAACACCAGCACCCAGGTCAAAAGATATAACGACAGCGGCAACACCCAGAGCAATGGCGCCGCCGCGACGTCGGTCGAGATATGCGCCGTCACTGCGATCAGGAGGCCCGATGGCACCGCGGCAAGGAAGATCCAGCGCGCCCGCAGGCCCCAGGACGGTGCCGGCGCATCGGCGTCATCAACCTGCATGTTGAGCACGCCTGCATTGGCCGGCGACCGCAACAACAGCACGCCGCAACCTGCGATCAAAAGAATCAGCAGGCCATAGCCGCCGGTCCAGATCAGGTTCTGGGTGCGCAACGTGAACATCGGCTCGAGCAGCACCGGATAGGACAACAGCGCCAGGAAGCTGCCGATGTTCGAGGACGCATAGAGGAAGTACGGGTCGGGCCCGCTGGGGTGGCCGGTGCGCACGAACCAGGCCTGCAGCAGTGGATTGTTGGCGGCAAGCGCGAAGAACGGCAGGCCGATCGAGACCGCGAACAGGCCGAGCAGCCACACCGCATAGCCCGAGGTCGGCGGCTCGCCCCAGCCGCTCCTGATCGAGAGCGGCAAGGTCAGCAGCGCGACGACGAGCAGCACCAGATGCACCGCGATCGGCACGACACGGCGCTTCAGCTTCATCAACAGATGCGCATAGGCGTAGCCTGCGAGCAGCAGCGACTGGAAGAACACCATCGCCACCGACCACACCGCCGGCGAGCCGCCGAGCCGCGGCAGCACCATCTTGGTGAACAGCGGCTGCACCGAGAACAGCAATAGCGCGCTGACGAAGATCGCGGCGGTGTAGACAACCAGCACCAGCCGGTTTCGCGAGGCGGACGGCTCAGACGTCATGAAGGCTCCGGCATGGACCCGGCGGGCGCCGGAGGCGGACGGCCCGGCGCCACCGCACCGGGGATTTGAATTGAGCATAAGGCAGTATCACGGACAAGAAACCGCGGTCACGTGGACTTGACGACGCGGCGCTGCAGCGCCACAGCACATTGGATCTTTCGGGTTTGAGGGCGCTATCGTTTCGATAATCCGGTTTCCGCTTTTGCGGATCATGCTCTAATCACTGCTTGTTGAAGCGGACATGAACAAAACAGACGTCGTCATCATCGGTGCGGGGCATAACGGCCTCACCTGCGCGGCCTATCTCGCGATGGCAGGGCTGCGGGTGAAGGTCGTCGAGCGCCGCAAGGTGGTCGGCGGCGCCGCCGTCACCGAAGAGTTTTGCCCGGGCTTCCGCAATTCGGTCGCCGCCTACACGGTGAGCCTGCTCAACCCGCAAATCATTTCCGACCTGAAACTTGCCGATCACGGTTTGCGGATCGTCGAGCGCCGCGCGCAGAACTTCCTCCCCGCGCCCGACGGCAGCCATCTGCTGACCGGCGAAGGCCGCACCCAGCAGTCGGTCGCGAAACTGAGTCCGCACGATGCCGCCGCCATCGGCGCGTTCTCGGGGGAACTCGAAGCCATCGCCGACGTGCTGCGGCAGTTCGTGCTGCGCGCGCCGCCGAACCTCGTCGAGGGCTTTGGCATCGGCGCAATCAGCGAAGTCTTCAACGCGCTCGGCACCGCCAACATCCTGCGGCGGCTGTCGCTGGAGCAGCAGCGCAATCTGCTCGACCTGTTCACGCGCTCGGCCGGCGAGATGCTCGACGAGCGTTTCGATAACGACCTCGTCAAGGCGCTGTTCGGCTTCGATGCCATTGTCGGCAACTATGCGAGCCCCTACGCCGCCGGCTCGGCCTATGTGATGCTGCATCATGCGTTCGGCGAGGTGAACGGCAAGAAGGGGGTCTGGGGCCACGCGATCGGCGGCATGGGCGCGATCACCCAGGCGATGGCACGTGCCGCGCGCAGCCACGGCGTCGAGATCGAAACCGATGCCCCCGTCCGCGAGGTGATCGTCGAAAATGATCGCGCCACGGGCGTTATCCTCGACAGCGGCGAGACGGTTCGCGCCAAATATGTCGTCTCCAACGTCAACCCGAAACTGCTCTACACGCGCCTGGTGCCGGAGGGCGCATTGGCGGGCGAATTCCGCACCCGCATCTCGCGATGGCAGAACGGGTCCGGCACGTTCAGGATGAACGTGGCGCTGAGCGCCCTGCCCTCGTTCACCGCGCTCCCAGGCCCCGGCGATCACCTCACCGCGGGGATCATCATCGCGCCCAGCCTCGGCTACATGGATCGCGCCTGGCGCGATGCGCGCGAATTCGGCTGGAGCCGCGCGCCGGTCGTCGAGCTGCTGATCCCATCGACGCTCGACGACAGCCTGAGCCCGCCGGGCCAGCATGTCGCGAGCCTGTTCTGCCAGCACGTCGCGCCGCAACTGCCCGGCGGCAAATCATGGGACGACCATCGAGACGAGGCCGCCGATCTGATGATCGCAACCGTCGACCGCTACGCGCCCGGCTTCGCGGGCTCCGTGATCGGCCGCCAGATCCTGTCGCCGCTCGATCTCGAACGGCAGTTCGGCCTTCTCGGCGGCGACATCTTTCACGGCGCGCTGACGCTGAACCAGTTGTTCTCGGCGCGGCCCATGCTCGGCCATGCCGACTACCGCGGGCCGCTCCGCGGCCTCTACCATTGCGGTTCCGGCGCCCATCCGGGCGGCGGGGTCACCGGCGCGCCCGGCCACAACGCCGCGCGGGCCATCCTGGCCGACCATCGCGCGCTGTTCGCCTGACGCGGACCGCGCCGTCAGACTGTGGACATATCTGTCGAGAAGCTGTGGATCGACCGTGGTCAGATCTGGTGTCCCATGGCGGCAAAGCCGGTGGACATCCCGGTGGACAGCCTGTGGAACAGAGGCCGATAACCGCGGGACGACGCGCTTGATGACTTGTCGATAAGCTGCGCAAAACCCGGTGGACAACCTGTTAAAGAAAAACACCGGGCGTCACTGCCCGGTGCTTGCTTGAGAACGCCGCCTGCGAATTACTCGAGCGAACCTGCGATCGTGCTGGACGTTCCGCTCAAATTCGTGCCGATGCCATTCACCGCAGCGATGATGGCGAGGGCGATGCCGGTCGCGATCAGCCCGTATTCGATGGCGGTTGCGCCGGAGTCGTCGTCCAAATGCCTAACAAGAATAGCCCTCATTGCAGCCCTGCGCTTGGTTGTGATGCCCTGGGACGAGGGATACTGCGGTACCTAAGGTTGTTTGAATCGGGACCCTATCAGTTCTCGCGAAACTCGATTGAAATCCGGTTGAACTTTTAGCAAAAATCGCGCTAACGGCCTGCAATGACCCCATCCACACACCGCGCCAGCGTCACCCTGTCAGACGAGACGACCGCAAAGCGCGTCGTCGATGCGCTTTCCGAGCTCTTCTTCGAGGATCAGGCGGCATTTGCGGCCTTCGAGCGGCCGGATGGCCGCTGGGACGTCACGGTCCATTTTGCTGAACCGCCCGACCAGGCCTTGCTGCGCGAGTTGGTCGGCCAGGTCGTGCGGCCGGACATCGCATCGACTTTGGTCTTTGACACCATCGAGGCAAAGGACTGGGTCAAGGCCAGCTTGGAGGACCTGGTCCCGGTCGCGGCCGGCCGTTTTGTCGTCCACGGTCAGCATGACCGGCACAGGATCCCCCCCAACAAGCTCGGGATCGAGATCGAGGCGGCGCTGGCCTTCGGCACCGGTCATCACGGCACCACGCGCGGCTGCCTGCTGCTGCTCGACCACGTGCTGAAGGCCTATCAGCCGCGCCGGGTGCTCGATCTCGGCACCGGCACCGGCGTGCTCGGGATTGCCGCCGCCAAGGCGCTGCACGGCAAGGTGCTGGCGAGCGACATCGACCCGCCGTCGGTCAAGGTCGCCGAGGAGAACGCCTGGCTGAACGGCGCAGGGCATCTGGTGGACGTGATCCGTGCCACCGGCTTTGCCGCACCGCGCTTTGCCGCGGACGGGCCGTTCGATCTGGTGCTCGCCAACATCCTCGCCAACCCGCTGCGCCAGCTGGCGGGACCGATGGCGCAGCACCTCGCGTCGTCGGCGCAGGTCATTCTATCGGGCCTGCTGACCCACCAGGCGCCGGCGGTGATCGCCGCCTACCGCGCCCGCGGGCTGGTGCCGCTGCGGCATCTGAAGATCGAGGGCTGGAGCAGCCTGCTGTTACGCAGGGTCAAATGACCGCCCCCGGCAGACAGTGCGGCGACTGCACGCTCTGCTGCAAGGTGATGGCGATCGAAGAGCTGGCGAAGCCGGCCAGCGCATGGTGTCCGCATTGCGAGCCGGGGCGCGGCTGCCGGATCTATCCGGACCGGCCGGTGGAATGCCGCTCGTTCAGTTGCGTCTGGCTGGTCAACGAACTGCTGGAGGAGCACTGGAAGCCCTCGAGATCGAAACTTGTGCTCACCACCTCCGAAGACGGTCTCGAGGTCCGGTGCGATCCGGGATTCCCGGACGCCTGGCGCAGGGAGCCGTTTCGGAGCGAGTTGAGAGAATGGGCGGTCTCAGGCGAGACGCTCGACATGACCGTCGTCGTCATCGTCGGCCAGCGCATGACGCTGCTGACGCCGGAGTGCGAATTCGATCTCGGTATCGTCGGCCCCGATGAGCGGATCGTGCGCGAGCTCGATGGCACCAAGGTGGTCAACGCGACCGTGGCCAAGGCCTCGGACCTCGATCAATAAACGCGTTCTGCAGGCTGGCTACTTCGGCGTGACTGAATCGCGGCTGGTCGTCCCGACCTTGTCCCGAGCGGCCGCGCGCCGCGCACGCGCCTCGACAAAACGGTCGAGCATCTGGACGATGACGCCACGTTGCTTCTGCTCGATCGGTGCGATCGGGCCGCGGCGGACCGGCGGCGAAATCTTCTCAAACGTGAATGCAGGCATCGTGCATCTCCTCACCGTTGAGTTGAGACACTCCTGGACACTCCCCGTACGCTTGACCGGCGACGGTGGACATCGTCCGGTCACTTCCACTATGCCATGATTCAAGCATAAGTAATGCTGAAAATGTGGTCATGCCCCAGCGCGTCGGCGCGAAGATCATGCTGCATCCGGAGAGAGTGCAAAGGCGATGTTCGAAGCCCATTTCCAGACTTTCGAAGAACCCGAAGGCGGCGTTGCGCTGGCCGCACGGCTAAGCGCGCTGCGTGAGGAACTGGCGCGGCACAAGCTGACCGGATTCGTGGTTCCACGCGCCGACCAGCAGCAGAACGAGTACGTCGCAGCGTCGGAGGAACGGCTCGCCTGGCTGACCGGCTTCACCGGATCGGCCGGGCTCGCGATCGTGCTGGCCAAGGAAGCCGCCCTGTTCGTCGACGGCCGCTACACGCTGCAGGCCGGCAAGCAAGTCGACGCCAAGGCCTGGCAGGTCGAGCCGCTGGTCGAGCCGCCGCCGGAGCACTGGCTGACGAGGCATCTATCGGCCGGCGACCGCCTAGGATTTGACCCGTGGCTGCACACTTCTGCGGCAGTTGAACGGCTGACGGCGGCCTGCACCAAGGCCGGTGCCGAGCTGGTCGCCGTCGACGGCAACCCGGTCGATACGATCTGGCACGAGCGGCCGGCACCGCCGCTCGGCCCGGTTTCGATCCACGGCGCGCAATTCTCCGGCGAGATCGAGGCCGAGAAGCTGAAGCGCATCCGGCTCGAGATCAACAAGCTCGGCGTCGATGCGCTGGTGCTCTCCGACAGCCACGCGGTGGCCTGGACCTTCAACATCCGTGGCGCCGACGTCTCCCATACGCCGCTGCCGCTGTCCTACGCGCTGGTGCCGAAGGAAGGCCGGCCGCTGGTGTTCATCGATCACCGCAAGCTGTCCAACTCTGCGCGCGACCATCTCGAGCAATCCGCCGATGTCGAGGAACCGGCGGCGCTGACCGCGAAGCTCAGCGAGCTTGCCAAGCGCGGCGCCTCGATCGCGCTCGACGGCGCGACCGCGGCGGACGCCCTGAGCCGCCTGATCGCGGGCGCCGGCGGCAAGCCGGTGCGCGGCAACGATCCGGTCAGCCTGCTCAAGGCGGTCAAGAACCTCACCGAGATCGAAGGCACCCGCACCGCGCACCAGCGCGACGCCGTGGCGCTGACGCGCTTCCTTGCCTGGATCGACCGCGAGGCGCCCGCAGGCCACCTCACCGAGATCGACACCGTCGAGGCCTTGGAGACGTTCCGCCGCCAGACCGGCGCGCTGAAGGACGTCTCGTTCCCGACCATCGCCGGCACCGGGCCGAACGGCGCCATCGTGCATTATCGCGTGACGCGCAAGACCAACCGCCGCATCGTGCCCGGCGATCTCCTGCTGATCGATTCCGGCGCGCAATATCAGGACGGCACCACCGACGTCACCCGCACCATCGCGATCGGCAGCCCGACCGCAGAGATGCGCGATCGCTTCACCCGCGTGCTGCGCGGCCATATCGCGATCGCTCGCGCGATCTTCCCCGACGGCACCACCGGCGCGCAGCTGGACAGCTTCGCGCGGCAATATCTCTGGCAGGCCGGGATCGATTTCGAGCACGGCACCGGCCACGGCGTCGGCAGCTATCTCAGCGTCCATGAAGGGCCGGCGCGAATCTCCAAGCTCGGCACCACGCCGCTGAAGCGCGGCATGATCCTGTCCAACGAGCCCGGCTACTACAAGACCGACGCCTACGGCATCCGGATCGAGAACCTCGAACTCGTGATCGGCACCGACATTGCCGGCGCCGAGAAGCCGGTCAACGCCTTCGAGACGCTGACCTTGGCGCCGATCGATCGCCGCCTGATCGAGGTGAGCATGCTGAGCGAAGGCGAGTTGAACTGGCTCAACGATTACCATGCCCGCGTCGCACGCACGGTGCGCCCGCATCTCGACGACAACGCCACCAAGCTGTGGCTCGACGAGGCTACGGCGCCGCTGAGGTAGCTGGCACGCGAGCATCCACATGTTCGACGTCGTCCCGGCGAAGGCCGGGACCCATAGCCACAGCTATCTGCCGTTGCATGACGCTGGGGCCACAGCGCGCTTCAGCAATGCACGCCTGTGGTTATGGGTCCCGGCCTTCGCGGGGACGACGGTGTGCTTGTTGCGCGGGACGAAACATCGCCGCGGCGTCACCCGAAATGCATGGGCGTATGCCGAAACACCCGTATTCCGCGCGAACGGCCACGCTACAGTCGTTCCACAATGCGGAAACGGACCTGAATGCACGGCGTGATGGGCAAGCCGCGCGGCGCGGCGCAAGACAACATCAAAGACAACAACATCGCGACCTCGAAGGTCATGCTGCTGATGCTCGTCGTGATGACGGGCGTCGCGCCGATCTCGCTCTATATGCTGGTGCCGGCGCTGCCGGTGCTGGCGACCGATTTCGGCCGCGACATTTCCATCGCGCAGATGACCGTGTCGCTCTACATGGTCGGCATCGCGCTGTCGCAGCTGATCATGGGGCCGCTGTCCGACAAGTTCGGCCGCCGGCCGGTGCTGCTCGCGGGCCTCGGCCTGATGGTCGTGGCCGGCATCGGCTCGCTGTTCGCCGAAACCCTGCCGCAACTGATCGCGGCGCGCTTCTTCCAGGCGCTCGGCGGCGCCAGCGGCATGGTGATCAGTCGCGCCATCATCCGCGATCTCTATCCGCGCGAGCGGGTCGGCGCCATGATCAGCCTCGTGGTCGCCGCGCTGATGATCGCGCAGATGGTGAGCCCGCTGACCGGCGGTCTGCTGGAGACCGCTTTCGGCTGGCGCGCGATCCTCTATCTCATCACCGCGGCGTCGCTGACCGTGACCATCTTCATCGCGCTGGCACTGCCCGAAACCCGCCGCGACCGCGCCGACAGCTCGAGCTTCCGCAACGACCTCGGCAAGCTGATCCGAAGCCGCGCGTTCGTCGGCTATCTCCTGTGCCAGGTGCTGGCGTCGCAGATCATCTTCGCCTTCGCCGGCGGCGGCCCCTACATCGTGGTCACCCAGATGGGCCGCAGCAGCGCCGAGTATGGCGCATGGTTCGCGATGACCGGGTTCGGCTACTTCGTCGGCAATCTCTTGTGCGTGCGCTTCGCGCCGCGGCACTCATTGGAGAGGCTGATCTGGTTCGGCCTCGCGCTGCAGCTCGGCGGCAGCCTGTTGAACCTGATCTGGAGTTTCACTGGGGTAAACCAGGCGCCGCTCTGGCTGTTCGGCACCCAGATGATCGTGATGATCGCCAATGCCTTCGTGATGGCCAATTCGGCCGCCGGCGCCATCAGCATCCGGCCCGAAGCCGCCGGCACCGCCTCCGGCGCCATGGGCTTCCTGCAACAGGGCATCGGCTCGCTGATCTCGCAATTCGGCGCCTATCTCGGCGGCCATTCGACCACCACATTGCCGTTGACATCGGCGCTCTTTGCGATCTCGATCGCCTGCGCCTGCACCATGATCTTCGTGGTGCCGCGGCGCAACGTGGTGGTGAGCGAGGAGTTGATCGCGCAGGCCGAGGAAGATGAGCAGGGGATGATGTGACTGGCGCAATCGCGCCACGCCCTCCCTCGTCATCCCCCCGCGACAGCGGCAAGTGCGGCAGAGCCGCGCCTTACTCCTCGATCAGCTTCAGCCACTCGTCTTCGGTCAGCACCGCAACGCCGAGCTCGCGCGCCTTGGTCAACTTCGACCCGGCTTCCTCGCCGGCGACGACGTAGTCGGTCTTTTTCGACACCGAGCCGGCAACCTTGGCGCCGAGACGCTCGGCCATCGCCTTGGCTTCGTCACGGGTGAATTTGGTCAGCGACCCGGTGAACACCACGGTCTTGTCCGAGACCGGCGAGCTCTTGCGCGGCTGCTCGGCAGGCTTCACCTCGATCTGGCGCAGCAATTCGCCGAGCGCCTTGACGTTGCGCGGCTCGGCAAAGAACTCGACCACTGCGTCCGCAACGATCTCGCCGATGCCGTCGATGTCGTTGAGGTCCTGGTAGGCTTCGGTGGTGTTCTCTTCGTCCTGGCTGCCCTTGGCTGCGGCCAGCATCGCCTCACGGAAATTCTCGATCGTGTGGTAGTGCCGCGCCAGCAGCTTGGCGTTGCCCTCGCCGACATGGCGAATGCCGAGCGCAAAGATCAAGCGGTGCAGCTCGATATTGCGGCGCGCGTCGATCGCGTCGAACAGGTTGCGCACCGAGGTCTCGCCGTAGCCTTCGCGCTCCATCAATTTCGAGGTCGAACGCGCGTCCCGCTCGCGAAGGGTGAAGATGTCGACCGGCGACTTCACCAGCCCATCCTCGTAGAATTCCTGGATCTGCTTCTCGCCGAGACCATCGATATCGAAGGCGAGACGCGACACGAAATGCTTCAGCCGCTCGACCGCCTGCGCCGGACAGATCAGCGCGCCGGTGCAGCGACGCACCGCCTCGCCTTCCTCGCGGATCGCATGGCTGCCGCATACCGGGCAGGTGTCGGGAAACTTGTACGGCTTTGCACTCTTCGGCCGCTTGTCCAGAACGACGCCGACGACCTGCGGGATGACGTCGCCGGCGCGCTGCACCACGACGGTGTCGTCGATACGCAGATCGACGCCGTCCCGGATCGGATTTCCGTCGTTGCCGATCCCTTTGATGTAATCTTCGTTATGCAGCGTCGCATTCGACACCACGACGCCACCGACCGTGACCGGCTCCAGCCGCGCGACCGGCGTCATCGCGCCGGTGCGCCCCACCTGGATATCGATCCCCTTGAGAACAGTCGTTGCCTGTTCGGCGGCGAATTTGTGTGCGATGGCCCAGCGCGGGCTGCGCGACACGAAGCCGAGCCGCTCCTGCCAGTCGAGGCGGTCGACCTTGTAGACGACGCCGTCGATGTCGTAGCCGAGCGATGCCCGCTCCTCGCCGATCTTGTTGTAGAATTTCAAGACATCGTCGACGCTGTGGCAGAGCGTGATCAATGGATTGACCACGAAGCCTGCCTTGTGCATCCACTCCAGCATGCCGTGCTGGGTGTCGGCAGGCGGCTCGCTCATCTCGCCCCACGTATAGGCGAAGAATTTCAGCGGCCGTGACGCGGTGATCGAGACATCCTTCTGGCGCAGCGAACCCGCCGCCGAATTGCGCGGATTGGCAAAGATCGTGTCGTCGGCCGCAGCCTGCTTCTTGTTCAGCTCGAGGAAGTCCTTCTTGAGCATGTAGACTTCGCCGCGCATCTCGCAGGCGGCCGGGAAATTGCGGCCCTTCAGGCTGTGCGGAATGTCCTTGATGGTCCGGACATTGGCAGTGACATCCTCGCCAGTGAAGCCGTCACCACGGGTCGCTGCGCGGACCAGCTCGCCGTTTTCATAGCGCAGCGAGAGCGACAGACCGTCGATCTTCGGCTCGGCGACCAGCGCCGGAATGTGATCGGCATCGAGCTTGAGAAAGCGCCTAATGCGCTCGACGAACTCGGTGACATCTTCGTCGCTAAATGCGTTGCCGAGCGACAGCATCGGAACGACGTGCTGCACCTTGGCAAAGCCGCGGGCCGGCGCAGCACCGACAGTTTGCGTCGGTGAGTCCGTGGTGACGAGGTCGGGAAACTTCGCCTCGACCGCTTCCAAGCGGCGCCGCAGGGCGTCGTAGGCCGCGTCCGATACGGTCGGCGCGTCCTTCTGATAGTAGCGCTCGTTGTGTCCCTCGATCTCGAGCGAAAGCCGCATGTGCTCGACCTTGGCTTGCGCCTTGGTGAGCTTGTCGACGTCGACCAGCGCTTTCTTCGCCTTGGTGGCCATCGGCGAACTAGCTCGCCGCCCGGAGCAGCCGTTCCGCCGCGGCCCTCGCCTCGGCGGTGATCTCGGCGCCGGCCAGCATGCGCGCGATCTCTTCACGGCGATGGTCGGCAGCGAGCGCGTTGACGCGGGTGGCTACGCGCTTGCCCTTGTCGAGCGCATCCTTGGAGATCAACAGATGCTGGCTGGCGCGGGCCGCGACCTGCGGCGCATGGGTCACCGCCATCACCTGTACCTTGCCGGCGAGGCGCGACAGCCGCGAGCCGATCGCGTCCGCCACCGCGCCGCCGACACCGGTGTCGATTTCGTCGAACACCAAAGTCGGCGCCGAGCCGCGATCGGCCAGCACGACCTTCAGCGCCAGCAGGAAGCGCGACAGCTCGCCACCGGAGGCGACCTTCATCATCGGTCCCGGCTTGGTGCCCGGATTGGTCTGGACCCAGAACTCGACGCGGTCGATGCCCTCAGGCCCGGGCGCGGCGGCATTGGCCTCGACCTGGGTCATGAATTTCGCGCGCTCGAGCTTGAGCGGCGCGAGCTCGGCATTGACCGCCTTGTTGAGCTTCTCGGCCGCCTTGCTGCGCGCCGCCGATAGTTTTGCGGCCGCAGCAGCATAACGCTTGTCGGCCTCAGTGGCGGCCGCCTCCAGCTTTTTGAGCTGATCGGCGCCGGCATCGATCAGCGCGACGTCATTGGCGTATTGCGCCGCCAGCGCGGCCAGCAGATCCACCGGCGTCGAGTATTTGCGCGAGGCGGCGCGCAGCGCGAACAGCCGCTCCTCGATCCGCTCGAGCTCGGCCGGATCGAAATCAGTCGCCGCCAGCGCAGCGTGCAGATGCTGATCGGCTTCCTCCAGCGCATTGATCGCGATGTCGATTGCTTTCACGGCCGGCTCGATCAGTCCGGGCGCATTGGCGGCGCGCCGCTCCAGCCGGCGCACCGCGGCCGACAGCGCCGACACCGGCGAATGCGGTCCGCCGATAGCCTCCTGCGCCTCGCGCAGATCGGTCGCGACCTTCTCACCCTGCATCATGGTGGTGCGGCGGTTGGCGAGTTCGGTCTCCTCGCCCTCCTTCGGCGCCAGCGTCTTCAATTCCTGCGAGGCATGGCGCAGATAGTCGGCCTCACGCGCGGCGCGCTCCATCCCGGCGCGGTGCTCATCGAGCGCGGCACCGGCGGTCCGCCTGATATCCCATAGCGCTTCCAGCGTCACGACGTCCTTCTCGTGGCCGGCGAAGGCGTCGAGCAGCTGGCGGTGGGTGGAGGCGTCGACCAGCGCGCGCTCATCGTGCTGGCCGTGGATTTCGACCAGAACGGCGCCGACCGCCTTCAGGGTCTGCACGCTGATCGCCTGATCGTTGATGAAGGCGCGGGTGCGGCCATCGGCGAGCTGCACGCGGCGCAGGATCATCTCACCGGTGTCGTCGAGGCCGTTCTCGGCGAGGATTTTGGCCGCCGGATGCCCCTTGGGGACATCGAACATCGCGGTGACCTGCCCCTGCTCGGCGCCATGGCGCACCAGGCCGGCATCGCCGCGGCCGCCAAGCGCCAACGCAAAGGCATCGAGCAGGATCGATTTGCCGGCGCCGGTTTCACCGGTCAGCACCGCCAGGCCACGGGAAAATTCGATATCGAGCCGCTCGATCAGGACGATGTCACGGATCGACAGACGGGCCAGCATGCGAGGACAATTCCTAGCCGAGACCTATCTTCTTGAAGGTCCTGCTGATCCAGGATCCCTGATTCTCGCTCGGCTCGAGACCGCCGGACTTTACTAGATTATACGCGTCCTTGTACCAGCGGCTGTCCGGAAAATTGTGGCCGAGAACCGCGGCTGCGGTCTGCGCCTCGCCGGCGATACCGATCGCCATATAGGCCTCGGTGAGCCGGTAGAGCGCCTCTTCGACGTGACGGGTGGTCTGATACTGGGTGACCACGGTCTTGAAGCGGTTGATCGCGGCGGTGAAGTCGCGCTTCTCGATGTAATAGCGTCCGACCGCCATCTCCTTGCCGGCGAGTTGGTCGCGCGCAGCCTGGATCTTGTTCTTGGCCTGGGTGGCGTATTCGGAGGTCGGATATTTCCGCACCACCTCTTCGAGCGCCGCGATCGCCTTCTCGGTGCGGCTCTGGTCACGCGAGATGTCCGGGATCTGGTCGAAATGCGATGCCGCGATCAGGTACTGGGCGTAGGACGCGTCGGGGCTGCCGGGATGCAGCGTGACGTAACGGGTCGCCGAGCCGATGCAGCTGTCGTAGTCGCCGGCCTGGTAGTACGAATAGGCCGACATCAGCAGCGACTTGCGGGCCCAGTCCGAATAGGGATGCTGACGGTCGACTTCCTCGAACTTCTTCGAGGCCGCCTTCAGGTCCTTCTTCTCGTTCATCATGTACAAGCCCTCATTGTAGAGCTTGTCCGCGGGCTCATCGACGAACGTATCGTCCTTGGCCATGAACTTGTCCCACAGCGCGCCGGTGCCGCAGCCTGAGAGCGGCAGGGCCAGCACGATCAGGCCCGCAGCAAAACGCAGCGTGCGCGCGGCCTTGGTCAGGCCGGAGACGTCAGAAGAAGAGCGTGGTTCGAGCGCCATACGCATTGCCGACATGAATTGTAAAACCTGACGCCTTTGATGCGGTTAACGGCGACCCCACTTCACCCATGAACCGCGGTCATGGGTGTCATATCTCTCGTGCCGTTGGCGCCGTATCAAGGCAGCCGCCGGCCTGTTTAACCGAAAAATGACCGTGGACCAACCGAATACGGAGCCATTCCGCCGGGAATAAGGCGACCCGACGAAGCTCACAGTCTGCTGTGGTTATTACGGAAATTGGGCCGACCGCCTAGGCGATCAGGACTTGGGCGATCAGGACTTGGGCGATCAGGACTTGGGCGATCAGGACTTGGGCGATCAGGACTTGGGCGATCAGGACACGTCCGGGCCGTAGGCCGGGGCGACGAGGCCGCCCGCCATGCCGGCACCGGCCTCGACATGTCCGCGGACCGGCCGCCGCGCCGTCTCCGATTCGACCACGCGCCAGGCGCTGCGGTCAGCGAGCAGCGCCTTCAGCACCGCATTGTTGAGCTTGTGACCGCCCCGCACCGAACGATAGCTGCCGAGCAGCGGAAGGCCGGCCAGCGCGAGATCGCCGATCACGTCGAGCACCTTGTGGCGGGCGCACTCGTTGGCGTAGCGCAGCCCCTCGACGTTGAGCAGGCGGGCCTCGTCGAACACCACGGTGTTGTCGAAGGATGCGCCGAGCGCGAAGCCAGCGCCCCACAGCCGTGCCACGTCATTCATGCAGCCGAAGGTCCGGGCCCGCGCAACGTCGCGGCGGAAACCTTCTGGCGAAAGATCGAAGGAGTAGGTCTGGTGACCGATCACCTTGTTGGCGAAGTCGATCTCGACTTCGGCGCGGAACCCGCCGGCGAACGGACGAAGCTCGCCCATCGCATCGCCGATCTTGACCTGCACCGGCTTCAGCACCTGGATGAAGCGGCGGACGGCGGGCTGGGTCACAATGCCGGCCTGGTCGATGGCCGCAACAAACGCCGCAGCGCTGCCGTCCATGATCGGAACTTCCGACCCATCGATTTCGATCGTGGCGTTGTCAACGCCCATGCCGCGCAGCGCGGCCAGAACGTGCTCCGCGGTCGAGACCAGCGGCCCTTCGCGGTCACCCAGCACCGTCGCGAATTCGGTCGCGATCACAGCATCGGCAGTGGCGGTGACTTCGCGGTCTGCACCATCGAGACCGGTGCGGACAAAAATAAAACCCGCATCGACAGGTGCAGGTCCCAGCGTGAGACTAACAGGAAGACCGGAATGAACGCCTACGCCAGTCACGGTGGCTTGCGACCGAAGCGTTGTTTGACGGCTGAACTTCATTCGATAATGCCCACTACCCGACTTCGCTCAATTCAAGTGGCCAAACTTCCCCAAGGCCGACTCGCTTGAGCTCCCCAAGTCACGGCAGACCATAGTGATTTCCTAAACCGCGCCAACTCACGCTTCTTTACCGATTGTTACCCCATCTCTGCCGCATTCGCGCCCAAGCTTAACCAAATTGCGGCAGCGAAAACGGCCCTCGGCGAGTGGCTATCTGACCACCGAAAGAATAATTAATGATTTAAAATCAGTTGCTTGCTGGCCAAGCACAACTGCATGCCCGTCTAAGGCAGAAGGCCCCGGCGGTTCCCCGCCGAGGCCTTCTTCGTCGTCAAGGTTGTAACAAACTTCAGTTTGCCTGCCGGCGCAGGAAGGCCGGGATATCAAGATGGTCGTCGCCCTGTGGCGCCGGAGCAACAGGCGCCTGACGGCCGTGAGCATCCAATCCCTGAGGGGCCGGTCGCTTTGCATACTCCGATACCGGCTGCTCGTTCGCCGAGATCTGCTGGGCAACGCTGCGGGCCGGCTTGCGCTCGGGCAGCGGGGGCATCGTCGGCATCGCCGGACCGGAGGCGCGGGCAGCGATCGGCGGCTCGGTCTCTTCGTCGCGGCGGCCGAGGCCGACATTGGCGAGCCGCTGCAGCAGCGACAGCCGGGTCTTCTGCGGATGCTCCGCCTCACCGTCACCGCTGGCCTGGCGAATCTCGGCCTGCGCCGGCATCGGCAGATCCTCGAACTTCGGCATCCGCGGTGCCCGCACCGGCGACCGCTCCGCCGCCTGCGGGATGAAGGTCTCGGGCGGCATCGGCTCGTGCTGCTCGGCCCTGGCCGCTTCGTGATCCGGGAACAATGTCGGCTTCTGAGCGATCGGCCGCACCGTGACGTCACCGTAGGAGGCTGGCTGCATCGGCGCCTGGGCGGCCGGTGCGCTGTCAGGGGCAACCGCCGCGGCGATCGCCGCGAGTGCGGCACGTTCCACCGCCGGGCGCGCCTGGGTCGCAGCAGCAATCGGAGCGACCGTCACGCCGGTCGGCGGCTCGAGCTTCTGGGCGCGCTCGGCCATACGCTGGTTGTCGGCACGCAGGCGTGCGGTCAGATCGGCGAGCCGGCTCTCCGGCGAACCGCCCTGTTGCTGCGCGGGGGCCTGGGCACGGGACGCAATCGCGGCCTGCTCGATGCCGGTCGCGACCACCGAGACACGAATGATGCCGTCGAGCGATTCGTCGAAGGTGGCGCCGACGATGATGTTGGCGTCGGCATCGACCTCTTCACGGATGCGGGTTGCGGCTTCGTCGACCTCGAACAGAGTGAGGTCCTTGCCGCCGGTGATCGAAATCAGCAGGCCGCGGGCGCCCTTCATCGACGAATCGTCGATCAGCGGGTTGGCGATCGCAGCTTCGGCGGCGGTCAGCGCGCGCTTCTCGCCGGTGGCCTCGCCGGTGCCCATCATCGCCTTGCCCATTTCCCGCATCACGGCGCGGACGTC
The DNA here is from genome assembly GCA_016839165.1 of Bradyrhizobium sp. PSBB068. Lineage (NCBI taxonomy): Bacteria > Pseudomonadati > Pseudomonadota > Alphaproteobacteria > Hyphomicrobiales > Nitrobacteraceae > Bradyrhizobium > Bradyrhizobium sp. PSBB068. Next base: position 5,238,231 of record CP069300.1, read on the forward strand.
GGCGAAGTCGAGATTGATCAGGCCTTCCTTGACCATCAGGTCGGTGATGCAGGCGACGCCCGAGTACAGCACCTGGTCGGCCATCGCGAACGCGTCGGCGAAGGTGGTCTTCTCATTGGCGACCCGGAACAGGTTCTGGTTCGGAATGATCAGCAGGGTGTCGACCACCTTGTGGAGCTCGGAGATGCCGTGCTCGGCGGTGCGCATGCGGCGCTGGCCTTCGAAGTGGAACGGCTTGGTCACCACGCCGACGGTGAGGATCCCCATCTCGCGGGCAGCCTTGGCGATCACCGGCGCAGCGCCCGTGCCGGTGCCGCCGCCCATGCCGGCGGTGACGAACACCATGTTCGCGCCGGTGAGATGATCGCGAAGCTCGTCCATCACCTCCTGCGCGGCCGCTGCACCGACATCGGGCTGCGAACCGGCGCCGAGGCCCTGGGTGACCTGGGTACCCATCTGGATGATGCGCTGCGCTTTCGACATCGTCAGCGCCTGCGCGTCGGTGTTGGCGACGACGAAGTCGACGCCCTGCAACCCGGCGGTGATCATGTTGTTGACGGCATTACCACCCGCGCCGCCGACGCCGAAGACGGTGATCCGCGGTTTCAGCTCGCTGATGTCAGGGGGTGTCAGATTGAGTGCCATGGTTGCCTCTCTCGATTATGCGCGCGTTGGTTCGTCCCGGCCGCTGGCCGCGGGAGCTGGTGAAAATGCAGTGAGCCGGGGGGCGGTCATCAGAAGCCCTCGCGAAGCCATCGTCCGACCTTTCCGAAGTAACCGTCCGTCCCTGTCCTAAGCTGCCGCGTGCGCCGCGGTTCGACATGTTCAAGGTGAGCGTATTGCGGATAAACCAGGAGGCCCGTCGGCACAGAGAACGAGGCGCCCTTCGCCTCGTTCGGCAGCCGGCCGAAGCCGAGCGGGCGGCCGATGCGCACCTGACGGTTCAGGATCCGGGTAGCAAGCTCGACGGTGCCGGTGAGCTGCGACGCGCCGCCGCTCAGCACGACGCGCGCCCTCGGCTCTGCCGCAAAGGGGGAATCCGCGAGCCGGTCACGGATCATTTCGAAAATCTCCTCGGCGCGATGCCGGACAATGTTCGCGATCGTGGCGCGAGACACGATTTGCGGGGTCTCCCGATCATCGCCTGCAGTGGGAACGGACATCAGCTCGCGCGAATCCGATCCGCCGGTCAGCACCGTGCCGTATAAAGTCTTGATTCGCTCGGCATCCGCAATGCACGCGCCGATGCCGCGCGCAAGATCCATCGTGATGTGTTGCCCGCCGAGCGCAAATCCGGATGCGTGCACGAGGCGGCCGCCGGAATAGGTCGCGATCGTGGTCGAGCCCGCGCCCATCTCGACGACGGCAGCACCGAGGTCGGCCTCGTCGTCGGTCAGCACCGACAGACCCGCGACATAGGGGCTCGACGCCATGGCTTCGACGTTGAGATGGCAGCGCTCGACCACCAGCATCAGGTTCTTGGCGACCGTCGCATCCGACGTCACCACGTTCATGTCGACGCCGAACTGGCGCGCCACCATGCCCCTGGGATCGCGGATGCCCTTGACGCCGTCGAGCGCGTAGCCGACCGGCAGCGCGTGCAGCACGGTGCGGCCGGCGCCGGCGGCGTGACGCATGCCGGCGGAGGTGACGCGGCTGATGTCGTCAGCGGTCACCGAGCCGCCGCGGATATCGGCCGCGGCCTCGACCAGCTGGCCATGCTGCCTGCCGCCGGAGACCGACAGCAGAACGGATTCGACACGGACCTTGGCCATGCGCTCGGCCAGCGCCACGGCATGGCGCACCGCCTTCTCGCATTCGGCGAGGTCGACGACGGAGCCGGCCTTGACGCCGCGCGACTGGATCTGGCTGTAGCCGATCAATTCGACCGCATGGGTGCGGCCGCGCAGCGCCTCGTTCGGCGGCGACGGCTTGAGCCGCGCGATCATGCAGGCGATCTTGCTGGAGCCGACGTCGAGCGAAGCCACCATCGCGGTGCGCTTCGGCATCGGACGGGTCTTCGGGGTCAGATTGCGATCGAGGCCGGTCATGCGCTGTCACCGGCCTTCTTCTTGGACTTCTTGTCCTTGAACAGTTCGTCGCGCGCCTTGCCGGCTTCCTCGGACAATTGCACGATCAGCCGATCGGGCAGCCGCATGTCGACGGCGACGATGTCGCGCGAGAACAGCTTGTCGTCCTTGTCGAGCTTGGAGAGCGCGGCGAGTGCGTTGCCGACATCGTTCTCCGGCAGGCGGACGTCGAGGCCGTCCTTGAGGCGCAGGTTCCAGCGCCGCTCACCGACGAAGATCGCGGCCTTGGTCACCGCACGCACCTGCGGATAACGGTCGAGCAGCGCCAGGAAGTCCTGGGCGCGCGTGTCGGCGCCCTTGCCTACCACCAGCGGCAGGTTGAGGAAGCGGCGCGTGACGTAGGGCTCGAGCACGGCGCCGTCGGAGGCGATCACCGACAGGCGGCCGTTCTGTTGCCACAGCGCGAAGGCGGTGCGCTCGACGATGTCGATCTGCAGCCGGCCCGGATAGAGTTTCAGGATCGTGGCATCCGCGATCCAGGGATTGGCCTTCAGCTTGGCGCGCACGGTATCGGCGTCGAGGAACAGCAGCGAGGAGCGGCCATTGACGCCGCCGATCGCGAGCACCTCGTCCTGGCTCAGCTGCTTGCGGCCGTTGATGCCGACGGTGGTGATGCGGAAGCCCGCGGAATTCGCCAGCGCGTTGCGGGTGTCGCTGAGCGCCGTGGTGAATTCCTCGACATGGCCGCCCCGGACGATGCCGAAGCCGACGCTGCCGAACAGGATCGCGAGCGTCGCGACCAGCCCGATGCGGCGCGGCAGATAGTGCTCGACCATCTGGATGTAGCGGTTCGGCGGCTCGCGATCGATCAACTGCGGCCGCTTGGCGGGACGCTGCCGGCGGCGAGCGAGATGGGCGCCGACATACTCGCGCAGCAGCACTGCCGCTCCAATAGCGGCTGCTCTCAGGTCAGCTTGGGGCCCCAGCGATCGCACCGATCGGGTGAGGCGTCCTGCACCATCCATTGCACGAACTCGTCACGTGTTGTGCCCGCAAACCCTGCGGATCCCGGCACAAATCACGTCTCGGCTAGACCGGTGGGATTAGAGTGGCCCCCTGTTCCCTGGTTGCGATCCTCGAAGCGGTAATCCGCGACAGCTCACGCCCCGGCAGCCAAGCGCTACATGCGCCGCCAGCGTTAACCTTCGGGCTTCCTGGTAAACAAACGGTAAATGAGTTCGGCCTGGAGTGAATTTTGATCAACGCTTTGAGTACTTTGCCGCGAACCCGTCAGCATTTTTGCAACAGCGCCGGGTTCCATCGTACCGAGTCGTGCGGGTTCCCCACCCGTCCGGCCTTAACGTCTGGCGCGGCGGCGGCCGAGCTCGATCTGGTCGCCCAGGAAGTCGGCAAACCCGATCCCCTGTGCTTTCAAGGCCTTAGGGTAAAGTGATGCCGCGGTCAGCCCGGGCAGCGTGTTGGTCTCGAGGTAGACCGGGCCATTAGCCGACACGATGAAGTCGCTCCGCGAGTAGCCGGTGCAGGACAGCGCGCGGTGCGCCCGCAACGCATGGTCCATGATCGCGGCGCTGACCTCGGGCGCGAACCGGCCGGGACAGATCTCCTGAGTCGACTTCAAAAGGTATTTGGCTGTGTAGTCGAAGCCTCCCTCCGCCGGCACGATCTCGATCGGCGGCAGCGCGAACACTGAGCCGTCGGATTGCTCGAGCACGCCGCAGGTCGCCTCCACGCCCGAGACGAAGGGCTCGATCAGATAGTCTTCATGCTTGGCCGCGTTGCGGACCGCGACGAGGTCCTGCTGCGCGTTGACGAAGATCAGCCCGTAGCTCGATCCGTCCTTGGCGGGCTTTGCGATCAGTTTGCCGTGCTTCGCGAAGGCGTCGTCGATCTGCTCGACGCTGATGCCCTGCGGCGCGTTGATGCCTGCGATCGCGGCAAAACGCTTCGCCGACGGCTTGTCGAACGCCAGGTGCGACGACGCCGAGCCGGAGCCGGTGAACGCGACGCCGCGCATCTCGCACATCGCCTGCAATTCGCCATTCTCGGCGCGGCCGCCGTGCAGGCCGAGCACCAGCACGCGCTGCTCGGCGCTTGCCTTGTCGAGCGCCTGGTCGAGCGCGATGCCATGACCGGGCGGCCTGAAATCAACCTCGAACGGCCGCGCGTGGCCGAGCAGCTGTTCGGACGTCACCGCATGCACGGTGTCGTCGACGTCCCAGAACCAGAGTTCCGCGCCCGGCAGCGCGCGATGCAGCGCCTGCGCGCTCGCCACCGAAACCAGCCGCTCCTTGTTGGTGCCGCCGAACAGAATGGTCACCGTCATCAGCTTGTCCCGATCCGCTTGATTTCCCAGTGCAGCTCAATCCCGCTGGTCTGCTTGACCCGTTCACGCACCGTCTCGCCGAGCGTCTCGATATCGTGCCCGGTGGCGTTGCCGGTGTTGATCAGGAAATTGCAGTGCATCTCCGAGACCTGCGCGCCGCCGACCTTGAGGCCGCGGCAACCCGCGGCGTCGATCAGCTTCCAGGCGCTGTTGCCGGGCGGATTCTTGAAGGTCGAGCCGCCGGTCTTTTCGCGGATCGGCTGCGCGGTCTCGCGATGGGTCTGCACCTCGTTCATGCGGGCGCGGATCGCATCCGCATCGGTGATCCGGCCGCGGAAGCGCGCCGAGGTGAAGATAACGGACGCATCGACGCCGCTGTTGCGATAGACGAACTTCATCTCGGCATTGCCGAACGTGTGCCTGGTGCCGTCGCGACTGACGCCGGTCGCCTCCACCAACACATCCTTGGTCTCGCCGCCATTGGCGCCGGCATTCATGCGCAGTGCACCGCCGATCGTACCGGGGATGCCGAAGAAGAATTCCATGCCGCCGATATTTGCCGCAGCCGCCGTCTCGGCGACGCGCTTGTCGAGTGCCGCGGCACCGGCGGTGACGACATCACCGTCAGCACTGGTCTCGCCGAATGCGCGCGGCGCCAGCCGGATCACCACGCCGGGCATGCCGCCGTCGCGCACGATCAGGTTGGAGCCGACGCCGACGACATAGACCGGCAGCTCCCGCGGCAGGCGCTTCAGGAAGTAGGCGAGATCGGCTTCATCGGCAGGCGTGAACAGCACCTGCGCCGGGCCGCCGACACGAAACCAGGTCAGCTCGGCCAGCGACTGGTTGGCCAGCAGCCGCCCGCGCAGCTCCGGCATCGCGGCTTTCAGGTCGGGCGTGATGTCGGGGAAGGTCATGATGCGGCAATTAATGCAAGAGCTGGATTGAGAGCGCAGCGTGCTGCGATTTCCGTCAGCGCCTGGGGCTCACCCCTCTCCCCACCCCTCCCCCGCAAGGGGGGAGGGAGCCGGATGAGCGTGCTCGCCTCACCCCGTATCATGCTTCCGCTCTGACTCGTTGAGTGAGTTAGGGACGTACCAGCGGATGGGTTCCCTCCCCCCTTGCGGGGGAGGGTTAGGGAGAGGGGTGAGCCGCACGGGCGGTGTTCGTAAAGGGCGACGACCGTCATCACCCCAGCGCCTTCAATTCGCCGGGCAGTGCATAGGCCCATTGCGTGATGTTGCCGGCGCCGAGGCATACGACGAGGTCGCCGGACTTGGCGAGGCCGTGAACGATCTTTGCAAGTTCGCCCGGGTTCGGCAGCGGCACCACGTTGCGATGGCCGTGGGCGCGCAGGCCGGCGGCGAAATGGTCGCGGTCGACACCTGCGATCGGCGCCTCGCCGGCCGGATAGACCTCGGCGACCACGACCGCATCGGCGTCGTTGAAGCAGGTGCAGAATTCCTCGAACAGCGACTGCAGGCGGGTGTAGCGATGCGGCTGCACCACGGCAATGATCTTGCCGTCGGTGGATTCCCGCGCCGCCTTCAGCACGGCTGCGATCTCGACCGGATGATGGCCGTAATCGTCGATCACGGTGATGCCATTGGTCTCGCCGGTCTTGGTGAAACGCCGCTTGACGCCACCGAAGCCGGCCATCGCCTGGCGGATCACGTCGTCGGACACGCCGAGCTGATGCGCGACCGCGATCGCCGCAGTCGCATTGGATGCGTTGTGGCGCCCGGGCATCGGCAGCATGATGTCCTCGATCTCATGCGTCGCGCCGGTCTTGCGATCGCGGATCGCCACCTTGAATTTCGAGCCGCCACCCATCGGCGTCAGATCCAGCAGCTGCGCATCGGCCTGCGGATTCTGACCATAGGTGATGATGCGGCGATCCTCGATCTTGCCGACCAGGGTTTGTACCACCGGGTGATCGGTGCACATCACGGCAAAGCCGTAGAACGGAACATTCTCGACGAAATTGCGGAACGCATCCTGGATCGCCTCGAAGGTCTTGAAGTGATCGAGATGCTCGGGATCGATGTTGGTGACGATGACCACGTCGGACGGCAGCTTCAGGAAGGTGCCGTCGCTCTCGTCGGCCTCGACCACCATCCAGTCGCCGGCCCCGAGCCGCGCGTTTGAGCCGTAGGCATTGATGATGCCGCCATTGATCACGGTCGGATCGAGCCCCCCGGCGTCAAGCAAGGTCGCGACCATCGTGGTCGTGGTGGTCTTGCCATGGGTGCCGGCGATCGCAACGCAGCTCTTCAGCCGCATCAATTCGGCCAGCATCTCGGCGCGCCGCACCACCGGAATGCGCCGCTCACGCGCCGCCATCAGCTCGGGATTGTCGCGCTTGATCGCAGTCGAGACCACGACGACGTCGGCGCCGTCCACGTTCTCCGCGGTGTGGCCGACCGAAACCTTGGCGCCCTTCTTGCGCAGCCGGTCGAGATTGTAATTGTCGGACGCGTCCGAGCCCTGCACGGTGTAGCCGAGATTGATCAGCACCTCGGCGATACCGCTCATGCCGATGCCGCCGATCCCGACGAAGTGAATGGGTCCGATCTCGCGCGGCAGTCTCATGATCGTCGTTCCTCTTGGAGCGCTTCAATCGCTGTTTGGCGCAATGACAACAAGAATCGCATAGTGCTCGATGCTTCCATATGGTCGCGGGCTTCCCAGAAGACTTTCCAACGAAAAGGGCTGAAGGCACACCTGATCTATAACCGGTTGAGACAAGTCAATCGGATAAAATCCCTCCATGAGCCATTTGAAAGTTCCGGAGCTATTGCAATCAAGCCCGATCTCTTGCAGCTGCGATCTGTATTTCATCAAGTCGGAAAGGAACGGCAGATCCCATCCAAGTTGCGTATTGTAATAAGAGGTCGCGATTTCAAGGCACTTGAACTCCACCTCAGGCTTGAGCAAAACGCGTCGGCCAACAAGCCGCTGCTGCCTGCACGCATGCCCCGCGGCTTGGTGATTGAGGAGACACCATGGATGGTCCGCAGCCAACACAGGGACCATATCCGTGAAAGCAACGAACGCGGCCACGCGCATTCGTTGAATGGTTTCCGCGTGCGACGAACTGCCTTCGACATTGCCCAGCCAATCTGACACAGGCGCGGTTCCTGTATCCGTCCATTGGGTGGCGGCCCACGCTTTTCGAAGCTCCGGCGGTGCGAACGGGTTGTCCGGAGACCCAATCGACCTCAGTGAAATCATCCGGTTATCATAGGAATGGAAACCGCGGAGCGGCCCAAGAACAGCTTCAACTTCTGTAGCGTTGACCGTCATGCGCCCCTTTTACAACGCAGCTACCTTCGCCACCAGATCAGCCAGCCGCTCGGCGGCATCGAGCCGGCCGACACTGCGCGCGGCGTCCGCCATCGCGGTCAGTCTCGAGGGCTCGGCGGCGAAGGCCGAGATCTCGGCCGCCAGCCGCTCCGGCGTGAAGTCGCCCTGCGTGATGCGCAGCGCGCCGCCTGCCTGCGACAGCACGCCGGCATTGGCGAACTGGTCCTGATCGATCGCGCCCGGCAGCGGCACCAGGATCGAGGGCCGGCCGATCGCGGCGAGCTCGGCCACGGTGCCGGCGCCGGAACGCGAGATCACCAGCTGGCTCGAGGCCAGCCGTGCCGGCAGGTCGGCGAAGAACGGCGCCAGCTCGGCGTTGATCTTGAGCCGGTCGTAGACCGCGCGCACCCGCTCCATGTCCTCTTCACGCACCTGCTGGGTGACGATCAGGCGACTCCACAGCGCGGGATCGAGCTGCTCGATCGCCGGCGGCACGATGTCGCTCATCACCCGCGCGCCCTGGCTGCCGCCGACCACGAGCAGGCGCAGCGGCCCGTTCACTTCGGGCGGTGTGTATTTCACCGCAGCCGCGGCAAGGATCGCCGGGCGCATCGGCGTGCCGACGGTGGTGGCCTTGCCGGCGAGGGCCGGATCGCGATCGAGCACGCCGGGCAGCGAGGTCGCGATCGCGTTGACGCGGCCGGAGAGGAAGCGGTTGGCGCGGCCGAGCACCGCATTGGCATCATGGATGATCCCGGGAACGCCGAGCATCCGCGCCGCCACCAGCGGTGGCAAGGTGGGATAGCCGCCGAAGCCGACCACGGCCGCAGGCTTCAGCCGGCGCATCACATTGGCGGCGACCAGCGTGCCGTAGCCGAGCATCAGCACGGTTTGTGCGAGCGAGATCGGGTTGCGGCTGCGCACGGTCGCGCTCGGCACCAGCTCGATGCTCTCCTTGCCGAACAGGCCGGAATAGCGCAGCGCGCGGCCGTCGGTCGCGAGCCGGACCCGCAGGCCACGCCTGATCAGTTCCACGGCGAGCGCTTCGGCCGGGAACAGATGGCCGCCGGTTCCGCCGGCCGCCAGCAGAATCAGGGGCGGATTGTCCATAGCTTCCAGATAACTGACGCCGCAGTCACAGTCACCTACGCGTAGGCGCGCTGCGCGCTGGCGCCCTCCATCGATTCGATCTCGGTCCGCGGCCGCTGCCGGGTCAGCGCCAGCATCATGCCGACGCCGTAGGCGAGCGAGACGAACGACGAGCCACCATAGGAGATGAACGGCAGCGTCATGCCCTTGGCCGGGATCAGTTGCAGATTGACCGCCATGTTGATCGTCGCCTGCACGCCGAACAGGATCGCAAGCCCAGAAGCGGCAAAGCGCGAGAACATGTCCTCGGTGGCATAGGCCCGCGTCAGCGTGCGGATCACGATGAAGCCGAACAGCGCGACCAGCATCAAACAGAGGATGATGCCGAACTCTTCCGCCGCGACCGCGAACACGAAGTCGGTGTGACTGTCCGGCAGGCTACGCTTGGCGATGCCCTCGCCCGGACCGAGGCCGAACCAGCCGCCGTTCCAGAAGGCTTCCATCGCGGTGTCGACCTGGAAGGTGTCGCCGGAGGCCGGATTCATGAAGCGCTTGATGCGGCCGGCGACGTGCGGCACCAGCAGATAGGCGCCGAACAGGCCGGCGCCGGCGGCGCCGGCGAGCCCGAACACCCAGATCATCCGCATGCCCGCGATGAAGAACAGCGCGCCCCACACGGTGAGGATCAGCATGGTCTGACCGAAGTCGGGCTCCATCACCAGCAGCGTCACCAGCGTCAGCAGCAGCACCAGTGCCATCGAGGTCGCCGGCATCTCCGGCCGCTTGGTCGATTCCGCAAACAGCCATGCCGCAACGATCACGAAAGCGGGCTTGGCGGCTTCGGAGGCCTGGATGTTGACCCCGAGCAGCGTGATCCAGCGCCGCGAGCCCTTGACCTCGGGCCCGATCAGCAGCGTCAGCACGATCAGCGCGATCGCGACCGCGAACACGATCAGCGCGGTGCGCCGGATCTGCCGCGGCGTCATGAACGACACCCCGATCAGCACGATCAGCGACGGCACCAGGAACATGACGTGGCGGTTGAAGAAGTGGAACGGATCGAGCCCGATCCGGGTCGCGACCGGCGGGCTCGCCGCCAGCGACAGGATGACGCCGGCCAGCATCAACGCGGCGATCGCGACAAGCAGCAGCTTGTCGACGGTCCACCACCAGTCCGAGAACGGGGTGCGTTGGTCACGGGCGAGCATGGGCGTCCCCAGATGGCAGAGATAACGTCCATTCGTGGCGCAGGATGGTTTCCAAGGGGTTAACGGGTTGGGTAACTTTTGAGGGAGGTGGATTTGTCGCCTCAAGCACACTGTCGTCCTGGCGAAAGCCAGGACCCATAACCACCGCACTCAGTAATGAACGGGATCGCGGCCCCGGCGTCGCGCAACAATTGAGATTTGGGGTAATGGGTCCTGGCTTTCGCCAGGACGACACCGAACGTGTTGCGAAACCCATCCCATAACTCGGGCCCGTCGTCATTCCGGGGCAGCCCGCAGGGCTGAGCCCGGATTCCATTCATCCATCTAGCATTGGCCCGATGGATTCCGGGCTCGCGCTTCGCGCGCCCCGGAATGACGGAGAGGTTGTGCCTACACCACCGGCTTGACGCCGGGCAGCGCCTGGACGATGTCGCGAAAGGCGTTGCCGCGGATTTCGAAATTGCGATACTGGTCGAACGAGGCGCAGGCCGGCGACAGCAGCACGACGGCCTCACTCAGCCCGGACACCTCGGCATCGCGCGCGGCGCTTGAGATCGCGACCTCGAGCGTGCCGGACATCTCGTGCGGCACGTGCGCGCCGAGCGTGCCGGAGAATTCGGCCGCCGCCTCGCCGATCAGATAGGCCTTGCGGATGCGCGGGAAGTATTCGGTCAGCCCCGTGATGCCGCCGGCCTTCGGCTTGCCGCCGGCGATCCAGTAGATGTCGGCGAACGACGAGAGCGCATGCGCCGCCGCATCGGCATTGGTGCCCTTGGAGTCGTTGACGAACAGCACGTGGCCGCGGCGACCGACCTGCTCCATGCGGTGCGCGAGGCCCGGGAAGCTGCGCAGGCCGTTCTGCAGGACGTCGCTGGCGACGTCCATCGCCAGCGCGCAGGCCGAAGCACATGCGGCGTTCTGCGCATTGTGCAGGCCGCGCAGCGAGCCGATGCCGCCGAGACGCGCGATCTCGCTGCGTGCCGCACCCTGCGCACGCACGATGGTCTCGTGCTCGACATAGAGGCCGTCGGGCAGCGGGTTCTTCACCGAGATGCGGACCACGCGGTTGCCGGCACGATCGAGCCGGTCGGCGATGTTACGGCACCAGATGTCGTCGACACCGACAATTGCAGCGCCGCCCTGCTGCACGCCGGCGACCAGCCGCTCCTTGACCGCGGCGTAATGCTCCAGCGTGCCGTGGCGATCGATGTGGTCTTCGCTGATATTGATCAGGATGCCGACCGAGGGATCGAGCGACGGGGTGAGATCAATCTGATAGGACGACATCTCGACGACATGGACCCGGCCCATCCGCGGCGGCTCCAGCGACAGGATCGCAGTGCCGATATTGCCACCCATCTGGGTGTCGTAGCCGGCAACCTTCATCAGATGCGCGATCAGCGCGGTCGTGGTCGACTTGCCGTTGGTGCCGGTGATGGCGACGAACGGCGCGTTCGGCGCGTGACGGCGCCGCTCGCGGCAGAACAATTCGACGTCGCCGATCACCTCGACGCCGGCCTCGCGCGCTTTCAGCACGCTCCAGTGCGGCGCCGGATGGGTCAGCGGCGCACCGGGGGTCAGGATCAGCGCGGCGAAATTCACCCATGATACGGTACGCAGGTCGGCAGTGGTGAAGCCGGCCTGCGCCGCCCTCGCGACATTGTCGGCATTGTCGTCGGCCGCGATCACCTCCGCACCACCGGCCTTCAGCGCGTGGCAGCTCGCGAGCCCCGAGCCGCCGAGCCCGAACACCGCGACCGTCTTGCCTGCGAAGGAGGTGACCGGGATCATGGCGGGGCTCAGCGCAGCTTGAGGGTGGAGAGACCGGCGAGCGCCAGCATCACCGAGATGATCCAGAACCGGATCACGATCTGCGGCTCGGTCCAGCCCTTCTGCTCGAAATGATGATGCAGCGGCGCCATCCGGAACACGCGTTTTCCCGTGAGCTTGAACGAGGTGACCTGCACGATCACCGAGACCGCCTCCAGCACGAACAGGCCGCCGATCACAGCGAGCACGATCTCGTGCTTCACCGCGACCGCGGTGGCCCCCAGCATGCCGCCGAGCGCAAGCGAGCCGGTGTCACCCATGAAGATCGAGGCCGGCGGCGCGTTGAACCAGAGGAAGCCCAGGCCCGCGCCAAGCACCGCGCCGCATAGCACCGCCAGTTCGCCGGTGCCGGCGACGTAATTGATCTGCAGATATTCCGAGAACACCGCGTTGCCGGTGAGATACGAGATCATGCCGAAGCTTGCCGCCGCGATCATGACCGGCACGATGGCGAGACCGTCGAGGCCGTCGGTCAGGTTCACCGCATTGCCGGCGCCGACCATGACGAAGGCACCGAAGATCACGAAGAACCAGCCGAAATTGATCACGAGGTCCTTGAAGAACGGAATCACGAGCGAGGTCGAGGACACGTCGCGCCCGAGCCGGACCAGCGCGTAGGTGGCGGCGAGGCCGATCACCGCCTCGATCAGCAGGCGGAGCTTGCCGGCGAAGCCGCTATGTGACTGCTTTGTGACCTTCAGATAGTCGTCATAGAAGCCGACGAAGCCGAAGCCGAGCGTCACCGCCAGCACGATCCAGACATAGGGATTGAGTGGATTGGCCCAGAGCAGCGTCGACACCACGAGCCCGGACAGGATCATCAGCCCGCCCATGGTGGGCGTGCCCTTCTTGGAGATCAGATGCGACTGCGGGCCGTCGGTGCGGATCGGCTGGCCCTTGCCCTGCCGCAGCCTCAAATGATCGATGATCCAGGGCCCGAACAGGAACACGAACAGCGCGCCGGTCACCATTGCGCCGCCGGTGCGGAAAGTGATGTAGCGGAACACGTTCAGGGCGCTACGGAATGCGCCAAACCCCGGAACGGTGTTGGACAGCTCGATCAACCAGTAGAACATTCAAAGGGTCCTATACCGCTTCTTCGTGCGCGGGTTTGTCGGGGAAGCGCTTTTCCAGCGCGCTGACAATGCGCTTCATCTTCGATCCCAGCGAGCCCTTCACCATGATCACGTCGCCGGCACGGACCGCGGCGACGGCCTGCGCCTCGAGTGCCGCCGAGCTCTCGGCATAGCCTCCCCGCTTGCCGGTGGAAAGGGCATCCCACAAATTCCGCATCAGCGGACCACAACAATATACGAGGTCGATGCGGTTGGCGGTCACGGCCTCGTTGAGGTTACGATGCAGCTCGGGCCCGGTCGGCCCGAGTTCGAGCATGTCGCCGAGCACCGCGATGCGCCGACCATGCGCCCCGGTCGGGGCCTGGCCGAGCACGTTGAGCGCGGCGCCCATCGAGGCCGGGTTGGCGTTGTAGCTCTCGTCGATCAGCGTCGCCTCGCCATGGCCGACCTCGAGCGTGCGACGAAGACCGCGGCCGGTCGGCGCCTCGAGTTGCGACAGCGACAGCGCCGCACGCGCGATATCGGCGCCGAGCAGCGCGGCCCCCGCGAGCACCGCGAGCGAGTTCATCGCCATGTGGCGGCCGGGCATGCCGATCTTGTAGGTGATGTCGTGATCCAGGATATCCGCATGCACCGCCGAGCAGGTCGCGTGCAGCGAGAGGTCGATCAGCCGCGCTTCGGCACGCTTGTCGGCACCGAACGAGACGATGCGCGAGATGCCGGCCTTCTTCGCCTGCTTCTGCAGCCGCGCGAATTGTCCGTTGTCGCGGTTGAGCACAACGGCACCGTCCGGCTCGAGTCCGGAAAAGATCTCCGCCTTGGCGTCGGCGATCGCCTCGATGCCGGCGAAGAATTCCAGATGCACCGGCTCGATCGTGGTGATGATGGCGACGTGCGGCCGCACCATCTTCACCAGCGGAGTGATCTCGCCGGCATGGTTCATGCCGATCTCGAACACCGCAAAGCGCGTGCTCGCCGGGCAGCGCGCCAACGACAACGGCACGCCCCAGTGATTGTTGAACGATGCGACCGAGGCATGGGTCTCGCCCTGTGCCGATAGCACGCGACGCAGCGCCTCCTTGGTCGAGGTCTTGCCGACCGAGCCAGTTACCGCGATGATCTTCGCATTGAGCCGCGCGCGCGAGGCATGCGCGAGTTCGACGAGGCCGGCGAGCACGTCGTCGACCACCAGGAGCGGCGCCTCGGCGGGAAATTTTTCGCGTTGCGCGGCTTCGACCACGGCAAGGCCGGCGCCGGCCTTCAGCGCCGCCTCGACGAAGGCGTGTCCATCATGGACGTCACCCTTGATGGCGAAATAGGCCTCGCCCTTTGCAATGGTGCGGCTGTCGATCGAGAGACCGGTGACGCCGTCCGGCAACGCGCCTTGCGTCGCGGCGCGCATCGCGGTCGCCATCGCATCCGAGGTCCACAACATCGTGCTCATGCGCCCTCCTCGGCCAATGCTTTTGCGACCGCTTCATGATCGCTGAACGGCAGCGTGGTGCCGCCGACGATCTGCCCAACCTCATGGCCCTTGCCGGCCACGACCAGCGCATCGCCCGGCGCGAGGCCGGCGATCCCGGCGCGGATCGCTTCGGCACGGTCCCCGATCTCGCGCGCGCCTTTTGCGGTCGCCATGATCGCAGCACGGATCGCCTCGGGCCTCTCGCTGCGCGGGTTGTCGTCGGTGACGATGATTTGATCGGCATTCTCGGCGGCGATCGCGCCCATGATCGGACGTTTTCCCGCATCGCGGTCGCCGCCGGCACCGAAGATCACGACCAGCCTGCGCTTGGCATAGGGCCGCAGCGCCTGCAGCGCCTTGGCGAGCGCATCGGGCTTATGCGCGTAGTCGACGAAGATCGGCGCGCCATTGTGCTCGCCGACCAGTTCCAGCCGGCCCTTGGCGCCTTCGAGATGTTCGAGGCAGCCGAACACGTCATCGGCAGCGCTGCCGGTGCCGATCGCGAGACCTGCCGCGACCAGCGCGTTCTCGATCTGGAATTCCCCGACCAGCGGCAGCCGGATCGCATAATTGCGTCCGCGATGCGCGATCGCGAGCCTCTGGGCAAAGCCTTCGATCGCGGCGTCGGCGAGCCTGATGCCCTCGCCCGCGTCCGCGTTGCGGCCGACGGTGATGATGCGCAGGCCGCGCGTCCGCGCCGCGTCGATCACCTCGGGCGAGCAATCATGATCGGCCGAGATCACTGCCGCGCCGCCGTCGACGACGAGATCGCGGAACAGCCGGAGCTTGGCATTCAGGTAATGCGCGACGTCGGGATGATAATCCATGTGGTCGCGCGACAGATTGGTGAAGCCGCCGGCCTGGATGCGCACGCCGTCGAGACGATACTGGTCGAGCCCGTGCGAGGAGGCCTCGAACGCCAGATGGGTGACGCCGTCGCCCGCGATCTCGTCGAGCTGGCGATGCAGCGCGATCGGATCCGGCGTGGTCAGCGAGCCGTAAACAGTGCGCTTGTCGGAGACGAGACCGATGGTGCCGATGCTTGCGGAGGAGTGACCGAGCCGCTGCCAGATCTGGCGCGTGAAGGCGGCGACCGAGGTCTTGCCGCTGGTCCCGGTCACCGCCGCGATCGTCGCGGGCTGGCGCGGATAGAACGTGGCGGCGGCGAGCGCCAGCGCGCGGCGCGGATTGGGCGTGACGACGAATGGAACGCGAGGCGTGCCCTGCGGCCGATGGTCGCCGGCAATCGCAACCGCGCCTGCGGCGATCGCCGCATCGACGAAGCGCGCGCCATCGGTCTTGCTGCCCGACAGCGCGAAGAACAGATCACCCGGCTTCACCGCACGGCTGTCGACCGCAAGCCCGCCGACGACCGTGGCATCGGCACTTGGATCGCCCTTTGGATCGATCGTGGCATCGGCGCTGAAGAGGTCGCGAAGTCTCATGATCTTCCAGTCTGGCCGGCGCCGTTCTGGCGCCGCGTGTTTATACGCCTTACTGGGTTGCTCTCGATGCCGCAAGAATAAGGCGGTCGGACGGCGGCAGGTCGAAGCGCGGTTCGACGCCCAAAAGCGGCGCAATTCGGGCGATCACATTGCCACCGGTCGGCACCGCGTTCCAGCCCGAGGTTATGAAACCATAGGTTTCCTTCAGGGGCTGCGGCTCGTCGAGCATGATCAGCAGCTGGTATTTCGGATTGTCGGCGGGCAGGATCGCGGTGAAGGCGTTCAACACGCGCTTCTTGGCGTAGCGGCCGTTGATCACCTTCTCCGCGGTGCCGGTCTTGCCGCCGATATAGTAGCCCTTGACGTCGGCCTTCTTCGCGGTGCCGATCTCGGCGTTCAGCCGCATCAGATAACGCATCTTGTCCGAGGTCTCGGGCTTGATGACGCGTCTGGCCAGCGCCATCGCCTCCTGCTCGCTGCGCTTCAGGAAGGTCGGCGGGATCAGATAGCCGCCATTGACCAGCGCGTCGATCCCCATCACCGCCTGCAACGGCGCCACCGCGATGCCATGGCCGAACGAGATCGTCACCGTATTCAATTCGCCCCACTTCTTCGGCACGATCGGCGAGGCGCTCTCCGGTAGTTCGGTGCGCAGTCGCTCGAGCTGCCCCATCTTGCGCAGGAAGGCCTTGTGCGCGTCGACCCCCATCGCCAGCGCGATGCGCCCGGCGCCGATGTTGGAGGAATAGTAGAACACCTCCTTCATGTTGATCATGCGGCCCATGTTGTGATCGTCATGGATCGCAAACTTGCCGTAGTGCAGCGGACCGCGCGCATCCCACATCGAGTTGAGGTCGAACCGGCCGGAGTCGAGCGCCATCGCCAGCGTGAACGCCTTGAAGGTCGAGCCCATCTCGTAGACGCCGGTGGTCAGTCGGTTGATACGGTCCGGATCGTGCGCCTCCTTCGGATTGTTCGGATCGAAATCCGGCAGCGACACCATCGCGACGATCTCGCCGGTGCGCACGTTGGAGACGAGACCCGAGGCCGCCTTGGCCTTGAATTTCTCCTTGGCCTTGATCAGTTCGTCGCGCAGCGCGTGCTCGACGCGGAGGTCGATCGACAATTCGACCGGCTTCTGCAGCCGGTCGGTGGCGAAGCCCGCGCGGTGCAGATCGGCCAGACCGTTATTGTCCAGCCACTTCTCCATGCCGGCGATGCCCTGGTTGTCGATGTTAACGAGGCCGATCAGGTGGGCGACCTCGTTGCCGGTCGGGTAGACGCGCTTGTTCTCGCGCAGGAAGCCGACGCCGGGAAGACCGAGGCGGTGGATGTCGAGCTGCTGCTTCGGTGTGATCTCGCGCTTCAGCCAGACGAAGCCCTTGCGCGACGACAGGCGGTCGCGCACCTCGCTGGTGTCCAGATCGGGCAAGGCCCCGGTCAAGAGCTCGATCGCCTCGTCCTTGTCGATCAGCCGGCGCGGCTCGGCGAACAGGCTCGGCGCCTTGACGTCGGTCGCGAGGATCGCGCCGTTGCGATCGGTGATGTCGGGCCTGGCGGTCGCGATCGCGTCCTGCGAGGCGGTGCGCCGCGCACCATGGCTGTCGGCGCCGACCGCGAACAGCATGAGCCGCCCGGCCAGCACGCAATAGACCGCGGCGAAAGCGAGGATCGCAAGACCGACGCGCGCGCGCGCCTTGGCGGCACGGTCGACATTGCTGCCGTACAACAGCGAGCGGATCAGCCGCTGGCGCAGCGGCTCGGCGGATTTCGCTGCCGGTTTGTTGGCGGGCGCCGGATCGATCATGGCTGGTCCGGTCATTGCTGGTCTCCGCCGCCCTGCCCGGACTCATCGGACGCGGGCTGGTCGGCGGCTGGCTGGTCGGCCGCCGCCTTGTCGATCGATCCGGTCGTGCTGTCGGGCGCGACGGCGGCCTCGATGGTGTCGATCATCGCGCCGATCGGATCGCGCGAACCGGGCCGCGTGAAGCTCGGCGGCCGCTCCGGCAGGTTCTTCAGGGAATCATACTGGTTGGCGTTGACCGGCTTCAGCGGCAGATGCCGCTCGGCCAGTCCCTGCAACCTGAGCGGCGCATCGAGCTTGGCCCATTCGGCGCGCAGGGTGGCGATCGCGTTGCGCTGCTCGCGGATCTCGGCATTGAGCTGCAGCACGCGTTCGACGCGCGCGGTCGATTCCATCTTGATGCGGTAGACGTAGGACGCCGCGAAGATCAGCATGCCGATGACGAGGAGATGAAGGAGGCGCATCGTCAGCCTCCTCGCTTCAGGTCGGCGAGGCGCGGCCAGGACGGCAAGTCGTCGTCCGCATGCGCCGGCGTCGCGGTGCGTTCGGCTGCGCGCAGTTTTGCGGAACGCGCGCGCGGATTGGCCGCGATCTCGGCCTCGCCGGGCACCACCGGACGCTTGGTCAGGATCTGAAAGCTCGGCGCCGCCTGTGCGACCTCGGGCAGATGCCGCGACCCGGCCGAAACCTTGCCGCGCTCGCTGAGGAAATTCTTGACGATACGGTCTTCAAGCGAATGGAACGAGACCACGGCGAGCCGGCCGCCGGGCTTCAGCACGCGCTCGGCCGCCGCGAGCGCCAGATAGAGCTCGTCGAGTTCTTCATTGACGAAGATGCGCAGCGCCTGAAAGGTCCGCGTCGCCGGATGGATCTCGTTCGGCTTGGCGCGCACGACTTTCGCGACAATGTCGGCCAGCGCGTCCGTCGTCGTGATCGGCGCATCCCTGCGCGCGGCGACGATGGCGCGTGCGACGCCGCGCGAATGGCGCTCCTCGCCGAAGATGTAGATGATGTCGGCGAGCTGCTTTTCGGTCGCGGTGGCCACCACGTCCGCCGCGGTCGGGCCGTTCTGCCCCATTCGCATGTCGAGCGGGCCGCCCAGGCGGAAGGAGAATCCGCGCTCGGCCTGGTCGAGCTGCATCGAGGAGACGCCGACATCCATCACGACGCCGTCGACCGTCTCTGCGCCCTGCGCGGCGCAGACCTCGGCAAGATCAGAGAAGCGCGCCTCGACCAGCGTCAGGCGGCCGCCTGCACCGTCGACCAGGTCGAAACCGCCCGCGATCGCGGTGCGGTCGCGGTCGATGCCGATGACGCGGGTTCCTGCGAGATCGAGGATCATGCGGCTGTAGCCGCCGGCGCCGAAGGTGGCGTCGACATAGACGCCGTCGGCGCGCGGCGCGAGATACGCGACCGCCTCGCGGCCCAGCACCGAAATGTGGCGGGGCGCACGCTCGCTCATGCGCCGCCCCCGGACGGGGCCGCGTAACTGGCATGCAAGCTGGCTGCGCGCCGACTCATTGCGTCTCGAATCCTCGCGCCTTACCCGACCATTCCGGTGAAAAAGCCGCTGCGTGATCCCAGCGCCAACTCCCGTCCTCGGCCGCAAATCCTGATATCCGACCGGAATTGGGAGGGTTTCCATGGGATTTCGCGCAACAGCGGACCTTGGCCGTCCCCCGAGACCGGTTCGGCACTTCACCTCTCAGTAACGGCACTTAACGTTAAGAAAACGTTGATGATCGGTTAGCGGAATCGCGCGACTTTGATCGGCTTTCGAGTGATAGCCTCGGCGTTCGCTCCGGGCATCCAGCGCGCGGGCAACCTGCAGCCGATGGAACCCGAGAGGCCGATTGCGCGGCCCTGCACGGTAAAGGAATAGTAAACGCCTATTTGTTTATCGATATGTCAAAATGCGTACTCCAAGTTTGGGTTTGAGTGATTCGTATGGCTTCTGGTTCGTCCTCGTCCGGCAACGCTGATTCGAAGCGTCAGCGCGTCCTTCCTGTTCCGAAGGGCGTGGCCGACGTGAAGACGTTCACGCCGGATTCCTCGATCGCCTCCGACGTCATCCCGTCGGTCAATTTCGGCGACCGCGCGGGCGACCGGCAGCCCGACATGATCCTGCTGCACTACACCGGCATGCCCGATGTCGAGGGCGCAATCGCCCAGCTCTGCACCGCCGGCACCGAGGTCTCGGCGCATTACATCGTGCTCGAGGACGGCCGCATCGTGCAATGCGTGCCGGAGAGCAAGCGCGCCTGGCACGCCGGCGTCTCCGCCTGGGCCGGCGAGGAGGACATCAATTCCTGCTCGATCGGCGTCGAGATCATCAATCGCGGCCACGATTGGGGCTATCCCGACTTCCCGCTGCGCCAGATCGCGGCCGTCATCGCGCTGTGCCGCGGCATCATGCTTCGCCGCAGGGTGGCGCCGCATCGCGTGCTCGGCCATTCCGACGTGGCGCCGGGGCGCAAGAAGGATCCCGGCGAGAAATTCCCGTGGCACTCGCTGGCTAATTCCGGCGTCGGGCACTGGGTGCAGCCGGCGCCGATCGTGCGTGGCGACGCGCTGCAGCTCGGTGCGATCAGCGACAACGTCTCCAACATGCAGGCTGCGTTCCGCCGTTACGGCTACAACATCCCGACCAACGGCAAGTTCGATGGCCCCACCATGGAGGTCGTCACCGCCTTCCAGCGTCATTTCCGCCCCGAGCGCGTCGACGGGATCGCCGACCGCTCCACCATGGCGACGCTGCACGCGCTGCTCGAGAGCCTGCCGCCGGATGCGGCGGCGCAAGTCGCGGCGAAGGCGAAGTAGCACCAGCGATCGCGCGCTCCATCGTCATTGCCAGCGAAGCGGCGAAGCTATGACGGAGAGTGACGCGACGATCACCCCAGCTCGGCGATCCGGCGTGCATAGAGCCGCCGCAGCGGCTCGAGTTGCGTCGCCGCGGTGGCCGCGAGATACGCCTGCCGCGCTTCGTCCTTGCGGCCGAGGCGGCGCAGCAGGTCGGCGCGCACCGCGGGCAGCTGGTCATATCCCTTCAAGGTGCCGCGCGCATCCAGCGCATCGATCAGATCGAGCGCGCGCGCCGGACCGTCGACCATCGACACCGCAGCGGCGTGATTGAGCTCGATCACCGGCGATGGGCTGATGCGGAGCAGCACCTCATAGAGGCCGGCGATCTGCGGCCAGTCGGTGTCCTTGTAACTTGGCGCACGCGCATGCAGTGCGGCAATCGCGGCCTGCACCGCATAGGATTGCGGCCGGCCCGGCAGCTGCAGCGCCGCCTCGACCAGCCTGACACCGTCGGCGATCTGCTCTACATCCCACAGCGAACGGTCCTGCTCCTCGAGCAGCACGATGTCGCCGCCGGCGGTCTGGCGGCCGGCGCGGCGCGCATCATGCAGCAGCATCAGCGCCAACAGGCCCTTGATCTCGCCCCGCGCCGGAATCAATCCATCGAGCAGCCGCGCCAGCCGGATCGCCTCGCGCGCAAGATCGGGCCGCATCAGGTCCTCCCCGGCGGTCGCGGCGTAGCCTTCGGTGAAGACGAGATAGATCACCGCGAGCACGCCTGACAGCCGCGGCTCCAGCGCCTCGCGCTCCGGCACCTCATAGGGAATGCCGGCGAGCTTGATCTTCTGCTTGGCGCGCAGCAGGCGCTGCGCCATCGTGTCTTCGCTCACCAGGAAGGCGCGCGCGACCTGCGCCGTCGTCAGCCCGCACACCGTGCGCAAGGTCAGCGCAACCTGCACCTCGGCGGCAAAGGATGGGTGGCAGCAGGTGAAGATCAGCCGCAGCATATCGTCGTCGAGCGTCGCATCGGCCGGCTCGGACGATGGCTCCGCATCCAGCAACAATTGATGCGTCAACTCCTGCTGCTTGCCGCGAAACGTCACCGCGCGGCGGACGCGGTCGATCGCCTTGTTGCGTCCGACATTGACCAGCCAGGCGCGCGGATTGGCGGGGAATTCACCGATCGGCCAGCGCTGCAGCGCGACCGCGAAGGCATCCTGCAGCGCATCCTCGGCCAGATCGAAATCGCCGACGAGGCGGATCAGCGTGGCGAGCGCCCGGCCCGCCTCGTCGCGAAACACTTTTTCGATCTGGCTCGGGGTCATGACCATCGATCGTTGCTCGGCGGCCGCGCCCGGCGACGCGACCGCCGTGTTCATCGGAGATGACGGCGCTATCGCGGGTTGTCGTAGATCATGACAGGCCTGACTTCGATCGAGCCGGTCTTGGCACCGGGAATCCGCGCCGCGAGGCCGAGCGCAGTGTCGAGATCCTTGGCCTCGACCAGATAGTAGCCGCCGAGTTGTTCGCGCGTTTCGGCGAACGGCCCGTCGGTCGTCAGCGTCTTGCCATCGCGGACCCGCACCGTGGTCGCCGTCGACACCGGCTGCAGCCCGTCGCCAGCCTTGAAGTGCCCGCTCTGGATGATGGACTGGGTGTAAGCGCCGTACTCCGCCGTCACCGCCTTGCGGTCGTCGGCATTCATACGGCCATATTCCGCGTCGCTCCGGTAGATCAGCAACAGGTACTGCATCTCATCTCTCCTCTTGATCGGCTGGATCGCCGACACCCAGTCGAACGGGCGGCAGGCGGGACGACTGTTCAGGATAAATTATTTTGGCGGCCCTGGCGGGGCTAATCCGGCTTGACGGGACCGCCCGAAACGCCCATGCCATGGACGTCAGTCGGCCGGACGGCCGCTCCCGCTGGTGCCGAAAGGCCGCGGGGGAGGAAAGTCCGGGCTCCATCGACATACGGTGCCGGATAACGTCCGGCGGGGGCAACCCCAGGGAAAGTGCCACAGAGAACGAACCGCTCCCTCCTCGGAGGAAGTAAGGGTGAAAAGGTGCGGTAAGAGCGCACCGCGTGTCCGGCAACGGAGACGGCATGGCAAACCACACCGGGAGCAAAACCGAATAGGGACGGCAACGCGGTTAGTTCGCGCATGCGCGATAACACCGCAGGGCGATGTCAGGCCCGCTGTCCGGGTAGGTTGCTCGAGGCAAGGTGCAAACCTTGTCCCAGAGGAATGGCCGTCACGTACCATTCGAAAGAACGGTGCCCTACAGAACCCGGCTTACAGGCCGGCTGATACTTTGGAGTATGAGGGGCCCGGCGCAACACGCCGGGCCCCTCGCCATATCCGGCACCACAATCGCGCCTCATCTGCTAGACTACCCGCTTCGCGGAGGATCGCAGATGGATCTTCAGAAGATCATGGCGAAGGCCCGAGACGTCGCCAAGAGCACCGGCACGATCACGACCGAACAACTCAACGGCCTGTGCCCGAACAGTATGGAGCCCGAAGACATCGCGACTCTCTTCGCGGCTCTGCGGACCGAGGGAATTCGCCTCAAGGACGACGAAGCAGAAAAGTAACAGCCACTCGCTGGAACTGGACGTGTCCGTCTGCCCGAGATTCAAGAAAATCAAGAGGAGGAATGGTAATGTCTGTCGCCTGCAAGTTCGAACGCAGCATTCTCAGCCACGAGGAATACGAGGCCATCCGCCTGACACATCACCCCGCCATCTACGGCGTCGAGGTGGCTGAGCTCGAGGCGATGCGACCCCGCTTGCGCAAGATGCGCGACAAGGAGCGAACGGTCGGCCGCCACAAGCAGCGTGAGAGCCGCGGCAAGACCGAGGCGCGCGGGACGAGCTTTCCGGGAACCGCCGCGCATGCTTCGGAACGGAAGCAAGTATTTGCGGCGGCGCTGAAGCGGGTGAACACGGAGCTCAGGCGCCAGCACAATCTGGCGACCCGGACGGCGCATGTCGAAGCCGCCCGTAAGGCCCTCGCGCTGCACCGGGCCGCGAACTTCACGACGCGTCCCCCGGCCGGTGCCACCGCGAGCGAAGGCATGGCGCCGAAGCCAAGTGAACGCCGACGAAAGATCATTGCAGGCACGAAGATCGGACGGGTGTCGCAGGCGACCAAAGTCGCCCAAGCCGTGCGCGACGCGCGTGGTGCTTGACGCCGTCTTGTTGGTTCCGGGCGGTGCCTGGCATCGCTCCCAAAATTGCGGCTCGTCAGGACACGATCTCCTGCAGCGTTGGCCATCAGCGCCTCGGGCGCGGTGACGTTCGGCGAGTGGCTGGCGTCGATCTCGAAAGAGCGCCAGCCGTCGCCGTCCTGCGTCGCCAGGCCCATCTGCGCGGCGGTCGGCGCGTCAAAACGACCCGAACGCGGTGCCGATTGCGATCACCGCGATGAGTGCGATGACGGAGTTCATGATCCCGACCATGACGATGTCGAGATAGCTGTCGCGATGCGTAAGGCCGCAGATCGCGAGCAGGCTGACAACCGCGCCATTGTGCGGCAGGATGTCCAAAGTTCCGGAGCCAATCACCGCCACACGGTGCAAAAGGCCGGGCTCGATGCCTGTCTGCGCGGCAAGTTCCATATATGTCGGCCCCAGCGCATCGAGTGCGATCGTCAAGCCGCCGGAGGCCGATCCCGTCAGCGCGGCAAGCATGTTCGTCGCCACCGCAAGTGACACCAGCGGGCCGCCTTCGATTCCCAGCACCCAGTCGCGCACCGCGCCGAAGGCGGGCAGCGACGCGATAACCGCGCCGAAACCAACCAGGCTCGCAACGCTCAACGCCGGCAGGACGGACGCATTGGCGCCGGCGTCCATGGTTCGCCGCAGCGCGGCCAGTCTCGTCCAGTTGCACAGGATGACGGTTGCAATCGCGGCCGCCAGCGCGACGACGACCGACCAAACGCCGGCGACCGCCGGCAGCGACGTGCTTCCCCAGCGCTGCTCGGCCAGGAATGCGAAATCAAGCCGCGGCAGGATGAGAAGCGACATCGCCAGGTTGACGGCGACGACGACGATCAGGGGCAGCACGGCGTTGAAGATCGGGACGGCCGCTTCGCTGCGATGCCCGTGGCGTATCTCCGCCGGGTCGAATTCCCGCGCCGTCGTCGCCCGCTCGCGCACCAGCTCATCATCGGCTGCGTCGCCGGACGCCGGCGGCGGCTCGGCGCCATAGCCCTCGTTTGCGCGGCGGGCCGTCTTCTCCGCCCGCAGCAACCACCACAGCCCGATGCCGAGCATGACGATCGCGGCCACGATGCCTAGGCCGGGCGCCGCGAACGGCGTCGTGCCGAAGAACGGCATGGGGATCGCATTCTGGATCGACGGCGTGCCCGGCAGCGCCGACATCGTGAAGGTCGAAGTTCCGAGGATGACCGCCGCCGGCACCAGGCGGCGCGGAATCCCCGCCGTGCGAAACAGCGATTGGGCCATCGGCACGATGACAAAGAACGCCACGAACAGGCTGACGCCGCCATAGGTGACCAATGCACCGGCAAGCACGACCGCAAGGATGACTCGGCGCTCGCCCAACCGCTCGGTCATGAAGCCTGCGACCGCTGCCACCGCGCCGCTGTCGTCCATCAGCTTGCCGAACACGGCCCCGAGCAGAAAAATCGGAAAGAACTGCGCGAGAAATTCCGCCGCGCTGGTCATGAAGGTCTGCGTCCAGCTCGCGAGCAAGGGCTGACCGCCGAATGCCGCGGCCACCAGCCCACAGAGCGGCGCCAGCAAGAGGACACTCCAGCCGCGGAACGCGAGACAGACCAGCAGGCCGAGCCCGACGAGAATGCCGAGAAGCCCCATCGCCTCAGCACTCCGTCAGCAGGATGTCGAGATCGGCCGTCGAACGCTGGCCAATATCCACGCCGTGCGCATCGAGGAATTCGCCGGCGGCGCGCCGTCCTTCCTCCTGCAGCTTGGCGACGAATGCCCATTCTGCATTGAGCTTGGACGACGAACCGAACGTCGCGAGCAAGTCGCTCTTGATCCGATGTGTCTTCATCTGCGCCCAGCGCGCCCCCTCGCCGGTGCCGGGATCGGCGACCTGACGGAGCAGCGCGATCATCCGCAGCTCCTTTGCCAGTGGCGAATTGAACGAGATTTCGTTGAGGCGGTTGAGGATATCAGCGGCGGAGCGCGGCTCCTCCGGCCGCTCGGTCGGATTGATCTGGACGACGATGGTGTCCCGCGCGTCGGTCTCACGGACCAGCGGCGTGATCGTCGGGTTTCCGGCATAGCCGCCGTCCCAATATGGCTCACCGTCGATCTCGACGGCCCGAAACATCGTCGGCAGGCAGGCCGACGCGAGCAGGACATCGGCGGTAATCTCCGCATTACGAAAGATTCGTCCGCGCCCCGTCCGCACGCGCGTGGCGGTCACGAACAGCTTGATCGGTGCGCGCGCGAGGCGCTCGAAATCGATGCTCTCTGCCAGGATCCGGCGTAGCGGATTGAAGCCGAGAGGATTGAGATCGTAAGGCGAGAGCACCCGCGATATCAAATCGGTGAAGAAATAGGCCGGAGAGTTGTCGAGCGACCATCGTCCCATCAGGCGGTCGAGCGGCGAGCGTTGCAGCGGACTGAACGCGGCGGCACGCGAAACGCTGCGCCAGTATTTTTCGAGGGCCTCGCGCGCGCCGGTGGCGCCGGCCGCGGCCCAGCCATCCGCCAGCACGGCGGCATTCATTGCGCCGGCCGATGTTCCGGAAATGCCCGCGATCTGAAACCACGGCTCTTCCAGCAGCCGGTCCAGGACGCCCCACGTGAACGCGCCATGCGATCCGCCACCTTGAAGCGCCAAGTCCACGAGTACGGGGCTTCGGTTCATCGGTCCACGCCCACATCGTTTCACGCCGCGCTCGGATTATGTCGCAGATCGCCTGAACAAGCGAGATCAAGTTGCCGTCGCCGTTGACGTCAAACGATGGTTCGTGACATCAGCTTTGCCCGACATTGTTCAAAAAAGCGACACACGGATACGGCGTCGGTAGACCTGCTGCTACCCAGCCTGGGCCGTGATCTCCTCGAGCATCGCCATCAGCGCCTCCGGCGCGGTGACGTTCGGCGAGTGGCTGGCGTCGATCTCGAAGTAGCGCCAGCCGGACTCGTGCTTCGTTCGCCTGGCAAACTGGCCGAACGTGTCGGCCTGCGTGGCACGGGTGGCATAGATATAACTGCGCGGCAGGTCGGTCTCGCCGCGCTTCAACTGCAGCTTCTGCTCGAAGCATTTGATCGGCATGTCGACCCTGCGCGCGGTCAGCCATTCGACATCTGCGGGAGACGTGTCCGGCGGCGTCGGCATCGGCGGAATGCGCCAGCCGTCGCCGTCGCTCGCGAGTTCACGCATGGTCTCGATGGCCGCTTCGTTGAGATCGAACAGCGACTGGCCGTCACGCGGCACGAAGGCGTCGATATAGATCATCTGCGCGATACGCTCGCGCACCCGGTCGGCGACGCCGGTCGCGACCATGCCGCCATAGGAATGGCCGACCAGCACGATGTCGCGCAGGTCTTCGTATGAAATGACGTTGAGCACGTCCTGGATATGCGCTTCCAGGTCGAGCGCCTGATGCGCAAGGTGCGCGCGCTCGCCGAGTCCGGTGTAGCTCGGCGTGATCAGCCGGTGCCCGGCGGCCTGCATCAAGGGATGCATCTTCTTCCACGCCCATCCCGCCGACCAGGCGCCGTGACAGACCAGAAAGGTTTTTGGCGGGTTCGCAGTCGACACACTTGCAGTCATGGGCACGCTTCCATTCCGATTATCGTTGATGAGCCGCGATTTTGAAGTGTACCCACAGCCACCGTCGTGTAAACGTCCCGGCAACGATCATAAGAACGAGATGAGGAATGACCACGGCGAGCTACGCCATACTGTTCTTCGGCGCGCTTGCCGGCGGTTTCGTCTCCGGTCTCGCCGGCTTCGGTACCGCGCTGATGGCACTCGGCATCTGGCTCTATGTGCTGCCGCCGACACTTGCGGTGCCGCTGGTGCTGGTCTGCTCGGTGATCGCGCAGGTTTCGACGCTGCCGTCGATCTGGAAGACGATCGACTTTCGCCTGGTCTGGCCGTTCGTCATCTGCGGCCTCGCCGGCGTGCCGATCGGCATTTTGCTGATCGCCCGCGCCGACCCCGACGTCTTCAAGCTGACGATCGGCGTCTTCCTGCTGGTGTTTCCGACCTTGCTGTTCCTGCAACGCAAGCCGATGTCGATTTCGTTTGGCGGCACATGGGCCGACGGCGCGATCGGATTTGCCGGCGGCATCCTCGGCGGCCTCGCCGGATTGTCCGGCCCGCTGCCGATCCTGTGGGCGAGCGTGCGCGGCTGGGGCAAGCAGCAGCGCCGCGGCGTGTTCCAGATCTTCAACTTCACGATCCTCGCCGCCGCGCTGCTGATCCAGATCGCAAGCGGGCTGGTGACGACGGAACTGATCTGGCTGACGGCCTGCGCATTTCCGGGAACGCTGCTCGGCGCCTGGCTCGGCTCGCGGCTCTATCACGCGCTCAGCGACCGCAATTTCTCCGACGTCGTGCTGGTGCTGCTGTTCCTGTCCGGCGTGGCGCTGGTGTGGAACGGGCTGGCGCCGCGATAATCAGCCGCCGTCGCAGATTGGCTGAGCCGGTCATCCGACCGGCTCGAGACCAGCGCGCTCCGGAGTGGCTTCCCGCGCCGGCGGCGCGAGACGCTTGCTGAGTTCGCGACGCAGCAACCACAAGCTCAGACCGGCCTGCAGCCACGTCGACACGATCGACAGGTACCACACGTGCTCGATCCGGAAGCCGGCACGCGTCGAGAGCCAGATCACCGGCACCGCATAGGCGAAGAGGCGCACGAACGAGCTCAGCAGCACCGGGCGGGTGTTGCCGAGGCCCTGGAACATGCTGTTGCAGGTAAAGACCAGCCCCTGCGCCACCAGATTCATGGACACGAAGTGCAGGAACTGGGCGGCGACCGCCATGGTCTCGCGATCGTTCGAGAAGCCGTCGAGCAACAGCCCCGGCTTCCACTGCGCGAGGATCGTGATCGCGATCATGACGACGGTGCCGATCGACACCGCCTTGATGAAGGTCTCCCGCACGCGCCCGGCATTGCCTGCGCCGAAATTCTGACCGGCGATCGGGCCGGCAGCGAGCGCGACCGCCAATGCCGGCATCTGGATCAGACCGAGCACGCGCGTCCCGATGCCGAAGCCGGCCTGGGCCGCCGGGCCGAAATCGCGCAGCACGTAATAGATCACGCCCATCCAGGCAAAGATCAGCGCGAACTCGCCGCCGGCAGGCAGGCCGACATTGAAGATGCGCGTCCACTGGCGGAGTTGCGGGCGCCACTGCGCGGGATCGAACCCGACATAGCGCTCCAGCTTGCGGAAATACGCGAACAACATCAGCACGCCGATGAGGACGGCGATCGAACTTGCCAGACCAGCCCCGGCAACGCCGAACGCATGACCGGTGCCCCAGCCCGCGATCAGCACCGGCGCCAGCGCGATGTTGATGATGACCGCGACCGCCTGCACCAGCATGCTGGGCCGCACGATGCCGGTCGCCCGCAGCGCTGACGCCATCACCTGAATGAGGAACTGCAGCGCCAGCGCCGGCATGAACCACAGCAGATAGGTGGTGCCCGCGTCAACGGTGGCCTGGTCGGCCGCGACCGCGCGCATGTAAGGGCGCGACAGCACGACGCCCGCGACCAGCGTCAACAGCCCGCACAGCACCGACAGCACGATCGACTGATTGAACACAAGATTGGCATCGGCGCGATCGGTGCGGCCCACGGCATGCGCGATCAGTGCGACGGTGCCGACGCCCAGCACTTGCATCAGCGCGTTGACGAGAAAACCCGCATTGCCGGCTGCCGCCACGCCCGCCACGGCGGCATCGCCGAGACCCGCGACAAAATAGAGGTCGACCAATTGACAGATCATGATCGTGATCATGCCAACCACGATCGGAGGCGCCATGGTCAATATGTGGCTCACGATGGAGCCTCGCGTGAGGTCTTTCATTACAATTCCAATCTCAAATCGATTCTCGTATCAATTCCGGCGCGTGGCTGAAGAACATGAGCCCATCAGCCACGCGCCCTTGCATCATTCCGCCGCGACCTCGCCGAACTCGGTCGCCTGGCGCTCGAACAGGCCGCGGTAGATGCCGCCCGGCCGCGCGGCAAGCACCTCGTGCGTGCCCTGCTCGACGATCTGGCCGCGATCGAACACCAGGATGCGATCCATGCTGCGCACCGTCGACAGCCGGTGTGCGATCACGATCGAGGTCCGGCCCTTCATCAGCCGCTCCATCGCCTGCTGGATCAGCGCCTCGGACTCCGAATCCAGGCTCGAGGTCGCCTCGTCCAGGATCAGGATCGGCGCATCCGCCAGGAAGGCGCGCGCCAGCGCCACGCGCTGCCGCTCGCCGCCCGACAGCTTGACGCCGCGCTCGCCCACCAGCGTGCCGTAATCCTTCGGCAGCCGCATGATGAAGTCGTGCGCATTGGCAAGCCGCGCCGCCTGCTCGATCGCCGCCATGCTGGCGCCCGGCCGGCCATAGGCGATGTTCTCCGCCAGCGTGCGATGGAACAGGATCGGCTCCTGCTGCACGATCGCAATCTGACTGCGCAGCGATTGCTGCGTCGCCTTGGCGATGTCCTGACCGTCGATCAGGATCTTTCCGCCGGAGACGTCGTACAGCCGCTGCACCAGCTTGACGAAGGTCGTCTTGCCGGAGCCGGAGCGCCCGACCAGACCGACGCGCTCGCCGGCATCGATGTCGACCGACAGCCCGTCATAGAGCGGCCGGCGATGGCCGCCATAGTGGAACGTGACGTCGTCGAACACGATGCGGCCGCCCTGGATGTCGATCGTCCCGGCATCGTCAGCATCGACGATGCCGAGCGGCTCGCCATGGATCTGCACCAGCTCCTCCATGTCGTTCACCGAACGCTGCAGGTTGTTGATGTGCATGCCGACATCCCGCAGGTAGGCGTGGATGATGTAGTAGCTGGTCAGCACATAGGTGACGTCACCCGGCGTGGCGTGGCCTTGCGCCCACAGCAGGATTGCGCCGCCGATCACCGACGCGCGGAAGCACAGCAGCACCACGAGCTGCGCCGTCGAGGTGTGGTTGTAGCGGAACCAGGTCCGCCGCACCCGCCGGCGCCAGCGGCTGATGACGCCGTCGAGCCTGCCATCCTCGCGCGCCTCGGCGCCGAACGACTTCACCACCGCGTTGCAGGTCAAGGCGTCGGCCAACGTGCCGCCGACCTTGGTGTCCCAGGCATTGGAGACGCGCGCGGCCGGCGCGACGTAATACACCTGGAACAGCATGGTCATCGCGACATAGATCACCGAACCGACCGCGATCACCGCGCCGAGCTGCGGCCAATGCATGCCGAGCAGGATCATCGAGCCGACCAGCACGATGAGCGACGGCAGCAACGCCATCAGGATGGTGTCGTTCAACAGATCGAGCGCCCACATGCCGCGTGTGATCTTGCGCACGGTGGAGCCCGCGAACGAATTGGCGTGCCAGTCGGTCAGCAGCGACAGCGCGCCGAGGCCGACGATGGCGCCGAACGCCAGCATCGCCGCATGGCGCGCCATCGCATCGGTGGCGCCCGCGGTCAGCGCGTCGACCAGATGGCCTGAAAATACCGGCATGAACAGGTCGGCAGCGGTCGCGCCGAGGAAGCCCGCGGTCACGGCGGAGGCGCGGAACGGCTGTTCCAGCCAATGGCGGAACACGAATGGCAGCACGATCCGGATCGCCGCCGGTCGCTTGGTCGTTTGAGTGGTCATGGTCCATTCCGGCCACGCTTTTGCAGCGCAAGCCGGCTCCATCTGGGGCAACGCGCGGACAGAATCCGGCCGCAGGCGTCGCTGAAAACAATCGGTAATGTGTTGGGAAGTTTGGATGATCGGGCATCGAGCCCGATCAGCGCCGGGACCTAATGCGCGAGAGCGCCCAGCAGCAACGAACGCGGGCGCACGGTCTGCGAAACAAACGACATCATGTGCATCTCCCCGGTTCGTGAAACGATGGCGCTGCTTATAAATGCATCATGCGCGATTGGCAAGATGACATCCGCGTGAGTGCGTCAATGTGTCGACGATGTCGGCTATTC
Source organism: Bradyrhizobium sp. PSBB068 (assembly GCA_016839165.1). NCBI lineage: Bacteria > Pseudomonadati > Pseudomonadota > Alphaproteobacteria > Hyphomicrobiales > Nitrobacteraceae > Bradyrhizobium > Bradyrhizobium sp. PSBB068. The sequence goes on from CP069300.1 coordinate 5,269,791, forward strand.
ACGCCAACGGGTGCACGCCGCGATCCACTCAATGCGCGTCGCCGCCGCCGGCGGCCATCGACGGCGGCTTGTTGACGAACAGCACCAGGAGGCTGAGCGCGACGTAGAACAGCGACAGCATGAAGAAGGCGTCGCCATAACCCATCACCGCGGCCTGGCGGTGCACGAGCTGCGAGAGCTGCTTCATCGCCATCAAGGTGGAGTCGCCCATGCCCTGCAGGCGCTGGGCGAAGTTGTTGAGGGTCTCCACCGCCATCGTATTGCCCCAGGTCACGCGATCCTGCAGCCGCGAGATGTGCAGATCGGTACGATCGTTGAGCACCTCGTTGATGACGGCGAGCCCGACCGCGCCGCCGAGGTTGCGCATCAGGTTGAACAGGCCCGACGCATTCTTGACGCGGTCCGGCTGCAGCGTCGCGAGCGCGATGTTGTTGGTCGGCACCATCGCGCACATCATGCCGATGCCGCGCAGGATCTGCGGCAGCAGCAGCTCGTAGAAATCGTACTCGCGGGTAATCCAGGTCATCTGCCAGGAGCCGAGCGCGAAGGTGACGAGGCCGAAAGCGATGATGTAGCGCAGGTCGACCTTCTGCATCAGCCGGCCGACCACCGGCGCCATGAAGAACATGGTCATGCCGGAGATGAACATGGTCTCGCCGATCATCAGCGCGCTGTAGCCGCGGATCTCGGCGAGATAGCGCGGATAGACGTAGGTGAGGCCGTAGAGCCCGACACCGATGCAGAACTGCAGCACGCAGCCGACCGCGAAGTTGCGGTTGGAGAAGGCGTAGAGATCGACGATCGGCTCCTCCGCGGTCAGCACCCGCCAGAAGAAGGCGATCGCCGAGACGAAGCAGATCGCGGCGCAGATCGCCACCGAGGTGTCCTGCAGCCATTCATATTGCGGGCCTTCCTCCAGCACATATTCGAGCGAGCCGAGGAAGCCGCCCATGAAGATCAGGCCCCACCAGTCGAAGCGGTCGAGCAGCGCGAAGTTGGGCTGATCGAAATCGACCAACGCCAGCACGCCGACGGTGATGATGACACCGGGCACGATGTTGATGAAGAACAGCCAGTGCCACGACATCAGGTCGGTGATGTAGCCGCCGACGGTCGGGCCCACGGTCGGCGCCAGCGTCGCGACCAGCCCGATGACCGGCGCCACGATATAGAACTTGGAGCGCGGGAAGATGGTGTAGGCGGAGGCGAACACCGTCGGGATCATGCCGGCGCCGAGGAAGCCCTGCAGCGCGCGCCACAGGATCATCTGCTCGATCGAGGAGGCAAAGCCGCACAGCAGGCTCGATGCCGTGAAGCCGAACGCCGAGATTGCAAACAGCAGCCGGGTGCCGAGCGCGCGCGACAGGAAGCCGGACAGCGGGATCGCGATCACCTCCGCGATCAGATAGGCGGTCTGCACCCACGACACTTCGGTCGACGACGCCGACAGGCCGGCCTGGATCTCGGTGAGCGAGGCCGAGACGACCTGGATGTCCAGGATCGCCATGAACATACCGAACACCATGATGATGAAGGCAAACAGCCGCTTTGGCTGGATGCGCTCGGAATCCGAAGCGCCGGTCATCATCGAGGGCGAGGCAGTGGTCGCGTCGGCCATGGGCTCATCAGGCTCCGAGCCTCGGACTGCGTCCGAAGCGTCAAGGCATCATTGCGGATGGATCATCATCGGCGAGTCGAGGTCGGTATCGGCGTCGGCATCGGCCGCGCCCTCGCTGGTGTCGACCGTGGTGTAGACCGACATGCCGGCGCGCAGCAGGCCCTGTTTGGCGACGCTGTCAGGCACGCGGATGCGGACCGGCAGGCGCTGCACGATCTTGGTGAAATTGCCGGTCGCGTTGTCGGGCGGCAGCAGGGTGAACACCGAGCCCGCCGCCGGCGAGATGCTGTCGACGATGCCGGTGAACTTGCGGAAGCCGTAGGCGTCGACCTTGATCGTCACCCGCTGTCCGGTGCGGATGCGCTTGAGCTGGGTCTCCTTGTAGTTGGCGTCGATGAAGACGCCGGCGAGCGGCACCACATTGCCGAGCCGCTGCCCGACATTGATGTAATCGCCGGTGTTGACCAACCGGTTGGAGAAGGTGCCGTCGACCGGCGCGCGCACCTTGGTGAATTCGAGATCGCGCTCGGCCTTGGCGAGCTGGGTCTGCAATTCGGCGAGCTGGGCGCGGGCCTCGGCCTGCTGCGCCTTGGTGACATCGACGTTGCTCTTTGCGGCGTCGTAGGCAGCCTGCGCCGACCGCACCGCGGCCGCGCCTTGATCACGGCCCGCTTCGGAGACTTCGAAGGTGGCGCGCGAGGCAAAGCCCTTGGTGCTCAGCGCCTGCTGGCGATCGTAATCGAGATCGGCGCGCTTCAAACCGGCCTGGGCGGAGACGAGCTGCGCCTGCGCCTGCTCGACCGAGCTTTCGGCCGCCGCGACCTGGCGACCGATGCGCTCGATCGTTGCCTGCTGGGTCGCGATCCGCGTGCGCGCGGCATCGACCGCGATGCGATAGTCGCCGTCATCGATCCGGAAGATCACATCGCCGGCCCGCACCAGCGCATTGTCGCCGGGCAGGATCGCCGCGATATGGCCCGCGACGCGCGCGCCGAGCATGGTGTTGTTGGCGCGGACATAGGCATCGTCGGTCGAGATGTAGAAGCGCCCGACCATCAGGTAATAGGCGGCATAGCTTGCGGCGGCGAGCGCGAGCAGGCCGACAATGCCCATCAACACGAATCGGCGCTTGCCGGATTTCGGCGCAGCGGTGGCGGGCGAAGCCGCCGGCTGCTCGGGCGCAGCAGCGGGTGGCGCTTCAGCCGGGCTCTTGGCTTCGTCGGCCCTCGCCTGCTCGCCGAGATCGGCCGATGCGTCGCGCGCCATCGCGTCCCCGGCCATCTCAGGCTCGGAACGAACAATGCGTGCAGCCTGATCTCGTGCTGCGGCCATAACCGAGGCTCCCCACAAAAAATCTTGAGGCCCGCGATGGCGGAATACGGGCCGTGCGGCGCATCGCCACTCCTTCCAATACCATTGACCGAACGGTTCGGTCAATCTATATTCCTACCCGGCGGTTTATAATGGTTCGATTGTCCCGTTGGTTCATTCCGGGTTGAGTTCTTTCGCGAGAAGCTAAATCAATGGTTGCAGCCCCCCGAACCTCGCTCCAAGCCGTCGGCGAGGAGGAATCTTCGAAACGCCGCCAGATCCTGGACGGCGCCCGCAAGGTATTCCTGGAGCTCGGCTTCGACGGTGCCAGCATGGGCGAGATCGCCCGCGCCGCCGCCGTCTCCAAGGGCACGCTCTACGTGTACTTCCCCGACAAGGCCGGGCTGTTCGCGGCGATCGTCGAGGAGGAAAAGCTCGAACAGGGCAAGGTCTCCTTCAACTTCGACCCGGCGCGCGACGTCGACACCACCCTCCCCGAGTTCGGCCGCGCCTATATCGCCTTGCTGTGCCGGCCCGGCGGCGGCTCGGCGATCCGCACCGTGATGGCGATCGCCGAGCGGATGCCCGAGCTCGGCAGCCGGTTCTACACCCATGTGATCGCCCACACCGTCGACCGCTTCGCCGCCTATCTGGAGGCGCGCGCCGCGCTCGGCGAACTCGTGATGGACGACACCCAGCTCGCGGCCTGGCAGTTCATGCAGATGTGCCAGGCGACGCTGTTCCAGGCATTCATCTTCCAGGCCAATCCGTCGCCCTCACCGGAGCGGATCGCGACCGTCGTCGACAGCGCGACGCGCGTGTTCTTCGCAGCGTACCGGCCGAAGCAAGCGAACTGATCTCTTCGTCATTGCGAGCCAACGGGTCGTGCGAACGCGCGCCCGATGGCTCGCAATGACGGGGACCTAAAGGCGCGCTACCATGGCCGAGCCCGACGCCAATTCGAGGTGATCATCTGCCATGAACGACCTCACCATCCGAAACATGCGGCCTGACGAGATCGCACTGGCGGTCGACTGGGCCGCGGCGGAGGGATGGAATCCCGGTCTCGCGGATGCGCCCTGCTTTGCCGCCGAAGACCCGCAGGGCTTCTTCATCGGCGAGCTCGACGGCGAGCCAGCGGCCGTGATCTCCTGTGTCAATTACGGCGCGCAGTTTGCCTTTCTCGGCTTCTACATCGTGCGCCCGGATCTGCGCGGCCGCGGCCATGGCCTGAAGATCTGGAATGCGGCCATCGCGCATGCGCGTCCGCGCGTGATCGGGCTCGACGGCGTGGTGGCGCAGCAGGCGAACTACCAGAAGTCAGGCTTCGCGCTGGCTTACGCCAATGTGCGCTACGGCGGCACGGTTGCCGCACCGTCGGCAGCAAACCCCAACATCGTCGCGCTCACCGATTTGCCCCTGGCGCAGATCGAGGCCGACGACGCCACGGTGTTTCCGGCCCCGCGCCCGGCCTTCCTGCGCGCCTGGATCAACAATTCGGGACATGTCGGGCGCGCGTTGATACGCGACGGCAGGCTCGCCGGCTGGGGCGTGATCCGTCCGTGCCGGAGCGGCCACAAAATTGGTCCGCTTGTCGCCGACAATCGCGCCGGCGCCGAAAGCATTCTCTCCGCATTGCTCGCGAGCGCGGGCGGCGGCGAGATATTCCTCGATGTCCCCGCGATCAATCGTGATGCCGTTGCGCTCGCGCAAGGCCTTGGGCTGTCACCGGTGTTCGAGACTGCGCGGATGTACACCGGCGCGATTCCTCCCTTGCGGATCGACCGCGTGTTCGGCGTCACGACTTTCGAGCTCGGCTAGCGCCGCCTGTGCGTTCAAATGACGCAGGATCGCAAACACGGTTCCTGTGAAGCCGCTCATAACGCGGTTATTCGACAACGCAATATACTTCTGGTTGAGCGAAGGAGCCAGCCCGGCGCACTTCCGCGCACTGTGCTCGTCCGCAAGGAGGTGTCATATGGCGTTCCTGTTCTTCAATTTCCGCAGCATGAGCCTCAGCGAGGCGCTCGCCAATGTCGGCGAACTCAAGGGCGTCGTCGCCAACACGCTGAAGCAGAGCGGCTTCACCGACGTCGTCAACACCCAGTCGGAGGTCGCCGGCAACAAGAACGGCGTTCGCGTGTCCATCCTGCATCTGCACAATGTCGATCGGCAGTTCTGGCAGGTGTTCATGGCCGGCGGCGATACCGCGGCTACCAAGCAGACGCTCGACGACGTCGTCAACAAGGTGGAGCACCTCGCCTTCCTGTAGGGCTCCCGGCTCTGATTGAAGCAAGACGTGCGAAATCCCCGCGGGTCAACCGCGGGGATTTGCGTTCCCTAAAGCGCGATGAGATTGGGTTGAATCGTCATCGCGCTTTAGCTCCTTGTTTGAGCATGATCTTTTCGGAAAACCGCTTCGCACTTTTCCGGATCATGCTCTAATTCGCCGCCGCGTTGACTTGCGGCGTGGCGACGTTGTCCTGCTCCACCTCCTCCGGCAGTCCGGCGAAGCGGCGCAGCGCCTTCGCCATCTTCACGCGGCCGGCGACGCCGGTGATGATGACGTCGACCATCACGAACGACGAGTGGAAGTGGCCGTTGCCCTTGAGTTGCTCGACCTTGACGCCGGCTTTCGCGAGCGCGTCGCCATAGGCATTGCCCTCGTCGCGCAGCGGGTCGAACTCCGCCGTCGCAATGAATGCCGGGGGCAGGCCTTCGAGCTTGCCGCGCAGCGGCGCGACGCGCGGATCGGTGCGGTCGGCCGGAGAGCAGTACAGGTCCCAGAACCAGAACATCAGCCCCCGAGTCAGGAAATATCCGGCTGCGTTGTCGACATAGGACTGGCGGTCGAAGGTCGAGTCGGTGACCGGGCAGATCAACAGCTGGCCTGAGATCTCGGGTCCGCCGCGATCGCGCGCGAGCTGGCAGGTAACGGCCGCGATGTTGCCGCCGGCGCTCCAGCCCGCGACCAGCACCGGCCCGGGCCTGCCGCCGAGCTCGTCGGCGTGGGCGGCGATCCAGCGCGTCGCCGCATAGCCGTCCTCGGCCGCGGCCGGGAAGCGATGCTCGGGTGCGTGGCGATAGCCGACGCTGACGATGATCATGCCGGTGCGCCGGCACAGATCGCGGCAGAACGGATCATCCGACAGCTCGTCGCCGAGCACCCAGCCGCCGCCGTGGAAGTACACCACGATCGGATGCGGCCCGGCCGTCGCCGGCCGGTACAGCTTGTAAGGCAGCGGCCCGTCCGCGCCCTGCAGCATGCCGGTGCCGACCTCGCCGACCGGTCGTCCTGCAGGACGGCCCTTGTTGAACTCGGTGAGGAAATCGCGCGCGCCCTGCGCGCCCATCGTCTCGATCGGCGGCAGGTTCATCTCCGCCAGCATGCCGAGCACAAGCCGCACGTCCGGCTGCAACCGCACCACCTCGCCGTCATTGCACTGCTCGGCAACGCCGGGACCGGTGAGCCTGAAGCCGAGCATGCCGCGGCCGACCACCTCGTTGCAGATGCTGCGATACGGGCCGACGCCGCCGGTATAGGGCATCACGCCCTGCGGCTTGCCGGGCACGTTGGCGCCCGTGTACCAGGTGTTGGCGAGCCGGTGCAGCGTCAGCGTCGCGCAGTCGGCCATGTGGCGTTCCCAGCCGGCCTGCGCGGTGTCGGTCGCCTCCATCGTAGTGAAGCCGGCGTCGCGCAGCGCGGCGATGCGTTCGACCACCCAGTCGACATGCTGCTCGATCGAGACCGCCATGTTCGACAGCACCGATGGGCTGCCGGGGCCGGTGATCATGAACAGATTGGGGAAGCCCGCGACGGTGACGCCGAGATAGGTCTGCGGTCCGTGCGCCCAGACGTCCGACAGCGACTTGCCGCCGCGGCCGGAGATCGGATGCACCGCCATGATCGCGCCGGTCATCGCGTCGAAACCGGTGGCGAAGACGATGACATCGACATCGAAGCTGCGCTTGTCGGTCGAGATGCCGCTCGCCGTGATCGCCTTGATCGGCTCCTGGCGCAAATTGACCAGCGTGACGTTCGGGCGATTGTAGGTCGCATAGTAATTGGTATCGAGGCAGGGACGCTTGGCGCCGAACGGATGATCGTGCGGGGCCAGCGCGGCGGCGATCTCCGGATCCTTGACCACGGCACCGATCTTCTCGCGGATCAGATCGGCGACCACCTTGTTGCCGTCGACATCGACCGCCTGGTCGGCCCAGAGCTGGCTCAAGATGTGGACGAGGTCACCCGCCGCCCACGCCTTCTCGAACCGCTCACGGCGCTCGGCGTCGCTCAATTGCCAGCTCACCACGGTCTGCTGCGGATAGGGCACGCCGGCCATCGACCAGCGCGCCTGCTCGCGGTAGGCTGCGCGATCGCTCTCGAAGAACGCCTTGCGATCATCCGGCACCGGACCGTTGCCGGCAGGCAATGCGAAATTCGGCGTGCGCTGGAACACGGTGAGTTGCGCGGCCTGCTCGGCGATCAGAGGGATCGACTGGATGCCCGACGATCCGGTGCCGATCACGGCGACGCGCTTGCCCTTGAGATCGACGCCCTGATGCGGCCAGCGGCCGGTGAAGTAGATCTCGCCCTTGAAATCTTTGACGCCGTCGATCTCCGGCGGCTTCGGCGACGACAGGCAGCCGGTCGCCATGATGTAGTAGCGGCACGAGACATTGGCGCCGTTATTGGTCGAGATCAGCCAGCGCGACGTCGCATCATCCCAGGTCGCCTGCGTCACCTTGGTGCCGAACCTGATATCGCGACGCAGGTCGTAGCGGTCGGCAACGAAGCCGAGATAGCGCAGGATCTCCGGCTGGGTGGCGTATTTCTCCGACCAGGTCCACGCTCGATCGAGCTCGGGATCGAAGGTGTAGCTGTAGTCGATGGTCTGGATGTCGCAGCGCGCGCCTGGATACCGGTTCCAGTACCAGGTGCCGCCGACGTCGCCGCCTTCTTCAAGCGCCACCGCCGAGAAGCCCGCCTTGCGCAAGCGGTGCAGCAGATAGAGACCGGCGAAACCGGCGCCGACCACCGCGACGTCGACTTGCTGCGTGGTTCCGCTGTGGGTGGAGTCCGAAGCGCGTGCTGCAACTGCTGCGTCTGGCATGCCATTCCTCCCGTATGTTTTGATTTGACGGAAGGCTAGCCCTGCCCTTTCAGTTTGTCATCACGACAAACGCAATCTGAGGTCGCCGCAATTGTGACGCCCGCGGCCTGTAGCAGGATGCGCAGCGTGTGGACGCAAGTGGCGACGAAGGATGTGGGGAGCGCAATAAACGGCGTCACACACTACAACGTCGTCCCGGCGAAAGCCGGGACCCATACTCCGTCGCGGATGTTGTGGGCGAGACGCGTCGTTCCACCGGCGCGCAACAATGACCATCGGTGGTTATGGATCCCGGCCTTCGCCGGCACGACACCGAATATTCAGTGCCGGTCGTGATCAAAAACTCACTTGCTCTAGATGACGGGTTGGGCACACGCCCTCAGATCGACCGCATCAGACCGCCATCGACGCGGATGTTCTGGCCGGTGATGTAGCCGGCGCCGTCGGAGACGAGGAAGGCGATGGTTGCCGCGATCTCCTCCGCCTTGCCGTAGCGCTTCATCGGCACGGCGTCGCGCCGCTCCTCGGTCGCCGGCAGGCTGTCGATCCAGCCCGGCAGCACATTGTTCATGCGGACATTGCTGGCGGCGTAGCTGTCGGTGAACAGCTTTGTGAACGCGGCGAGCCCGGCGCGGAACACCGCTGACGTCGGAAACATCGCGCTCGGCTCGAAGGCCCAGGCGGTGGAGATGTTGACGATCGCGCCGGACTTCTGCGCCTGCATGTGAGGTGCGACCAGGCGCGTCGGACGGATCACGTTCATCAGATAGACGTCGAGGCCGGTGTGCCACTGCTCATCGGTCAGTTCGAGCACGCCGGCGCGCGGGCCGTGACCGGCGCTGTTGACCAGCGCATCGATGCGGCCCCAGCGCGCCATCACGCCGTCGACGGCGCGCTTCAGGTCGTCGTTCGAGCGGTTCGAGCCGGTGAAGCCGAGGCCACCGAGTTCACTCGCCAGCGCCTCGCCCTTGCCGGACGACGACAGGATCGCGACGCGAAAGCCATCCGCAGCCAAACGCCGCGCCGCCGCTGCGCCCATGCCGCTGCCGCCCGCGGTGACGAGTGCGACCTTCTCCAAAGCCATGATCTGATTTCCCATTTGATGACGAAGTTGACGCAAGGTCTATCATCTGGGATCAGGCAGCGCGACACCCGGCCTGCCGCACGATGGCGCACTACTTCCTGAACACCTGTTTCGATCCGGCGTCGAACCTGGCCACCGGCCGGTCCATCTGCCACAGCTCGATGTCGTGGGCGTCGACGAGACGGCCGGCCGACGTGATGGCCTGGTCGTCGTCGGCGCAATCCATGTTGACCACGCCGATGGATCGGCTGTGTTGCCCAACGATATATGCGCGATAGGTCGTCATCTTCGTTCTCCGGCCGTTGCGAACTCCGCCGCAGCGATGCCCGAGCGCGAAGATGAGCTTGAGGATGTATGAATTCGAGAAGGTCTGCTTCGACTTCTTATAAGCGCGGAATAAGTAGCGGCCGCGTCACGGGCCGATCGAATCAGCCGTCAGGCCGGCGCGCCGTTCTTGAGCAGCTTCGCGATGGCCGCAACCAGCTCATCGGGCGAGAACGGCTTGTTCAGCAGCACGCTGTCCGGCACGCCCCTGGTCGGCCACTCGTCGCCGCCACCGCCGGTGATGTAGAGCACCGGGAACGATGGATCGATCTCGCGGGCACCACGCGCGACACGCCAGCCGTCGAGCCGGCCGAGCAGGCGGATGTCGGTAACCAGCGCGCTGTACTTGGTGCGGAATGCCTTCAGCAACGTCAACGCTTCCTCGCCCGAGCCTGCGATCGCCGGCTCGTAGCCGCCGTCCTTCAGGGCGTCTTCCACCATCATCTGAAGATCACGATCGTCTTCGATGACGAGAATGATCGGAGCGTCTTGCAAAGCTATCCCCCAGAAATCAGCCGGGCGCGCTCCCGGCTCCGAAGCATATGCAGCATAAAAGTGGCCACCGTTTGCACGGTGTCACCCAGTAAAAATACGGGTATCAGACGCGTGTCTATTCGTCGGCGAATTCGTCTTCTTCGTTGACCCCCGCTCTACCCCGCGGAGCCGGCTTTCTGCCGCCAAGCGATCCTGTGACATAAGGTTCGCGCGTTGCATAGGGGTTACGGCCGCCGGCGCGCGCCGCGACCTCTTCGCCGGAGACCGCGGCGGGCTGGCAGATCAGGCGCCGGCTGGCCCGGCGCATCAGGTCCACATGGATGTGGTCGTAGTGATAGACGTTGGAACCCGGTGCCAGCACGGTGGTGAATTGCTGGCAGGCGGCGGCCTGGACATCGCGCAGGAAGCCCTGCTCTTCCGGCAGGCCCTTCCAGCCATCCTTCACCGAGACGCGGCGGCCATCGGACAGCGTGAAGGCTGCGATGTCGAGCGCATTGCCGAAGGCGTGCTCAGAAATATGCGCGTGCGAATTGCCGTTCATGCCGCGGCACGAATAGGCCGAGATCTGCTTGATCTCGACGACGCGCGCGCCGAACCAGCGCTGCGCCGCCGGCTGCACGGAATCGGCGAGCCAGCGCTCGAGCACGGAGACGATCGGGCACGCCAGTGTCGCCGCCGGCTTCACTGCGACCGGGCCGACCGTCATCACCGGATTGCCGTTCGACGGACCGAGCCGCGGCGGCGATGGCGCGCCGGGCGGCTGCTGCGAATAAGGCGCCGGTGAATACGGCGCGGCTGCGCCCTCGCGCTGCGGATTGCGCGGCAGGCCTGGATAATAAGGTCGCTCGCCGCTTGCCTCGGGCGACCCGTCCGGCGGCAGGTCGATCTCGCCCTGCTGCGGCGGCACGCCGGGCGCCGACAACGAGACCGGCCCGTTCGGCTGGCTGCCATAGTTCGGCTGGCCGACGGCCTGATCGGAATATGGCGCCTGCGCGGGCCCCGGACTGGGCTGACGGTTGATCGGCCAGCGCGGCTGGCCACCGACCGATGCCGGCGGACGCAGACTGTCATCGGCAAATCCATAGGCTGAACTGGTTTCGCCGAGGGCTGCGACCTTGAGCGGGAATTCGGCGCCGCAGACGCCGGGGCCGGAAATCGGATCGATGCGGACGAGGTCGGGCCCTTCCTTGACCGCACCTGATTTCAGGCAAGCGGCCTCGGCCTCGGCCCGCCACGGTTCGCGCTCGGCGGTCTGGAACAGACCACGGCCGCAACCAGCAAGCGACACAAGGACAAGGGAGCCGACGAGATACAAACGAACTCCACGCGTCATGGCGCGGAGGTTCTGCGAATTTGATTAAAGACTCTTCAACGCATTTCGACTGAATGATTTCAGCTGCTTTTAACCATGCGCGGCTTGCGGCGTAATGCTTGTTGCGTCAACCACTGACACGCGCTCTGCATCACGACGTAGAAGCGCAAGGAGATCGCCGCTCGTGTCGCGATGGAGAATGCCTTGGCATTCAGCATCCGTGTCCGGCGCAGGAAATTCATCTATAGGTAGCAGTTCCTGCCACAACAACCCGGATCGGGAACTGACAGGCGGTATCCGGTACTGCTGGCGCATACGTTCTGCGCAACGCCCTGGAAAATATTTGGTGCCGCTTCAACGCCTTGATTCGGCATCCGTTTGAACCGCACATCGCAATGCGGCATCGCTCGGAAACTCCGGCCGGACAGCACCGCTGACTTTATCCGCCAGGAACCACTTGCTAGCTTTTGCGTTAATGCGGGCAGCGTTGTGAACCAAGGGAGTTTCCCAATGGATTTCGCGAGTCCTCTGCTGAGCAAGCTGAGCATTGTGGCCGCGTACATCGCGTTCGCCTTCGTTGGCGCCATCATTCTCGGCGTGTTCTAGACAATCAGACAGGCGATGAGTTCAGCGCCCGGCGGCCGTCCCCCCGCCGGGCGCTTTGCGTCACCGATGAAGGCATCCGGTTACAAATTTGGACAGCTGCGCACTCAGGTGCGCGGCTCACCCCGGAGCTGCCCCTGCGTGATCACCCGCGCCCGCGAATGCCAGACGCGGACCCAGTCGACGCCGCTGCAATAGAAGCGGCCGAGCACGCAGGATTCGACGCGCAGTTTGTCCGCGCCCTGCACCGCGATCGTGCCGTAACGGATGATGCCGCTGTCCTGGCTGTAGACACCGCCCTTCCAGCGCGCATCCTGCTTCGGCTTCATGTTGATCAGCACCGCTTCGCCGAGATCGCGCGTGGACCTGTCGAGCGCGTAGCCGCACAGCGCGTTGCCGCAGAGGCGAATGCGGACCAGGTCGTTGGCTTCGGTCTGCCAGTCGCCGATCGGGCCGTCGTCCGGCTCGTCGACCTCGCGCGAGACTCGGATCAGCGGCGGCACCGGACCCGCAGGCACGGCGGCCGGCGGCGGAGCTGCGACGGCCGGCGGCGGCTCGGGCGTCATCACGCGCGTCGGCGCCGGCGGTGGTGGCGCGGCAACAGGCGGCGGCACGGCGGGAGCGGGCTTGTACACAATGATCGGCGGCGGTGCTGGCGGCGGGCTTGCGGCCGGCGTAACCGGGATCGCTGCGGGCGCGGGCACCGGATTCAACATGCGACCGTTGTCGCCACCATCGTCGCGCCTGGATCTGTCAGACACCGAGACGCAGGAGAGCGAGCGACACCGCGCCGAATCGAGATGGACGCGGTGGCCGCCGATCGAAAACGAGAGCCCCTCGCCGGCATAGGCGAACGGCGCGAACAGGGTCAGCGCGACGAGCAGGCAGGTGCGCTTCATCGAAGCCTCCAGAACATCCGACGACGCTTAGGGATGCGGTGCTCACGGCGCAGTGACTTGCATCACCATGGCAATTTCTCCCCGCCGCGGCGCGCCTTCGGCTGCGTCCGCCGGCGTGATGTGGATCACAGAACCTGGCCGCGCGGCCGCGTAGCGTCCGGACCAATCGATCCACCCCGCCCCACGCCACGGAGACCCAGATGAAGAAGCTCGTTGCGATCGCCGCGCTGCTGATGGCCACCACATCGGCGCATGCCGGCGGCACCGGCATAACCTTCGAGATCGACGGCCAGCGCGTGCATGTCGAGGCGCCGCGCAATTGCAGCGCGCTGTCCTGCATCCGCATCTCGGCGCCGGGCTATAGCGGCACGATCGGCGGCATCAGCAAGAACTTCGGCTCGAAGTCCGATGATGCTGAGGACGTCGCCGCGACGAGCTCGCCGCCACCGGCGCCCACCCCCGCGCCGGCTCAGGTCGCAGCGCCGCAGCCGGCCGCGCCGGTCGCCGCCGCGGTCCCGCCGCCTCCTCCGCCCCCGGCAACGGTTGCGACCGCCGCCCCTGCGCCGGTCGATGCCACCCCCGCTGCGACCGCACCGGCCCCGGTCGCAGCGCAGCCTTCGCCGCAGCCGCAGGCCGCGCCGGTTGCCTCAGCGCCGGCAACGGCGCCGACCGGACCGATCGGCGTCTGGGCCACGGAGGAGAACAAGGGCAATGTCCGCGTCGAAGCCTGCGGTGCCAGTCTCTGCGGCTATTCCGAGAAGACCAACGAACGCATTCTGATCAACATGAAGCCCGACGGCGGCAAATGGAGCGGCCGCATCCACGATCCCGACTCCGGCCGCAACTACGACTCGACGATCGCGATGAAGGGCCCGAATGCGATGCGCGTGCAGGGCTGCGCCTTCGGCGGCATGTTCTGCGGCGGCCAGACCTGGAAGCGGGTCAGCTGAACCGCAACTGACATCAGATTTTTGTGGTTGCCCCGGCGGTCGCTTCATGCGGACCGCCGGGCGCGCTATAAGCGTCGCAGTGTCGAGGTTGATTTGAACCTGCAGGCGGCTTGCGATGGCGATGACGGCTCTTGAACTCGGTCTGCGAGGCGCGGTGGTCGCGCTGTTCCTGGTGGTTTGCGCGGTGCTGCTGCTGCGCTACGCGGCAGTCAATCGCGCCGCAAGCCTCGGCGCCGCGATGGGCGCGGCCGGCGCGGCCTATGCGATTACGACCGCCCCCTTCTTTCCCGCATCATCATTCGGCTGGAGCTCACCGTTCGTCGCCTTCGCGATGGGGTCTCCGGTGATCTTCTGGCTATGGGCGCGCGCGATGTTCGAGGAGCGGTTTGCCCTGCGCCCTTGGCACGCGGCGGTGTGGACGCTGGTCGCCGGCCTCGGCGTCGTGAGCCATAGCGGCTGGACCATGTCGCCCGCGCTCGCAGCAGGCTGCGGCCGCACGCTGGCGCTGGCGACGATCGTGTTCGCGCTGCTCGGGATGGCGCAGCTGCCGAGGGGATGGCGCACGGCCGTGACGACGGCACGCGGGCGGCTGTTGATCGCGCTGGTCGTCGGCATCGGTCTCCAGATGACGTTCGCCGCCGCGGCCGGGTGGGCAGCGCTTCCGACCCGCTCGATCGACCTCAGCGCCGCACTCGCCCTTACCGCATTCGCGCTGATCGCGATCTGGATGATGCTGTTCGATCCGCCCGAGAACCAGCCGGCCGTCGCCGGCGCGGGAAACGGACCGGCCGCGCGGCAGGCGCGCCCGCTCGCGCATGCCGGCCCGCCGGCCTCGAGCCAGGCCGCGCTCAATCACCTCAGGCATCTGATGGCGACCGAGCGAACCTATCGGCAGGAGGGGCTGACCATCGGCGTGCTGGCGGTCAAGCTCGGCATGCCGGAATACCGATTGCGCACCCTGATCAATGACGGGCTCGGCCACCGGAACTTCAATGCCTTCCTCAACCGCTATCGGCTCGACGAGGCCAAGGCGGCGCTCGCCGATGCGGGCCAGGCCGAGGTACCGGTGCTGACGATCGCGCTCGATGCCGGGTTCCAGTCGTTGGCGCCGTTCAACCGCGCCTTCAAGGCGGACACCGGGCTGACGCCGACCGAGTTTCGCCGGCAGGCGATCGCCGGGCAAACCGCGGATGCGGCGGAAATCGCGCGGTCGGGGTGAGAATTCGCTCCTCGATTTCAGAAATCGATAGGCTTGCAGCCCCACAATCTGCCTAGCTGCTCCGACGCAGGCGCCGCGTCGCGGCAAGGCGTGATCAGGCATGACAAGGCAAGCGGAGCGCGACCACCGATGAAGCATTTCCTCACCGCGGCTAGGCTGCTGGCCCTCGACCTGGCGTCGACCCTTGTCTTTCTCGTTCTGTTCCTGGTGACCCACAACACCGCGCTCTCGGTCGGCCTCGGCATCGCGTTCGGCGTCGTGCAGATCGGCCTCCAGATCATGCGCGGCAGGCGGATCGATACCATGGAATGGCTGAGCCTGTTCCTGGTGGTTACCGCGGGCACCGCGACGCTGCTCACCAACGACCCGCGCTTTGTGCTGTTCAAGCCCAGCGTGATCTACGCCATCGTCGGCGTCGTGATGCTGAAGCGCGGCTGGCTCAACCGCTATCTGCCCGAGATCGCACAGAAAGTCGTGCCCGATGTCGCCGTCAAGGTCGGCTATGTCTGGTCGGGGCTGATGTTCGCCTCCGCCGCGGTCAACGCCTTCGTCGCGCTGACCTGCGAGATCACGACCTGGGCCGTCGTGATGCCGATCTTCGGCATCGTCAGCAAGGTCGTGGTGTTCCTCGGCGGCTTTGCCGCGCTCCGCCTCACCGCAAGGCGCCGCATCCGCGCCATGCCCGAGGCCGAACGCGAAGCCGTGCTCGCGCTCGAGCGTGCTCCGGAGGCCCGCGCTGCCGTCACGGCCGATCTCACGCCGTCCGCGAGTGGTTAACGAAACAAACCGGCGCGCGACGAAACCATTTTGCCGGGCGCATGAAGAATCGCTGAAACCAAGCCTGCCTAGTGATGCTCCCGACGACGCGCTGCATCGGCGCGATCACCACAAGGGGGACAAGATGGCTTTCACCGCTTCCGCGCTCCGTCACGGCAAACTGCTGGCGGCAACGGCGTTCACGCTCGGTCTGTTGACGTCCGCGTCCTATGCCTACACCGACGAGCAGCAGCAGATGTGCACCGGCGACGCGATGCGGCTGTGCAGTTCGGAAATCCCGGATGTCGATCGCGTCACCGCCTGCATGGTGCGCCAGCGCGCGCTGCTCAGCGACGGCTGCAAGGCCGTCTTCCACTACGTGCCCCCTGCGGCGGCCGCGCAGCCCGCAAGCTACACCCCCGCGGCCAAGCCGGCGAAGCCACTCAACATCACTCCTCACAAGCGCGGATAACCAAAACCCCAAGCAGCGACCGGGCACCGCGCTTCCTGTCGGGGGCGCGGTGCTTGATCGTTCTGGTCCGCCATGACAACAAGGCAGGACCGTTCATTCGGCATTCAGCCTGACGCGGCTCAATTGCCGATCCCCAAGGCCTCCCCGGGAATCGATGGTGATGCGCCGCACCTTTCTCTTTGCGCTCCTGCTTGGTGCCGGCGTCGCCATGGGTTGGCATACAACCGCCGATGCCGCGCCCGAGCTGACGCAGCTTGCACAAGCACAGCCTGCTCCGGCCCCCGCTCCTGGCGCGGCGCCGAGCGCGACGCCGGCCGCGCCCGCAACCGCTGCTCCGGCCGCGACGCCGCAGGCCACCGCGCCCGAGCCGATCGGCAACGTCGCCACGCTGACCGGAACCGCGACGGTCACGCGCAACAACACCACGACGCCGCTGCAGATCCGCGACGACATATTCGCCAATGACGATGTCGCCACATCGGCAACCTCCTCGCTCGGCATCACCTTCAACGACGGCACCACCTTCAACCTGCGCGCCAATGCCAGGATCACGATCGACAATTACGTCTATGAGGATGGCGGCCAGCAGAACAGCGCGCTGTTCAACGTCGCCAAGGGAACGGCGGCGTTCGTCGCCGCCGCCGTCGCCAAGACCGGCAACATGAAGATCTCGACGCCGACCGCAACCCTCGGCATCCGCGGCACCACCGGCCTTGTCGAAGTGCCCGAAGGCGCGCGTGCGACCAGCAACAATGTCGGCATCAAGCTCTATCCCGACGCCGACGGACATGTCGGCCGCATCGAGGTCAATGACCGCAGCGGCGCCTCGCTCGGCGTACTGACGCGCGGCGCCAGCGGTTTTGCGATTCGTCCCGGCACCGGCGGCGCGCGCTTTGCCGCGGTGCCGTTGACGATCTCGCCGCAGCAGATGACGCGCGACCAGGGTTTCGTGCGCGCGGTGCATTCCGCGCAGACGCTGGGCCGCCAGGTCGTGACCGAGCAGCGCGACTTCCGCAGAGCCAATCCCGATTTCCGCCGCACCAATCCGGCCGCGCCCTATCCGAACCGCGGCCAGCCGGTGCAGCCGAACCCGCAGCGCCAGAACGGTCTGCCGGGCCAGAACCGCAACGGCCCGCAACCGCCGGCTCAGCAGAATCGGCCGGGCCAGTTGCAGCAGCCCGGTCAGCCGAACCGTCCCGGCCAGCCGCAGCAACCGGGCACGCCCGGCCGCCAAGGTGCGCAACAGCCAGGCTCGCAGCAGCCGGGCACGCAGCAGCAAGGCGGCGCACGGCACGCGCTGCCCGGCCAGCCCGGCGGCACGACGCTGCCGCATGCGCCCGGCGTCCAGACGCCGGCCGGCCAGCAGCCTGCTGGACAGCAACCGGCGCGACAAGGCGGCGCCACGCAACCCGGCGCTCAACAGCCGCCGGCACGTCAAGGCGGCCAGCAGCCCGGACGCACGCAGGCGCCGGGCGGCGTGCGCCAGCCCGTGCAACCGGGCCTGCCGCGACAGGGCACGGCCCAGCCGGTGCCGCAGTCACCTGGCCAGCCGCGACCCGGCCTTCAGCAGGCTGCACCGGGCGCGCGTCCGGACCTGCAACGGCCCGCAGCGCAGGCGCGTCCGGCCTTCCAGCAACGGCGCGCACCGCCACCGCGCGCGGCAAAGCCGCCGCCCAAGAGCAAGCGCCACAATTGATTGGAAGCGCGCCGCGTCAGGCCGCGCGGCGCAGCCAGTCGCGCACGCGTTCGATCAGGTTCTTGCGCAGGATGGGCTGATCGGCCGTGGCCGCGGCTTCGATCTCGCGCGCGGATGACGGCTGCTCATCCGATGCAGCGACCGCCACGACATACTCGGTCTCCACCACTTCGCCAGCATCCGCCGCATGGTTGGGCACCATGGCCGGCCGATCCGGCTCGGCATCGACAGTCGGTGTCTCCGCGAGATCTGACGGCTCCGGGGTGACTGACACGTCAACTGGCAGTGACGTGTCAGCCGCGATCGGCGTCTCGGCGACCTCGGGCACTTCAGTGAACTCCGGCAGTTCAGTGAACTCCGGCCGATCAGCGATCGCAGGCGTATCGACGACGACGGGTGCGTCAACGGCCGGCTCTTCCGCGGCAACGCGCGCGCGGCGGCGTTCGGCGGCGGCGACCCGCAGCCGCGCACGGCGCTCGCGCTCCGCCTGCGCCGCAGCCTGCAGCGCGATCGGGCCGACATTCTCCAGGAACATGCGCTCATAGCTGCGCGACAAACGGTCGAGCGCCGCGTCCAGCGGCAGCCAGTCGACTTCCCTGATGTCGCTCATCAACTCGCGCACCGGTCGGCCGCCGGCATCCATGCGCCAGTAGTGCACCACCTTGGAGCGCCCGCCGGACTCATAGACCAGCGTGCCGAGGAATTCGTGCACCTCGACGGCGTGGCCGGTTTCCTCCAGCACCTCGCGCTCGGCCGCGGCGCGCGCCGTCTCACCGTCGTCGAGCTTGCCCTTCGGCAGCACCCACTCATTGCGCTTGCGCAGGCGCACGACGGCAAAGCGCGGCGGCGTCTCCCGCCGCAGCACGATGCCTCCCGCCGCCAGAACAGGCGTCCGCGCCATCTCATATCCCAAAGGTTTGCGATTTAGGATCGTCGCTCGACGATCAACGCCATTCTAAAGCATGATCCGGAAAAGGGGAAACCAGTTTTCCGGGCAGATCATGCTCAAACAATGACACGCGAGGGAAAAACCCGATCAAATCACAGGCTTTCGCAGCAGCGGTTCGCCGCATTTGATCCGCGTTCCCTCAACGACATTGTCGCAGAACTCGAAATTGCCGGGCGCGAGCACGATGATGGTCGAGCCGTGCTCGAACCAGCCGAGTTCATCGCCTTTCTTCACATGCGCGTCGCAGGTGAAATCCACCGGCCCCCGCGACTGCGCGTTCAGCGTGACATCGAGGAAATGCAGGCGAAGGCTTGCCACCAGGATCGCGGCGACCGGAACCAGGGTCAGCGCCTCGCCGGTCGGCAGTTTTGCGCGCAGCACCGCGCGCTCGTTCTTGCAGAACAGCCGCTCGACCCGCTTCAGCGCGATCGGATTGACGTTCCAGACGTCGCCATGGATGAACGTCACCTTGTCGATGGCAAGATCATACGGTGCGTGGAAGCGGTGATACATGCTCGAGGTCAGCCGCAGCGTGACGAAGCGGCCGTTCTTGTGCTGCTCCACCAGCGCGGGATCGCCGAGCAGATCGAGCAGCGAATAGGGCGCTCCCTTGACCTGGAACAATTGAGTGTCCTCGATCCGGCCATGCGCACCGATGATGGCATCCGACGGGCTCGCGATGATGGCAGGATCGGCCACCGCCGGGCGCAGGCCGGGCTTGAGCTCGCGGGTGAAGCAATCGTGCAGGCTCTTGAACTCGGTCTTCTTCGCTTCCGACAGATCGAGGTCGGAGAACAGCTTCCAGCAGGCGATCGAGGCATCGCGCACCAAGGGATTCTCGACCTTGGAGAACCAGCCCATGAAGCGGGTCAGCGCCGCCCGCGGAATCCGGTTGGTTAGCAGGAAATTGAGGTCCTCCTGCTGGGTGAATGCCGAGATCAGGCCCTTGACTGTCATGAATTTGTTAGGTGCCGAGGCTAGCGCTTCTGTCATGGAAACATCCCTTCCGATTCTCTCGCTGTCCGCCGCCGCCCTTGCCGGCGCCGCCGCAGCCTTCCCCAAGATCCAGGCCCGCATCGCGCTGTCGCGCGCCAAGCACCGCTCGCTGACCGGACATTCCAAGATGTCCAAGATGGTCGCGCGCATGGTGCCGCACTACGAATTCGACATCGACGAGTTCTTCTGCTCCGACGGCGCGCCGAAGAACATCGCGATGCAGCGCCAGGACGGCTTCTTCCGCCTCGCCGGCCTCTACGGGGATCGCTACCCCAAGGGCCGCGCGCTCACCGCCGAGGTGACGGAGCGCATCTCCGACCTGCAGTTCACCGAATCCTACCGCGTGCCGTTCCAGTACAGCCGCCTGGTGCGCGAGCATCTGAACACCTCGGCATTCGTGCAGGCCTCCAGCGGCGTCACCGTCACCGACCTTGACGGCAATGTGGCCTACGACCTGACCGGCTCCTACGGCGTCAACATCTTCGGCAACGACTTCTACAAGGAGTGCATCGCCGAGGGTGAGAAGCGGGCGCAAGCGCTCGGCCCCGTGCTCGGCCCCTACCACCCGATCATCGCGGACAACGTCAAGCGGCTCTGCGAGCTCTCCGGCCTCGACGAGGTTTCGTTCCACATGTCCGGCACCGAAGCCGTGATGCAGGCGGTGCGGCTCGCGCGCTACCACACCAAGCGCACGCACCTGGTGCGCTTCGCCGGCAGCTATCACGGCTGGTGGGGCGAGGTGCAGCCCGGCGTCGGCAATCCGGTGTCGCCGCACGAGACCTACACGCTCGCCGACATGTCCGAGAAGACACTGCATGTGCTGCGCACCCGCAAGGACATCGCCTGCGTGCTGGTCAATCCGCTGCAGGCGCTGCATCCGAACTCCAACGCGCCCGGCGATTCCGCGCTGGTCGATTCGTCGCGCAGCTCGAAATACGACCGCGCCGCCTACACCGAATGGCTGAAGAAGCTGCGCGAGGTCTGCACCGAGCGCGGCATCGTCCTGATCTTCGACGAGGTGTTCGTCGGCTTCCGCCTCGCGGCCGGCGGCGCCCAGGAATATTTCGGCGTCAAGGCCGACATGGTGACCTACGGCAAGAGCCTCGCCGGCGGCCTGCCGGTCGGTGTGGTGTGCGGCCGCAAGGATCTGATGCGGCGCTTCCGCGACGATCGTCCCGCCGACATCTGCTTTGCGCGCGGCACCTTCAACTCGCACCCCTACGTCATGACGTCGATGGACGAGTTCCTGAGCCGGCTGGCCAGCCCGAACTTCCGCTCGATCTATAACGGGCTGGACGAGACCTGGAACGGACGCGCCAAGGCGCTCAACGACCGCCTCACGGCCGCGGGCCTTCCGGTTCGCGTCGGCAACATCTCGTCGATCTGGACCGTCTATTACACCGAGCCGTCCCGCTACAACTGGATGCTGCAATATTACCTGCGGGCCGAAGGCCTGGCGCTGAGCTGGGTCGGCACCGGCCGCCTGATCTTCACCCTGAATTACACCGACGCCGACTTCGCCGAGGTCAGCGATCGTTTCGTCGCCGCCGCCGAAAAGATGAAGCGCGACGGCTGGTGGTGGCACAAGGAAGGCCTCACCAACAAGAACATCAAGCGACAGATCCTGAAGGAGATGGTCGCCGTGAAGTTCGGGCGCTGACGGCTGGCGCCGTCCGTTTGCTCCCTCGCCCCGCTTGCGGGGAGAGAGTCGGGGTGAGTGGGACTCTCGACGAGAGCACCGATAGACGGACTCGCGGAGAGTCCCCCTCACCCGGATTGCATCTACGATGCAATCCGACCTCTCCCCGCAAGCGGGGCGAGGTGAAGTCAGCGCGTGGTCGAGAAGATTCAAGGCGAAGCCGTCTTCTTGCATGGCCCTAAGAACGGTGATGCCCGGGACGAGCCCGGGCATCACGCAGTTTGAAGACGCTGGGAGCAACGATCAGGCGTGCCTGACGTGCTTCTCGAGACCCGGATCGATCAGCTCGCCCTTCATCAGGAACAACGGCGCCTTGTGATAGAGCTTCAGGTCGTGGAACGGATCGGTGACGATCTTGGTCATCCAGACGAGGCCGGTCTCGACGTCGCGGATGAAGAACAGGTGGATGGTGCGGAACAGCAGGCCGCCGACGCCGACCGCAAGCCAGATCTTGGCGACCTGACGGGTGAAGTCGCCCATCGTGACCCAGGGCTTGAACAGGCCGAACAGCGTCGGATCGAAATACAGCACCATCGGCGACAGCGCCCAGATCGCCATCAGCACGACCTTGCGCTGCAAATTGTAGCCGACCTTGATGTCTTCCTTGTGCTCGTGGGTCGCCTGGTTGACGTGGTCATACCCCTTCGGCTCGAAGAAGAAGTGACCGGCCTGGCGCGAGGTCATCGAGACCAGCCAGCCGACCAGCGCCGACACGACCGGATCGAAGAACAGCATCACATAGGCGAACAGGAAGCTCAGCGCGCTGACGAAGTGCAGGCTCTGGTTGATCCGGCTGTGATGGTAGAAGCGATGGTCATCCCAGCGCTGGGTACGCAGCTCTTGCAGAAAATTCTTGATCATTGGTTCCCCCAACATCTTTCGGGACAGGATTTACAGGGCTTCGATGTACCGCGTGTGACATCATCATAATGACATATGACAATGCGGAGCGACACCTTGACGCGACTGGAGAAGGTCTCGCCTCATCCCGGCGATTTGCGCGGATGAGGCGGAGGGTATCGTAGCCTCCCGGTTCGGACCCGCGCTGTGCGCGACCTCACCCGGAAGGAGCTGCCTGGCCTCAGGCCGCCTTGGCGACGTCCGCCTTGCGGAAGCGGACCAGCGAGAAATGGCCGAGCGGCGGGATCAGGCGGCGCTCCGCGAGCTCCATGCCGCGCGCGCCGGCCAGCCACTTGGTGTAGCGCGACCAGGCGAATTCGGCGGTCCGGAACCCGAGCGGGCGCACCACCGGCTGCAGTGTCTGCTCGATGAAGCGGCGGACGCCGGCATCGGCGCTGACGCGGGTCAGGATGATCAATTCGCCGCCAGGCTTCACCACGCGCGCGAACTCGTCCATCGCGGCTTCCGGATTCGGCACCGCCGACAGCACGTACTGCGCCATCACGACATCGAACGAATTGTCGGGAAATTCGAGCTTCTCGGCATCCATCACCGCCAGGCCCTCGACATTCTTCAGGCCCTGCTCGGCGACGCGCTTCTTGGCCTTCTCCAGCATCGCCTCGGAGATGTCGGTGCCGAAGATGCGGACGTTTTGGCCGTAGAGCGGCAGCGAGATGCCGGTGCCGACACCGACCTCGAGCACGCGGCCGCCGATCTTGTTGGTAGCCTGGATCGCAGCCTGCCGGCCCTTGCTGAACACGCCGCCAAACACGAGGTCGTAGATCGGCGCCCAGCGGTCGTAGGCCTGCTCGACCGTCTCGCGGTCGAAGTCCATGGAACGGTCGGCGCCCAGCTTGATAATTTCAGCCATAGAGAGTCTCTCGTCTTTCGTTCGATTGAGCTGTTAATTCGGAACCGCACTGCGGCCGGCGACGCGGCGGGCGGGCCGCGGCGCGCGGCTCGGCTGCAGCGTGGCAAGATTGCCGATGAACTGACGCGCACTGTTTTCCCAGGAACGCTCCAACGCAAAATTGCGGCAGTCCGCGCGCGACATGTTCAGCGCGCGCAGGCAGGCGCTGCGCAAATCATGGTCGATCGCGCCGATCGGATGGTCCGATATGACGTCCTTCGGGCCGGTCACAGGGAACGCCGCGACCGGCGTGCCGCAGGCCAGCGCCTCGAGCTGCACGACGCCGAACGTGTCGGTCAGGCTCGGGAACACGAAGACGTCGGCGGCAGCGAGGTGCGAGGTCAAATCCTGGCCCTTCTTCTCGCCGAGGAAAATCGCGTCGGGATATTTCTGTTCCAGCGCCGCCCGTTGCGGGCCGTCGCCGACCACGACCTTGGAGCCCGGCAGCTCCAGCGACAGGAAGGCGTCGAGGTTCTTCTCCACCGCGACACGGCCCATGGTCATGAAGATCGGCCGCGGCAGATCGAGCACGGCCGGCTGATCCGGATTGAAGATCTTGGTGTCGACGCCGCGGGTCCAAGAGCCGAGCCTGCGGAAGCCGCGCTCGGCAAGCTCGGTCCGCAGCGAGTCGGTCGCAACCATCGTCATGGAGCCTGCGGCATGGAAGTGCCGCAGCACGGCGTAGCCGACGCTGTCGGGAATTCCGGTGCGCACCGAAACATATTCGGGGAAGCGCGTTGTATAGGACGTGGTGAAGGCGAGCTTGTTGCGCTGGCAATAGCCGCGCACCGCCCAGCCGATGGGCCCTTCGGTCGCGATGTGGATCGCCTCGGGCGCGGCCTCCTCGATCCGGCGCGCGATCTCGCGCCGGTTCGGCAGCGCCACCCGAAGCCCCGGATAGGTCGGCACGCCGACCGAACGGAAACCGTCGGGCGTCAGGAATTCGATCTCGGCGCCCAGCGTCGCTGCGCTGCGCGCCAGCGACGTCAGCGTCCGGACCACGCCGTTGACTTGCGGATGCCAGGCATCGGTCGCAACGAGTATGCGCATTGCAGGAGATCCAAACCGTTAATCTTGATTCTGCTCGCACGACGTTCTGACATGGATGTTTCAAACGTATGACGTCATCGAAATGTTAGGTTGTTTTTCGGGGCAAACGGCCGGTTTTTCGTGTAACGTGACAATCAGATGTCAGAGCAGAGTGAAAATCCCGGCACCACGCGCCGCAGGCTCAAACGACGAAACTCGTCGCTCCTGATCCTGGCGATCGGCATCCTTGTGTTCGGCGGCGCCGCGGGCGCGCTGCTCTACGCGCTACGTCCGGTGACGCTGTTGATCGCGGTCGGCCCGACCGGCAGTGAGGACGTCAAGCTCGTCCAGGGCTTCGCCCAGGCCTTCGCGCACAGCGGAAGCCCGGTGCGATTGAAGCCGGTCCCGACCCAGGGCGCCGCCGAAAGCATCGCGCTGTTCACTGCCAACAAGGTCGATCTCGCGGTGGTGCGCGGCGACCTCAATCTGCCAGCGAGCGCCGAGTCGGTCGCGGTCCTGCGCAAGAATGTCGTGGTGCTCTGGGCGCCCTCGGGCGGCAAAGGCAAGCGGCGGTCCGCCAAGATCAAGAGCATCGACGACCTTGCCGGGCACAAGGTCGGCGTGGTCGGCAGCACTCAGGCCAATGTCACGCTGCTGCGCGTGATCCTGACCGAGTCCGGCGTCAACCCCGACAAGGTCGCGGTCAGCCAGTTCGCCGTCAACAAGATCGCGGACCTCGCGCGCGATCCGTCGCTCGACGCCTACATGACGGTCGGCCCGCTCGACAGCAAGGTGACGGCGGAAGCGATCGCGGCGACGGCGGCCGCGCGCGGCGAGCCGAAATTCATTCCCATCGAGGTCTCCGAAGCAATCGCGCAGAAGCATCCGCTCTACGAATCGGAGGAGATCGCCGGCAGCATCTTCTCTTCGTCGCCGGCCCGTCCCGAAGACAAGGTCGAGACCGTCAGCGTCAACCACCTGATCATCGCGCAGCACAGCCTGCACGAGGCAACCGTCGGCGCGCTGGACCGGCAGCTGTTTACGCAGCGCCTCCAGGTCGCGCGCGACCTGCCGGCGGCAGCCAAGATCGAGAAGCCGGATACCGACAAGGACGCCGCATTGCCGGCGCATCAGGGCGCTGCCGCCTATATCGACGGCACCGAGCGCACCTTCCTGGAAAAATACTCCGACTATATCTGGGGCGGCATCCTGCTGCTCTCCGGCCTCGGTTCGGCCGGCGCCTGGCTGCGCCACTACATGAAGCGCGACGAGCGTGAGCAATACATCACCCACCGCGACAATCTGCTGACGCTGATCGCGCGGGTGCGCGGCGCCGAGACCGCGGAGCAGCTCGCGGCGATGCAGAGCGATGCTGACGCGCTGCTGCGCGAGGCGCTCGATTGCTACGACGACGGCGCGATCGATGAAGGCGACTTGTCGGTGATCGGGCTGACGCTGGAGCAATTCCATCACGCCGTCGCCGACCGCCGAGCCGCGCTCAACGGCGACAGGCCGGGCCTGCCGCGGATGCGCACCGGCTAGCGCACAGACGCCGATTGCACCGAGAGCAATGTGCACCGAGAGCAATATTTGGATTGCACATGCATGCGCGCGTGGCCATGTATGAGCACGACCACAACGCTCCGCACCACACCATGATCACGTCCATCATCACAGACCTGCCTGCGCCTTTCGTGCTCGCGGTGGCGCTCGCCGGCGTCTTCCTGATCGCCTTCATGAAGGGCGCGTTCGGCGGCGGCTTTGCCATCGTCGGCATCCCGCTGCTCTCGCTGGCGATGGATCCGATCGCGGCCGGCGCGCTGCTCGCGCCGCTGTTCGTCATCATGGACATCACGGCGCTGCGATTCTGGCGCCCCAATACGTGGTCGCGGGTCGACCTCGCGATGCTGCTGCCCGCGCTCGTGGTCGGCATCGGCCTCGGCTATTTCGTGCTGCGCGATCTCGACCGCCATGCCGTCGAGATCGTGATGGGCGTCGTGACGCTGGTGTTCGCCGCGCTGTGGTTCATCGGCGGCGGCGAGATCAAGCCGCGTCCGCGCTCGACCTTCAAGGCCGCGGTCGCCGGCCTGTCTTCCGGTGTCACGACGATGGTGGCGCATTCGGGCGGGCCGCCGCTTGCGATCTATCTGCTGCCGCTCGGCATGTCGAAGGCGCTCTACGCCGGCACCACCAGCCTGTTCTTCACGGTCGGCAACCTCCTGAAGGCCGGTCCGTGGCTCGTGCTCGCCACGCCGTCGCGAAGCCTGTGGATGCTGATGGCGCTTTGCGTGCCGGCCGTGCCGGTCGGCGTCTGGGCCGGTTGGCGGCTGCACGAACGGCTCGACCAGCGGGCGCTGTACCGCCTCTGCTACGCCATTCTCGTCATTACCGCGGCCAAGCTGCTGTGGGACGGACTGGCCGGATACATCCACCTCTGAGGTCGCCCGCTTGCCGGCAACCCGCCCTTAACCCTGCGACGAAACACGAACGAAACAAAACCCTAATGCCACGAAACCATTTTGGCGATTTCGTGCAAACGTCCTGAAACGCCTCCCCTGTATTGGTTTCCTCAACGATGCGCCGAACTGGCGCGCAGGGCGCAAACAACAGGGGTCGACAATGTTCAATTCCATCATGCTAAATACGCGTCTGGCTGCCGCCGCCTTCGGCGCGCTGGCGATTGGCGCCGTTGCCTTCTCGAACTCCGCCGCGGCCGCTCCGCTGCCGATGTTCCCCTTCATCCTGACGCCGCCGACCGCGGCCGTGCAGCCCCCGGTGCAGTCGATGCCGCAGGCGCAGGAGGAAGACCGTTCGGTTGAATTGCCCGCGCGCTTGCGCCGCCAGGTCGTCGCCTATCCGACCCGCGAGGCGCCCGGCACCGTGATCATAGACACCCCGCACACCTATCTCTATCTGGTGCTCGGAGGCGGTCAGGCGATGCGCTACGGCATCGGCGTCGGCCGCGACGGCTTCACCTGGTCGGGCACCCAGACCATCACCAAGAAGGCAGAGTGGCCGGATTGGACCCCGCCGCCGGAAATGATCGCGCGCCAGCCCTATCTGCCGCGTCACATGGCTGGCGGCCCCGGCAACCCGCTCGGCGCCCGCGCCATGTATCTCGGCGGTACCGTGTATCGCATCCACGGCACCAACGCGCCGGAGACGATAGGTACCCATGTCTCCTCCGGTTGCCTGCGCCTCACCAATGAGGACGTCACCGACCTCTATTCGCGGGTCAGCGTCGGCACCAAGGTGATCGTGCTGCCGATGACCGACCGTCGCGCCGCGCTTTAGCCGGACATTTCCAGACATCGACGACGGCTCCGGCATCTTGCCGGGGCCGTTGTCGCGTTCATATTCGTTAACGACCAGATCGTTAACGTCTGAGTGATCCCGGGCGGGCCGCCGGCCCCCGCCCCCGAAGCAGCGTGATCCCGCCACACTGGCGCCCTCGTCGGGGGGCCTGTACAACCCGTCAAGTTGATTTTCATCCGGGGGGACGATGCGTCTACCGATGCATCCAAGGACGATCGCGCTCGGGCTCACCGTGGTCCTCGTCTCGTTCGCGATCAGCCTCAAAGCCATGGACTGGCTCGCGCCGAGCGTCACCGTGCAGACGCCGCCACTGGTACAATTGCCGCCGCTGCCGCCGTCGCCGCGCTCCTCGACGGTCGTGGCGCAGGTCTCGGTCGCGCTGTCGGCGATCCGCGATGCCGCCGAACGCGGCGCGCCCAAGACCTTCGGCGGCAAGGCCGACAACCCGGTCCAGCAAATCCTGCAAAATGCCGACATCGGCTGGACCGCGTCGCGCGGGCCGATCGCGGCCACCGGCGCGCAGGACGTGCTGACGCTGACGACCCCGATCAACGGCACGCTCAAGGTCACCGGCTCGCTATCGGACAAGGCGACCGGTGCCGTCACCAACGCGCTCGGCAGCCTGCTCGGCGGCAATGTCGCCAGGCAGATCGGCTCCGTGAACATCAAGAACGTCAACGCCAACGCCGACATCAAGGGCAGCGTCACGCTGACTGCGCGGCCGAAGCTCGGCGCGTCCTGGCGGATCGAGCCGAACCTGCAGGCGCAGGTCAATCTCGGCGACACCAGCCTGTCGGCCGCCGGCGTCCGCATCAGCGTGCCGGCCCAGGTCAAGCCGGTGATCGACAAGGCGGTCGCCGACCAGATTTCCGTGGTGGAGGCACGGTTGCGCAACGACCCGGTGTTCCAGAACAGCGCCCGCGCGCAATGGGCCAAAGCCTGCCGGTCGATCCCGCTGCAGGGCACCGGCGGCACCTCGTCGATGCCGCCGATGTGGCTCGAGCTGCGGCCGACCCGCGCGATCGCGGCCCAGCCCAAGGTCGATGCGTCGTCGGTGATCCTGACCATGGGAATCGAGGCCGAGACGCGGATCACCGAGGCACAGACGACCCCGAACTGCCCGTTCCCCGACAAGCTCTCCATCGTGCCGCCGATGTCGAGCCAGGTCGCGATCGGCCTGCCGGTCGACATGTCCTTCACGACGCTGACGCAGCTCGTCGAGGCGCAGCTGAAAGGCAAGACTTTCCCCGAGGACGGCTCCGGCCCGGTCGACGTCACCGTCAAGAGCGCGAGCATCGCCGCCTCCGGCGACCGGCTTCTGATCTCGCTGCTGGTGCACGCCAAGGAGAAGAAGAGCTTCTTCGGCCTCGGCGCCGAGGCGACCGTGCACATCTGGGGCCGGCCGCGGCTCGACCAGGCGGCGCAGACGCTGCGGCTCGCCGACGTCGAGCTGGCGGTCGAGTCCGAGGCTGCGTTCGGCCTGCTCGGCGCCGCCGCGCGCGCCGCGATCCCGCATCTGCAGCAGGCGCTCGCCGACCGGATGGTGGTCGACCTCAAGCCGTTCGCGAGCAACGCGCAGCGCAAGATCGCCGCCGCCATCGCCGACCTGCAGAAGAACGAGGAAGGCATCCGGGTCGATGCCGACGTCACCAGCATCCGCCTCGCCAGCATCGCTTTCGATTCGAAAACGCTCCGCGTGGTCGTGGAAACCGACGGCACCATCAAGGCCGCCGTCACCGCGCTACCGGCGCTGTAACTTGGCTCTCCCTCTCCCCGCTCTTTGCGGGGAGAGGTGAATGGCGCCCGCCGTGCCTCGCTCCCCCGCCGCATGCCCAAAAAGTCGCCTTTGCGACAGGTTGCCGCACCGGATAGAAGGTGCCCGTGGAAGCAATCTTCGACGAAAAACCAGGGAGAGAAACACGATGAAATCGCTCTTGGCCGCAGCGGCGGCCAGCCTCGCGCTTGCGGCCTCCGGCACCGCGGCCAACGCCCAGATCTCCGACGACGTCGTCAAGCTCGGCGTGCTCACCGACATGTCGAGCCTCTATGCGGACGCCACCGGCAAGGGCTCGGTCGCCGCCGTCGAGATGGCGGTCGCCGACTACGGCGGCAAGGTGAAGGGCAAGCCGATCCAGGTCGTCGTGGCCGATCATCAGAACAAGCCCGACGTCGGCGTCAGCATCGCGCGCAACTGGTACGACAACGACAAGGTCGATGCGATCCTCGACGTGCCGACCTCATCGGTCGCGCTGCCGATCTCGGCGCTGACGCGCGAGAAGAACAAGATCCACATCAACTCCGGCGGCGGCTCATCCGACATCACCGGCACCGCCTGCTCGCCCAACACCGTGCACTGGACCTACGACACCTACGCGCTGTCGAACGTCGCCGGCAAGGCGATGGTCAAGCGCGGCGAGGACACCTGGTTCTTCGTCACCGCCGACTACGCTTTCGGCATGGCGCTGCAGCGCGACGCTGCCAACGTCGTCAAGGAGACCGGCGGCAAGGTGCTCGGCGACGTGCGCCATCCGCTCAACTCGTCGGACTTCTCGTCCTTCCTGCTGCAGGCGCAGGCCTCCAAGGCCAAGGTCGTGGCGCTGGCCAATGCCGGCGGCGACACCACCACCGCGTTGAAGCAGGCCGCAGAGTTCGGCCTGGCCCAGGGCGGCCAGAAGCTGATCGCGCTGCTGATGGAGATCACCGATACCCACGCACTCGGCCTGAAGGCGACGCAGGGCCTGATCGTCACCGACGCCTTCTACTGGGACATGAACGACGAGACCCGCGCCTTCTCGAAGCGCTTCAATGAGAAGGTCGGCCACATGCCGACCATGATCCAGGCCGGCCTCTACTCGGCGACCATGCATTACCTGAAGGCGATCGAGGCCGTCGGCACCGACGAGGCGCCGAAGGTGATGGAGCAGATGCGCAAAACGCCGATCAACGACTTCTTCGCCAAGAACGGCCATATCCGCATCGACGGCCGCATGGTGCACGACATGTACCTGTTCGAGACCAAGAAGCCCGAGGAATCCAAGAACGAGTGGGACCTCTACAAGCTGATCGCCACCGTGCCCGGCGACGAAGCGTTCCGCCCGCTCGACAAGGGCGGCTGCCCGCTGGTGAAGTCGAACTGACGCACGCCGCGGCAAGCGGCCGGGTCCGCTGCAATGCGCGCCCGCCAAGAGCCAATGAAAACGCGCCCGGCCATACCGGGCGCGTTTTTCATTTCGGGCCGTCAGCCCGCGCTATTCGCCATTCGCACCTGGAATCATCCAGGTCGAATAGGTCTGCCAGACGCCATCGCCCAGATTGCGTTGATAGGCAATGAAGTCGGCATGGTCGCCGTGCACGAGTTCAAAGCGATAGAACCTCGAGAGGTCGTCGATCTGCTTGGTCATGGAACGTCTCCGTCATAAGGGAAAGTCCTGTATTTCGACGTAGTCGGCGCAAGCTTGCGATCAATAGGATGACAATCATCATTCAATCACAGATTCGAGAGCCTCAGCGCCGGGCACGATGCGAAATGCGGCGCGGCGCCTCAACGACGCCGATACCGCTTTCCAGCGCCTGGAGCCTCTGCAGCACCGCCGGCGGCTCGAGCACGAGCTTGGCGGCAGGCGTCGGCGCACCGTTGTTGAGCACGTCCCGATACGGATAGAGCGCCTGGAAGGCGGCTGGCTCGGAGATCGCGGCCTGGGCAGAGGCCGCCGTCGCCGCGATGGCCGACAGCGCCGCAGCCAGCGCGATGGTTTTCAACGTCCCGGCGAGATAGGAAATCCTGGTGGTCATGGTAACGCTCCTGATTTACATCGTACACGATTAATTCGCTCGCGCTTGATAAAGGGATGGCGCGGCCAGCCTTCAAGTATCCCGATTTAATCGGATGCGATTTATTCGGGTGCCAGGGCTTCAACTATCCGTGTGATCGGCGCGGCCATGCGCGGCCGGCAAGGCCGGTTTGTTCGCATCGCACCGCTCGCGCCGACGTCGCATCAACCGGCAGTGATCGCAATCGCTCTGGAACATTGAAACGTGATGGCAGCAGCGAATGCGCGCGCAGTTGAACCGGACAGATTCGAGCAAGATCGGACAAGCGGCCGAGGTTGGCAGGATTTAACATCCGCGCCATAGTGAATGACTATCCTGGTCATGAGCCAATGTGGGGTCAGCTATGGACGTGTCACCTTCTGGTAGCGAGAGCCAAAGCACGCCGCAGCCGCCACAAGCAACGCCCCAGGAGAATGTGCACGCCTCAACGCGCATGCCGGCGATCATCGTCGGCGTCGTTGCCGCCGTCATCGTCGCGCTGTCTGCCTATTATCTGCTGCGGCCCGAGCCGCTGCTGGTGCAGGGCGAGGTCGATGCGACGCGGCTCGACATCGCCGCGCGCGTCGACGGTCGCGTCAAGAACATCCCGGTCGAACGCGGACAGAACGTGACCGCGGGTGCCGTGCTGGTGCAGATCGACAACCCGGAAACGCTTGCCAAGCAGGACCAGATGCGAGCGGCAAAGGCCGTCGCCGATGCGCAGCTCGCCAATGTGCTGGTCGGCACGCGGGTCGAGACCATCGCCGCTCGCAAGGCCGAGATGGAGCGCGCCGAGGCCGCGCAGGTGCTGGCCCAGAAGACCTACGATCGCGCCAAGACGCTGACCGAGCAAGGCAACGCGCCGCAGGCTCGCCTCGACCAGACCACCGACGCATTGCACGAAGCCGAGCGCGGGCTCGATCAGGCGAAATCAGCCTATGAGCAGGCGGTCAACGGCTACACCAAGGAAGAACGCGCGATCGCGAAGGCAAACGTCGAGAAGGCTGAAGCTGATATCCAGAGCGTCCAATCGGTCATCGACCAGCTCGCAGTCTACGCGCCGGTTGCAGCGCAAGTCTATCAGCGCAACGTCGAGCCGGGCGAGTTCGTCTCCCCGGGCGTGCCGCTGGTGACGCTGATCAACCTGGCCGATCTGTGGATCCACTTCGATCTGCGCGAAGATCTGGTCAAGGGGCTGAAGGTCGGCGACAAGTTCGACGTCCGCATTCCGGCGCTCGATGACCGCCATGTCACGGTCGAGGTCAAGCTGATCGCGACCAAGGGCGAATATGCGAGTTGGCGCGCCACCCGCGCCACCGGCGATTTCGACTTGCGGACATTCTCGATCCGCGCCTATCCGGTGCAGCCGGTGCCCGAGTTGCGGCCCGGCATGAGCGCCTATCTCGACTGGCGGTCGCGCCAATGACGCTGGCGTCGAAGCCCGGATTCTGGCGGGTCGCACAGCGCGAGTGCCGGTGGCTGTTGCACGACCGCGTCGCACTGCTGCTGATCTTCGGCGTGCCGCTGTTTGCCTTCGCGGTGCTCACGACCGTGTTCAGCCAGCCGGTCATCCGCGGCCTCGGCGTCACGATCGTCGACACCGACAAGTCGGATACCTCGCGCGCGCTGACGCAACACGTGGCGGCGTCTCCGAGCCTGAAAATCGTCGACGATTCCGGCTCGCTCGCCACCGCCGTGCAGGACATCCGTTCCGGTAAGGCGATCTCGGCGATCTTCATCCCGCCGAACTTTGAACGCGACCTGAAGGCCGATCGCCGTCCGCAGGTGGTCGGCTTCTACAACCAGCAATTCCTGACCGCGGCCGGCATCGCCTCGTCGGGCCTCAACGATGCCCTGTCCGCCGCGGCGAACGCGGCAGCGCCGGCCAGCCGCGCCGCCCCAGCGCCGGCGTCGATCGGCACGCTATCAGCAGAGACCATCGCGCTGGTCAATCCGCAGAAGAACTACGCCCAGTTCCTGCTGCGCGCGCTGCTGCCGACCATCATCCATGTTGTGATCACGCTCGCCGCCGGCTACTCGGTCGGCTCCGAATTCCGCCGCCGCAACGGGCGGGAGTGGCTCGCAAGCGCAGGCGGCGATCCGGTCGCAGCGCTGGCCGGCAAGCTGGCGCCGCTGTTCTGCATCTTCGTCGTGATCATGCTGGCGGTGACCCTCGTGCTGGAGGGCGCACTGCAGATCCCGTTCAAGGGCGACATCCTGCTGATGATCGCCGCCGGCTCGCTGCTCATCATCGCCTATCTGTCGATCGGTGCGCTGTTGCAGCTCGCGGTCGGCGACCTCGCGACGGGGCTGGGACTCGCCGGCCTGGTCGCCTCCCCCGCCTTCGGCTATGCGGGCGTCGGCTTTCCGACCATCGGCATGAACACGTTTGCGCAGGTCTGGAGCGCGATACTGCCGCTGCGCTGGTACATGGCGGTGCTGATGGGACAGGCAGCGCGCGGGTTACCAGTCTCGGAATCCGCATTTCCCTTCGCTGCGCTCGCCGGGCTCACACTGCTGTTTGCCGGTCTTGCATGGCTGCGCATGGCGAGCCTGACGCGCAAGGGCTTCTTCGAAATGGCTCAGCCTGCCGAAGCGCCGGAGCGCGGCCCGACGCCGCCCGGCATCGGCGGCGCCTTCCTGGGGGAGTGGCGGCGCGTGCTCGGAACGCGCAGTGCGTTCACCTTGCTGTTCCTGGCTCCGCTGATCTACGGCATCTACTACCCGCAACCTTATCTGAACCAGATCCTGCGCAAGCTCCCGATCGCGGTCGTCGACAATGATCTCAGCGATCTCTCCCGCCAGGTCGTCGAGACGCTGGATGCCAGCGGGACATTGAGCGTGACGGTTCGCGCACGCACGCTGGCGGAGGCGCGGAGCGCGATCGATCGCGGCGAAGCGTTTGCCGCGGTGCAGATCCCGCCCGGCACCGAGCGCGACGTGCTGAAGGGCATCACGGCGCATATCCCGGTCTACGCCGACGCCACCTATCTGTTCATCTTCCGCTCGACCGCTGGCGCCGTCGCCACCGCGATCGGCACGCTGACATCCGAATTGGTGTCGCGCGGCGCCCGCGCCGACGGCAGCCTTGTCAAGGCCAAGCTGGCGAGCCTCAGCCCGGCCAACGTCCTGCTGCAACCGATCTTCAACCCGGTCGGCGGCTATGCGAGCTATATCGTGCCGGCGGCGTTCATCCTGATCCTGCAACAGACGCTGCTGATCGGCGCGGCGATGCTGACCGGCACGGCGCTGGCGAATTCCCGCAACACGGTCGCGGGCGTGTTCGGGCGCGGCGTGGCCCACCTGACGATCTATCTGCCGGCGCTCGCGCTCTATCTGATCGTGCTGCCGCGGATCTATGGTTTCTCGACGCTCGGGCATCTGCCGCAGATCTTCGCGCTGGCGAGCGTGTTCCTGCTGGCGACGAGCTTCCTGGGACAGGCGATCGGCGCCTGGTTCACGCGGCCGGAGAACGCCACCATCCTGCTGCTGGCGACCAGCCTGCCGCAATTCTTCACCGCCGGCTTCGCATGGCCGCGCGAGGCGATCCCCGCTGCGGCCACCGCGCTCGGCCGGCTGTTCCCGGCCGACTCCGCGATCGATGGCCTCGTGCGCATCAACCAACTCGGCGCCAGCATCTGGGAGGTCTCGCATGACTGGCTCAGGCTGTGGTGCCTCGCCGTGGGCTATTTCGCGCTCGCCGTGATCTCCGCGCTGGTGTTCAAGAGAGGACAGCAAGATGCCCAACGCTAGGCGCGTCGCCGTCATCGCGATCCCCCTTGCGCTCGTCGCAGGCACGCTGATCTATGCAAGCCGCGCGACGCCGACGCCCGCGATCGTCGGCGTGGTCCGCTCGACCGAGGTCAGGATCGAGCCGGAGGTGAACGGCCAGCTGGTGTCGATCGCGGTCGAGAAAGGCGCGCAGGTGCACGCCGGCGACGTCCTTGCCAGGCTCTCCGCCGTCGAGCTAACCGCGCAGGCGGATCAGGCGCGGGCAGCGCTCGCCGCCGCGGTCGCAAGCCGCAACAATGTCTATGCCGGCGTCCGCCGCGAGCAGGTCGATTCGCTGAAAGCGGCGATCTCCAAGGCCAACTCGCGCCTCGACTATGTCGAGACCCAGTTCAAGCGGATCAACACGCTGGCAGGCCAGAATTTCGAAACCCAGCAGGCGCTCGACCAGGCCGAGAATGACGTCGCCGCGGCGCGCGCTGGCGTGGCGGCGGCGCAGGCGAATTACGATGCCGCGGTGGCGGGGCCGACCAAGGAGGAGCGCGCCATCGCCGACGCGCAGGTGCAGGCCGCTGCGGCCGCCGTCGCGGTGCTCGAACGCCGGCTCGACAAGATGGTGCTGCGCGCGCCGGTCGATGGCGTGGTCAGCGTGATCGCTGCGGAACTGGGCGAGAACGTGCGTGCGGGTCAGCCGATCATGGCGGTCGCGGCGGCCGGCGGGCAATGGCTCTCGTTCAACGTGCGCGAGGACCATCTCGACGGTCTTGCGATCGGAAGCACCGTGAACGTCAACCGCAATGCCGGCGGCGGCGCGACCAAGGCCCTCGTCACCGAGTTGCGGCCGCTCGGCGTGTTCGCCACCTGGCAGGCCGAGCGCGTGATCGGCGATCACGACCGCAACACGCTGCGGCTGCGCCTCGACCCCGCCGGCGCCGCAGAAGGTCTCGAACCCGGCATGAGCGTCCGGATCGAACGCTGATACGCGGGACGCCGGCCCGTTGTCCGCCCGCGCCTGCCCAACAGTCATCGGACTGTCAGAAGATTGAGACAAGAAGATAGCCGCGTCGGCCCGGTTCGGCTCGGCCGTTGCGGCATCGCCCCGATGCCGCACAAGAGATGGAGACTTGGCCGTGAAGCACATTCGTTCGGGACGGAAACTACATTTTGCAGCGATGCTGCTCGGTGCGGCCGTCCTGCTGCCGTCGATGGCGTCGGCGCAGACCGGCCCGGCACCATCAGGCGCAAAGCCCTTCCTGACCGTCGACGGAAAGCTGCCGCTCGTCATCGGACATCGCGGCGTGCCGGGCCTGGTGCCGGAGGAGACCGAGGCCTCGTATGAGCTGGCCGCCGACCTCGGCACGGACTCGCTCGAAGAGGACCTGCACCTGACCAAGGATTGCGTGCTGGTGGCACGCCACAATCCATGGCTCGGCGACAACACCAACGTTGCCGAAGTGGCAAAGACCAACGCGGAGGTCGCCAAGCGCAAGCGCACGACGCCGGGCGTGCCCGTCAAGGTGAAATGGGCGCAAACGCCGACCAGCGGGCCGGCTGAGTATCCGAGCGACCTCGTCGATCCGGCCGATCCGAAGTCGGTGCTGAAGGCGCTGATCGTCGACGGCGACGATCACACCAACGATTGGTCGATCACCGATTTCACCATGGCCGAGCTGAGGCAGTGGATCGCCGGCACCACCTATGATGCGGCCAACGAACGGCCGAAGCTGTTCAACGGCAAATTCCCGATCATCAGCTTCCAGGACATCATCGACATCGCCAGGGCCAAGAGCAAGGCGACGGGGCGCACGATCTCGGTCTATCCGGAAACCAAGAATCCGACCTGGAACAACGCGCAGGCGATCGCCAACGGCTGCGGCGCGCCCGGCAGCCATCCGCTCGAGGATGCCCTGATCAAGATCATCAAGGAGAACGGCCTCAATGCGAAGGACGCGCCGATCATCGTGCAGAGCTTCGAGCCCGGCAGCCTGAAATACATGCGCAGCCACGGACTGGAAACGCGGCAGGTCCAGCTGATCGACGGCAACGGCGTCGACTTCAAGACCGGCAAGGTGCTGCTCAACAACATCGCCAATTCCCGTCCCTATGACTGGACGGTTGCCGGGGACAGCCGCACCTTCGATGCGATGCTGACGCCGGAAGGCCTCGCCGAGATCAAGACCTATGCCGACGGCATCGGCCCGTGGAAGGCCTATATCGTGCCGTACAAGATCTCGCCGTGGAAGGACAGCAATGCCGACGGCACGCCCTACAAGGGCTCGACGGCAGACGCATCGACGCAGGACGCCACCAGCGTCATCGCCGACGCGCACAAGCTCGGCCTGTTCGTCCACGTCTTCACGTTCCGGAACGAGAAGAAGTACCTGGCGGCCGACTATCGCAACGATCCGAGCCTCGAGTACCTGAAGTTCTTCCGTCTCGGCGTGGATGGCGTCTTCACGGACTTCACCCACACCGGTATCGCCGCCCGCGCGGCCTACTTGCGTGAACTGGGCTGGTGAGACCGGCACCAGACGCGGATTTCATGCAACTGGCGACAAAATGCGCCCGGCATCGCCGGGCGGATTCGGCGCCGGCTTGCCAGCATCGACGATGGCAGTCGGCAGATGGTCGACATCCTCAACGCGGTGCTGACCGACGGTCTGCCGGCGGTGGAAGCCGCCTGTGCCGAAGCACTCGGCCACGGCGTCCACTCTGACGACGTCGTGCTCAACATCCTGGCCAGGCAACGCGAACCCGCTCCACCGGCAAACATCATGACGCCGGCTGCGCTAACGCTCCGCCATGCGCCGATCGCCGATTGTGCCCGTTACGACAACCTCCGGAAGACCAACTGATGGAACGAACTCAAATCTTCGACCTCATGGGCGAGCTCAAGCTCTACGGCATGAAGGCCGCCTTCGACGAGATCATGGCAACCGCCATCAAGCGACAGCATGAACCTCAGCGCATCGTCGGTGACCTGCTCAACGCCGAGATCAACGAGAAGCAGGCCCGGTCGATCAAGTACCAGCTCACCATTGCAAAGTTGCCGCTCGCCAAGGATATCGCCGACTTCCAGTTCGACTGGCACACCGATCAACCAGACGCTCGTCAACGACCTTGCTAGCGGCGGCTTCATCGCTCAGCAGCGCAACGTCGTGCTCGTTGGCGGTACTGGCACGGGCAAGACCCATCTGGCCATCGCAATCGCCAGAAGTTGCATCCGATCCGGCGCCCGTGGCCGCTTCTACAATGTGGTCGACCTCATCAACCGCCTCGAGACCGAGACCCGCAACGGACGGCAGGGCCGGCTTGCTGAGCATCTCACCCGGATGGACTTTATCGTCCTGGACGAACCTGGATATCTTCCCTTTGCCCAGTCGGGTGGCCAGCTTCTCTTCCATCTCATCAGCCGGCTATATGAGCGCGCCTCCGTCATCGTCACCACCAATCTCGCCTTCGGCGAATGGCCGAGCGTGTTCGGCGATGCCAAGATGACCACCGCGCTGCTCGACCGGCTGACCCACCACTGCGACATCGTCGAGACCGGAAACGACAGTTGGCGATTCAACAGCCGAGACGACGATCACATCACCCGCGCTCGTCTCGCCTCCGCTCTCCCGGCCAGCTCCGACGAGACGAGCGCTACCAGCAAACCACGCCGTGCAAAGGGGGCAAAATTGGACGCCGATGAGGGGGCAGATTTGGACGCCGGTTGACAAGGCGTTCGCTGCGGAGTGAGCGACAAACGCATTAAAACACTCGGATTTGCAGCGCCACTCGATCGGCGCCACTCTTGCGAGGCGTCAGTTCTCGGGTAGCCCGGCGGCGACCATAAGGCTTATCAGTCGATCGGTGGCCTTGAGATAAACCGGGCTGGTATTCTTGGTGGGAGGCGGCGCGGTACGCGCCGTCGAGCCCGGCCTCAGTTCCAGCGCCTTTGCCATGGCTGCACGCGCCTCGGCGGTCTGACCCAATTGCTGATAAGCCGCGGCCAGCAGCATATGAGTGCGTCCGCTCGCCGGGGTGATCGCGATCGACCGTTGCAGCCAGGGCAATGCATCCGCAGGACGGTCCAAGAGCAGACAGGTCCAACCCACCCCGATCGCCCAGGTCCAGCGCGCGACCTGAGGCGTATCGAACCGGTCCGCCTGCTCAAACGTCGCGAGCGCGTCATTGAAACGGCCGAGAAAGACCTGGGCGAGCCCCATCAGATAGAGTGCGATCCCGTCCCATGGATCGAGAGCGAGCACTCTGTCGCACACCACCAGGCTTTCGACGAAGCTATTGGTTGCCGACAAAAACCGGCACTGGGTCTGGAGCACCGGAATATAGTCGGGCCGCGTGCGCAACGCGTGCTCCATGATCGCGCCGATCCGAACCTCCGTCGGTTCGCGCTCTGCGGCAGGAAACCAGGCCATCTGAATTCCGCGCAGTTGGAATGCCGCGAGCGCAACTTGCAGATCGACATTGCCGGCATCGGCGGCAAGAGCATTTTCAAGCATCGCCAGCGCTGCGTGATAGCGCTCCAGCGTGGTGCGGTTGATCGCGGCCGTCGCCTGGTCGATAGCGGCCTTGGCGCTGCCAGAGGGCAAGCCATCGGCCGAGCGATTGCCTGACCTCAAAAGCGCGTTGATGCTCAGTGCGAGCGGGTAGCCCGTGCCGGCTACGAGGCGGGTCTGCTGGAGTTGCATGTCGTCGCCGGCGAGAGCGACCGAAAGCGCCGTCGTCCATCTCACCGTGCCGGTGGACGATTCGGTCAGGCGCGCGCGCAAATTCCAAGCCGATTCGGTTTTTTCGAGATCGCCGTTGACGACGAAATCGGCGCCTTGAACAACGCCCGGCGCCGTCATCACGCGGATCGTCTCGATTTTCGCCAGACCGTCCGCCAGTTCACGGATTACACCGCTCGCCATCCGGGCGGTTTCCGGGTCGTTGCTCACGGTTGTCATGGGGATCACGGCCATGGTTGCCGGAGAGCCAGCGAAGAAACGCGGGAGCAGGGTCGTGGCCGCCGCCAAAGCCGACACGCCGCCCCCCATGGCCACGAGGGCGGCGCGGCGGCTCATCCTGAACCCAGGCCGGCTTTCGGCTGGTTCGCTTATGGTTTCCGGGGCGACGGCGTCGGCGTCCGGGAGCGGCTTTGCAGGAATGTCGGCGGCGTCCGGCGGACCGGACACATCGGCCTCCAGCAGATAGCCTCGGCCGGAAACGGCTCGGATCAACTGACGCTTGTCATCGCCCAGGGCGGCGCGAAGCTCCCGGATGGTCTGGAACAGGCTATCGTCGCTGACGTGGACGCCCGGCCACACCGCCTCCATCAGTTCTTGTTTGCCGATGATTCGTCTCGGGTTGGCCGCGAGCAGCGATAGCAGGGCGAACGCCTTCAGCCGCAGCTTGATCGTCTGGCCGCCGGGACCGCGCAGTTCGGAACGCTGCCGATCGATTTCGAACCCGGCGAATCTGAGCACTCATCCCCCCTCTTCCCAGCGAAGCCGCAGAATCGCGGCATCATGCCAAAAGCACACAGAATCCTCAAAAATCATGTGAATTCCCTCGAAATCAGAAATTATCAGCGAAATCTCAGAACTCCACCGGCCCTGCTTCAGGACTGTGCCGAGACGCGCTGACATAAGACGAAGAGACAACGAATATGATGCGGGGAATACGGTCGCAAAATGCGCGGGCGAAGGCAGGGGCCTGAACACGCACGGAGCCGCACCCCTCGCGTTTAGGCCGGGGGACTGGTTATAATGGCTTCACGAACGATTTCGGCTTCGCCGCGTGGCGTCATGGACGGCCTGTTCCGCGCGGCCTTGTTGGCCTCGACCGCGCTGACGGTCACCGGATACGCAGCGCGGGCGCAGACGGCGGCGTGGAGCACCACTCCGACCGGTGGCAACTACGCCAACGCCGCCAACTGGAACGGCGGGGTGGTGCCGAACGGAGAGACCGCCACGGCCGTTTTCGGCGCCTCGACGCAATCCAACCTGGTGATCACGCCAGGCACCCCGACAACTTACGCCATCGCCGGCTGGACCTTCAGCGCAGGCGCGCCGAACTACACCTTCAACCTCAACAACAACGCAACCCTCGGCTTCTGGGGCACGGGCATCACGAACAACGGCACCGGCACGATCGCCGTTACCAACAACGGCAACGTGAACTTCTTCGGGAGCAGCACTGCCGGCCCCGCCACGACCACCATCACCAACGGCAGCAGCGGCTACCTGCGGTTCTACGACACCAGCACGGCTGGCGGCGCGAATATCACTAACAACAACTACATGTGGCTCTACGGCAACAGCACGGCCGGCAGCGCCACCATCACGAACAATTTCGGCCTGACGTTTTTCAACAGCAGCACGGCCGGCAACGCCAATATCACCAACAACAGTTATCTGTATTTCCAAAACAGTAGCACCGCTGGCAGCGCCAACGTCACCAACACCGGCACCCTGAGGTTCTACAACAACAGCACGGGCGGCAGCGCCGCTATCATCACCGGCGCGGGCGCCACCACCGATTTTTCGACCAGCACCGGCCCCAACGGCGACGGCAAGCTGAGCGCCGGATCGATCGCGGGCGGCGGCAGCTATATGCTCGGCAGCAACCAATTGACTGTCGGCTCGAACGGGCTCTCGACCGAGGTGACCGGCGTCATTTCGGGCACCGGCTCGCTGGTCAAGACCGGTTCGGGCACGCTGACGCTGTCGGGCATTAATGTGTACAGCGGCGGCACCACGATCAACGGCGGCACATTGCAGATCGGCACCGCCGCCAACACCGGCGCGGTCTCGGGCGCGGTGACCGTGAACGCAGGCAGCACGCTCAACGTCACCAATGCCATCACCTCCTGGATCACCGGCATCACGAACATCGGCACGACGAACTTCCAGACCGGAACCAGCGCAAGCAGCATCGCTTTCGGCAACAGCGGCTACCTGAACTTCTACGGCACGAGCGGCGCGGGCAGTGCTGTCATCACCAATAGCGGCTACCTGTATTTCTACGGCACCAGCGCGGCTGGCAGCGCGACAATCACCAACAACAACGGCCTGGCTTTCGTCGACGCCAGCACGGCCAGCGGCGCCAATATCACTAACAACTTCGGCCTAGTTTTCAAAAACGCCAGCACGGCCGGCAGCGCCACCATCACAAACAACGGATACGTGCAATTCTTCGGCACCAGCACGGCGGGCAGCGCTGCTATCAACAATAGCAATGTGAATGCCACCGTCGATTTTTCGAACAGCATAGGACCGAACGGCGACGGGAAGCTGAGCGCGGGGTCGATCGCGGGTGGCGGCAGCTATGCTCTTGGGGCCAACCAACTGACAGTCGGCTCGAACAATTCCACGACCGAGGTGAGCGGCATCATTTCGGGCAGCGGCGGCTCGCTGGTCAAGGTCGGCACCGGCACGCTGACGCTTTCGGGCGCCAACACCTATAGCGGCGGCACCACGATCAACGGCGGCACGCTGCAACTCGGCACCGCCGTCAGCGCTGGCGCCATCCAGGGCGCGGCGACCGTGAATGCGGGCGGCACGTTCAACGTCGTCAACGCCGACACCAGCGGCATCGCCACCATCACGAACAGCGGCATCACCTTTTTTAGAAACGGCACGAGCGCAGGTAGCGCCACCGTCACCAACAATCACTACCTGTATTTTCTGAACAGCAGCACGGCCGGTAGCGCCAACATCACGAATAATTTCGGCCTGTTTTTCAACGACAGCAGCACGGCCGGTGGCAGCGCCATCACAAACAACGGCGGTCTGAATTTCAACAACACCAGTACGGCCGGTAACGCCACCATCACCAACAACGGCGGTTTGAATTTCAACAACAGCAGTACGGCCGGCAACGCCACTATCACCAACAACGGCAATCTGAATTTTAATAACACCAGCACGGCTGGCAACGCCGCCGTCGCCAACAGTGCGGTGGCCGTCACCGACTTTTCGAGCAGCTTCGGCCCGAACGGCCATGGCAAGCTGAGCGCGGGATCAATCGCGGGCGGCGGCACCTTTAATCTCGGGGCCAACGAACTAACGGTCGGCTCGAACAATCTATCGACCGTGGTGAGCGGAGTCATTTCGGGTAGCGGCGGTTCGCTGGTCAAGATCGGCACCGGTACCCTGACGTTGTCGGGCGCGAACACCTACACCGGCGGCACGACGATTTCGTCGGGCACGCTGCAAGTGGGCAACGGCGGTGCCAGCGGTTCGATCGTTGGCGATGTACTCAACAACGGGGTGCTCGCCTTCAATCGCAGCAATACAGCGACCTTCTCCGGCGCTATTTCCGGCAGCGGTGCTGTGCAGCAGATCGGTTCGGGCACGACGATCCTGACCGGCGCGAACGGCTACACCGGCAACACCCTCGTCTCCGGCGGCCGGTTGCAGTTCGGCGATGGCAGCGCGGGCGGAAGTAACACGCTCGGCGGCAACCTGACCGTGACCGGCGGCACGCTGGCGATCCAAACGCCCGCGACCGTGAATATCGCGCGGGCTGTGACCTTCGCCGACAACACCGCGCTCTCGATCGTCGCGGGCACCAACAGTCCGGCGCTATCGGCGGGCAGCGTTTCGATCGGCAGCGGCGTCACCTTCAACATCGGCGGCATCGACAGTGCGAGCCAGCTCGACAAAGTGCTGATCGACACCCGTTCCGGCATCAGCGGCGACTTCGCCAACGTCACCGTGGGCGGCTTTAGCGGCACGGTGGACTATCTCACCGTCTCGACTCACAAGTCAGCCAACAATTTGCAATATCTCGCCAGCTACGGCCTGAGCTGGTTCGCCGGCAACAATCTCGCCCGCGGCACCTTCACGCTGACCAACGCGACCGACACATTCACGGTCGGAACAGCGCTCACCGACCAGGCCGCCAATCCCGCGACCGGCTGGAACGGCTCGTCGCTGACCAAGGCCGGCGCGGGCACGCTGATCCTGACCGGCACCAACACCTATACCGGCGGCACCACGATCAGCGGTGGCACGCTGCAACTCGGCAATGGCGGGAACACCGGTTCGATCCTTGGCGATGTCGCCAACAACGGGACGCTCGTCTTCAACCGCGGCAACACCATGATCTTTTCCGGCGACATCTCCGGCAGCGGCGCGGTGCGGCAGATCGGTGCGGGCACGACCATCCTAACCGGCACGAATAGCTACTCCGGTGGAACGACCATTTCCGCTGGCGTTTTGCAGATCGGTAACGGCGGCACGAGCGGTCTGATCGCGGGCAATGTCGTCAACAACGCAACGCTCGCCTTCAGCCGCTCCGACGCGGTGACTTTTTCCGGCGCCATTTCCGGCAGCGGTTCCGTGATGAAGCTGGGAACGGACACGCTCACGCTGTCGGGAAATAACAGCTACACGGGCAGCACGACGGTCGCGGGCGGTACGCTGAGCATTTCCTCGGACGGCAATCTCGGCACCGGCGGCACGCTCGCCCTTCTGAACGGCACGACGCTGGCCTTCACCCAGGGCGGCGTTTACACTCACGCGATCACCGTCGGGGGCGATCCCACCTTCGATGTCGCCGCGGGCCAGACCGTGACGCAGAGCGGCGTGATTTCGAATGGGTCGAGCCCCGGCGATGTCGTCAAGACCGGCGCGGGCACGCTGACCTTGATCGCGAACAATACTTATACCGGCGGCACGACGATTTCGGCGGGCACCCTGCAACTCGGCAATGGAGGGAATACCGGCTCGCTTCTTGGCGATGTCGTCAACAACGGCACGCTCGCCTTCAATCGCTCGGACATGGCGACCTACTCCGGCAATATCTCCGGC
The DNA here is from genome assembly GCA_016839165.1 of Bradyrhizobium sp. PSBB068. Lineage (NCBI taxonomy): Bacteria > Pseudomonadati > Pseudomonadota > Alphaproteobacteria > Hyphomicrobiales > Nitrobacteraceae > Bradyrhizobium > Bradyrhizobium sp. PSBB068. The sequence continues at coordinate 5,314,784 of CP069300.1, forward strand.
ACGGGCACAGTGCAGCAGATAGGCATGGGCACCACGATCCTGACCGGCACGAACAGCTACACCGGCGACACCCTTGTCTCCAGCGGGACGTTGCAATTTGGAAACGGCAGCGCGGGCGGAAGCAACAATCTCGGCGGCAACCTGACCGTGACCGGCGGCACGCTGGCGATCCAGACACCGGCGACCGCAAATGTCGCGCGGGCTGTGACCTTTGCCGACAACACCACGCTCTCGATCGTCGCGGGCACTAAGAGTCCGGCGCTATCGGCGGGCAGCGTTTCGATCGGCAGCGGCGTCACCTTCAACATCGGCGGCATCGACAGTGCGAGCCAGCTCGACAAAGTGCTGATCGACACCCGTTCCGGCATCAGCGGCGACTTCGCCAACGTCACCGTGGGCGGCTTTAGCGGCACGGTGGACTATCTCACCGTCTCGACTCACAAGTCAGCCGACAATTTGCAATATCTCGCCAGCTACGGCCTGAGCTGGTTCGCCGGCAACAATCTCGCCCGCGGCACCTTCACGCTGACCAACGCGACCGACACATTCACGGTCGGAACAGCGCTCACCGACCAGGCCGCCAATCCCGCGACCGGCTGGAACGGCTCGTCGCTGATCAAGGCCGGCGTGGGCACGCTCACCCTAACCGCTGACAACACCTATACCGGAGGCACCACCATCGCCGGCGGTGTGCTGTCGGTGTCGCGCGACGCGAATCTCGGCGCGGCGCCGGGCGGCCTGACCTTCACCGGCGGCACGCTCGCGACTACCGCGAGCTTCGATACCGCCCGTTTGATCGCGCTGACGCAGGCCGGCAACTTCGACGTCGCTAATGGAACCGAACTCGGTCTGACCGGCGTGGTTTCCGGAGGCGGCAATCTCGTCAAGCAGGGCGGTGGCACGCTGCGGCTCGATAACGGAGCCAACGCCTACGGCAACACCCTTGTCGCAGCCGGCACGCTGATCGGACATGCCGGCTCGATCTCAGGCAACATCGGCAATGCCGGCACGGTGATATTCAATCAGGCAACGGACGCCAGTTTCGCCGGCGACGTTGGCGCACTCAATGGCACGCGCGGTACGATGGTCAAGCGGGGCGCTGGCACGTTGACCTTGACCGGCATGTCCTCGCTCGACTGGACGATTTCGGCAGGAAGCCTTGTCTCTTCGGCCGGACGCTTCGGCGGCAACGCCGCCATCGCTTCAGGCGCGTCCTTCACCTTCAACCAGACTGCCAACGCCGCCTATGCCGGCGTGCTGTCGGGCAATGGCGGCTTCAACAAGACCGGCACCGGCCTGTTGAACCTTACCGGCGACTCCTCCGCATTTTCGGGCACGACCTTGGTTCAGGTCGGCACGCTCGCGGTGAACGGTCTGCTCGGCGGCATGCTCGATGTGCTTGCCGGAGGCCGCCTTCAGGGCATCGGCACGGTCGGCAGCACCACCGTCAATGGCACGGTCGCACCGGGCAACTCGATCGGGACGCTCACCATTGCCGGTAGCATCACCTTCAATCCTGGCTCGATCTACGAAGTAGAGATTAACGCACAGGGGCAATCCGACAAGATCGTCGCTTCGGGCACGGCAACGATCAACGGCGGCACGGTGCAGGTGCTGGCCGGCGCAGGCAACTACGCGCCGCAAACGAGGTACAATATCCTCACAGCGACCGGCGGGCTCACGGCCAACAGCACCTTCTCCGGCGTGACTACCAATCTGGCCTTCCTCACGCCCTCGCTCAGCTATGACGCCAGCAATGTCTGGCTGACGATGACCCGTAACAATATAGACTTCAAAGCCATCGGCGTCACGCCCAACCAGATCGCCGCAGGCGGCGGGGTCGAAAGCCTCGGCTTCGGCAATTCGATCTACAATGCCGTGTCGAACCTTTCCGCCCCGCAGGCGCGGTCGGCTTTCGGCCAGCTCTCGGGCGAGATCAACGCCTCGGCGAAGACGACGATGATCGACGACAGCCGCTTCGTTCGCGGCGCCGTCAACGACCGCATCCGGGCCGCCTTCGACCGTGTCGGCGCCGCGAACGGCGCGGTCACGACCTATATCGACGGCAAACCGGTCACCGTCGCTGCGACCACGGACCACCTTGCGGTCTGGGGCCAGGGTTTCGGCTCCTGGGGCAACACCAATGGCGACGGCAACGCCACGCGCCTCAACCGTTCGATCGACGGTTTCTTCATCGGGGCGGATGCGCCCGCTTTCGACAACTGGCGCTTTGGCGCGGTGGCCGGCTATAGCGCCACCCACTTCGACGTGAAGGATTACCGTTCATCCGGCTGGAGCGACAATTATCATGTCGGCCTCTATGGCGGCACGACCTGGGGCGCTCTCGCTTTCCGCACTGGCACGGCCTTCACCGTTCACGACATCACCGCGACCCGCAGCGTGATCCTCCCCGGCCTCAGTGACACGCTGACGGGCCACTACAACGCCGGTACGGCCCAGGTCTTCGGTGAGCTCGGCTACGGCATCAATGCCGGCGCTGCCCGGTTCGAGCCCTTCGCCAACCTCGCTTATGTGAGCCTGCATACCGACGCCTTCACCGAGAAGGGCGGCGCGGCGGCGCTGACGAGCGCAGCCACCGCAACGGATACGACCTTCTCCACGCTCGGCCTGCGCACATCGACCACTTTCGACATTGGCGGAACCGTTCTGACGGCGAGAAGCGTGGTCGGCTGGCGTCACGCTTTCGGGGACGCCACGCCGTTCTCGACGATGCGTTTCGCAAGCGGCGGTGACTTCACCATCGGCGGCGTTCCAATCGCCCGCAATGCCTCGGTGGTCGAGGCCGGCATCGACTACGCGCTGTCGCCCAAGGCCACCCTCAGCGTCACCTATGGTGGCCAGTTCGGCTCCGGAGTTTCCGATCAGTCCGGCCGCTCCAATTTCAACGTCAAATTCTGAGCTGCAATCCAAGGTTGACGATGACCAAAAATACGCACGCAGCAACAGGGGCGCCAACGCTTCCTCTCTTTTATAAAGACCCGGTGCTCCTGCGCTTCGAGGACCACGGCGATGTGGGGCTCGCTCCGCCCGCCGATTTCGGGTTCGCGAGCGAGGCCGTCGTCATTCCGCTTTGCGTTGGCGAGTTCGTTCCCGCCATGCGCCACTATCCGATCGTCTTCGCGGCGGACGGTTCGGCTTCGCCACTTGTTGTCGTCGGCATTCGGCAAGGTCACAACCTCTTCGTCGAACGCGACGGAGGATGGCGCGCGGGCACCTACATTCCGGCCTATGTGCGCCGCTATCCTTTCATCGGTGTCGAGACGCCCGACAAGGCGCAGCAACTCCTGACTATCGACCGGAAGTCGAACCGTTTCGTCGCCTCGGCATCGGCGCGGACGGACGCGGAACGCCTGTTCGGCGCGGACGGCAAGCCGACTTCGACGGCGCAGTCGGCCATGGCCTTCTGCCAAGCCTACCATGCCGATATCGTCAATACGCTCGCCTTCGCAAAGGCGCTTGGCGAGGCGAAGCTTCTTACTCCGAACCACGTTCAGATGCAGTTTCCCGACGGCGGTCAACAGACGCTCGACGGCTTCTGCGTGGTGGATGAGAAGGCATTCCGGGCATTGCCTGCAAAAACAGTCGCCGACTGGCACGCTAGAGGCTGGCTTGATCTCGCCACGCTGCATCTAGCTTCGCTTCAGAATTTTCAAAGCCTGCTCGGCCTCAATGCGCAGCGCGCAGACGAACGAAAGGCGCTCGCATGATGAGCCGCAAAGTCTGCCTTATTGGAATCTCGTCCGCCGCCGCGATCGCGGCAGGCGTGACGCTGTACCTCGTGCCCGAACTTGCGTCTTCGACGCCTTCCCAGGCCGCATCCATCACTGACAATCGCGACGAGCCGGCGCCCCAACGCTTCCAACTGGCTCAGGCGCAATCCGGAAGCCAACCCGCCGGCGCAACGGCATCGTCCCTGCCGGGCGGCGCGTCCTCCCTCAACGAGACCTACAAGGACTGGGGCGTGGTCTGCGCACAAGACGGCAGCACAAAGCGCTGTGCGCTGTCGCAGCTCCAGTCCCAGCAAAACGGACAGCGGGTGCTGGCGATCGAACTGAATGCACCGTCGGGTAATACCGTGTCGGGCACTCTCGTTCTGCCATTCGGCCTCGCGCTCGACTCCGGCGTCACTTTCCAGATCGACGACAAGCCAGCCCTGTCGCCAATCCGCTTCCGGACCTGCCTGCCGGCCGGTTGCCTCGTCAATGTCACCTTCGACGCGGCCACGCTGGTGGCCGTTCGGGCGGGCACGGCACTCAAGGTCAAGGCCGTCGCCGATGGCGGGGCTCTGGCAAATTTCTCGATCTCGCTTCAGGGCTTCAGCACCGCGCTTGATCGCGTGGCGGCGCTGGCCCGCTGATGACGATCATTATGCGCCTGGCCGGGTAAACCTCGATCGCCGCCTATCCGGGTGACCGGAACGACCAGGCCGCCCTTCAGCGGCCATGGCTTTATGTCAGATTTGGTCCTTATAATCGTGCTGGAGGCGCCGCAGCTGGAGCGTTAACCGTCAACCGTCAACAAATGTCGGTCTCGGTCTAAACCTGTCCTCCTCTGAAGCAGAAAAAGCCCCGCCGGCGACGGCGGGGCTTTTCATTTCCGATGTCCGCCAGGGAGACCGATCCTCGGCCGCCCACTCCGCGATCATCTGAGGACGCCTCCGCGAACGGCGTCGCGAGGCGTCCCTTGGGTTGACTCGGCTTTTACGCTTTTGACTCACGTTCTACGCAGTTGGACATTCGGGCGCACAATCCGCGTTAGTCGGTCGAGTACTTGAACTCCGGCATCGCCTTCAGCTCATCCTTGGTCGCGCTGAACACCGCGTGATCCGGGTACCAGGGATTCGGCTTCGACGCCGTCGCAGCAGGCGCCGCGCCGGTGGTGGTCTGCTTGGTCGTGCTGCCGGTGTTGGCGGCACTGGTCAAAGAGACCGGCTCGTTGACGAACTTCACCTTGTCGATCGGCACGGCGACCAGATGCTCGCCGACGCCAAGGAAGCCGCCGACGCCGATCACGACCGCCTTGATGGTACCGCCCTTGTCCATCAAGAGGTCGTTGATCGAGCCGACGCTCTCGTTGCCGTCATTGTACACGCTGAGGCCGACGACCTTGGACGCGCGCCATTCGCCCGTGTACGCGGTGGGCGTCGTGGTCGACGTTGTCGTCGACGCCGCAGGAGCCATCTTGTCGGCCCTCTCGGCGGGTGTCTGCGCAACCGCGACGGTTGCGAGCAGGGCGGAACCGGCGACGCCGGCAACGATGGATTTGATCAACATTATGCGCTCTCCTCAGTTCGCAAAATCGATGCCGGGAGAACCCGTGATGTAGGCGTCCGTTCCTATTTCGCGTGCGCTCAAAAGCCGCCCCGATGCCTGCGAACGCGATCCTGGAACGCCATGAATACGACGCGGCAAGCAGCGCGTGCGTTTCCAACGCATGGAACGTCGCGCTCCTTGACGAACGCGACCGTCACCTCTCAATTGGGTTTGCGGTTGAGCCTCACGACTGCGCCGGACCCGCAGTCCCGGATGTGACGATGTTTGGCTCACTAAGTCGTCCCGGCGAACCGCGCTGCACAAGCCGGCACGCGCCCACGCTGCGGCATCGTCGATCGACATGCGTCGATCACGCGCACGCCCAGCCCTGCGATCAGAAGCCGCCCCAATAGGGCGGCACGCCGTAGAAGCGATGCAGCTCGACTTCCTGCGAACGGTCGCCCCAATCGAAATCCTTGTCGGCGCGGAACGACGGCGCGCGCTTCAGCTCGTCGTCCTCGATGTCGAGCTCGTAGGCTTCGAATTTCGGGTTGTAGTGCAGCCGGCCCCACGGCAGCGGAATCAGATTGGTTCCGATCCCGAGGAAGCCCCCAAAGCTCAGCACGGCGTACGACACCTTGCCCGAGATCTTGTCAATCATCAGCCGCTCAATGTGGCCGATCATGTCGCCATTGGCCCGGCGCACCGCGGTCCCCTCGACGCGATCGCTGGCAATCAGTTGATGCGGCCTCGTCCTGACCTCGACAGCCATCTCACCCTCCCTGGCCTGAAAGAGAAACAACGCATCGCCGGGGGAACCGGTTCCGCCGCTGGATATGGCAGCTGCCCTTCCCTTTTCCGGTGACCGCAGCAGCGCAGGACGGTGCCATGCCGAAGGCGACTTCGATCTGTATTTCAACGCACTAGCTGGATGACAGAACGATAACTTTTCTCCGCACCGCCGACCTGTTAACTCGTTATTCCGGGCAAAATTTCAGACATATACTGAAACAAAATTCCTGAGCCGCTTCCCCCGAATCACGGACAAAAGAGTCGGTATGACCCAGGCTGCGCCCAATATCCTCGTCGTCGAGGACGACCGCGAAACGCGATCCCTGATCGCAAAATATCTCCGCACCAATTCCTGTCATGTCACGACCGCCTCCGACGGCCGCGAGATGGCGAAGGCCATGACCGACCACCGGGTCGATCTCCTGGTGCTCGACGTCATGCTGCCGGGAGAGGACGGCCTCAGCCTGTGCCGCAAGGTGCGCGCGGAGTCGCAGACGCCGATCATCATGCTGACCGCGCGCGGCGAGGATGTCGACCGCATCCTCGGCCTCGAGATGGGCGCCGACGACTACCTGGCCAAGCCCTTCAACCCGCGCGAGTTGCTGGCGCGGATCAACGCCGTGCTGCGCCGCCAGGCCGCCGCGCGCAACGCCAGCGCGATCGAGGGCGCGACCACGCTGACCTTCCTCGGCTGGCGCATCGACATCCGCCTGCGCGAGCTGCGCAATCCCGAAGGCGCGCGCGTCGCAATGACCAGCGCCGAGTTCGACCTGCTGCGCACCTTCTGCGAACGACCCGGCCGCGTGCTGTCGCGTGACAGCCTGCTCGACCTGACGCAGGGCCGCAGCGCCGGTTCGTTCGAGCGTTCGATCGACGTGCTGGTCAGCCGTATCAGACGCAAGATCGAGCCCGATCCGCAGGAAGCCACCATGATCAAGACGGTGCGCTCCGGCGGCTATGTGTTCACTCCGAGGGTGGAGGCGGTTGCCGCCACGAGCAACTGACCATGAAGCTGCTGCGTGTGCTGAGTCTGCGGGGGATCGGCGCCCAGATGGCGGCGCTGGTCGTCGTCTCGATCGTCGCGCTGCACCTGATCATCACCGCGACCTTCCTGATCCATCGCCCCGACCGGCCGGAGCCGTCGGATCGCTGGCACACCCAGCTCGCCGCCGCCGCGCAACTGCTGGGACATGCCCCGGCATCGGAGCGGCCGCGGCTGCAGGCCGATATCATCAGGGCCTTCCCGCAGCTTGCGATCAGCGACCTGTCGGCCGATATCGGCCCGCTCACCGAAACCGAAACGCCGAGCCTGCATGCGCTGCGCCGGCTCGGTGCCGGCTACCATGTCTTCTCGCTGCCGCGCGAGGCGGGCAGCACGCCGCATGAGGGCGAGATCCGCCGCGTCGCGATCCGCCTGCCGGATGGCGCCATGTTCGCCGCGAACCTGATGCCGGATCAGCACATGCGGCCGTTCTGGGGCGGGCCCTGGATGATGACGGTGCTGTTCGCCGTCATCAGCGTCACCCTGCTCGGCCTGTGGGCGGCGTGGGCGCTGACCGCGCCGCTGTCGTCCTTCGTCAAGGCCGCAGAGACCTTCAGCCTGAACGGCGCCGCCGCGCCGCTGCCCGAGCGCGGCCCCGAGGAGATCCGTTCGCTGGCCAAGGCGCTGAACCGGATGCGCGAGCGCATCACGGCACTGATCGACGACCGCACCAAGATGCTGGCCGCGATCAGCCACGACTTGCGCACGCCGATCACGCGAATGCGGCTGCGCGCCGAATTCATCGAGGACGAGACCCATCGCCACCGCATGCTGCGCGACCTCGACCAGATGCGCTCGATGCTGGAATCGGTGCTGTCGTTCCTGCGCAACGACCGCAAGCTCGAGGAGATGACGCTGGTCGACATCGCAAGCACGCTGCATCTCGTCACCGACCAGTTCGCCGACATGGGCCACAAGGTCAGCTACGAGGGTCCGCAGCATGCGATGGCGACCGCGCGGCCCGCCGATCTGCATCGCAGCATCACTAATCTGGTCGACAATGCCGTGCGCTTCGGCGGCGAAGTCACCGTCCGGCTCGACGTCGAGCCGGAGCGCCTCGTCATCGACATCGAGGACGACGGCCCCGGCATTTCCGAGGCGCACAAGGCGAGCGTGCTGGAGCCGTTCGTGCGCGGCGACCAGGCGCGCAACATGGATGAGGCCGAAGGCTTCGGCCTCGGCCTGTCGATCGCCAACGCCATCGTGCTCGCGCATGGCGGCACGCTGTCGCTGCACGATCGCAAGCCGCACGGGCTCGTGGTCCGGATCGAATTGCCGGCGCGGCAACAGCAGTTGCAGCAGCCGCAGAAGTCCGCGGCCTGATCAGCTGCGGCTGACCGGCGACGCAACGGACCGGCGACTAACGCATCAGGCGGCGAGTGGCGTGAGCTGCGTCAGGTCGTAGATCGCGACGGCCTCGAAGCGGTAATTGCAGGCGCGGCAATTCCACAGGAACGACGTGCGTCCCTCGCTGTGCTCCACCCAATCGGGGCGTGCAATCGGCTTGCCGCATTGCGCGCAGGGATTTTCGCGAGGCATGTAGCCAATGTCCTGACGGACTGAATCTTGACGATTCATGGCGCATCTCCCGAATGTTGTTTCTTGCGTGCTTTGGAATGGGCAGACGTGCTGACTCACCGCGCGCGCTCTGCCTTGCCACCAAGTGTAAACCTTCATCGAGTCGTTTGCACGACAATCAGCTGTGGATAGCGTGCATCAAAGCGCGGCCGCGAAAACTGAAAGCCAGGATGTGACAGAACAATTCCTGGCTGAGTCGATCGAAGCAGACAATTTGAAGCATTTCGCAATCGCGTCGTCCGCCTCGCCCAGATCCGGACAATCACGGACGCAGAACGTTCGCTGATGCGAAGGTTTTGCCACATTCCTGCCCGCTCGCCGTACCAATGAGACCGCAGAACCGACGCGCATTGATTACCCCGAGCGTATCAGACATGAAGACCGTTCAGACCCTTAGCTGCCTTGCCGCGATCGCGTGGCTTGTGTCCTGCGCCGGCGCGCAGGCGCAGTCTCGCGCGCAATATGAGGCGATGGTGGCAGCCGAGGCGCAGGCCAATCTGGTGCCGGAAGAGCTGGTGCATCGCGTCATCGTCCGTGAGAGCAAGTACCAGCCGCATTTGATCGGGCGCGGCGGCGCCATCGGCATGATGCAGATCAAGCTCGCGACCGCCCGTGGGGTCGGCTACACCGGTACCGCCGAAGGTCTGCGCGACGCCGCGACCAACCTCCGATACGGCGTCAAATACCTCGCCGGCGCCTACCGTGCCGCCAACGGCGATTTCGACCGAGCCGTGCGTTATTTCGCGGGCGGGTATTACTACGTCGCAAAGCGGCAGCGCGGCGGCCACCTCAAGGAGGCGATGCATGGCGCCGCCGGTGCGCCGCCGAAAGAGCTCGCCAGGCAGGATCAGGTGGCGGCCGAACCCGCCGAGCCGAAGCCGGAACAGGCCGAAAAATAACCGATCGCGGCCCCCCGCTGGCATACACGTTGACACGTCAGCCCATCCGCCTACATTAGGGGCGTTCCGAGGGGTGCTCCGAAGGAGGAGCTGAGATACCGCAAGCTTGGGCCTCGCCATCAGGCGAACAGTCCGGGACCGCGGTGACCCTTTGAACCTGATCCGGGTCATGCCGGCGAAGGGACAGGGATGTATCAGACGTTGCGACCGCGGGGGGATTCCCCCGTCACCATCATCGGCGCAGGCATAACCGGCGCCTGGCATGCGCTATTGCTCGCAGAGGCCGGACGTGCCGTCACCCTGCATGAGCGCAGTGACGCGGCGATGACGGAATCCACAAGCCACTGGGCCGGCGGAATGCTGGCGCCCTGGTGCGAGGAGGAGGCCGCGGAGCCTGTCATCACCCGCCTCGGCATTCGCTCGCTCGCGCTGTGGCGACAGCATCTCCCGGAAACCCCATTCAACGGCTCGCTGGTGGTGGCGCATCCGCGCGACCGCGCCGATTTCGAGCGCTTTGCCCGCCTCACGTCAGGCCATCGCCGGCTCGATGCCGAGGGCGTTCGCGCGCTCGAGCCGGCGCTCGAGGGCCGCTTCGGCGCCGGCCTGTTCTATCCCGAGGAGGGCCATGTCGAGCCGCGCCGCGTGCTGCCGCGGCTGCATGCCGCGATCGCCAAGGCCGGCGGCGCCATCAAGTTCGGCAGCGATGCCGAAGCTGACGATCTCGACGGCCTCGTGATCGACTGCCGCGGGCTTGCCGCACGCGACCGCGAGCCGAGCCTGCGCGGCGTCAAGGGTGAGATGATCATCATCGAGACGTCGGAGGTCGAGCTGTCGCGCCCGGTGCGGCTGATCCATCCTCGCTGGCCGCTCTACGTGATCCCGCGCGGCGACGGCCGCTTCATGCTGGGCGCGACCACGATCGAGGCCGAGGACAATGGCGTCAGCGTGCGCTCGGCGCTGGAGCTGCTGGGGGCGGCTTACGTCGTGCATCCGGCGTTCGGCGAGGCGCGCATCGTCGAGTTCGGCGCCGGTTTGCGTCCGGCCTTTCCGGACAATCTGCCGAAAATCAGGATCGAGCAGGAACGCATCACGGTGAACGGACTCTACCGTCATGGCTTCCTGCTGGCTCCGGCGCTGGCCGAGCTGACGCTCGCCTATCTCCAGCGCGGCGAAATCGACAATGAGGTGATGCTATGCGCGTGATCGTGAACGGCGAGCAGCGCGAGATCAACGCAGCGAGCGTCGACGCGCTGCTGGCCGAGCTCGACTACGAGGGCAGCCATTTCGCGATCGCGCTGAATTACGACGTGGTGCCGAAGAGCCGCTGGGCCGAGACTGCACTGAAAGCCGGCGACGAGATCGAGATCATCACGCCGCGGCAGGGAGGGTGATGTGATGACTGCACGCGCTCTCCTCCCGTCGTCCCGGCGCAGGCCGGGACCCATAACCACGACCGGTTATTGGCGGAAAGAACGACGCCCCGCGTGCCTCGTTGAAGGGCCGCGGCGTATGGGTCCCGGCCTTCGCCGGGACGACGGCACGGTTTGAGGAGACACCACGGACCATGGTCACCTTCTACGGCAAATCCTTCCCGTCCCGCCTGCTGATCGGCACGGCGCTCTACGCCTCGCCTGCGATCATGCAGAACGCGATCCGCGCCTCCGGCGCCAGCATCGTCACCGTATCGCTCCGCCGTGAAGCCGCTGGCGGCAAGACCGGCGATGCGTTCTGGTCCTTGATCCGCGAGCTCGGCGTCACCGTGCTGCCGAACACCGCGGGCTGCCGCAGCGTGCGCGAGGCGGTCACCACTGCCAAGCTCGCGCGCGAATTGTTCGGCACGCCCTGGATCAAGCTCGAGGTGATCGCCGACAACGACACGCTGCAGCCCGACGTCGTCGGCCTGGTCGAGGCCGCCACTGTCCTGATCAAGGACGGCTTTGAAGTGTTCCCCTATTGCACCGAGGATTTCTCGGTCGCCTCGCGCCTGGTCGAAGCCGGCTGCAAGGTGGTGATGCCGTGGGCAGCTCCAATCGGCAGCGCCAAAGGCATCACCAACCGCGACGCGTTGAAACTTCTGCGCGACCGCCTGCCCGACATCACGCTGGTGGTCGATGCCGGCTTGGGCGCGCCGTCGCATGCGGCACAGGCGCTCGAGCTCGGCTATGACGCCGTGCTGCTCAACACCGCCGTCGCAAAGGCCGCCGACCCGGTTGCGATGGCCAATGCCTTCCGCCTCGGCGTCGAGGCCGGCCGCACCGCCTATGAAGCCGGGCTGATGGAAGCCCGCGACTTCGCCTCCCCCTCCACCCCTGTCGTTGGGACCCCGTTCTGGCATGCCGTATCCTGATCCGTTCTATCCCGTCGTCGACAGCATCAACTGGGTCGAGCGACTGACCAAGCTCGGCGTCGGCACCATCCAGCTGCGCGCCAAGGACCTCGACGATTCCGCGGCGTTGCAGATCGTCACCGACGCGCTGGCCGTGACGAAGGGCACGCCCACAAAGCTCGTGGTCAACGACTACTGGCGCGCGGCTGTTGTCGCCGGTGCCGAGCATCTGCATCTCGGCCAGGAAGACCTCGCCGACGCCGACCTCGCCGAGATCCGCAAAGCCAAGCTCACGCTCGGTATCTCCACCCATGACGATGCCGAACTCGCCACCGCGCTCGCCGCCAAGCCGGACTACGTCGCGCTCGGCCCGATCTTCTTCACCACGCTGAAGTCGATGCGGTTCGAGCCGCAGGGCATTCCGAAGATCACCGAGTGGAAGAAGCGGATCGGCAATATCCCGCTTGTCGCGATCGGCGGCATCAAGTTCGAGCAATCAGCCGAGATCTTCGCCGCCGGCGCCGATTCGATCGCCGTCGTCAGTGACGTCACCCAGAACGCCGACCCCGACGCGCGGGTGCGGCAATGGCTCGGCATCCCTGCGGAGGCCGCGTGATGCAAACTCTCGTCCCACACACTCTGCTGTCATCGCCCGGCCTGTGCGCAATTGCGCACATGGACCGGGCGATCCAGTACGCCGCGGCGTCTCCGTATCGCCCCGCGGCCTCTGGAATACTGGATCCCCGCTTTCGCGGGGATGACAGCGGTAATTGTTTCTCGCGCAGCAATGCCAACGAATTGAAGTAAGGAGGATCCCTCATGAACATCCGCTCCAACCCCGACACCACGCTCCCCGCCGTCACCACCGGCTCGCTGCCCGCCTCGCGCAAGATCTTCGCGACGCCCGCAAGCGCGCCCGACGTTCGCGTGCCGCTGCGCGAGATCATCCTGTCGGAAGGCGCCGGCGAGCCGAACCTGCCGGTCTATGACACCTCGGGTCCCTACACCGATCCGGCCGTCACGATCGACGTCAACTCCGGCCTGCCGCGCAATCGCCTCGCCTGGGTGAAAGAGCGCGGCGGCGTCGAGGAATATGAGGGCCGCACCATCAAGCCGGAGGACAACGGCAATGTCGGCGCATCCCACGCCGCCAAGGCGTTCACCGCGCACCACAAGCCGCTGCGCGGCCTCGACGGCCACAAGATCACCCAGCTCGAATTCGCCCGCGCCGGCATCATCACCAAGGAGATGATCTACGTCGCCGAGCGCGAGAATCTCGGCCGCAAGCAGCAACTCGAGCGTGCCGAAGCCGCGCTCGCCGATGGCGAGAGCTTCGGCGCCTCGGTGCCGGCCTTCATCACCCCGGAATTCGTCCGCGACGAGATCGCGCGCGGCCGCGCCATCATCCCCTCCAACATCAACCATGCCGAGCTCGAGCCGATGATCATCGGCCGCAACTTCCTGACCAAGATCAACGCCAATATCGGCAACTCGGCGGTGACGTCATCAGTGGAGGAAGAAGTCGACAAGATGGTGTGGGCGATCCGTTGGGGCGCCGACACCGTGATGGACCTCTCGACCGGGCGCAACATCCACACCACCCGCGAATGGATCCTGCGCAACTCGCCGGTGCCGATCGGCACCGTGCCGATCTACCAGGCGCTGGAGAAGTGCGACGGCGATCCCGTCAAGCTGACCTGGGAGCTCTACAAGGACACCCTGATCGAGCAGTGCGAACAGGGCGTCGACTATTTCACGATCCACGCCGGCGTGCGGCTGCCCTACATCCACCTCACGGCGAACCGCGTCACCGGCATCGTCTCGCGCGGCGGCTCGATCATGGCGAAGTGGTGCCTCGCGCATCACAAGGAGAGCTTCCTCTACACCCATTTCGACGAGATCTGCGACCTCATGCGCAAGTATGACGTCTCGTTCTCGCTCGGCGACGGCCTGCGGCCGGGCTCGATCGCCGACGCCAACGACCGCGCGCAATTCGCGGAGCTCGAGACGCTCGGCGAGCTGACGAAAATCGCGTGGGACAAGGGCTGCCAGGTCATGATCGAGGGTCCCGGCCACGTGCCGATGCACAAGATCAAGATCAACATGGACAAGCAGCTCAAGGAATGCGGCGAGGCGCCGTTCTATACGTTGGGCCCGCTGACGACCGACATCGCGCCGGGCTATGACCATATCACCTCGGGCATTGGTGCTGCGATGATCGGCTGGTTCGGCTGCGCGATGCTCTGCTACGTCACGCCGAAGGAGCATCTCGGCCTGCCCGATCGCAACGACGTCAAGGTCGGCGTCATCACCTACAAGATCGCAGCCCACGCGGCTGACTTGGCCAAGGGCCACCCGGCTGCGCAGCTCCGCGACGACGCGCTGAGCCGCGCCCGCTTCGACTTCCGCTGGCAGGACCAGTTCAACCTCGGCCTCGATCCCGAGACCGCGAAGAACTTCCACGACGAGACCCTGCCGAAGGAAGCCCACAAGGTCGCGCATTTCTGCTCGATGTGCGGCCCGAAGTTCTGCTCGATGAAGATCACCCAGGACGTCCGCGACTACGCCGCGACGCTCAACGACCCCTCGGGCGTCGGCGCATCGATGTCAGGCACCATCGAGGACGGCATGGCGACGATGAGCGCCAAGTTCAAGGAGATGGGCGAGAACCTGTATCTCGACGCGGAGAAGGTGAAGGAGAGCAATCGGGTGTTGTGAGGCATGCGACGGTCAGGCGGCTTCGGTAATCTAAGCTAGGTATCACTGAAGCCGCACATTCTCCATTTGATTAAGCCCCTTTCGGCGCTATCTTAGGTAGTCATGAAGGGGGCCTAGCGCATGGCACTATCAGACATCTACTACGTAACCGTATCAATTTCAGCCGTCGCAGCAACGGCCGCATTTATTATCTCACTCATCGATCAAGCTCGCGAGCGGCGCAATTTAGCGATCCAGAAATGGCAACGAGCTGTGATTCAGCAAATATTTCAGGGAACAGTTCGCGTCTTGTCATTCGACGAGATTGCACAACGATATAGAAACGAGGCCGTTGGTTACGGCAAGTACAACCTTAAGGCAGAGGAGCTCTCGCCGCAGGCGTTGCGGCTCGTACTCTTGGAAATGGTGGAACAAGATATCCTCGAGCAAAGGAAAGAGGACAAGTACAGCCTCAAATCATTTGACAGCGGCGTCGAGAGCTACAAAGAAGCCCAGGCTGAGCTCATGAATAACCACAACAGCGCTATGGCGGCGTTGCAGAAATCGAACGCGGCTACCATGATCTCCGAAATGACTAACCAGCTGCAAACTCACATGGCGTTCGCGACGCGAATATCCAACGACGTCTTCAATATCATAGGGGATGAACCTTTTCGATATGCTGTCTCCGATCTTTCAATAAAAGTATCTCAGAAAATGAATGCTCCTATTGATGTGGTGCGGGGAATAGTGATGGAGCTGATTGCTCGCAAGATGCTTGAGGCGAACGACCGCGGAAAGGTCGGCCTTGGTACTAACGTCAACCGGTCAGGCATGACCGATCTTGAAAGAGAGGACTGACTTCACGTTGCGCCATTTATTCAACCGAACGATCGCGATCGACGATTTTCTGTGTCCGTTGTGCGCTATGTTCGGTCGGCTCCTCCCGGCGCTGCCGACCGGGCGAGTGGAGTCACTCGCAAGAATGTAGCCCGGCTATGCGAAGTGACGTCTGGGTATTTAACCGCACATTGCCTCTCTCGAAGCTAAGCCGACGTACCAACCGCCGCCCCTTGCACGTTGCGCTGCGAGCCACCGCCAAATGCGATCTCCTGATACCCTCCCGCCGCCACGCCGTTGATGATCCCCAGAAACTTCGGTGTCCCTCCGTTGTACACGAAGTAGCGCACAGTCCCCTCTTCGTGGCCGGCGACGTTGGAGTTGTAGCCCGTGAACCAGGACTTGGCTTTGCGCATCAGCATGATCTCGTACATCTTGACGACATGCGCGGTCCAACGCTGCTCGGCTTCCAGCGTGGCGTCGGCGCGGGTCAGGCCGCGGTCCCACATGTATTGCAGCAGGTTGGTGCACCAGTTGACGCCGTTCTCGATGCCGCGCGGGAAGTTGGTCGACGCGGAGGCGCTTTGCGGGCCGGTCGGCATCAGCAGGTTCGGGAAGCCGTGCACGAGCATGCCGAGGAAGGTCGACGGCGCCTGCTTCCATTTGTCGGCGAGGCGTTCGCCGCCGATGCCCCTGATGTCGATCAGATCGTAGGCGCCGGTGATGGCGTCGAAGCCGGTGGCGTAGACGATGATATCGAACTCGTAGTCGCGCGCCGTGGTGCGCAGGCCGGTCTCGGTGATCCGCACCAGCGGCGTCTCGCTGAGATCGACGAGATGGACGTTGTCGCGGTTGTAGGCCTCGAAATACCGCGTCTCCAGCGGCAGGCGCTGCACCCCAAATCCGTGATCCCGCGGGATCAGTTTTTCGGCGACCTTGGGATCGTTCACGCGCTGCCGGATGCGGCCTGCGATATATTCCGACAGCTCGGCGTTGGCGGCTTCATCCATGAAGATCTCGCGGAAGTTCGCCAGCCAGATGCCGAAGCCGGGCTCGTCATAGAGCTTGTCCCAGGTCTTGAGCCGCTCCTCGCGGCTGACCTCGTAGAAGCCGCGCTTGTCGGGGCCGTGCACAAAGCTGCCCGGTGTCAGTGCGCAGGCGGCAAAAATCTCGTCATAGCGCGCGCGGATGTCGGCCATTTCAGCGTCCGATATCTCGCTGTTGTTGAGCGGCGCGCTCCAGTTCGGCCGGCGCTGGAACACGGTGAGTTGGCCTACCTTGTCGGCGATTTCGCCGATCAACTGGATGCCGGTGGCGCCGGTGCCGATCACGGCGACCTTCTTAGCCGTTAGATCGACCGGCTCGTGCGGCCAGTAATAGGTATGGAACGAGCGACCCTTGAAGTCCTCGATCCCGGGCACGCGCGGCATGGTCGGCGCCGACAATAGCCCGATCGCGAGCACCACGAAGCGGCAGGTCAGTTCGCGGCCGTCACCGAGCCTGAGTTGCCAGAGATCGCGCGTCTCGTCGAACTGCATGGCCTCGACCTTGCAATTGAACTGCATGTGCCGGCGCAGGTCGAACTTGTCGGCGACGTAGTTGAGGTAGCGCAGATTCTCGGGCTGGCCGGAGAAGCGCTCCTTCCAGTGCCACTCGTCGAGCAGCTCGCGCGAGAACGAGAAGCCGTAGGTGTAGCTCTCCGAGTCGAAACGACAGCCGGGATAGCGGTTCCAGTACCAGGTGCCGCCGAGATCGGGCGCGGCTTCCAGCACGGTGGCATCGATGCCGAGATCGGCGAGCCGCTTGATCTGGTAGATGCCGGCGACGCCGGCGCCGACCACGATCACCTCGTAATGGGTTTTCGCCTCTCCCGTCATGCTCCGCTCCAAAATTCTTCTTGATCTGTTGGGCTGGATTACAGACCCTTTTGCCGGATCAGGCAACCGGGCGCGGCGCGCGCGACTTGCGTTGAGACGCTGCGAGCGCCACATCGATCACTGCATTGCAATGCGCGGAAATCCGGACGAGCGACATGGACGACAATCTCACCGGCGTCTGGGACGGCAGCTACGTTCAGCCTGGCGGCATGGTCACGTTCCTGGCGACGCTGATCGATGCCGGCGGCGCGCTCGGCGGCAGCGTGACCGAGCCTTGCGTCGCACCGGGCTGCCCGATCAGCACTCACGATGCTTCGCTGTCCGGTCACCGCTCCGGCAGCGCGGTCACATTCGTCAAGCGCTACGAGCCGGCCGGTTACGGCTACGGCACCGTGCACTATGAAGGCGCGGTCAATGCCGACGCGACCGAGATCGACGGCCGCTGGAGCATCCACGGCACGGCGTTTTCGGGACGGTTTTTGATGGTGCGTGCGACGGGGCCGGCGCAGGCGGTGACGACCGAAGACGAGACCAGGGAGCCGGTGCGCTAGCGCGTATTGGGACGCCAAATGCGCGGGCCCGGCGGGCGAGGGAATGCTCACGCGATTTCGGAATATTGGAAATCTATCCCTGATTTGCCCGACGTGTCAAGGTGTCGTATCGGACGGCGGCAGCCGCCGGCTCCTTTGCATGGGGTTGTTTTCGATATTTTGGCCCCGCGCATCTGCGGCGAACGGCTCGGCGCGGCTGCGATCCGACCTCCCCGCAAGCGAGAGAGGGAGCGCAGCGCTGTCGCTATTCGACCTGATCTCATCACACGTTAACGCGCGTATGCTCTGCTCGGTCTCCCATCAGATGCCTGACAACAATTCCCACCGCCTCCCCGACCAGCTCCGCGCCGATCTCCGTCTGGTGTTCGTCGGCACCGCGGCCAGCACGCGCTCAGCCGAGGTCGGGCACTACTACGCGCATCCCGGCAACCGGTTCTGGCGCGCGCTGCACGAGGCCGGCATCACGCCGCGGCACTATCGGCCGGATGAGTTCGCGGCGCTGCTATCGCTCGGCATCGGCTTCACCGATCTCTCCAAGACCGGCGCCGGAATGGATCACGAGATCGCGCGACAGTCGTTCGATGTTGTGGGCTTCAGAGCGAAGATCGAGACCTATCGCCCGAGGACCATCGCGTTCACCAGCAAGAAGGCGGCGAGCCTGTTTTACGACAGGCCGACCAGCGCGCTTGCGCTCGGGCGGCAGCCATCAACGAGCGGCTTCCCTGACGTGTTCGTGCTGCCGTCACCATCAGGAGCGGCGTCCGGGCATTGGAGTTTGCAGCCGTGGCGCGAGCTCGCCGAGTGGATCACGTAGACGAATTTTTCGTCATTCCCCGGTGCGCAATTGCGCACCTGAGGGCGCGCTACTCGGCGCGAGCCCGGAATCCATTGGGCCGCACAGTTAGTGGATAAATGGATTCCGGGCTCTCGCTCCGCGAGCCCCGGAATGACAAGGCCAAGAATCGAACCTCACCTACTCCTTCAACGTGATCGCGAGCCCGCTGAGGTCGACATTGGCCATCAGGCCGATCTGCTTGCCGCTCAGCTCGAGCACCGCGCCGTTCTGGTTGGTCAGCAGGATGCCGCGCACGCCGGCGCCGAGCGCAACGCCCATGCCGGCCGCGGCGTAGACGCCGGCGATGTCCTGGGCGCGGCGGATATTGCGCACCCGGCCCTGCAACGTGGTCTGGGAGCCGCCGAACACGAGGCCGTAGTCCAGCCCGCCGGCGGTGAGCCCGTAGGTCTGCCCCTTGAAGGTCAACACGCCCTTGCCGGCGGAGCCGCCGAAGATCCAGCCGCCCTTGAAGATGACGAGCGTCACGGCGCCCTCGTCGGCCAGCGCAGCGGACGATCCGGTGAGCAGCGCCAGCGCGAACAGCACGGCGCGGGCGGCGGATGACAGTCTCATGGGGGTTCTCCGGACGAAGTGAGGCGAGATGCGAATCGCGGCAATCCAGCCGACGGGCAGGCACCCTTGAAACGCCTGCGAAACATGCGGGATTGCGCTTGTTCCTGATCAGGCGAAGTCTATCATCGCCCGCGCAGCCGCGCGACGCTGGCGCATGCACGCCGACCGCTTTGCCGGATCGCTGAGGAGTTTGCGCAACAGAGGCCCCGCACCGATGCACGATTTCACCCCATTTTCCGGCCTCGCCGGCGGCGCGCTGATCGGCCTCGCCGCGGCGCTGCTGATGCTGCTGACCGGGCGAATCGCAGGGGTTACCGGCATCGTCGGCGGCCTGCTCCAACCCGATACCGCCGACCGCGGCTGGCGCGTCGCGTTCATCGCAGGACTGATCGCAGCGCCCCTGATTGCGGCCTTGTTCGGCGCGCCGCTGCCGCGGCCGGCGATGAACGGCAGCCTCGTCGTGATCGCGATCGCGGGCGTGCTGGTCGGGTTCGGCACCCGCATGGGCAATGGCTGCACCTCGGGCCACGGCGTCTGCGGCTTCGCGCGGCTGTCCGGCCGCTCGATCATCGCGACGTTCATCTTCATGACGGCGGCGATCGCAACCGTCGCAATCGTCAGACACGGAATCGGAGGCTAGCGATGCAGGTTCTCGCAAGCTTCCTTTGCGGCCTGATCTTCGGCGCGGGCCTTTTGATCTCCGGCATGACCGATCCGCAGAAGGTGCTCGGCTTCCTCGACCTGTTCGGCGCCTGGGATGCGACGCTCGCCTTCGTGATGGCGGGCGCGGTCGCGGTCGCGGCGTCAGGCTTTGCGCTCGCGCGGCGGCGCGCTGCGCCGGCGTTCTCGCCACGCTTTGTCTGGCCTGACCGCAACGACATCGATGCGCCGCTGGTTGGCGGCGCAATCCTGTTCGGCATCGGCTGGGGCCTCGCCGGCATCTGCCCCGGCCCCGCGCTGGTCAATCTCGCCGGCCTCTCGCTGCCGATCGTGGCGTTCGTCGCAGCGATGCTGGCCGGCATGATCGGCCAGAATCTGTTCGGCAAGACTTTGTGGCGCTCGCGCACGATGGCGCCGCGCGCCGCCGAACCTTCCTCTCTTCCATCTCGTGCAGACGGGTGACCTCATGACAACGATCAAGCACTTTCCTCCTCCGCCCGGCATCCAGGCGCCGCCGCTTTCGTTCGGCGCCCGCGTCGGCGATCTCCTGTTCATCTCGGGCATCCCCGGCTTCGACGCCAACCGCGAGCTGCCTGACGGCTTCGAGGCGCAATTCGCCAACGTCGTCACCAATTTCAAGCGGGTGCTGACCGAGGCGGGCGCGACGATGCGCGATCTCGTCAAAGTCAACGTGCTGCTGACCCGCGCCAGTGACGTCGCCACGATGAACGCGCTCTATGCCGGCGCGTTCGGCCCCGCGCCCTATCCCGCACGCACCACTTGCGTCGTGGTGGCGCTGCCCAATCCGAAGATGCTGATCGAGATCGAGGGCGTGGCGTCGGTGAAGACATAGCCGCCCATCCACCGCCGTCGTCCTGGCGAAAGCCAGGACCCATTACCCCAAATGTCGGTTGTTGCGCGACGCTGGGGCCGCGATCCCGCTTGCGATCAAATGCGGTGGTTATGGGTCCCGGCTTTCGCCAGGACGACGACGTGGAGATGCCCGCGCCTGTATGCGTGCACTTTCCACACAGCATCGGCCGCTAGAACAACGACCCCTGCCCGTCATCTTCCCGCGGCGCCGTCTTGCGCACTGCCACCTTCTTCGCCGCCGGCGCGTCTTCCGCGGCGATCTCCTCCGCGGTCATCGGCAGCAGCAATTGCGCGTCGTCGTTGGCGACGGCGTTGACGCGCATCGTCACCCGGTGCCAGGCGAACTCGCCGACATCTGGCCCCTTCAGCAGCGGCATCACGTCATCGACATCGTTGGGCAGGCAGTCGAGCCAGCGTGCGAATTGCTCGGGCCGGATCGTGACGGGCACGCGGTGATGCAGCTCGGCGAGATCGGGGCTCGCCGGCGCAGTGACGATCGCCACCGTGTCCTGCTCCTCGCCGTTCGGCCCCATCCAGGTCTCGGCCAGCGCCGCGAAGGCGACCGGATGGCCATCGCGGCGGTGGATGAAGAACGGCCGCTTGCGGCCGCCGGCATCCTGCCATTCGTAATAGCCGTCGGCCGGGATCAGCGCACGGCGCCGCTTGATCGCGTTCTTGAAGGCGGGCTTCTCCCGCACCGTCTCGGAGCGCGCGTTGATCAAGAGCGAGAATGTGCGGGGGTCCTTGACCCAGGACGGGATCAGGCCCCAGCGCATCAATTGGAAATGCCGGCCGCCGTTTTGCAGCAGCACCACCGGGATCGGCTGGGTCGGCGCAACATTGTACCGCGGCGGAAAATTCGGCTGCTCGATATAGCCGAACATTTCGCGCAAAGCCGCCGGCGGCGAGGTAATGACAAAGCGTCCGCACATATCCCGTCCAGAGTGGTATCTGTTTATTCAGCCTTAACTTGGACCGTTAAAGACTGCGACCAATGACCTCAACGGCCGCCATAGCGGGCTCTTCCCCGCGACCGACGTACCCCGACGAGGCGCGGGCGGCTTTGTTGCGCGCCGCCAACATCAATCCCCGCACCGGGCTTGCGACCGACTACCTCAATCACTTCAACGAAGCCATCATGTTGCTGGAGATGGTGCCGGACCTGCCGGAATGCGCCGACGATTTCCTGGAATGGCAGCCGCTGTCCTATGCCGAGCATTTCACCGCGTCCAACTTCAAGGCGCGTGACCTGGCGATCGAGTCCTACGAGACCGCGGATGCCGGGATCCGGGCCGAATTCGACCAGCTGACCGACAGCATGACCAGGATCCTGACCGAGGTCGGCGCGGCGATGCGGCAATTGCAGCAGGACAAGAGCCGGGTCGCGCTCGCCGAGCAGGCCATCGTCTGGGTCAAGCCGCTGGTGATGCAGACCGCCGGTGTCATCAACGGCGCCGCAGAGGCCGATGTCGACAGCATCATGGCGGGCGCCTGAGATATCGGGCATGGTTGTCCGCGAAACTGGTGCTGCCCTTTGAGCTCTGCCGAACCCCCGATCCGCCCACAGCTTGCCGTATCAGGCGTGATTTTCCGCGACGGCCGTGTGCTGCTGGTCCGCCGCGCCCGCTCGCCCGGCAAGGGCTTCTATTCGCTGCCCGGCGGCCGGGTCGAGTTCGGCGAGACACTGCACACCGCCCTGCACCGGGAGATCGACGAGGAGACCGGCCTGAGGGTCGATATCCTGGGTCTCGCCGGCTGGCGCGAGGTGCTGCCGACCGGCCCCGGCACCGGGCACTATATGATCATGACCTTCGCGGCGCGCTGGGCCTCGCGCGAGCCCGTGCTGAACGACGAGCACGACGATTTCAGATGGCTGGTGCCGGAGGCGATCGGCGACCTCAAGGTCACCGGCGGCCTGCACGAGGTCATTGCGGCCGCCCAGCGGCTGGTTTGAGACCTGTTTTGCGGGCTTCGGAGAGCTCTGCCGCCTTGCCTCGGGCGCATTGAGGGGGCATACCACGGCGATTCTGGAACTCCTGATGATCAGAGCCCTTCTCGCCGTTGTGATCCTGATGTCGGCATGCCTTGCGACGCCCGCCCGGGCGCAGGATGCGGCCGCGCCGTTCGATGGCGATTTGCAGCGGCTGGCCGAGATCCTCGGCGCCCTGCACTATCTGCGCGGCATCTGCGGCTCCAACGAGGGCGCCAAATGGCGCAACGAGATGCAGGCGCTGATCGATGCCGAAACCCCCTCGGGCGACCGCCGGGCGCGCATGGTGGCGGGCTTCAATCGCGGCTACAACGGCTTCCAGCAGACCTACCGGACCTGCACGCCGGCAGCTTCCGTCGCGATCCGCCGCTACATCGAGGAAGGCTCGAAAATCTCGCGCGACCTGACGGCCCGCTATGCCAACTGAACGCGCGATCTTCTTCGACCTCGACGGCACCCTGACCGACCCGAAGCCCGGCATCACCGGCTCGATCCAGTACGCACTGGCAAAGCTCGGCCGGCCGGTTCCCTCGCAGGACGAATTGACCTGGTGCATCGGGCCGCCGCTGCGGGCGAGCTTTGCCATGCTGCTCGGCGGCGAGGAGCTCGCCGACCGCGCCGTCGAGCTCTACCGCGAGCGATTCGGCGATGTCGGGCTGTTCGAGAACAGCGTGTATCCCGATATCGCCGAGGTGCTGGCCGAGCTGCGCGGGCGGCCCGGCCGGATCTTCGTGGCGACCTCGAAGCCGCATGTGTTCGCGAGCCGGATCGTGGCGCATTTTGGCCTCAGCGGTTATTTCGACCACGTGTTCGGCTCGGAACTCGACGGAACCCGGGTCAACAAGGTCGACCTGCTCGCGTATGCGCTGGAGCAAACCGGGGCCGATCCTGCGCGGGCCTTGATGATCGGCGACCGCAGCCACGATGTGATCGGCGCGAATCGCAACGGCATCCGTGCGGTCGGCGTCACCTATGGCTACGGCACGCCGCAAGAACTGACCGAGGCCGGCGCCAGCCATCTCTGCGCCTCGCCGCGCGCGGTGCTGGACCATATCCACAGCTCATTTGGCTGATCGCGGCGGGGATGTCCGAAATTCCCCTTTAAATGCGGTGGCGGCCGTTAACCTTTTCGAAAGATGTGGGCTAGGCGGTACCCGCATGCGTGATACATCTCGCCGGTCGCAGTGGTTCGCTCCTCGGACCGCGCGCATTCATTTTGCAGAGTTTCATGCGCCATCCAGCGTCTTTCCCCCTTCACCACGAAGACCCGCGTCCCGACCACGAGCAGAAGCAGGCCGCGCTGAGTTATCTGAACGAGGCGTGGGCGGAAGCGCGTCACGAGGGCGTCGACGGCGACTGCCTGGCGCAGGCGAGCCTGTTCGCGGCGCTCGCCGAGCTCGTCAACACCTATGGCGAGGACGCGGTGGCGAAGTTCGCCGAGGGCCTCGCCGCGCGCGTGCGCAACGGCGAGTTCTCGCTGGCGCTTGCCAGGCAGTAATCGACGACAGCGTTAGGGTTTCAACGTCTCGAGGAACCGGACCGGTTCACCTAGCGACGGCGTCGTGACTTCGCCCTGCCACATCACCTGCTTGCCGCGCACGAAGGTGCCGACCGGCCAGCCCTGCACGCGCACGCCGTCATAGGGTGTCCAGCCGGCGCGCGAAGCGATCCATTTGTTGGTGATGGTCTCGCTGCGCTTGAGATCGACGACGGTGAAGTCGGCATCGTACCCCGCCGCGATGCGGCCCTTGCAGGCGATGTTGAACAGCCGCGCCGGACCGGCACTGGTGAGGTCGACGAACCGCTGTAGCGACAGCCGCCCGGCATTGACGTGATCCAGCATCAGCGGCACCAGCGTCTGCACGCCGGTCATGCCCGAAGGCGAAGCCGGATAGGTCTTCTGCTTCTCCTCCAGCGTGTGCGGCGCGTGGTCCGAGCCGAGCACGTCGATGATGCCCTGCTCGACGCCGTACCAGATGCCGGCGCGGTGATCTGCCGCGCGCACCGGCGGGTTCATCTGCGCCAGCGTGCCGAGCCGCTCATAGCATTCGGGTGCCGCCATCGTCAGGTGATGCGGCGTCGCCTCGCAGGAGGCGACATCCTTGTGGTCGCGCAGATAGAGGATCTCTTCCTTGGTCGAGATGTGCAGCACATGGATGCGCTTGCCGGTCTCGCGCGCGAGATTGACCAGCCGCTCGGTCGCCATCAGCGCCGCGGTCTCGTCGCGCCACACCGGGTGCGAGCGCGGATCGCCCTCGATGCGCAGCGGCTTGCGCTCGTTGAGGCGGTATTCGTCCTCGGCGTGAAACGCGGCGCGGCGCCGGATCACCTTGAATATCCGCCGCAGGCTTTCGTCGTCCTCGACCAGCAGCGCGCCGGTGGAGGAGCCGATGAACACCTTGACGCCAGCGCAGCCCGGCGCGCGTTCGAGCTCGGGCAGGTCCTGCACGTTCTCGCGGGTGCCGCCGATGAAGAACGCGAAGTCGCAATGCATGCGATGATGGCCGCGCTTGATCTTGTCGGTGAACGCTTCTTCAGTCACCGTCAGCGGGTTGGTGTTCGGCATCTCGAACACGGCGGTGACCCCGCCCATCACGGCGCTGCGCGAGCCGGTCTCGAGATCTTCCTTCTGCGTCAAACCGGGCTCGCGGAAATGCACCTGGGTGTCCATGACGCCGGGCAGGATGTGCAAGCCCTTGCAGTCGATCACCTCGCCGGCCGAGGCCTGGCTGAGCGAGCCGATCGCGGCGATGCGGCCGCCCGCGATACCGATATCGCGCACGCCCTCGCCGTCCTGATTGACCACGGTGCCGGATTTTAGAATGGTGTCAAAACGCTGATTCATCGGTCCTCGGCGCCCGCTTTCCACAGTCGCGCGGGCCTTGTTCGGCGCACTCTAGCGCCTTAGCTTGGCAGGGGATATCCGCGACGACCGCGTTTCCCAAGGAACTTGGAAAAAGAGCCAATTTTGCGAATGAAAGCAGCGTTTCTTCCAGATCGGGGCGTGATCAAGGTCTCTGGCGAGGACGCCCGCAACTTCCTCAACGGGCTCATCACGACCGACGTCGAGCAGCTGGCCCCGGGGCAGGCCCGGTTCGGTGCGCTGCTGACGCCGCAGGGCAAGATCATCGTCGACTTCCTGATCACCGAGATACCCACAGGGCACGGCGGCGGCTTCCTGATCGACGCGCCGCGTGCGCTCGCCAAGGGGCTCGCCGACAAGCTCGGCTTCTACAAGCTGCGCGCCAAGGTCGTGGTGGAAAACCTCTCCGACAGCCTCGGCGTGCTGGCGGCCTGGGATGGCGAGCCGGCGGCGACCCCCGATCTCGCATTCGCCGATCCGCGCAACGCAGCGCTAGGCTGGCGCATCCTGATCCCGGAAGACCTCAAGCAGAAGCTCGCCGATCTGATCGGCGCCGATCTCGTCGACTCCAGCGCCTATGAGGCGCACCGGATCGCCACCGGCGTGCCGCGCGGCGGGCTCGACTTCATGTATGGCGACGCCTTCCCGCACGAGACCAATATGGATCACCTGCACGGCGTCGATTTCGACAAGGGCTGCTATGTCGGCCAGGAAGTGGTGTCGCGCATGCAGCACCGCGGCACAGCACGCACCCGCACGGTGAAGATCATCCTCGATGGCCCCTCGCCGGAGTCCGGCGCAACGATCCTCGCCGGCGACAAGCAGGTCGGCACCATCGGCTCGACCGCCGGCGAGAAAGGCCTGGCGCTGGTGCGCATCGATCGCGTCGCCGACGCGCTCGACGCCGGCCTTCCGCTGACTGCGGGCGGGCTGTCGCTGCATCTCGCCGAGCCGGACGTCGTCCGCATCCCACCCAAGCAGACCGTCGCATGAGCCGTACCGCGCAACTGCATCCCGACGGCAAGACGCGTTGCCCGTGGCCGGGCGAGGACGCGTTCTACGTCGCCTATCACGACAATGAATGGGGCGTGCCGGAATATGACGACCGCGCACTCTACGAAAAGCTGATCCTCGACGGCTTTCAGGCCGGCCTGTCCTGGATCACGATCCTGCGCAAGCGCGACAATTTCCGTAAAGCGTTCGACGATTTCCAGCCCGAGAAGATCGCGCGCTACACCGACAAGAAGGTGCACGCGCTGATGAACGACGCCGGCATCGTCCGCAACCGCGCCAAGATCGAAGGCGCAGTGGCGAGTGCCAAGGGCTATCTGGAGATCATGGACAAGGGCCCCGGCTTCTCCAAATTCCTGTGGGACTTCGTCGACGGCAAGCCGAAAGTCAACCAGTTCAAGACCACGGCGAGCGTACCGGCTTCGACGCCGGTCTCGATCAAGGTCTCCAAGGAGCTCGGCGCGCGCGGCTTCAAATTCGTCGGCCCGACCATCGTGTACGCCTTCATGCAGGCGACCGGCATGGTCAACGATCACCTCGTCACCTGCTTCTGCCACGAGACCTGCAGCGGCAAGCTGCGCACGCCGCGGCTCAAGAAGAAATGACGGCGCGCAAATCGACGGAGACAACCCGCGCCTGGCAGCGGATGTTGTCGGGACGCCGGCTGGACCTGCTCGACCCGTCGCCGCTCGATATCGAGATCGTCGACATCGCGCATGGGCTGGCGCGGGTTGCGCGCTGGAACGGCCAGACCTCGGGTGCGCACATCTTCTCGGTGGCCCAGCACACGCTGCTGGTCGAAGCAGTGATGCGCCAGCAGATTCCGCGCGTCGACATCAGCCATCGGCTCGCGGCGCTGCTGCATGACGCACCGGAATATGTCATCGGCGACATGATCTCGCCGTTCAAGGCGGTGCTCGCGGGCGAATACAAGGCCGTGGAGAAGCGGCTGCTGTCGGCGATCCATATCCGCTTCGGCCTGCCTGCGGTGCTGGCGGACGAGATCACCCAACAGATCAAGGCCGCCGATCGCGGCGCCGCCTATCTCGAGGCGACGCATCTGGCGGGATTTTCGCAAGCCGAAGCCAAACGGCTGTTCGGCCGCGATCCGGAATTGCCCGAAGCGACCGAGCGCGACTATCTGACACCGTGGACCGCAGCGCGGGCCGAAAAGCAGTTCCTCGAGCGCTTCAACGCATTGCACGCCTCGTAGGCGCGGCATCGCGAGCCGTGCCGCGGTTGCGCCGCAAAATGCCGATGGACATGGCGCCTTTGCCCATCGGGGAGCAGCCGTTATAATCGGGCTCACCTAACGCCCAAGGACCACCATGCTTCACGTCTGCTCGCTCGCTGCGCTCTCCGACACGGTTCGTGCCACCGGCGCAAGCCATGTGCTGACCGTGATGGCCAATGTCGATCAGGTGCAGCGGCCGCCCTCGGTGCTTCCGGCCAACCATCTGAAGGTATCGATGGACGACATCGTCGAACAGATGGACGGCTTCGTTGCGCCGAACGAGACCCATATCGAGCGCGTGCTGAGCTTCGTGCGCGGCTGGGATCGCCGCGCACCGATGGTGGTGCATTGCTACGCCGGCATCAGCCGCTCGACCGCGAGCGCATTCGCTACGGTCTGCGCGCTCAATCCGCACCGGGACGAAATGTCCATCGCCCGGCTGATCCGCGAGGCCTCGCCGATCGCGGCGCCCAACCGCCTGATCGTCAGCCTCGCCGACAAGGCGCTGGGGCGTGACGGCCGGATGCTGCGCGCGCTCGATGCGATGGGTCCCGGCAGCATGAGCGTCGAAGGCCGGCCGTTCCACATCGATCTGGAATAGCACGGCCTGCGCGGCCCGATCGCTTGAACTTCCAGTCCTCTCAACTGCACTACTAGGTTGCGACGGGCGGCCGGCTGGCCGATGGTTCGGCGCGTCCTACCGGAGGCCCAATGTTCGATTCGCCGTTCGATTTCCTGACCCTCGTCATCGCCGTCGTTGCGATCATTTTCTCGCGCAAGGCGCTGGGCCAGATCGCGGTGCTGCAGCGCCGGCTGGATGCGATCGAGGCGGCCGGCACAGCCGCCGCGCGGACAGTCGTACCGCCGCCGCTGGCGCCGCTCGAGGCGTTCGAGCAGACGCTTTCGACGGCGCCTCCGATCGCGCCGCCGCCACTTCCCGAGGCGATCGCGAGCGAGCCGGAGGCGCATGCGGAGGCAGCCACGGACGCTGCAAGCGCCGCCCCGCCGCCGCTGCCCGAACCGCCGGCCCCGCCGCAGCCGGCGCCCGGTTTCGAGGAGACGCTGGGCACGCGCTGGGTGGTGTGGATCGGCGGCCTGACGCTCGCGCTCGGCGGCTTCTTCATGGTGCGCTATTCGATCGAGGCCGGCCTGCTCGGCCCCGGCGTGCGCACGATGCTCGGCGGGTTGTTTGCGCTGGCGCTGCTCGGCGCCGGCGAATGGACACGGCGCAAGGAGAGCATCTCCAACATCGCGGCGCTGCCGATCGCCAACATTCCGGCGATCCTCACCGCGGCCGGTACCGCCGTGGCCTTTGCCACCGTCTACGCCGCCTACGCGCTGTACGACTTCCTCGCGCCGGCAACCGCCTTCATCCTGCTCGGCATGGTCGCGCTCGGCACGCTTGCGGCCGCGCTGCTGCACGGGCCGGCGCTCGCAGGACTCGGCATCGTCGGCGCGTTCGTCACGCCGCTCCTGGTCTCATCAGACAAGCCCGACTTCTGGTCGCTCTATGTCTATCTCGCGATCGTCACGGCGGCGGCGTTCGGCCTCGCGCGTATCCGGCTGTGGCGCTGGCTCGCGGTCACGACCATCGCCTTCGCGCTGCTATGGACCTTCCCCTGCCTGCAATGCGGCGAGGAGATGATCGCACCCCACGTCTTCCACGTGATCGCGGGCTTCGTGCTGGCGGCTCTGCTAGTGGTCTGCGGCTTCATGTTCGGCCCCGACGGCGATGGCGAGGAGATCGAGCCGATTTCCTCCGCCTCGCTCGCCGCCTATCTGTTCGGCGCGATGCTGATCGTGCTCAACAGCGCGCACGCGGACACCGCGATGATCGGCTTCGGCCTGCTGACGGCCGGAAGCCTTGTCGTGGCCTGGCGCGCCCCCGCCGCGACTGGCGTGATCGCCGCCGCGTCGGCGTTCGTCTTCATCGTGTTCGGCGAATGGGCGGTGCGCCGCAATGTCGACATGCTGGTGCTGCCCGGTGGCGCGATGCCGGGCATCGGCCCGTCCGCGACCGACGGCTCGGCCTCGCTGCATCTCGTCACGGCAGCGCTGTTCGCGGCTGCCTTCGGCATCGCCGGCTTCCTCGCGCAACTGCGTTTTGCCAACACGAAGGTCACGGTGACCTGGGCCGCCGCGGCGGTGTTCACGCCGATCGCGCTCTTGGTCGCGCTCTATGCGCGGATCGCACATCTCGATCGTTCGATCCCGTTCGCGGTCCTGGCCGTGCTGCTGGCCGCAGCCTACGCCGCTGCGACCGAAGCATTGACCCGGCGCGGCGAACGGCCGGAGTTGTCTTCGTCGATCGCGCTCTCGGCGACCGGCGCCCTCGCCTCGCTGGCGCTTGCGCTGACCTTCGCACTCGACAAGGGCTGGCTCACCATCGCGCTGGCGCTGGTGTCGATGGGCACGGCGTGGCTGTCGGTGCAGCGGCCGATCCGGTTCCTGCGCTGGCTTGCCGCGATCCTCGCCGCCATCGTCGTGCTGCGCATCGGCTACGAGCCGCGGATCGCCGGCGATGCCGTCGGCACCACGCCGATCTTCAACTGGCTGCTGTGGGGCTATGGCGTTCCGGCGCTGTCGTTCTGGGCCGGCAGTCATTTCCTGCGCCGCAACGGCGACGACGTGCCGCTGCGGATGGTCGAGTCGGCGGCGATCCTGTTCACGGTGCTGCTCGCCTTCATGGAGATCCGCCACGCGGTCAATGGCGGCGACATCTATTACACCAGCGCGGGACTGACCGAGGTCGCGTTGCAGGTCGGCGTGGCGCTCGCGATGGCGATCGGGCTGGAGCGGCTGCGGCTGCGCAGCGGCAGCATCGTGCACAATGTCGCCGCGGTGCTGCTCACCGTCTTCGCCGGGCTTGCCGGTCTGTTCGGGCTGCTGGGGCTGGAGAACCCGATGCTGTGGTGGCAGGACGTCGGCGGCAGTTTCATCAACCTGCTGCTGCTCGGCTATGCGCTGCCGGCCGTGCTGGCGCTGCTGCTGTCCTACGCGGTGGCGGGCCATCGTCCGGCTGCATACGCCAACACGATCGCAGCGGGCGCGCTGGTGCTTGCGCTCGCTTACGTCACGTTCGAAATCCGCAGGCTCTATCACGGACCGGTGCTGACGCGCGGCGAGACCACGGGCGCGGAGCAATACAGCTATTCGATCGCCTGGCTGGCATTCGGCGTTGCGCTGCTCGGCATCGGCATCGTCGTCAATTCGCAGCGGGCGCGGCTGGCATCCGCCGCAGTGATCGGGCTGACGATCCTGAAAGCCTTCCTGGTCGACATGTCGACGCTCACCGGAGTCTACCGGGCGCTGTCGTTCATGTGCCTCGGCATCGTGCTGGTCGCGATTGGCTGGCTGTATCAGCGGATCCTGTTCCGCAGGCGGGCGGCTCTGCCTGCGCCACAGGCGGAGAGCTAGACCATGATCCGGAAAAGTGCGAAGCGGTTTTCCGAAAAGATCATGCTCGAACAACGAGCTAAAGCGCCATGACGATTCAACCCAATCGCATCGCGCTTTAGGTTGCAGCAGCGAACATTGGCTATCGATCGACGGATTCCGCAACCAGGCGAATCCGGAACACCGGCTTTCTGCCCTCGTCGAGCAGTTCCATGTGCCATTCGCTGTTCTGCTTCATGTTGCGCGAAATGCTGCCGAGGAAATTGCCGCAGACCTTGGTCATCTCGGCCCAGGCCACGTCGCGGCTCTCGAACTCGGTCGCGTGATCGGATCCACCGGCGTAATCGCCGTCACTGATCCGGAAAAAATACTGCGCCATATGACTACTCAAATCGGTGTCTCCACCATCCGCCTCGCGGCAATGAACGCTAGCTATTGAGTAGCTATCAAGGCGTGGCGACCGCCATCCGTATGACTACGGCTCGGAGCATATTCCCGCTAGCGCGCAGATGAGACGTCAGGGCATTTTCGAGTGAAGCCGGTCCCGCACTTGATGCGGGATGGATACCGGTTCGCGTGAAGAAAACGCGTCAAAACAAGAATCTAGAGCCTCGTTCCGACTTGATCGGAACGGATAGGCCCTAGTCGGTGGAGCGGCGCAATTCCGGCGCGCTCTCGACCTTGGCGGGCTCGGCCTTGACCGGCTCCAGCTTCGCGCTTCCGACCTGTGGTGTCTCGACGCGCGACACTTCGGTCGGTGTGGCATCGGCGGATCGGGTGCGCGGGTGCAGCGTGCGCGGACGCGCCGCCGCGCGCGCCATCAGCATCTGCTGGCCGCCCTGGTGAT
Organism: Bradyrhizobium sp. PSBB068; assembly: GCA_016839165.1. Classification (NCBI taxonomy): domain Bacteria; kingdom Pseudomonadati; phylum Pseudomonadota; class Alphaproteobacteria; order Hyphomicrobiales; family Nitrobacteraceae; genus Bradyrhizobium; species Bradyrhizobium sp. PSBB068. Next base: position 5,346,941 of record CP069300.1, read on the forward strand.
GGAAATCGCAATAGGCGAAGCCCATGCCGGAGACCGAGCCGCGGAACGAGCGGTCGTCCTGCTTGTCGAGATTGAAGCACGGTTCGAACGGAATGCCCTTCAGGGAGGCGCAAACGCTCTGACCGCGGATTTGCAGCGTATTGCCGGGCAGCCGCACGTGGCGGATCGGGCCGGAGCCGGAGAACTGGATCGAGCCTGCCGCGCCGAGATCGTCGAGGATACGGCCGGCGCCGCGGGTGCCATCGAAACAGGTGAACGCAAACACCTTGCCGGCGACGAACCTGCGGGCCTCATCGGCGTTCATGCTGCCTGCGAACGCCGGCACGACCATTGCCCCGGCCGTAACGGCCCCCAACACCAAACGCGCAAGCATGAGCTACTCCACTTACGAGCGCGGGCACCCGCTCCTTGTTGAGCATGATCCCCGCTACCGACGCTTCTCGGCGTCTGCGCGAGGAAACCCGGCCCCCCGGGATCATGCCGCAAGCCTCTTTACCCGCTGCTTACCATACCAACAGTGGCAACATTGGAGCAGCTTGGTTGGTAAAGTCTGAACGTCCTCAGACTATTTTTACCACGATGCGGCCGCGGACCTCGCCGGCGAGGATTTTCGCGCCATAGGGCACGACCTCGTCCAAGGCGATTTCATGTGTGATATCAGCCAGTTTCGCCTTGTCCAGATCGTGGGCCAGGCGCTGCCAGGCGGTCCTCCTGAGCTCGATTGGGCACATCACGGAATCGATACCGAGAAGGCACACACCCCGCAAAATGAAGGGCGCGACCGACGACGGCAGGTCCATGCCGGCCGCCAGGCCGCAGGCCGCGATGGCGCCGCCATACTTTGTCATCGAAAGCAGATTGGCGAGCGTGGTCGATCCGACGCTGTCGACGCCGCCGGCCCAGCGCTCCTTCGCGAGCGGCTTCGGCGCACCTGACAGCTCGGCGCGGTCGATCACCTCGGTGGCGCCGAGCCCCTTGAGATAATCGGCCTCCGACATCCGGCCGGTCGACGCGATGACGTGGTAGCCGAGCTTGGAGAGCACGGCGATCGCGACCGAGCCGACGCCGCCGGCCGCCCCTGTTACCACGATCGGGCCGCTCTTCGGGGTCAGGCCATGCTTCTCCAGCGCCAGCACCGACAGCATCGCGGTATAGCCGGCAGTGCCGACCGCCATCGCATCGCGGGCCGAGATACCGTCAGGCAGCCGGACCAGCCAGTCGCCCTTGACGCGGGCCTTTTCGGCGTAGGCGCCGAGATGGGTCTCGCCCATGCCCCAGCCGTTGCAGAGGACCTTGTCGCCCGCCTTCCAATCGGGATGACTGGATTGCTCGACCGTGCCGGCGAAATCGATGCCGGCGATCATCGGAAAACGGCGCACCACCGGCGCCTTGCCGGTCAGCGCGAGGCCGTCCTTGTAGTTCAGCGTCGACCATTCGACGCGGACGGTGACGTCGCCGTCCATCAATTCCGCGTCGTCGAATTGGGTCAGTGCGGCGGTGGTACCCTTGTCCGCCTTGTCGATCCTGATTGCCTTGAACGTCGCCACGATGAGCACTCCCCGTATCTTGGTTTCGGGGGAGTGTTTAACCCATCAGGCAGGCTGCGCAACCGGGCGTGCGACGGGAGCCTCGACGATCGGCAGGTTGATCAGGGCTGACAGCACGCCGAACAGCACCGACAGCCACCAGATCGGGGTGTAGGAACCGAACTGCTCGAACACGACACCACCGAGCCAGACACCGAGGAAGCCGCCGACCTGATGGCTGACGAAGGCGAAGCCGTAGAGGGTGGAGAACCAGCGGGTGCCGAACATCAGCGCCACCAGCGCCGAGGTTGGGGGCACGCTCGACAGCCACAGCAGCCCGGAGACCGCGCCGAACGCGATGGCCGAGAACGGCGTCACCGGGAAGGAGATGAAGGCGACCGTCGCCAGCGCGCGTGAAAAATAGATCACCGAGAGCAAATAGCGCTTCGGAAAGAAGTTCTGCAGCCAGCCGACGCTGAGCGAGCCGACGATGTTGAACAGGCCGATCGCGGCGACCACCCAACCGCCTGTCGTCGCCGGAATGCCGCGGTCCGCCAGATAGGCGGGCAGATGGATGGTGATGAAGGCGAGCTGAAAGCCGCAGGTGAAGAAGCCGAGCACCAGCAGCACGTAGGAGCGATGGCCGAACGCCTCCGCCAGCGCCGTCCTGAACGATTGCTGATCGGCGGGCGCCACATCCTTCGTCGCCGCAGGCGGCGTCGCGAGCGCGAGCGAGAGCGGCAGGATCAGCAGCATCAGCGCGCTGAACACCACGAGCGCGGTCTGCCAGCCGAAATTGTCGATCAGGGCGACGCCGAACGGCGCAAACAGGAACTGGCCGAACGAGCCTGCGGCGGTGCCGGCGCCCAGCGCGATGCCGCGCTTTTCCGGCGGCAACAGCTTGCTGAACGCTGCCAGCACCAGATTAAACGACGAGCCCGACAGGCCGAAACCGATCAGCACGCCGGCGCTGATGTCGAGCGACAATGAGCTGGTCGAGTAGCGCATCAGCAGCAGGCCGGCGGCGTACAGCAGCGCACCGACGATCATGACGCGCAGCAGCCCGAAGCGGTCGGCAATGGCGCCTGCGATCGGCTGGCCGAGGCCCCACAGCAGGTTCTGCAGCGCGATGGCAAGGCCGAACACGTCGCGGCCCCAGGCAAACTCGCGGCCCATCGGCTGCACGAAGAAGCCAAGGCTGGAGCGCGGTCCGAAGCTCAGCAGCGCGATCGCACAGCCGCACACGATGATCACAAGCGGCGTGCGCCAGGTGCCGGACGCCGGTCGGAGATCTCCTGCCGTAACAGCCATGTCGTCTTCCCCCGGATCTGCCGCCCGGGGAACCGGCCCCGCCGAACGTTACCAGGAGTTAATGCATATGCATGAAAACCCCAAGAGGGGCGGGAGAAAAATATTCGCCTGCAAGGCTGCCCTGCAGAATCCGAGAGGATGACGAGCGTCATTCCGGGGCACATCGCACCCGGAACAGGAAGCCGACCGCGCTACCGCTTGGCGCTGGCCTGCTCGGCCGAGCTCCGGGCGGCCTCGGCGAGCTGCGCCGATATCTTGGCGGTCTCGGCAGCGCTGCCCCAGCTCGGCGCATCGCTGCCGTCGCCCCAGGCGCGCGGGCGATAGAAGGTGTGGACGCCGAACTTGTACGTCTTCTTCATTTCGCTGACCCAGGACGGCCGCACCCAATAGGCGTGGTAGTGGGTCGAGCGGTCGACTTCCGGCAGCCACAATTTGCCGTCGAGCATCGCCTTCGCGATCTTCTTCGCACGGTCCCACATGTCGGGCTCGCGGACGACATCAGGGATGTTGTCGCAGGCGAAGGTGAACTGACAGGCGTAGTGACGGTTCTTGTTCTGGTAGACCACGCCGCACACCGTCTCCGGATATTTGCCGGAGAAGGCGCGGTTCAGCACCACCTGCGCGACCGCGATCTGGCCGCGCACCGCTTCGCCGCGCGCCTCGAAGTAGACGGCTTCCGACAGGCACTTCTCCGACTTGGCGCGCGACTTCGTGTCGAACAGGCCGAGCCGTTCCGCCGGCGTCTTGGTGTGCTGGTCGTCGACGTTGACCTCGCCCTTCGGTGCGATGCTCTCGCCCATCTCGCCGGCCTTGACCGGACCGTCGGCATCGACCGGCAGTGACGCCATCACCTTCATGTCGGGATCGGGCTGAGCGGCCGGCTGCACGACGACCGGCGCCTCACCGGGTTGCCAGCGCTCGAGATTTTCCGGCGTGCCGAGCGACGAGCCGAAGAACAGGCTGGCGGTCTTGAATGCAAACGGGTCGCGCTCGTGCGCCGCATCGGCAGGCGCCGCCGCAGGTTTCCCAGGCGCAGGCTTCAGGTCGTCGAGCGGGTTGGCCTCGAGCGACATCGACACGTCGGATTGCTGCGGCGACGGCTTGGCATATTGCGGCAGCGGCGGCGCGCGCAGCGCCTCCTGCAATTCCGGATCGAGCGGTGCGTTGTCGGCAAGTGCGCCGCCGCTCGTCGCAGCCGCGGTCTTCATGCCCCTGACCGACGAATTCGATGTCGCGGGATCCTCGTTCGAAGGAGCCGCGCTTGCAGGCTCCGCGGGTTCGACCTGATCCGGCCGCCTGACGACGAGACGATCGCCCTTCAAGGTGCGATCGACCTTGGGAAAATCGGATGCCTGATAGCGCGGCGGCGGCGTGGTGATCGGATTGCGAGTGACAGCGCCGGTGACGTCGGCGCTGGAGTCCAGCCTCGCGAGCAGGATTTGCGGGTCCTGCGGCGCGGAGGTTCCGATCGGACGGCCGAAGCTGTAGGTCGCGACCTGGATGGAGCCGACCGCGGACGCGAAGACGCGCTTCTGCCAGCGCTCGGCAACGCCGGGCTGCCGGGCCAGGAGCGAGGCAATATCCTGATATCCGATCTCGGTCGGCATCAGTGCGAAGATGCAAAGACCGAGACCGAAGAGCGCGAGACGGGCGCCCTTCGGCTGGTTACGCGACACAAACATCGTACGCTCACGCAACGCTTACTGAGTGCAATCGAACGCGGTACATCCGCGCAATTCGACCTTTTCCGTTGCTAATCTGTTTAGGTTGCCGCGGAGTTAATCGGCGTTGCAAGCGCGCTACACTCAAGCGATCGCGTGCGCAGCGCGCGCCGTATCACTCGCATTGGTAAATGCGCGGCGCATGAAAGTCGTAAACAACGGATCAACGGAGATGGTGAACGAGACGTTACCCGTCCCTCAGCCGTCATTGCGAGGAGCGGCAGCGACGAAGAAATCCATTCTTTCCGCACAACCGGCACGATGGATTGCTTCGCTCCGCTCGCAATGACGGTGGCTATTGAGGGCGCTAAACAAAGAGGCCGGGACGTGGTCCCGGCCTCTGCATTATCTGAACCCGATCGATCGCTCACGCCTGGCTGGCGATCTCCTTGCCGAGCGCGGCCTGCGCGGCGGCGAGGCGCGCGATCGGCACGCGATAGGGCGAGCACGAGACGTAGTCGAGCCCGACCTCGTGGCAGAACGCGACCGAGGCGGGATCGCCGCCGTGCTCGCCGCAGATCCCGACCTTGAGGCTCGGCCGGGTCTTGCGGCCACGCGTGACGCCGATCTTGACCAGCTCGCCGACACCGTCGCGATCGACCGAGATGAACGGATCGATCGCGAGAATGCCCTTGGCGACATAGGTGCCGAGGAAGCTCGCGGCGTCGTCGCGGCTGATGCCGTAGGTGGTCTGCGTCAGGTCGTTGGTGCCGAACGAGAAGAACTCCGCGGTCTCGGCCACCTGGCCGGCCATCAGGCAGGCGCGCGGCAGCTCGATCATGGTGCCGACCTGGTAGGTCAGCTTGACGCCGGTTTCCTTCATCACCGCACCTGCGGTGGCATCGATCCGCGCCTTGACCAGATCGAACTCGGCCTTGGTCGCGATCAGCGGCACCATCACCTCGAGGCCGACCGGCTTGCCGGTGCGCTTGCCGGCCTCGACGGCCGCCTCGAAGATCGCGCGCGCCTGCATCTCCGCAATCTCCGGATAGGCGATCGCGAGACGGCAGCCGCGGAAGCCGAGCATCGGGTTGAACTCGGACAGTTCGCGGGCGCGGTCGGCGAGCTTGCGCGGATCGGTGTTCATGGCGCGCGCCACTTCCTCGATCTCGGCCTGGGTATGCGGCAGGAACTCGTGCAGCGGCGGGTCGAGCAAGCGGATCGTGACCGGCAGGCCCTTCATGATCTCGAACAGCTCGACGAAGTCGGCGCGCTGCATCGGCAACAGCTTCGACAGCGCGGCGCGGCGCGACTGCTCGTCCTCGGAGAGGATCATCTCGCGCACGGTGCGGATACGGGTCTCCTCGAAGAACATGTGCTCGGTGCGGCAGAGGCCGATGCCTTCGGCGCCGAACTTCACCGCGGTGCGCGCGTCATCGGGCGTGTCGCCGTTGACGCGGACGCCGAGCTTGCGGACCTCGTCGGCCCAACCCATCAACGTGCCGAACTCGCCGGACAGTTCCGGCTCGATCATCGGCATGCGGCCGGCCAGCACCTGGCCGACCGAGCCGTCGATGGTGATGACATCGCCGGTCTTGAAGGTGCGCGAACCGATGCTCATGGTGCCGCGGCCGTAGTCGACACGGATGGTGCCGCAGCCGGAGACGCAGGGCTTGCCCATGCCGCGCGCGACCACCGCCGCGTGCGAGGTCATGCCGCCGCGGGTGGTGAGGATGCCTTCCGCGGCGTGCATGCCGTGGATGTCTTCCGGGCTGGTCTCGATGCGGACCAAAATCACCTTACGCCCGTCGGCCTGCAGCTTGGCGGCTTCATCCGACGAGAACACGATCTCGCCCGAGGCCGCACCGGGCGATGCCGGCAGGCCGGTCGCGATCACGTCGCGCTTGGCGGCGGGATCGATGGTCGGGTGCAGCAGCTGGTCGAGCGAAGCGGGATCGATCCGCGTCACCGCGTCCTTGCGCGAGATCAGGCCCTCATTGGCGAGCTCGACCGCGATGCGCAGCGCAGCCTTGGCGGTACGCTTGCCGCCGCGGGTCTGCAGCATCCACAGCTTGCCCTGCTCGACCGTGAACTCCATGTCCTGCATGTCGCGGTAGTGCTTCTCGAGCAGCGTGTAGATCCGCGTCAGCTCCTTGAACGCGTGCGGCATCGCGGCTTCCATCGACAGCTTGTCGGAGCCGCTCTCCTGACGCGCCTCTTCGGTGATGTCCTGCGGCGTGCGGATGCCGGCGACGACGTCCTCGCCCTGGGCGTTGATCAGGAACTCGCCGTAGAGCTTGCTCTCGCCGGTCGACGGGTTGCGCGTGAACGCAACGCCGGTCGCCGAGGTCTCGCCCATGTTGCCGAACACCATCGCCTGCACGTTGACCGCGGTGCCCCACGACTCCGGAATGTCGTGCAGCTTGCGATAGGTCACCGCGCGGGCGTTCATCCAGGATGAGAACACGGCGCCGATCGCGCCCCACAGCTGGTCGTGCGGATCCTGCGGGAACTCGTGGCCGGTCTCCTTGGCCACCGCCTCCTTGTACTTGCCGACCAGCTCGACCCAGTCGTCGCCGGTGAGGTCGGTGTCGAGCGAATAGCCCTGGCCGTCCTTGAAGGTGTCGAGGATATCCTCGAAATGATGATGCTCGAAGCCGAGCACCACGTCCGAATACATCGTGATGAAACGGCGGTAGCTGTCATAGGCGAAGCGGCGGTCGCCGGAGAGTTCGGCGAGCGCTTCGACAGTGCGGTCGTTGAGGCCGAGATTGAGCACGGTGTCCATCATGCCCGGCATCGAGGCGCGCGCCCCCGAGCGCACCGAGACCAGCAGCGGGTTCTTGGCGTCGCCGAAGGTCTTGCCGGTCAGCTTGCCGACATAGTCGAGCGCCTTCTCAACCTGTGCTTTCAATTCCTTCGGATACGTCTTGTCGTGATCGTAGAAGTAGGTGCAGACCGAGGTCGGTATGGTGAAACCGGGAGGCACCGGGAGGCCGAGATTGGCCATTTCCGCCAGGTTGGCGCCCTTGCCGCCGAGCAAGTCGCGCAGGGTCGCCTGGCCCTCGGCTTTGCCGTCGCCGAACGTATAGACCCACTTGCCGGCCTTGATCGCAACCGGGGCAGCCTTCTTCGGCGCAGCCACCGCCTTCGCCGGCGCCTTGCTGGCGGGCTTTGCGGCCGGTTTGGCGGCGGCTTTCGGCGCCGCCTTCAGAGCGCTCTTCTTCAGCGCCTTGCGCGCCGGCGCGGCCTTGCGGGCGGCGGCCGAGGGCTTTGATTTCGCTGCTGTTTTGTCAGCAGTTTTCGCAGCAGGTTTCTTGGACTTCGCGACGGCTTTGGCCATGTCAGACAACAATCCGGAAGGAGGGGTCGAAGATGCGCGCCTTACACCATTTTGGGGGGTTCCGCGCAAGCCGCGAAACCCCGCTTTCCCGCTACAGGTGCAGCCAGCGCAGCAGGCCCATCCCCACGAGCCCGACGAAGATCAGGTAGATCGCGACGATATAGTTGAGGAGCCGCGGCATGATCAGGATCAGGACGCCTGCAGCCAGAGCGACGATAGCAGGCAGATGCCCAGCAGTGATGGTCATTGAAGTTTTCTCCGGCAGTTTTTGGAGGTGCGAATCGAGCGGCAGTTTATCCGCCGAGGAGGTTCCCCACATCAAGACGTCTGGCATAGCAACAGGTTCCCGCAACTCACGAAAATTGCCCCAAATTGCCGCGTATGTGGCGGCGACTTTTCCGGAACATCACCACGTCAGCTGCATTGGCTCGCCATGCGCATCGGCGAAGGCCGGCGCGCCGCAAGAGAATGGAGCGAGCCATGCGAAACAGGATACTTGCCGTTGCAGCGGTCGCTGCTGCGATCACGGTGCCGGCTGTTGCCGCACAGGCCCAGACCGTTGGCGTTGTCCGCGGAGGCCCGCCGGTTGCAGTCGAGGATGACGAAGGCATTGCGATCGAGCAGCGCCCGGCATTCCGCGAATACATCGTGCGCGAGCGCGTACCGAACTACACCGTTACGGATCGGGTCGTGGTCGGCACCGTGCTGCCGGACGCCGGCGTGACCTATTACGACGTGCCGCAACGGTTCGGCGCGACGCCCTATCGCTACACCGTCGTGAATGGTGAGACCGTTCTGGTCGAGCCGCGCTCGCGACGGATCGTTCAGGTGGTCGAGTAGGCCTGCGTCAACTCGGTAGCCTGAACGACAGTCCGGTCGGTAGCCTGAACGACAGTCCGGGCGCCGCGCAAGCGGATGTGCGCGCAGATCGACCGGACCAGAAAGCCCCGCCCGGCCTTCCCCACCGGGCGGGGCTTTTCCGTCGTGTTGCGATGAACTCTGGAAGCGTGATGGGTGAGCTGGATCAACGGCGGAGGTTCAGCTCTCCTTTGGGAGAGGTCGGCGCGTAGCGCCGGGTGAAGGGTTGCGGTGCCTCGTTAGAGCAGCGGCCCCTCACCCGATTTGCTTCGCAAATCGACCTCTCCCCACGGGGAGAGGTGAAGCAAGTGCGTGGTCGAACCAATTCGATCCAACTCATCTTCCTCGGCTTACGATTTCAGGATCGAGAGCAGCGTCGAGGTCGACTTGTAGCTCTTGACCGCGGCGTCCTGGAAATCCTTCGTCCAGTTGGCCGCCTGCCGCTCCTCTGCACTCATCGAGGAATATTTCTTGAGGATGCCGAGTGAGAACTGGCGCGGATCGCCGGCCGACTGGCTCTGCTTCAGCGCGTCGAGCACGGCAAGACGGGTCCGCGTGTTGAGTTCCTGCTTGGCCGCGAAGATCTCCTCGCCGGAAAACTTCTTGTCCTGGTTCAGCGAGATCGCCGACAGCGAGCGGTTGTCCAGCGAGGACAAATCGGCAAGCTGTCCGGTCTTGCGCCTGGGATCGTAGACCAGCTCCTTGCCGCTCTTCGCCGCCTCGCTCTTCTGCCGGTCGAGGAAGGCGCGCACGTCGCTCGCCACGCTGGAGAAGTCGCGCGCATTGCCGGTCGTGGGCGGGGCGGTCCCGGCCAGCGCGGCGGCGATCGGATCGCCCGTGATCCCACTTGGCGCCTTGTTGGGATCCTGCTGCGTCGCCTGATAGCCTTTCAGCACCGCAGCGCGTTGGCTGGCCCAGGTCGCGGTGGCCTTCTCCTCGTCGCTGGCGCCATCGAGATAGTCGAGCGCCGCCTTGTAGCTGACGCTGTAGTCGCCGGTCAGGCGCGTGGTCGCAAGCGACGGCGCCAGGGCCTTGTCGAAGCGCTGCTTCAGTTCGGTCGCGGCGACCGCCTGCTCGTCCGGCGTGAACTTGCCGCCATTGTTGGTCGAAATCGCAAACAGCGAGCGGCGGTCCAGCGTCGAGAGATCGATCGTGGTCTTGCCGTCGACGATCGGCTTCTTCACCCCCGCGACCGTATAGAGCCGATCGAGCGTCGTGCGCGCATCGCTGGTGACGGTCGCGAAATCCGGCAGCGCCTTGGCGAGCCGCGCGCGGGCGGCGTCCGACAGCGTGAGGTTGGTTGCAGCCCCCGAAGTCAGGGAGGCCGAAAGATCGCCGGCGGTGCCGTCACCCGACAGGGTCGCCGCCAGCGAGGGTGTCGCGGCGGCCCGCGCATAGGCCGAGCCATATTGGGCGTAGGGATTGGGCGAGGTGCCGATCGAGGTCATCGGGGAGGTCCCTGCATTGGCGCGAGGGGCGACTTCTTAAGAAATCGTTGATCCGCCAGGACCTTCGCAGGGCATGGTTAACAAATTGCAAATTGTGTCGAAATATTTCCAAAGATGGCTAGTTGCGCTTCCGGGCAATGACGCGGTGAATGACCTTTCCGGAGGACGCGCTGACGACCTCTGTATCGAGCAGCAGTTCAGCCGCCGCCAGTTCAGTGCGCACCAGCGCCGCATCGAAGGCGGCATAGAGCCGCCCATGCGCATCGCGCGCGTCGTCGCCTTCTGTAACACGCCAGCTCAGATAGAGCACGCCGCCGGGCTTCACGAGTTCGAGCATGCGGCGGACCGACGGCGCGATCAGCGCGTGGTCGAGGTGCATGATCACGGTCTCGCACAGCACATTGTCGAAGCTACAGGCCGCGATGCCGGAAAGCTCCGGCAGTTCGGCACGCGCAAAGCGCAGCGCCGGATAGCGGGCGCGAGCTTCCGCAAGCAGGCCCTCGGAGGCATCAAAGCCCTCCGCCGGAAAGCCGTTGGCATTCAGCCACGCCACCTCGCGGCCGCTGCCGCAGCCGATATCGGCGGTCGCGCCGCCCTTGATGAAGAATTGCCCGACGATCTCCTGCAGATCGCGAGGGGCCGGCTGGTCGTGCCAGTCCTGCGCAAACGCCGCCGCCTCCTTGTCGTAAGCGGCGAGCGTTGCGCGATCCATCGGTCAGCCCTCGATCCTGGAGAAATCCGCCACCGCGCGCGTCGCGGCACGGATCTCGTTGAGCAGCTTCAGACGGTTTTCGCGCACCTTCGGATCGTCATCGTTGACCTTGACCTTGTCGAAGAACGCATCGACCGCAGGCCGCAGCTTCGCCATCGCGCTCATCGCGGCGGCGAAGTCTTCCTTGGCGACCGCGGCGGAGGCCTCGGCCTTCACCTGATCGATCGCTTTCGCGAGCGCCTTCTCTTCATCCAGCTTGTAGAGCGCAGCGTCCGGCGCACCGTCGAACGTGCGCTTGTCCTTCTTCTCCTCGATGCTGAGGATGTTGCTGGCGCGCTTGGTGCCGGCGAGCAGGTTCTTGCCGTCGTCACTGTCGAGGAATTTGCCGAGCGCTTCCACGCGGCGAACGACGAGCAGCAGATCGTCCTGACCGCCAAGCGAGAACACGGCATCGACGAGATCATGCCGCGCGCCCTGGTCGCGGAGCTGGACCTTCAGGCGGTCGGCGAAGAAAGCGAGCAGATCGTTCGGCAACGTCTCGGCATCGGCCTCGACCGACAGTCCGCGCAAGGCCGATTTGGCCGTCTTCAGGATCGGCAGGCGCAACGTGTTCTCGACGATCAGCCTGATTGCGCCCAGCGCCGCGCGGCGCAACGCGTACGGATCCTTCGATCCCGTCGGCTTCTCATCGATTGCCCAGAATCCAGCCAGCGTGTCGAACTTGTCCGCCAGCGCCACTGCAATGCTCACCGGATCGGTCGGCACGCGATCGGTCGGCCCCTGCGGCTTCCAGTGCTCCTCGCTCGCGGCGGCAACGGACGCATCCTCACCCTGCGCCAGCGCGTAGTATTTGCCCATCAGGCCCTGAAGCTCGGGGAATTCGCCGACCACTTCGGTCAGCAAATCCGCCTTGGCGAGACGCGCGGCGCGTTTTGTCTTCTCGACATCGGCGCCGACCAGCGGCGCGATCTCGGCTGCCAACGCCTCGATGCGCTTGATGCGCTCCGCCTGCGTCCCGAGCTTCTCGTGGAACACGATCTGCTCGAATTTCGGCAGCCGGTCCTCGAGTTTCGTCTTCAGATCAGTCTCGTAGAAGAACTTCGCATCCGACAGCCGCGGGCGGATCACGCGCTCATTGCCGGCGACGATGGTCTTGCCGCCGTCGGGCGCCTCGATGTTGGCGGTCAGCACGAACTTGTTGGTCAGCTTCCCCGTCTTGGGATCCCTGACCACGAAGCACTTCTGGTTGTTGCGGATGGTGGCGCGGATCACTTCGTCCGGGATGACCAAGAATTCCTTCTCGAACGATCCCATCATCACAACGGGCCATTCGACGAGACCGGAGACCTCATCGACCAGCACCTGGTCCTCGACCAGTTCGAGGCCCTGCGCGAACGCCAGCTCCTTGGCGTCCTCGACGATGATGTCCTTGCGCGCCTGCGGATCGAGGATGACTTTGGCGGCCTTCAGCTTGGCCTCGTAGTCCTCGAAGCGGCGCACCGGGATCGCACCCGGCGCCATGAAGCGATGGCCGTAGGTGGTCTGCCCGGCCTCGATGCCGTCGACCGAGAATTTCACGACATCGGGCTCCTCGGTCTCCAGACCGAAGGTCGCAATGATCGAATGCAGCGGCCGGACCCAGGACAGCGAGCCTGACTTGGCGGAGCGCGCGCCCCAGCGCATCGATTTCGGCCAGGGGAAGGTGCGGATGATCACCGGCAGGATTTCGGCGATGACGTCGATCGCGGCACGGCCCGGCTTCTCGATCAGCGCGATGTAGAAGTCGCCCTTCGCATCTTTCTGGATCTTTGCTTCATCCAGCGACTTCAGACCGGTCGCTTTCAGAAAGCCCTGCACCGCCCCATCGGGGGCGCCGATCTTCGGGCCGCGACGCTCAGACTTCAGGTCCGGCTGGCGCGCGGGAATCCCGTGCACGGTCAGCGCCAGGCGACGCGGGGTGGCGAATGCCTTGGCGCCCTCATAGACGAGGCCTTCGGCGACGAGCTTGTCGGTCACCATGCGGCGCAGATCGTCGGCCGCCTTGGCCTGCATGCGCGCGGGAATTTCTTCGGAGAACAGTTCGAGGAGAAGATCGGGCATCAGACCGCCCTGCCCGTTTCAGTGTGGATCCAAGCTTCGCCGCAGGCCTTCGCCAGGTCGCGCACACGCCCGATATAGCTCTGCCGCTCGGTCACCGAGATGACGCCGCGGGCGTCGAGCAGGTTGAACACGTGGCTCGCCTTGATGCACTGGTCGTAGGCCGGCAAGGCCATCAGATGTTCCTTTTGATTGCCACCGTCACGCCAGCCGGCGGCGAGATATTTGCGGCAGGCCTCTTCCGCCATCCTGAACTGCTCGAACAGCATCGCGGTGTCGGCGTATTCGAAATTGTGCCGCGAATATTCCTGCTCGGCCTGCAGGAAGACGTCGCCATAGGTGACCTTCTCGGCGCCTTCGCGGCCGTTGAAGTTGAGGTCGTAGACGCGGTCGACGCCCTGCACATACATCGCGAGCCGCTCGAGCCCGTAGGTGAGTTCGCCCGCGACCGGCGCACATTCGACGCCGGCGACCTGCTGGAAGTAAGTGAACTGCGAAACTTCCATGCCGTCGCACCAGCACTCCCAGCCGAGGCCCCAGGCGCCCAGCGTCGGGCTCTCCCAATCGTCCTCGACGAAGCGGATGTCGTGGATCGCCGAATCGATCCCGATCGCGGCCAGCGACTTCAGGTACAGCTCCTGAAGGTTCGGCGGCGACGGCTTCATGATCACCTGGAACTGGTAGTAGTGCTGCATCCGGTTGGGATTCTCGCCGTAGCGGCCGTCCTTCGGCCGCCGCGAGGGCTGCACATAGGCCGCGTTCCAGGGTTTTGGGCCCAGCGCGCGCAAGGTGGTCGCGGGATGGAAGGTGCCGGCGCCCATCTCCATGTCGTAGGGCTGCAGGATGACGCAACCCTGCTCGGCCCAGAACCGCTGGAGGGCCAGGATGAAGCCCTGGAACGAACGTTCCGGGCGCATGTGGTCAGGCAGGGCGTCCATCGTTGGAATCGATCTCGCGAGGGGGTGTGAAAACGCGCGGGACCGTATCGGCGGCGGCCAATGGAATCAAGGCGATGCCGGAAAATCCGGCACCGCCAATCTGCGGAATTTGAAGCTGCTAGCCCGGGCGATACGCCCCGGTCACGGGGTCGCGGCGCAGGGTCTTGATTTCGCTCGCACGCGAGGCCTCGGCCACGCGGGACAATCGCGCCTCTTCCAGTTCCTGGTTGATCCGGACGGCCGTCTTGTATGCCCAGCGGACCACGGCCAGGCCACCCAGGACGCCTGCGAATGCAATCAGCGGCGGCATCGGTCGATCCTTGTCGTTCACGTCTGTCAGGCCCCAATACCCTCATTGTCGCGCAAGGCGGCCTGCGCCGCAATCGCGGTTTTGGGGCTAAATGGCGCGCTCAAATCCGCGTGTTCAGAGCCCGAATCTGGCCCAAATCGCCCGCGTCTCGACCGCCGAGATCAGGTCGTCCGGCAAACTCGCGAAGCCGTCCAGCGCCGCCAGCGAGCCCGCCCCGGGCGCCCGCCGGCCGAGCAGGCCGGACAGCATGCCGCTGGCGGGTGCGATCACCGGGGTCAGCACCTTCTCGCCATAGCGGGCCCGCAAGGTCGCGCGGAGATCGCCAATGCCGTCGGCAAGCCCGAGCCCAACCGCGGTCTCGCCCGCCCAGTACTCGCCGGTGAACAGCTCGTCGTCGGGCCCCTTCAGGCGGCTGCCGCGGCTCTGCTTCACCAGGTTGATGAAGGTCGCATGGATCTCGCGCTGGATCGTCTTCAGCCGGGCGACGTCGTCGGGGTTTTCGGGCAGGAACGGATCGAGCATCGCCTTGTGGCTGCCGGCCGTATACAGCCGCCGCTCGACCCCGATCTTCTTGATCGCCTCCTGGAAGCCGAAGCTGCCGCCGACCACGCCGATCGAGCCGAGGATCGAGGACGGATCGCAATAGATCTCGTCGCCCGCGCAGGCGATCATGTAGCCGCCGGAGGCCGCGACGTCCTCGGCGAACACCAGCACCGGCAGTTTCTTCTCGGCTGCCAGTTGGCGGATGCGCAGATAGATCTGGCGCGACTGCACCGGCGAGCCGCCCGGCGAATTGATCACCAGCGCCACCGCCTTGGCATTCCGCGTACCAAAGGCGCGCTCCAGCATCTTGGCGACGCCGGCGAGCGTCATGCCGGGCCGCAGCGGCGTCACCGCGCCTATCACGCCCGACAGCCGCACCACCGGCACCACGGCCGTGCCGCGCCGGAAACGTGCGGGCAACATTCCTTGCACGCGTTCGAGCAGTCCCGAACGTCCGCCGGAATGGCCGCGGCGATCACTTATTTGTTCACTCATGCCGTTACCTCGAATTAACCACTTTTTATCACGCCACTGTCATTGGTTTCCGTGGAACGCGTTTTGCATTTTGTCATTGGGGAAGCAACGCGCGGGCGGAGAGGAATTCATGAAGATCTATCTGCTGATTGTGCTGATCGGTACGCTCCTGACGGCGATCCGGTTCACATCGACGCCGGAACGCCAGTCGGAAACGGCTTCGCAGTGATTTAGTGCCAGTGACGCGGGCAGTACCGCGGCCCGTCAGCGCCGCGCCAGCGGCAATTCTCCCTTTCCAGCCAAGATCTCCTGCACCCATTTGTTGGGCACGCCTGCCCCATCATTGAGCAACAGCGCGGCATGCAGCCGCGTCGGCGCCCGGCCGCCCTTGGTGGCCCGCACCAGGATTCGGATCGCCGGCGACGTCGCGTCAGCATGAACCGGCAGCAGCTCGAGGCTGCCGAAGCCGCGGTCCAGCGCCGCCAGCACGTCGGCAATCCCGTCCGCGCGCCAGATCATCGCAAGCTGCCCGTTCGACCTGAGAAGTCGCCGCGCGGCATGAACCCAGTTCGCCAGCGTGGTCGCGGTCGCGACGTGGGCACGCTCGCGTACGCCGTCCGGCGAGGCGCGGTGCCGGGAGGGATCGTTGAACGGCGGGTTCATCAGCACGACATCCGCGCTGTCGGGCGCAAGGCCGGCCGCGGCAAAGGCCGGCGCGTCCGCTTCGACATCGAGGATGACCACCTCGGCCATAATCGCGTTGGCACCGGCATTATTCCGGGCAAGCTCGGCCATTGCCGGGTCGATCTCGACCAGGACGAGGTCGATCCCCCTCACCCGCCGTGCCACCGCGAGCCCTGCCGCGCCGACGCCGGCGCCGAGATCGACGACGCGGTCACCTGACCGGGCCGGGGTTGCTGCGGCGAGCAGGATCGCGTCATGGCCGGCACGGTGACCGCCTTTCGGCTGCCGCAGGCGCAACTGCCCACCGAGGAATCCGTCTTCGGTGATCTCGGCGGCCGGAAACTCCTTCTTTGACGCGTTTTCTTTACGCGAACCGGGGTCCATCTCGCTTGGAAACGCTCTAATCATCGGCCCGCAATTCGTGGCCGAGGCCGGCATCGGTCAGCAGCTGGCGGGCCTCGTGGTTGTCGTCCTCATGCACCAGGATCCGCCGCGGCAGCACGCCGAGCGAGCCCTCGATGATGCTCATGTTCTGGTCCAGCACCAGATGATGGATGTTAGCGCTGTCGAGCAGCGCCCCGATGGCGGAGACCAGCACCACGTCATTGGTCCGTACCAATTCCCGCAAAACCCACTCTCCTATCGGCCCGGTTGTGCGGCCAATGCGTCACATGTCAACAACTTCGTGGCCTTGCCGCAAACCTTCGCAGTTTCTATTGTTATAGCTGAGCATAGTGCGAATTCGGCAAAATTGGAGACCAGCGTGGCGGTTATTGTACCCTTCGAAAGCCCGTCCAATGCTTCGATCGACGGGCTGGTGGGACTTGTCGCCGCCGACATGGAGCGCGTCAACGCGACTATCATTTCGCGAACCGGCTCCGAGGTCACCATGATCCCCGAGGTCGCCAACCATTTGATCTCCTCCGGGGGCAAGCGGTTGCGCCCGATGCTGACGCTCGCGATGGCCCAGCTCTCGGACTACACCGGCGACGGCCATATCAAGCTCGCCGCCGCGGTCGAGTTCATGCACACCGCGACCCTGCTGCACGACGACGTGGTCGACGAAAGCGAGCTGCGCCGCGGCAAATTGTCCGCGCGGATGCTGTGGGGCAATGAGGCCAGCGTGCTGGTCGGCGACTTCCTGCTCGGCCAGGCGTTCCGCATGATGGTCGAGGTCGGCTCGCTGCGCGCGCTCGACATCCTCTCGGCCGCCGCCGCCACCATCGCCGAGGGCGAGGTGATGCAGCTCGCCGCCGCCAAGAACACCGCGACCACCGAGGACGAATATCTCGCCGTGATCCGAGGCAAGACCGCGGAGCTGTTCGCGGCCGCCTGCGAGGTCGGTCCGGTGATCGCCAACCGGCCGAAGGCGGAGCAGACCGCCTGCCGCTCGGTCGGCATGAATCTCGGCATCGCCTTCCAGCTCGTCGACGACGTGCTCGACTATGGCGGCAAATCCGCAAAACTCGGCAAGAATGTCGGCGACGATTTCCGCGAGGGCAAGATCACGCTGCCGGTGGTGCTCGCGTTCCGCCGCGGCAACGACACCGAGCGCCAGTTCTGGATCCGCGCGCTGGAGCGCGGCGAGATCGGCGCGAGCGATCTCGACCACGCGATCGGGCTGATGACCAAGCACCGCGCCCTCGAGGACACGATCAGCCGCGCCCAGCACTATGGCGCGATGGCGGTCGACGCGCTGGCGCTATTCCCGCCCTCGCCGATGAAGACCGCGCTGGAACAGGTCGTCGCGTTCTGCCTGGCAAGATCGCACTGACCGCGGCACATCAACGGTGTCGTCCCGGCGAAGGCCGGGACCCATAGCCACAGGGTTGAGTTGTCGAAGAAGGCTGCGGCCCCAGCGTCGCGCGACAATGAGTATTGGTGGTTATGGGTCCCGGCCTTCGCCGGGAGGACGGCGAGTCCATGGCACCGTCAGGCAACTCAGTCGCAACGCCGCGCCCGCTCAAGCCACGTCGACCTTCATGCGCAACACCCGTTGCGACACGGCCTCGTCGAACTCGCCGCAGAGCTTGGCGGTGACGACGGTCGCGACCGCGTTGCCGATGACATTGGTGGTCGCAACCGCAATCGACATGAAGCGATAGACGCCGAACAGCACCGCCAGTCCTTCGAGCGGCAGCACTCCGGTTGCAGTGACCGTTGCCGCGAACACGACGAATGTGCCGCCGGAGACCGTCGCCGCGCCCTTCGAGGTGATGAGCATCAGCGCGAGGATGCCGAGCTGCTGGCTGAAGTCGAGCGGCACGTTGTAGGCGTTGGCGAGGAACAGGACGCCCATGGACATATAGATCGACGTTCCGTCGAGATTGAACGCATAGCCGGTCGGCAACACAAGACCGGCACATTGCCGCGAGCAACCGAGCTGCGGCAGCTTTTCCAGCAGCCGCGGCAGCACGCTTTCCGACGACGCCGTGCCCAGCACGATGAATATCTCGTCCCGGATGTAGCGCAGGAAACGGAACAGGTTGATCCCGAACAGCGCGCAAACCGTTCCCAGCACCGCGACAATGAACAGCGCCACCACGGCATAGAAACTGAGCACGAGGTAGATCAGGGACAACAGCACTGCCGTTCCGCTCGATCCCACCGCGAATGCGACGGCGCCGAAGGTTCCGATCGGCGCGAACGACATGATGATGTGAATGAACTCGAACAGCACCTCGGACATGCGGTTCAGCCCGGCTTCTATCGGCTGGCGCTTGTCCGATCTCAGGCGCAGCAGCGCCGCGCCAAAGATGATGGCGATGGCGAGGACTTGCAGCAATTCGCCGCGGGTGAACGCGCCGAGGAAATTGTCGGGGAAGATGTTGAGGATGAAATCCAGCGCGCCTTGCGGCTTTCCCGGAGCCGCCGGCGGCTTCACGCCGGCGCCGGCCGTCGCGGTCGCGATGCCCTTGCCGACGCCCAAAAGATTGCCGGCAACGAGTCCGAACGCGAGCGCAATCGTCGATACGATCTCGAAATAGATCATCGCAACCAGGCCGACCTTGCCGACCCGCTTGAAGTCTCCGGCCGACACGATTCCGGCTGCAACGCACAGGAACACCAGCGGCGCCACCGCGGTCTTGATCAGACGAAGGAAGATGTCGCCGAGTATCTCGAGTTCGATCGCCAGAGACGGGAACAGGAAGCCGACGGCCGCGCCGAGGATCATGGCGATGATCACCTGAAAGCCGAGGTTCCTCCAAAGCGGTTGCTTCGAAATCGGCGCAGGCGTCGACGTTTGGAGCCCGAGCGAGGCGGCGGCCGTAGACATGGATTTCCTCCGAATGCGCGTTGGTCGCGTCTATTGATGAACGGGCGATGCCGGACTGGCGCGCGTCAGCGCGCCGCGCTGGCCAGCACGCGGTCGACCATCTCGGGCGCAAGGCCGAGATAGTTGCGGGGCGATGTGAGCCGCTCGATCGTCGCCCGATCGATGCGCGAGGAGATTCTCGGATCGGCCGAAAGCGCGTCGGCGAGCGATATGTTCTGCTCGTTGGCGCGACGGCAGGCGTCGTAGACGACGTCGTGGGCGTCCTGGCGCCCGAGCTGCGGCGCAAGGCCCATCATCACGGCTTCCGCCACGATGAGACCGCGGCTGATGTCGAGATTCGTCGCCATCCGCGCTTCATCGACGATCAGGCCCCCGAGCGCGAACTTGGCCTGGTGCAAGGCGCCGGCCGTCAGGACGAAGCTTTCGGGGATCGCCATCCATTCGGCATGCCACGGTCCGGTCGCGCGCTCGAAGTCCTGGATCGTGGCATCGAGCATCAGGCCGGCATGCTGGCGCACGCCCTTGGCCGCCGCCAGCATGAGCTCCGACGAGATCGGATTGCGCTTCTGCGGCATGGTGGAGGACGCACCGCGGCCCTTCACAAACGGCTCGTAGACTTCGGCGAATTCGGTCGAGGTCATCATCATGATGTCGAGGGCGATCTTGCCGAGCGAGCCGGTCACGAGGCCGAGGAAGTTCACGGCTTCCGCGAGGGCGTCGCGCGCCACGTGCCAGGTCGAAACCGGCACCCCCAGCCCGAGTTCTTCGCAGAGCGCCTGCTGGACATCGAGGCCTCGGCTGCCAAGCGAGGCCAGCGTCCCGGCGGCGCCGGCGAATTGGCCGACCAGCACGCGTGGCCGCAGTTGCGCGAGCCGTTCGGCGTGGCGATCGAACATCGCAAGCCAGATCGCGCATTTGTAGCCGAACGTGACCGGCAGGGCCTGTTGCAGGTGGGTGCGGCCGGCCATCGTCGTGTCGCGATGCCGCTTGGACAGACCTGCGAGAATCCTGCGCAGCTCCGCGATGTCCTGCTCGATGATGTCAAGGCCGTCGCGCACCTGGAGGATCACGGCGCTGTCCATGATGTCCTGCGTGGTCGCGCCCCAGTGCACGTAGCGGCCGGCGTCGCCGCATTGCTTTGCCATCTGATGCACGAGCGGCAGGATCGGATAGCCGACGATGTCGGTTTCCTGGCGCAGCAGATCGAAATCGAGCGCCGCAACGTCGGTCCGCTCAGCGATCTCGTCGGCCGCCTCGGAGGGAATGACGCCACACCGCGCCTCCGCCTTCGCGAGCGCGATCTCGACCTCGGCGTAGCGGGAAATCAGCGCGTAGTCCGAGAAGATCTCGCGCATGCGCGGCGTACCGAATGCGTCACGAAACAGGATCGAGTCGAGAACAGTCGTGGCGGTCGGAATGGCGGCGTGCATGAGGGCCTCCCAAAGGCTTTTTTATGTCCGGACATAATCTTGTATTTTATGTCCGGACATAATGTCAAGGGCGTGCTACCCTCGGACCGTCGGATTCGGACTGGGGGAACGTTCCAGGATGGCTGAGACCCGCTACGCGCAGGTGGCGCGCGATCTCGCAGAAGGCATTGGAAACGGGCGGTTTCCCGTGGGCTCGGTGCTGCCGAAGGAGCTCGAACTGTGCGAGCAATACGGCGCGAGTCGTCACACCGTGCGGGCTGCGATCCGGGAGTTGCAGGACCTCGGTCTGGTGTCGCGCAAGAAGAAGGCAGGGACCAGGGTCGAGGCGGCGTCGCCGTCGCGCGGCTACCACCAATCGCTCGCCTCGGTCGAGGACCTCGTCCAGTTCGGCATCGAACACACCCGCGTCGTCCAGGAGATCAAGGATATCGTTGCCGACAAGGCTTTGGCGCGCGACCTCGGTTGCGCGGCCGGCAGCAAATGGCTCCGCATCTCCAGCCTGCGCATGAGCGCGTCATCCGGGTCGACGCCGATCGGCTGGACCGACGTGTATGTCGATCCTGCCTATGCCGAGCTGCGCGACATCGTACGCGACCACCCGCACGCACTGATCAGCGATTTGATCGAGCAGCGATATGGCCGGCGCATCGCCGAAATCCGCCAGGACGTGCAGGCCGTCCAGCTGAACCCGGCCTCGGCGAAGGCGCTGGGAGAGAATTCAGGCGCCGCGGCGCTGCGTATCCTCCGGCGCTATCTGGATCAGGCGGGCGACACCGTCGAAATATCCGTGACCGTCCATCCGGCGGACCGGTTCACATTCTCGATGCGGCTGCGCCGCGATCGCTCGAGGTGAACGCGGAGCTTCTCGCCAGACGAGGCCGACACTACTCCTTCACCGGCACCCAGATCTCGAGCCCGCCGACGCCGGTCGATGCATCGAACCTCTCGTCGTAGCGCTCGAAGTTCGGCGCGTCCGCGACCTTCATGCCGGATTGCGGCAGCCAGCGATTCCAGATCGTGTTGACGGTGCGGCGGATGGTCGAGATGTGGTCGGCGTGGGTGAACACCACGTATTTCTGCGCCGGGATCCGGACCCGCGCGAACTCGCGCGGCAGATCGGAGAAATCGGCGACCTCGACGCCCGCGATGTAGTCGAAATTGCCGGCATCGTCGCCGTTGCAGCAGACCCCGTAGGCGCCATGGCCGACCTGGCGCGGAATATGCGCGCATTGCTGGTGGAAGCCGCTCCACTGGTTCGGAATGCCGGCCGTGCTGTCATTGGCGTGGTTGTAGCGCTCGCCGACGCCAGCGACGAGAAAGGCCTTGCCGGTCGCGATGCGCGGCGGATCGAGGTGATCGAGGGCGGTCGAGATCATGGTGATCGGCTCCTGGAGCTTGAGCGTCGTCAGGCACGTCGTCGCGCGCACCGTCTCCGGGGTGACGCCGAAATGGTCGCGAAACGCGCGGGTGAATGCTTCGTGGGAGCCGTAATCCGCATCCAGCGCCAGCGTGAGAATGTCGGGCGCACCGGCCGCAAGCTCGCGCGCGGCCTCGCTGAGGCGGCGCGCCCGCACGTAGCGCATCACCGAGAACCCGGTCGCTTCCGCGAACGCCCGCACCAGATGGAAGCGCGAGACCCCGGCGACGGCAGCGATGTCGTCGAGCGTCAGCGACCTGTTGAGATGGCCTTCGATGTACCAGAGTGCCTTCTGGGCTGGATTCATGGACGACGGCTTTCCTGAAAAGCTCGGGCATCATGCACGGCCGCCGCGCGCGGCGTTTGACAGTCCTTGCTGCGCGGCGGCGAAGCCGAGATTTCGCTCTGCGAAATTCTACCGCAAAGCCGTCACTGGCAACAGCGTTGCAATCGTGCATACTCGCAGTTGCATCGATCCGACGGCTCATCAAGCTGCCCGAAAATCAAGACTGCACGAGCCGCGGCCAGCATGTCAGGGAGGACAATGATGCACCACCACCGCTTGAGCTATGCCAACTGCGTCAAATCTGCAGTGCTTGCGGGGCTTTTGACGATCGCCGTCGCAAGCGCCGCCAACGCACAAAAGAAATACGATCCGGGCGCAACCGACACCGAGATCAAGGTCGGCAACATCATGCCCTATTCGGGCCCGGCGTCGGCCTACGCCACCATCGGCAAGACCGAGGCGGCCTATTTCAACAAGCTCAACAGCGAGGGCGGCATCAACGGCCGCAAGGTCAATTTCATCTCCTACGACGACGCCTACTCGCCGCCGAAGATGGTCGAGCAGGCCCGCAAGCTGGTCGAGAGCGACGAGGTGCTCCTGATCTTCAATCCGCTAGGCACGCCGGGCAACACCGCGATCCAGAAATACATGAACGCCAAGAAGGTGCCGCAGCTGTTCGTCTCCACCGGCGCCGCCAAGTGGAACGATCCGAAGAATTTTCCGTGGACCATGGGCTGGCAGCCGAGCTACCAGGTCGAAGCGCGCATCTATGCCAAATACATCCTGCAGAAATATCCCGGCAAGACCATCGGCGTGCTGTATCAGAACGATGATTTCGGCAAGGACTATCTGATCGGCCTGCACGACGGGCTGGGCGACCAGGCCAAGAAGCTGATCATCGTCGAATCCTCCTACGAGACCTCGTCGCCGACGGTAGATTCGCAGATCGTGCAGATCAAGGGCGCCAACCCCGACATCTTCGTCAACATCGCGACGCCGAAATTCGCGGCACAGGCGATCAAGAAGGCTGCCGAGCTGGACTGGCATCCGGTGCACTTCCTCACCAACGTCTCGGTGTCGATCGGCGGCGTGATGAAGCCGGCCGGCTACGAGGCGAGCCAGGACATCCTGTCGACCCAGTATCTGAAGGATCCCGCGGATCACGAGTGGAAGAGCGATCCGGCCATGAACGAGTGGCGCGCCTTCATGACCAAGTGGTATCCGGAGGGCGACCAGAACGACGCCTCGACCGTGTTCGGCTACGGCGTCGCCAAGGGGCTGGAGCAGGTGCTGCGGCAATGCGGCGACAACCTCACCCGCGAGAACCTGATGAAACAGGCGGCGAGCCTCAACTTCGAGATCGGCATCTACCTGCCCGGCACCAGGATCAAGACCGGACCGGACGACTACGCACCGATCGAGCAGTTGCAGATGATGCGCTTCAAGGGCGAGAGCTGGGAGCGGTTCGGCCCGATCATGAGCGGCGAGAAGAGCTCATAAGGACTTTCCGCCACCACTTTGAGCTTCATGATGCCCGGCAACGCGCCGGGCATCCACGTCTTCGACACGATTCACGCGCAAGATTTTTCGCAGGCAGGATTTGCGATGGCCGGCACCCGGGCGATCAACCCGGCGCCGTAGCGATGCTGAAGTGTCCGGCCACCGCGACCCGAAGGCACATCCTGCGATCGGAAGGACAACAACAATGAAAATCACCGACGTCCGCGCCCACCATATCCGCATTCCCTACGACGCCGGCCCCGCGAGCTTCCGCCAGGGCGCTTCCGCCATCTCGGCGCTCGACATGGTGCTGGTCGAGGTCTCGACCGATGCCGGCCTGACCGGCTGGGGCGATGCATTCGCCTATGTCTGCCCGAAGACGAGCTGCACCGCGGTCGCCGAGATGATCGCGCCGCAGGCACGCGGCCTCGAGGTGCCCGATGCCGCCGGGATTCCCGCCGCGATGGAGCAGATCCAGCGCAATCTGCATCTTTTCGGCCGCTACGGCATCACGATGTTTGCGATCTCGGCGCTCGACATCGCGCTGTGGGATCTCGCCGGCAAGGTGAAGGGCGTGCCGCTGCATCAGCTGATCGGCGGCGCGAAGCGCAGTACGATTCCAGCCTATGCGAGCCTGATGCGGATCGGCAATCCGGCGCAGATCGCCGCCGAATGCAAGAAGGCGATCAAGCTTGGCTATGCCGCGATCAAGCTGCACGAGACCACGGTGCCTGCGGTCTCTGCCGCGCGCGAGGCGATCGGCCCCGGCGTGCCGCTGATGGTCGACATGAACTGCCCGCTGGACGGGCCGGCGGCAATTCAATTCGCGCGCGACTGCAAGCAGGCCGCGCCGATGTTCCTGGAGGAGCCGGTCTGGCCGCCTGAGGATTTCGCGACGCTCGCCGAGGTGCGCAGGGAGGGCCGGCTCGATATCGCGGCCGGCGAGAACGCCTGCACCGTGCATCAATTCCGGCAGATGATGACCGCGGGCGCGGTCAGCCACGCGCAGCCGTCGGTGATCAAGGTCGGCGGCGTCACCGAATTCCTGCGGGTCGCCGTGCTGGCCGACGAGTTCGGCGTCCAGGTGATTCCGCACTCGCCCTATTTCGGGCCGGGCTTCCTCGCCACGCTGCATCTGATGGCGATCCGCGACGCCGGGCTGATCGAGGTGTTCTTCATGAAGCGCCCCGCCTGCCTGTGGGGCGAGCGGATCGCCGTCGACGCCCACGGCCATGTCGCCGTGCCGCAGGGCCCCGGGCTCGGCTACGAGCCGGATCGCGACGTGATGGAGAAATATCGGGTGGCGTGAGAGCGCCGCGACGGCGGTGTGCCCCCTCTTCCGCTTGCGGGGGAGGGCTGGGGTGGGGGCTCTCTTCACGAGTCATTCCGTGGAGAGAGCCCCCACCCGTATCGCATCTAACGATGCGATACGGCCTCCCCGCAGGCGGGAGAGGCGAAGAGAGTTCGCGGATCGAAGTCTGCTACTTCGTCCCGTCCTTTGCCGCAGGCGCGGCATCCTTCGCCGGCGGCGCGTCCGCTTTCTTCTTCAGATCCTCGGTCAGCTTGAGCTGCACCGCCTGCAAGTCGGTGACGAGCTTCTGCAAGCTTGCCACCGCATTCTGCAAGCTCACGATCTGCCGGTTGGCGGCGTCGAGCTTCTGCTGATGATCCGTGGTGAGCTTGCTGATCGTCTTCTGCAGGAAATCGACGTTGCTCTGCAGGCAGCTGGTGCGCCGCTCCATCGTCTTCTCGACGGTGCAGATCTCGATGCCGGGAACGTCCTGCGCATGCGCGGTTCCGACGACGCCGAGCGCAAGCGGCACGAGCAGGACAAGAGCGAAACGAGCGATCATCGGCATCCCCAATCACATGCGTCATTCACAGTTTTGTGCGCGCGACGCTGAAAGCCAGGCAGACATACCACACTGAAACCGCATTCGAGCGGTGTGCTTCACCCATTACGGGGACTACTCGTGGGGACGGGGGCCTTCGGAACTTGTTTGGTTCGACCCCTTTTGGCTCGACCTTGGGCAGTGGAGACAGATCGCATGGCAACGCGCGAAAAGCGGCTGGCGCAATTCGATGGCAATGGCGAACCTTCGCCGGAACAACGCGTGGAAGTGCTTTGTGAGGATCACAGCGGAACGTATCAGCTGCCGTTCGCCTGCCGCTTCGTCGACGGCCAGTGGCGCAATGACACGACAGGTGGTGCGCTGGAAGTCAACGTCATCGCCTGGCGTAAGCCGCGCGAGAAGCAACCGGGCATGGCCTGAGCCTGCAAGCCGCCGCTCCTGCACATGATCCTTCCGGTCATGTGCATGCGCTGTTTCAAAACGCGACGCGCATGCGACGTGCTTTAAGATTTGGAACGCGAACGGAACGAACCGCGTCCGAATCACTGATTGAGCAGCGTACTCCGTTGTTCACGGCTAGATGTGGTCATCAACCCAAGACGGCGCACCACATACAGAAGCATGATGATCGGCCGCAGCCAGCGGCCGACGACAAGGGTTAATTCCTCCGCAGACGACATTTGCGATCCCTCCTCTGCGATCCGCCTTGGCGATCATTTCCACGGCGTGATCGGCGGCACGGTCTCGGTTGCCGGCGGCACATCCACCGTCTTGAAATCGGCGGGGCTGACGATCTCGAGGTATTCCATGTCCTTCGAGTAATCGAACAGGTAGTGGGTGATGCCGGGACGCTGATGGATGACGTCGCCGGCCTCGACCAGCGTCTCCTTGTCCTCGTACATGAAGCGGGCCCAGCCCTTGGTCATGATGACGATCTGAAAATCGCACAGGTGCTTGTGCCAGCCGGTGCCCTGTTCCGGCGGCATGTCGGGATTGGCCTTGACCAGATGGCAGATCACCTGCCCGCCGGTTGCATCCGCAATGCCAAGATCGCGATACAGGAAGAAGTCGCGCAGACCTCCGCCCTTGAACTCGGTGTCACCGGGTTTGACGTGGGAGAATTTGCTGACGACGGCGTGCTGGTTCATTTCAAGCCTCCACGGTTCTCGTTTTCGCGAGATCGCGGCGGCTCAGCGTCCAAATTTTCGGCAGCGTCGCATCGTCGCGGTCACAGCTCGAATATTGCTATGCGAAATCCTTGCCAGCCCGATCGCGCTGCGGCGATCGGTCCCGCCATGCGCCGATCTCGCGGCGGAAGCATTTGGCCTGCGGCGCTAATTTGCGTTCGGCGCGCGCCGTGCTCGATCGCCCGCAGCGCCCGATGGCCGACGCGGACGGCACGTCGATTGAGCAAGTCTTGCCTGGAGCTTGAGCCGCCGGCGCAGGCAGGCCGGGTGCGCGGCCTGCCTAATATTCGACCTCGAGCTCCTCGACGTCGGCAGGCTCCGCCTTCGCAGCCTCGATCCATTCCTGCATCTCGGGCATCGCCATGATGGTGCTGGCATAGCCTGCGAGACCGGAATCGAGCTTCACGTCATAGGTCATGAAGCGGGTCACGACGGGCGCATACATCGCATCCGCCATGGTGCGGCGCTCGCCGAACAGGAACGGCCCGCCCGATAGGCTAAGGCAATCGCGCCAGATGGCGCAGACGCGCTCGATATCGGCCTGCGCCCGCGACCAGATCTTGAAGCCGGGGAAATGGCCCTTGAGATTGACCGGCAGCGAGGACCGCAGCGTGGTGAAGCCGGAATGGATTTCCCCCGAGATCGAGCGGCAATGCGCGCGCTGGATGCGGTCGTCCGGCAACAGCCCGGCCTGCGGCATGATCTCGTTGAGATACTCGCCGATCGCCAGCGTATCCCAGACCGTCGCGCCCTCGTGGCGCAGGCAGGGCACCAGGATCGACGACGACAGCAGCAGCAGTTCGGCCCGCGCCGAGGGGTCATCGGGGGCGGTGACCACCTCCTCGAACTCCAGCCCGGCGAATTTCGCCAGCAGCCAGCCGCGCAGCGACCAGGACGAGTAATTCTTGCTGCTGATGGTGAGTGTCGCCTTCGCCATGTCAGTTCCTCACGCCCGAAAACCTGCCTCGCTGCCGGACGCCGCGCGCCGGTCCAACCGCCGCGCCCCCGGAACCGGTCGTTTTTCGAGCAAGCCACGTGCCAATTTCCCGGGCAGCTGGCCCGCCTCTGGCCTCGATATTGCTTGGCAGACCAGGCCACCGGGTGGATGCGTATGATGTCGATGCTGTACCAGGCCTATCAGAACCATATGGACCTCACGGCGCCGTGGCGGACCGGTGCCGCGGCGGCACTGCGCTATCTCAATCTGGTGCCGCGAGGCACCTCGCAGCGGACGTTCGGCCGGCTCGCTGCCGCGCTCGAGCTGATCTCCCGCTCCACCCTGACCTATGCCCGCCCCGACTACGCCATCGGCAGCGTGACCTCCGGCAACAGGGAGTACCAGGTGACCGAGGAGGTCGCCTATGCGACGCCGTTCGGCTCACTCTTACATTTCAAGAAGGTGGACGGACCGGAGCAGCCGCGGCTGCTGCTGGTGGCGCCGATGTCCGGACATTTCGCAACGTTGCTGCGCGGCACGGTGAAGACGCTGCTGCAGGACCACGACGTCTACATCACCGATTGGCACAATCCGCGCGATATCCCGCGCAAGGAGGGCCGCTTCGGGCTCGAGGACTATACCGACCATCTGATCGACTTTCTCGGCCAGCTCGGCCCGCGCGCGCATATGGTGGCGATCTGCCAGCCCTCGGTGTCGGCGCTGGCGGCGGCCGCGATCATGTCGGAGGACAATCATCCGGCGCGGCCGGCATCGTTGACCCTGATGGCCGGACCGATCGACACGCGGATCCAGCCGACCAAGGTGAACCAGTTCGCCAAGAGCAAGCCGATCGAATGGTTCGAGGACAATCTGATCAACTACGTGCCGATGCAGTGCAAGGGCGCGCTGCGCCAGGTCTATCCCGGCTTCGTGCAGCTCACGGCGTTCGTCTCGATGAATCTCGAGCGCCACATCAAGCAGCACATCGATCTCGCCGACCATCTCGCCAAGGGCGAGACCGACAAGGCCGAGGTGATCAAGACCTTCTACGACGAGTATTTCGCCGTGATGGACCTGCCGGCCGAATTCTACATCGAGACGGTGCGCGACGTGTTCCAGGAGCATCTGCTGCCGCAGGGCATGCTGATGCATCGCGGCCGCGCGGTGAACCCGGCGGCGATCCGGCGCATGGGCCTGATGACGGTGGAAGGCGAGAAGGACGACATCTGCTCGATCGGCCAGACGCTCGCCGCCCAGGACCTCTGCACCGGCGTGCGCACCTATCGCAAGGTGCACCACATGCAGGCCGGCGTCGGCCATTACGGCGTGTTCTCCGGCAAGCGCTGGAACAACGAGATCTACCCGCTGCTGCGCGATTTCGTGCATGTGAATTCGTGAGGGCGTAACGACACTCCCTCCCCGTCATTGCGAGCGAAGCGAAGCAATCCATCGCCCCGCATATGCGGTGCCATGGATTGCTTCGTCGCTGCGCTCCTCGCAATGACGGTGGAAGGCTAGTCACGCCTCTTCCCGAGCTATAGTCTCCCGGTCCACGACGACCCCGCTCTCGAAGAATCGTCCAGGGAGAAACTCCATGCGATCAGCCTCCGCCTTTCGTGCCCTCACGCTCGCCGTCATCGGCGCCCTCGCCTTTGCGTCGGCCGCGTCGGCCGCCGAAGTCCATGTCATGATCTCGGGCGGGCTGACTGCGGCCTACAAGGCGCTGGTGCCGGAGTTCGAGCGCAAGACCGGCAACAAGGTGGTGACCGCCTTCGGGCCGTCGATGGGCACGACCACGAACGCCATTCCGGTGCGGCTCGAGCGCGGCGAGCCGGCCGACGTGCTGATCATGGTCGGCTATGCGCTCGGTGACTTGATCAAGCAGGGCAAGGTGGTGGCCGACAGCCGCGTCGACCTCGTGAAGTCGCCGATCGGGATCGCGGTCAAATCAGGCGCGCCGAGGCCCGACATCAGTTCGGCCGACAGCGTCAAGCAGGCGCTGCTGGCGGCGAAATCGGTCGCCTATTCCGACAGCGCCAGCGGCGTCTATGTCTCGACCGAGATGTTCGCAAAACTCGGCATCGCCGACCAGATGAAGGACAAGGCGCGGATGATCCCGGCGACCCCGGTCGGCGAGATCGTCGCCAGGGGCGAGGCCGAGATCGGCCTGCAGCAGATCTCCGAGTTGAAGCCGGTCAGCGGCATCGACATCGTCGGCCCGTTGCCGGAGCCGCTGCAGAAGATCACGGTGTTTTCCGCCGGGATCGCGTCGGTTTCAAAAGAGCCCGATGCCGGCAAGGCGCTGATCAGCTTCCTCGCCTCACCGGATGCTCGCGATGCGCTGGTCAACAGCGGGCTCGATCCGATTGCCGCGGGTGCCACGCATTAAAACCGGCCGGCACGACGGCGCAGAATTATGCAGCATGCCCGGATGCCGCCACGCCGGAGGCGCGGCTCACTTCACCTCGGTACGGACCGGCGAACCCTTCAGCCCGTTATTGTCATAGGCCTTGCGCAGCGTGCCATTGGCGATCGCGTCGGTCATGAACTTCGTGGCGAACGCCGCGGCCAGCGGATGGTCGAGCGGCACCGCGACCGCGGTGACGGTCTGCTTGAAGGTCTCGTCCAGCACGCGCGCACCCGGGATCTTGCTGGCCATCGCGTTGAGCTGATCGCGCGACAGCGCGAAGGCATCGATCCCGCCGCCCTTCAGGAGATTGAAGATCTCGTCATAGGTCTGATAGCCCGTGACCTTTGCGTGCTTGAGATGCGCGATCGCGCCGCGCATCGTCGTGGTGGCGTTGACGGCGGCGACCTTGACGCCGTCCTGGTCCAGCGCGGCGAAACTGGTGATCGTCGAGCCCGGCTTGACGATGTAGGTGGCGTCGGCAACCTCATAGATCGGACCGAACGTCATCTTGGTCTCGCGCTCGGCATCCTTGGGCAGGAAGGTGATGTCCCAGGCGTTGTTCGCCGCCGCGTCGGTGATCTGGCCGGAGTTCTGGTGCACGACATAGTCGATGGGCACGCCGAGCTGCGCCGCCATCGCCTTGCCGAGATCGACGGGAACACCGGCATAGCCGTTCTCCGTCCTGGTGCACCAGAACGCGCCGCCCGCCGGACTGATTGCGATCGCGACCCGGAGCTTTCCGGTCGGCGCGATCTCGTCTTTCAAGGCATCGGCATGAGCTGAAGCGGCCATCGTCATCACTCCCAGAACGAGGCCGGCCAGACGCAGCAGTCGAAACGACATCGGACCTCCTCCACGCCGGGTCTTGCGCCCGGCCGGTTATTGTCCGGCGTCTTGTAGCTGAGTGTTGCAACAGCGACCAGCGGCCAGCCCCGCATTGACGGAGGGCTCGCCGCGGCGTGACGAATGGCTTGTCAGCCGGCCTGCGAGGCGGGGGTACGGATCTCGCGCGGCAGGATGATCGCGGCTGCGATCGCCAGCAGGCACAGCGCTGCGAACGCGCGCAGCATCATCGAGAAGCCGCCCTGGTCGTACAGCCAGGCCACCAGGCCGACGGAGGCACCGGCCGCGGTGAAGCCGACGAAATAGCGCACCGCATAAGCGCGCGAGCGCCATTCCTCGGTGGTGTATTTGCCGACCATCGCATCATTTACCGTGACCTGGCCGAACGCACCCATCACGATGCCGATCGAGACCACGATCAGCGGCAGGTTGGACAGGCTCGCCGCCAGATAGAGGAACGGCGCCAGCATGAACGACAGCGGCAGCGCCACCGTCTTCAGCGAATGCCTGTCGAGCAGCTTGCCGATCGTGTACTGGGTCATCGCGCCGAACACATAGACCCCGGCCGCGATCACGCCGAGCAGCGCAGGGCTCTTCGTCAGATCGGCAAGCCGTTCGGCGAACAATTTCGGCAGCGCCACCGTCACCGCGTTGAACGTGGTCGAGATCGCGATCACGACGATCAGCAGCGACAGCACCACGCGCCACATGTCTTCCTTGGCGACGCGCACCTGGGCTGCGGCCTGCCTGGAGCCCTTGCGGTCCTCATGCACCACCGTCATCGCGAAGGCGATGCCGATCAGCACGGTGACCGTGCCGGGCACGATGAAGGCCCAGCGCCAGCCGAGATACTGGCCGATCACGCCGGTGACCAGCGCCGACGAGGCGACGCCGAGATTGCCCCAGACGCCGTTGATGCCCATCTGGGCGCCGAGCTTCTCGGCATAGGACACGATCATCGCGGTGCCGACCGGATGGTAGATCGAGGCGAAGATGCCGATCGCAAGCAGCGCGGCGCCGAGTTGCAGCGGCGTCTGCACGAAGCCGACCGAGATCATCGACGCCCCGATGCCGACGAAGAAGATCACCATCATATGGCGGCGGCTCCAGCGATCGCCGAGCCAGCCGGTGATCAGCGAGCCGGCGCCGAAGGCGATGAAGCCCGGCGTCGCGTAGGGCAGCAGCTCCGAATAGGCCATGCCGAGCGCCGGGCCCATGATGATAACCGCAGCGGCGAAGATCAGCATCGCATAGTGATCGATGAAATGGCCGGCGTTGACGAAGCTGATCACCCGGCTCGGACTGTTGCTCCGGCCGTTCCCTGGACTGTTCATGCGGCGTCTCTCACGCGATTCTTCAATTGCCTGGAAATAGGTTATAGGTGCTTGTCCTGACGGGATGTCGCCAATGACTATCGCTGAACCGCCAATCAGAGCCCTCCACCAGGACCGGCGCGTCACCGGCGACGGCGTGCACATGGTAGCGCGCAGCTACCAGAAGGGTGTCCGGCTCGATGCCCACATGCACCGCGAGGCCCAGCTGGTCTATGCCGCCAGCGGCACCATGCAGGTGACGACGCCGAAGGGCCGTTGGCTGGTGCCGCCGGACCGCGCGGTCTGGGTGCCCGCCCTGCTCCCGCACGCGATCGACGTGCTCGCCGACATCGAGATGCGCACACTGTATTTCGACCAGGCCTGGCTTGCGCGCGAGAAGCGTAGCGGCAGCCTCGACCACGAATTCGTGGTGCGGGTGTCGCCGCTGGTGCACCAGGCGATCCTCGCGCTGTTCGACGCCGCATGCGGGCGCGAGCGCACCGACCTCCTGATCAGGCTGGTGATGCTGGAGCTGCACCAGGCCGAGGACTCCGCGACCTTCATCCCGCTGCCGCAGGAGCCGCGTTGCCGTCGCGCCGCCGATATCGTGCTGGCCGATCCGACCAGGGACCACGAGATCGATGCGCTGGCGCGCACGGTCGGCACCTCGGCGCGGACACTGTCGCGGCTGTTCGCGGCGGAGACGCAACTGTCCTTCAAGAGCTGGTGCCAGCGCGCCCGCATCGCGGCCGCGATCGAGCGGCTGTCGACCGACGCCAACGTTTCGGTCAAGCAGGTCGCCTCCGACCTCGGCTATGCCAGCGTGCCGGCATTCTCCCACGCGTTCCGCCAGGTTACCGGCAAGACACCGACCGCGTTCGCGGAGAAAACGTGAACGGGGTTTGTCACCGCGCGCAGCGACGACGATTTATACCGCTGTCGCGGTGCGACATATTTCCGTACGATCCATGCGCTTGATTGCGTTCCTGCCGACCTTAAATCCCGTGTAAGGTCGGGCTTCACTGGACACGACCCGCTGGATACGACCCGTAAATGGCCAACGCTTTCTTCTCCGACCTGCTCTCGACGATCTCCGAACGCGGCCGCGTCCTGCTCGGCCGCGCCAGCCCGGCCAACGACAAGCAGGATGCGTCCGAGCTGCTGGAATTGTGCGAGGCGCTGCTGTCCGGCCGCGGCGAAGCCTCCGGCACCGCGATGGCGCGCGAAGTGCTCGACCGCTACCACCACCTCGATGCCGCCGGCCGCCTGTCGTTCTTCCAGACGCTGGCGCGCGATTTCGGCCCCGATCACGCCAGGCTGGCGCAGGCGATCGACGCCTGGCGCGCCAAGGCCAATGGCGAGGATGCCAGCGACCTGCATTTCGCCTCCGAACCGCGCCGCCAGGAGTTGATCCGCCGGCTCAACCGCGCGCCGGGCGGCACCGGCGAGTTGGTGTCGATCCGTTCCGACCTACTTTCACTGATGAAGGGCAACAAGGACCTCGCCGCGCTCGATCGCGACGTCGTGCACCTGCTCTCGTCCTGGTTCAACAGGGGATTCCTCGTGCTGCGCAGGATAGACTGGTCGTCGCCGGCCAATATTCTGGAGAAGATCATCCGCTATGAGGCCGTGCACGAGATCCGCGACTGGGACGATCTGCGCCGCCGCATCGATCCGGTCGATCGCCGCTGCTACGCATTCTTCCACCCCGCGCTGGCCGACGAGCCGCTGATCTTCGTCGAGGTCGCGCTGACCGAAGCGATCCCTGGCGCGATCGCGCCGCTGCTCGCGGAAGAGCGCGAGCCGGTGCCGGCCGAGAAGGCCCGCACCGCGGTATTCTATTCGATCTCCAATACCCAGCGCGGCCTCGGCGGCATCTCGTTCGGCAGCTTCCTGATCAAACAGGTGGTCGAGGAACTGCGCCGCGAACTGCCGAAGCTCGACACCTTCGTGACGCTGTCGCCGGTGCCGGGCTTCATGCAGTGGGTCAAGCAGGCCGACGACGTGCCGCTGTCAGATGAGGACCGCCAACTACTGGAAAGCCTCGGCAAGCCCGGCTGGCCCGACAATGCCGAGCTCGCGACGCAACTGCGCACCGTGCTGGAGCCGCTCGCCGCCTACTACTTTCTGAAGGCACGCACGCCGAAGGGACGGCTGATCGATTCGGTCGCCCGCTTCCATCTCGGCAACGGCGCGCGGCTGGAGCGGATCAACTGGCTCGGCGACCTCTCGCCCAAGGGCCTGCGCGAATCCGCCGGCGTCATGGTCAACTACCTCTACCGGCTCGACGACATCGAGAAGAACCACGAGGCCTATGCCAACAATGGCGAGGTGATCGCCTCGAGCGCGGTGAAGAAGCTGCTGAAGGGCGAAGGCCGGCGGCTGCTGGATATGCGGCTGTCGTAGTCGGCAACCGCTCTCCGTCCACTATTGCTCCTCACGCGATTGCCGAGCGCGGCCGCAGTCCCGCCGGCAGATGCGCCTCGAGCCAGCCGACGATCGCGCGTTCGTTGCGATGGTAGAGCAGGCCCGCAGCGATCACCGCAATGCCGATCAGCGACAGCGAGAACGGAAACCACAGCGAGTCCTTGAAGACGACGTCGGCGAGATGTCCGAGATAGAGGCAGATGCCGAACGCGCCGAACACCGCATAGGCGCGCCGCATCAGGATCACGGCGATCACGATGAGGCCGACATTGAGCAGACAGTAGACCGCTTTGCCCAGCTCGGTCGAGCTTGAGGACGCGGTGATGCCGCCCCAGAACGCCATCAGGCCGAACAGATGCAGCCAGAACGCGAAGTCGCCGTTGCGGCTGCGATAGTCGACGATCCAGGCCACCGCGAGCACGGCCAATCCGAACCAGACCGACACGCGGCGCCGCGTCTCGAAATCGGCATAGGTCGTGCCGCTGAACCATGGCGCCAGATCCATCGACATGAACCACAGCGCGACCGCGATGATCGCGACGATGGAGGCGAAGCGATAGTAGCGCAGCGCGACGACGCCGGCGGCAACGGTCGCGATCTCCATGAAGATCCAGCTGCCCTTCACCCAGATATAGAAGTCCTGCACAGTTCCGGGCTTGCCGAATTGGCCCCACCAGCCGAGTTCGTCCTGGATGCCGTAGACGGCGAGCGGCGCCATCGAGACCGCGATCGCGATCAACAGGCCGCCTGGCACCCGCAGATTCCTGCCGTACCAGAGGTGATGACCGGCGACGCCGAACGCAACGGCATAGGCGATCGCGCAGGCCGTGAGCGCCCGGCCGCCCATCTGGGTGAACGCCAGGGTCGAGAACAGGCCCATGGCGCCGATCACGATCAGGGCGCCGGCGTACCAGAGCACGTGGGCGGCATCGAACCTGGCAGCCGGGCTGGCCTCGCCGGCCGCGCCCTGCCCCTCCTGGCTGGCCAGGAAGGCGAGCAGCCGGTCCAGATCAGCCACGCTGATCACCCCGGCATTTGCGGCTTCCCGAAGATTCTTCGCTGAATATGTCATGCGGCTGTTCCTCATGGCCGGTTCCGGCGCGTTCCCACTCGCCGGAAAAGACGCCTCTCCCGCATGAGTATACTGCATCGTGAGCAACGTTCAATATTTTATTGAGCGTTGCTCAAATTATGTTTGCGACCCAAGCCGGCTGGACTGGCTGGATCTGCACCGGTTAATCGGCCAGCGCCTTCATCTCCTTGTAGAGATCCGATTTGCCCTCGAAGCCGATGCCGGGAAGCTCGGGCATCACGATGTGGCCACCCTCGACGCGGACGCCGTCCGGGAAGCCGCCATAGGGCTGGAACAGGTCGGGATAGCTCTCATTGCCGCCGAGGCCGAGGCCGGCCGCGATGTTGAGCGACATCTGGTGGCCGCCATGCGGGATGCAGCGGCTCGGCGACCAGCCATGGGTCTTCAGCACCGCGAGCGTGCGCTGATATTCGCACAGCCCGTAGGACAGTGCGCAGTCGAATTGCAGCCAGTCGCGGTCCGGCCGCATGCCGCCGTAGCGGATCAGGTTGCGCGCATCCTGGTGGCTGAACAGGTTCTCGCCGGTCGCCATCGCGCCGGGATAGAACTCGGCCAAAGCGGCCTGCAACGCGTAATCGAGCGGATCGCCGGCCTCCTCGTACCAGAACAGCGGATACTCGCGCAGCATCTTGGCGTAGGCGATCGCGGTCTCCAGATCGAAGCGGCCATTGGCGTCGACCGCGAGCTGCGCGTCGCGGCCGATCTCGTTGAGCACCGCCTCGATGCGCGCGCGGTCCTCAGTGAGCGGCGCGCCGCCGATCTTCATCTTCACGACGTTGTAGCCGCGGTCGAGATAGCCACGCATCTCCTTGCGCAGCGCGCCGAGATCCTTGCCCGGATAGTAATAGCCGCCGGCCGCATAGACGAAGACGCGCGGATTGGCGGTGAGACCGTGGCGCTCGGCGAGCAGCCGGAACAGCGGCTTGCCCGCGATCTTCGCCACCGCGTCCCACACCGCCATGTCGATGGTGCCGACCGCGACCGAGCGCTCGCCATGGCCGCCCGGCTTCTCGTTCGAAATCAGCGTCGACCAGACCTTGTCCGGATCGAGATTGTCACCGGCGGCATCGAGCAGCGCTTTGGGATCGGCTTCCTTGAGGCGCGGTGCAAAGCGCTCGCGGATCAGCCCGCCCTGCCCGTAGCGACCGTTGGAATTGAAGCCGTAGCCGACCACCCGCCTGCCGTCGCGCACCACATCGGTGACCACGGCGACGAGGCTCGAGGTCATCTTGGTGAAGTCGATATAGGCGTTGCGGATCGGCGAGGAGATCGGTTTCGTCACCTCGCGGACGTCGACGATGCGGACGGACATGGGGGAGCTCTTTGAGTTGCGTCTACCGGCTTCTCCGCCGTCATTGCGAGCGAAGCGAAGCAATCCATGTCTCCACTGATGCGGATGCAGTGGATTGCTTCGTCGCTTCGCTCCTCGCAATGACGGTGGTTAGAGTTCGCTCAGGACTTCGCCTTGTCCCTGAAATACGGCTCGACCGGCCCGTGCACCTTGATGGTCAGCGGATTGCCGTAACGGTCCTTGGCGTTCCCCGCGGTGACCCGCACCCAGCCCTCGCTGATGCAGTATTCCTCGACATTGGTCTTCTCGGCGCCCTTGAAACGGATGCCGACGTCACGCGCCAGGATGTCCGCGTTGTAATACGGGCTGTTCGGATCGACCGAGAGGCGGTCGGGGAATTGGTCGTTGGTGTTGTCGTCGCTCATAGCAGCGCCTCGATTTCCTTCTTCAATCCTTCGGGCCGGGCGGTCGGCGCATGCCGCGCCACGACCTTGCCGGCGCGATCGACCAGGAACTTGGTGAAGTTCCATTTGATCGCCGGCCCGAGCAGCCCCGACTTCTCACGTTTCAGATGTTCGTACAATGGATGCGCGCCCGAGCCGTTGACGTCGATCTTGGCGAACATCGGAAACGTCACCGCATAGTTGGTCTCGCAGAACGTGGCGATCTGCTTCGCATCGCCGGGCTCCTGCGCGCCGAACTGGTTGCAGGGAAAGCCGAGCACCGCAAAGCCGCGCGGCGAGAGGCCCGCGTGCAGCTCCTGCAGGCCCTTGTATTGCGGCGTGAACCCGCAGGCGCTTGCAGTGTTGACGATCAGCAGCACCTGCCCCTCGAACTGCCGCAAGGGCATGTCCTCGCCGGCGAGCGACTTGGCGGTGAAATCGTAGACCGTCGCCATGTTAGACCACCGGATCAATTGGAGAGGACGGCGTGCCGGCGGCCTCGATCGCCTCGCCCGCGGCGAGACAGAGATCCTCGCGATAACGCGCGGCCACCAGCTGCACGCCGACCGGAATCCGCCCGACGAGCCCCGTGGAGACGACGAGCCCCGGAAGGCCCATGAACGGGATTGCGATCTGCGGCAGCTGCGCGTGCCACACCCGCGCGAACGACGCCTCGTCCTTGCGGTCGAGATGATCCGGGAACGGCAGCTCGCCGGACACCGGCATCAGCAGCACCGGATATTTGTCGAGGAAGGCAAACCATTCGCGCGTCAGCGTGGCGCGGCGGGTCAGCGCCTGCGACAGGTCGAACGGATGCACCCTTGAGCGGACGCCGTGCAGGCAGGCCAGCGCGCCGGGATCGCCCTCGCGTTCGGCAAACGCAAGCTGCGCCTCGTAGCCGTCGCCGAGCCAGAGCCGGGTCTGGATCTCGGCCGCCTCGCGCAAGGACGGCGTGTTGGCAACTTCCTCGACGATCCAGCCGGCCGCTTGCAAGCGCTTGCCGGCATCGGCGACCGCGGCAACGACTTCCGGCACCGGGTCGAGGCCATCGGGATTGGGGCACATCGCAACGCGCTTCTCGCGGCGCGGGCCCTCGAGCGGCACCGGCGCATACCAGGGATCGCGATAGTCGGGCGCAGACATCGCCGCGAGCGAGACGCGCAGATCATTCACCGTGCGCGCCAGCGGGCCCGACACCGCGCTGATCTGCGGGCCGATCGGACGCTCCGGCAACGCCGCGTTGAAGGCCGGGATACGGCCCAGGCTCGGCCGCAGGCCGTGCACGCCACAGGCATAGGCCGGATAGCGGATCGAGCCCGCGATATCGGTGCCATGGGCGATGTGGCCGATGCCGGCCGCGACCGCCGAGCCCGCGCCGCCCGACGAGCCGCCCGGGGTGATGCCGGGATCGCGCGGGTTCTTGGTGTCGCCGTGGATGAGGTTGGTGGTGAACCAGCGATAGGACACCGCCGGGCAATTGGTGCGGCCGAGCAGCACCGCGCCGGCCTTGCGCAGATTGGCGACCACCGGGTTGTCGGCCCTGGCGATCAGGTCGCGCTGCGCCTTCAGGCCGTTGGTGGTGGCGTAGCCTTCCTGGTCGACATTGACCTTGATCGTGACAGGCACGCCGGCAAGCGGCCCGACCGCCTCACCGCGCGCAATTGCCGCATCGATCGCGACCGCCTGCGCCAGCACGTCGTCCGGCCGGTGATCGACCACCGCGTTGATGACAGGGTTGACCGCATCGAGCCGGGCGAGCCCGGCCTCGGCGGCCTCCTTCGCCGAGACCCGCTTCGATTTGATGAGGCCGGCGAGCTCGGTTGCCGACAGACGCCAAAGATCCTGCATGTGCTACTCCGTGTGACGGAGGCGTTTTAGCCCCACCCGAAGGGCAAGACCAGCGGCGCGCCGCCCGATGTTTCAGCGGACATGCGCGATGTAATAGGCAAGGTCGCCGATCTGCTCCTTGGTCACCGTCTGCATCACGTCCGCCATGGTGGCGTCGTAGCCGTGGCGGCTGTTGTCCTTGTATTCGGCCAGCGTCTTGGCGAGGTAGTCCTCGCGCTGATTGGCGATCCGGGGGACGTTATCCTTGCCGGAGAAATCGGTGTTGTGGCAGCTGTTGCAGCGGTTCTGCTGCGCCAACGCCTGGCCGCGCGCCATCCGCGCGGCGTCGCCGGCGTCAGCAGGCGGCACAGGCTTCGGCAAAGTGGCGATGAAATCCGAGAAGGCGCGCAAATCGTCGTCGGTCATCGGCTTCGCCATCTCGTTCATCGGGTCGAATACCCTGAGCTTCTCGCGGAACATGAACAGCTGGATCAGCGCATAGGGCGCCTGCTGGCCGCCGAGCGAGGGCGTGTTCTCGGTTTCCGACGTGCCGCGCTCGCCATGGCAGGCAAAGCACGCCGCAGCGCGCTCCTGGATGGTCTCGGCATTTGCGGAGAAGCTGAGCGCGGTGAGCGCCGCGGCCATTGCGAGCTTGCGCATCGGTCCATCCTTGCAACAGTTCAAAAAGAAAATCGGGGGCAGCGCATGCTGCCCCCGATCCATGACTTCAACTTACTGGTTGGCGACCTTCGGCTTGCCGTAGGTGATGCGATAGACCGCGCCGTTCCAGTCGTCGGAGACCAGCAGCGAGCCGTCCTTCAGCAGCATCACGTCGACCGGTCGGCCGACATACTTGTTGTCCTCGAGGAAGCCGGTCATGAACGGCTCGACCGACTTCACGGTGCCGTCCTTGTTGAGTCTCACGACGACGACGTCGCCGCCCTGCTTCTGCGACTTGTTCCAGGAGCCGTGGCGCGCCACGAAGATCACGTTCTTGTAGGTCTTCGGGAACATGCTTCCAGTGTAGAAGCGCATGCCGAGCGATGCGGTATGCGGGCCCATCAGGCCGACCGGCGGCGTATAGTCCTTGCAGTTCTTGCCCCAGCCGAGCTCCTGGTCGATGATGTTGCCCTGGTAGCAGTACGGCGCGCCGAAATCCTCGCCCGCCTTGGTGACGCGGTTGAGCTCGTCTTCCGGCACCGTCTCCGACAGCCAGTCGCGGCCGTTGTCGGTGAAGTACATCTGCTTGGTCTCGGGATTCCAGTCGAAGCCGACCGAGTTGCGGACGCCGAGCGCATAGACCTCGGCGCCGGAGCCGTCGAGATTGATGCGGCGGATTTGACCGTGGTCGGCGTCATGCAGCACGTTGTTACCGGGCTGGCCGACCGGGACATAGAGCTTGTTGTCGGGACCGATGGCGATGAACTTCCAGCCATGCGCCTCGTCCTTCGGCAGCTTGTCGTAGATCACGGTCGGCTTCGGCGGGTTGTCCAGATTGTCCTCGATCTTGTCGATCTTGGAGACCTGCGAGAGCTCGGCGATGTAGAGCG
Source organism: Bradyrhizobium sp. PSBB068 (assembly GCA_016839165.1). Classification (NCBI taxonomy): domain Bacteria; kingdom Pseudomonadati; phylum Pseudomonadota; class Alphaproteobacteria; order Hyphomicrobiales; family Nitrobacteraceae; genus Bradyrhizobium; species Bradyrhizobium sp. PSBB068. Next base: position 5,387,930 of record CP069300.1, read on the forward strand.
TGCCGTCCTTGAAGGCGACGCCGTTCGGACGATAGAGGCCGGAGGCGATCACCTTGACCGAGCGCTTGCCGTCCTTGTTGACGATCGCATAGACCTTGTCGACGAGCCGGCTGCCGACGAACACGGTGCCCTTGTCGCCGAGCGCCAGCGAGCGCGCATTGGCCATCCCTGCGGCGTAGACCTCGACATTGAAGCCGGCCGGCACCTTGAGCTTGGCGAGCGGCAGCTTGTCGGGCGCAGACGGCAGCGGCGGCGGCGCCACCGGTGCCAGCTTGGCGGCGGCTTCATTGTCGGGACGCCCGATCAAGGGCGAGCCCGGCGGCAGCGGCTGGGCGGCCGGAGCTGCACCTGCGGCCGGCGCGGCGGCCGGCTGCTGCGCCGCAGCAGAGAGCGTAAAGGCGCCCAGCATGGCCCCCGCCAGCAGCAGGCTGCGCGGTGCGAACGAGTGTTTTTTCATGATGATCTCCCCTGGCTGGAAGCCTTTGTTCATCGCGCCATTGATGTCGATCGGCGCATTAGGCTTTCCGTTCATAGTCTTGCGAATTTGTCCGGACAATTGCAATCGGAAACATGCCGACATCGGCCAACGCATGGTTGTGGCGCGGCAACGGCTTGCGTCAGTGCCTTGTCATCGAGTGGTCCGGGCGATCGAGGATCGCCTCGGTGAATGGAAACTCCAGCACGATCTCGCCCTCGTCGTCGGTCACCTCGATCACGGCGCTGAGCAGCGCACCGTCGGCCCCCTCGGTCTTGAGCAGTTCGCGAATCATCGCCCGCGCCATTTCCCACGCCCGATCCGGGTCGCGCAGGATTTCGCCGTCGGGGTCGGAGATCAGCTCGTCGCCGATACGGGTATTGAAGAAATAACGTGGCATCGGCTGAACTCGGCTCGGTTAGTCGCTTCCCGCGACGGGAGGCACGGGGTGGTCATCAGGACCTTCGGAGGATCGCGTCGTCCCGTTTCTTAGTCCAAGATCACCATTCACCGTGTGGCGAACAACAGGAAAAAGGTCTGATGCCACCGGGTTTTGACGGGAAAGGCGCGCACAAATTTGTGAGTGGGCCGGACTTGCCTTCCGCAGTGCAGCATGGCTCTGCCCGGGATGCCTAGCGAAAAATTTAAGTGGCGAACTTTTCCAACCACAGTAGTTTATCTTCAGGGCGGAACGTTCGTCCGGTCGCAACAAGGAGAGCCAAATGGCCTGGAAAGCACCGAAGATCGTCGAAGTGTCGGTCGGCATGGAAATCAACATGTATATGTGCGCCACCCGCAAGTAAGCGGCAGCGCCCTATACACGTTTAGCGTTTTAGCGCAGGTGGACATCCGGGCGTAACGCGCTCCCGAGCACGGGGGTGCGTTTCAAATCCGGGGTCCACCTCGTAACGTTTCTGGATCTGAGAAAAGCTCTCCAGGGGACGGATCATGCTTCGTGTCGTCGTCCTGGGTGCCGCGGCGGGTGGCGGCGTTCCGCAGTGGAATTGCGGCTGTGCCGTCTGCCGCACGGCGCGCGGCGACCATCCCGAATTGCAGAGCACGCAAGCCTCGATCGCCGTCAGCGGCGACGGCGCGCACTGGTTTCTCGTCAACGCCTCACCCGACCTGCGCCAGCAATTGATCGCGACGCCGCAGCTGCATCCGAAGCCCGGTGCGCTGCGCCACAGCCCGATCGCCGGCGTCATCCTCACCAATGGCGAGATCGATGCGGTCGCAGGCCTGCTGTCGATGCGCGAGGGCTCGCCATTTGCGATCTACGCCCATGAGCGCGTGCTCGCGATCCTGCGCTCGAACAGCATCTTCAACGTGCTGAGCGAGAAGAACGTCACCCGCCTGCCGATTGCGGTCGACCAGGCCTTCGAGCCGGCCCTGCCCGATGGATCGCCGTCGGGGCTCGAAGTGCTGCCGTTCGAGGTTCCCGGCAAGGGCGCATGGTATCTCGAAGGCAAGGCGCACCCGGCGGGCGCCGACGGCGTCGGCGATACGCTGGGCCTGCGTATTGCGGACAAGCGCAGCGGCAAATACTTCTATTTCCTGGCCGCCTGCGCGCGGGTCACCGACGGGCTGAAGTCGCGGCTCAAGGGCGCGCCCCTGGTGTTTTTCGACGGCACGGTTTGGCGCGACGACGAGCTGATCGCGGCGGGCCTCGGCACCAAGACCGGCCAAAGCATGGGACATATTGCGATGTCCGGCGATCACGGTGCGATCGCAAGCCTCGCCGGTCTCGACATCGGACGAAAAGTGTTTTTGCATATCAACAATTCCAACCCGGCGCTGCTTGGGACCTCGGCCGAACGCAAGGCGGCCGAGCACGCGGGGTGGCAGGTACCTGCGGACGGAACGGAGATCGTGCTGTGAATGTCGTGCCCAGCTCTGGAATGACCGCGCTCTCGATCGGCAAGGGCATCACGCTCGACACTGCCGAGGAGATGGAGGCGACGCTGCGCACGATCGGCGCGACGCGCTATCACAGCCTGCATCCGTTCCACCGCCTGTTGCACGGCGGCAAGCTGAACAAGGGCCAGGTCCAGGCCTGGGCGCTCAACCGCTATTACTATCAGAGCACGATCCCGCTGAAGGACGCGATGGTGATGACGCGCTTTCGCGATCGCATGACGCGGGTCGAGTGGCGCCACCGCATCGAGGATCATGATGGCGATCTCGGCAGCGAGGGCGGCATCGAGCGCTGGCTGAAGCTGACCGAAGGCCTCGGCCTCGACACCGCCTATGTCGAGTCCACCGAAGGCATCCTGCCGGCGACGCGCTTTGCCGTGGAGGCCTATGTGCATTTCTGCCGCGACCGCACGCCGCTGGAGGCGATCGCCTCCTCGCTCACCGAATTGTTCGCGCCGAACCTGCATGAGGAGCGCATCTCGGGGATGCTGAAGCATTACGACTTCGTCAATCCCGACATCATGAGCTATTTCAGCCGCCGCCTGACCCAGGCGCCGCGCGACGCCGGCTTTGCGCTCGACTACGTCAAGCAGCACGCCAGGACGCCGGCCGAGCGCGAGGCGGTGTGCAATGCGCTGATCTTCAAGACCAACGTGCTCTGGGTGCAGCTCGACGCGCTGTATCACGCCTATGTCGAGGGCCAGATTCCGCCCGGCGCCTTCGTGCCGAAGACAGGTTAGGGACTCAGGTCATGGCCAGCCGCAACATCAGCGTCAGCGAGACCAGCCGGCCGAAACTGCCGCGCCATGCCAAGCTGAAATTCGACGAGACGCGGCAGGTCTGGGTGATCCTCGCGCCGGAGCGCGTCCTGGCCCCGGACGAGATCGCGGTCGAGGTGCTGCATCTGTGCGACGGCGTGCGCAGTGTCGCCGACATGGTGGATCAGCTCGCCGAGAAATATGCCGCCCCTCGCGAGGCGATCGCGACCGACGTGATCGCGATGCTGCAGGACCTGGCGGACAAGGGCTTTCTCACCGAAGCGCGCGAGAGCACAGCATGAGTGACACGCTCGCCGACAGCAAGACGACGACGGCAGGCCCAACCGACGGGCTGGCGGTGCTCGAGCAAACGCGCTCGGCGGCCGAGACCTACGGCATCCCGCTCGCGGTGCTGCTCGAGATCACCCACCGCTGCCCGCTGCAATGCCCGTATTGCTCCAACCCGGTGGAGCTCGACCGCGGCTCGACCGAGCTCACGACCGAGGAATGGAAGAAGGTGCTGAGCGAGCTCGCCGAACTCGGCGTGCTGCAGGTCCATTTCTCCGGCGGCGAGCCGACCGCGCGCAAGGACATCGTCGAGCTGGTGCAGCACGCGACCGATGTCGGGCTCTATTCCAACCTGATCACCTCGGCCGTGCTGCTGACCAGGGACAAGCTGTCGGCGCTGGCCGATGCCGGCCTCAGCCATGTGCAGATCAGTTTTCAGGGTAATGAGCCCTTGGTTGCCGATCGCGTCGCGGGCCTGAAGGACGCGCACAGGAAGAAGCTCGAAGTTGCGAAATGGACGCGCGAGCTCGACATGCCGCTCACGGTGAACGCCGTGATGCACCGGCAGAACCTGCATCAGCTGCCCGATATCATCCAGATGGCGCTCGATCTCGACGCCGACCGGCTCGAAGTCGCCAACGTGCAGTATTACGGCTGGGCGCTGAAGAACCGCGCCGCGCTGATGCCGACGATCGCGCAGATCGAGGAGACCAGCCGCATCGTCGAGGACGCGCAGGCGCGCCTGAAGGGCACGCTCGCGATCGACTATGTCGTGCCGGACTATTACGCGCTGCGGCCGAAGAAGTGCATGGGCGGCTGGGGCCGCCAGTTCTTCAACATCTCGCCGGCCGGCAAGGTGCTGCCGTGCCACGCCGCCGAGAGCATCACCGGGATCGAATTCGAGTCCGTGCGCTCGAACCATTCGATCGCCTGGATCTGGCAGAACTCCGAGGCCTTCAACCGCTATCGCGGCACCGGCTGGATGCCGGAGCCCTGCCAGAGCTGCGAGTTCCGCGAGGTCGATTACGGCGGCTGCCGTTGCCAGGCCTTTGCGCTGACCGGAGATGCCGGGAATACCGACCCGGCCTGCGCGCTGTCGCCGCGGCACCAGGAGATCTTCAAGCAGGCCGAGCAGGACTCCGCCGGCGCGCAGAACCGTTTCCTCTACCGCAACTTCGCCGGCGGCACGCTGGAGCCGGACCAACATCAGCACGAACGCCAGGGAAAATCTCATGGCGCCTGACGCCGATGCCGGCAAGGCTGCCAGGCGTGCCGATCCCTTCGCTCCGCTGACATCGGAATGGCTCGATGTCGGCGACGGCCACAATCTGCACGTCGAGAGCGTCGGGCGCGAAGGCGGCGTCCCCGCGGTCTATCTGCATGGCGGCCCGGGCAGCGGCTGCCAGCCGGACCATCGCCGGCTGTTCGATCCCGAGCGCTTTCACGCCGTGCTGTTCGACCAGCGCGGCTGCGGCCGCAGCCGGCCGAAGGGCAGCCGCGACCACAACACGACGCAGCATTTGATCGCCGACATGGAGAAGATCCGCGAGCGCTTCGGCTTCGCGCGCTGGATGGTGGCCGGCGGCTCCTGGGGCGCGACGCTGGCGCTGGCTTATGCAGAGGCCCATCCCGAGCGGGTCAGCGGCCTCGCACTGCGCGCGACCTTTCTCGGCACGGCCGAGGAGCTGGAAGACGTCTTCCTGCGCGCCTTGCCGCGCTTCTATCCCGGCCTCTCCGAGGACTTCCTCAACTTCCTGCCCGAGCATGAGCGCGCGACGCCGGTTGCCGCCTATTATCGTCGCATCCTCGATCCCGACGCGGCCGTGCATGCGCCGGCCGCACGCGCCTGGCACGACACCGAACGCACGTTGTCGGAGCACACGCCGAAGCAGACGCGGCTCGACCTGGCAAAGGCATCAGGCGCCCTGCCCTCGACGCCGTTCATGGAGGCGCACTACTTCGCCAACGATTGCTTCATGCGGCCGCACCAGCTGATGGATGAGGCCGGCAAGCTCGCCGGCATTCCCGGCATCCTGGTACAGGGCCGCTACGACCTGCTATGCCCACCCGCGACCTCGCACGCACTCGCCGCGCGCTGGCCGGGCAGCGAAGTCCGCATCGTCGATGGCGCCGGCCACATCCTCTACGATCCCGGCATCCGCAATGCGGTGATGAAGGCGATCGCGGATTTGGCGGCAAGAAGCTAGGGCAGAGACGAGTCGGCAAGCTTGCCTTGGCCATCCGATCCGGCGCGGCGACAGCTCGAAGCCGTTGCGAATCAGTGGCCTCACAAAATGTTCCGCTGTTACCCGAACGAATGGTCGAAAAGAGTTCCGCGTCCGAGGGAGCCTATCGCCGCTGCGCGCGTTCTGTTCCAGGAACAATGAATGACAGGAACATGGGTTTGAGTGGGATCGCCTTCGCTGACTTAAGCCTCGGAGGCGAGGGTTATGTTCAATAGTGAACACTCCTAGCTGCGGCGGGCGACGTGCGCTGGCAGCAGCCTTGTGCCTCTGCCGTCTCGTGCAGAACGATGAGTATTAAGCCTTTTATCAAACGCGCGCCATGGATCACACACGCAATCGCATTTCGACCGGCAACGCTGGCCTCGACTATGTCCTTCGTGGAGGCTTGCCACGCAACCGCTTGTACCTTGTCGAGGGAACGCCCGGTTCAGGCAAAACGACGCTTGCGCTCGAATTTCTCCAAGACGGGCAATCCAAGAACGAGCGCGTACTCTACATCACATTGTCGGAAACCAAGGAAGAGCTCCAGGTCGTCGCGGACTCCCACGGTTGGAATCTGAGCAGAATTGATATTTTTGAACTGAGCGCCGCGGACGAAGTCCTCGGCCCGGGCAGAGATCAGTCGATACTCCATAGCTGGGAGATCGAGCTTGGAGAAACGATCAAGCTCATCAAGGCGCAGGTCGAGAAGATCAAGCCGACAAGGGTCGTGTTCGACAGTCTCTCCGAAATGCGGCTGCTCGCCCAGGATCCACTCCGGTATCGGCGGCAGCTTCTCGTTCTCAAGCAATTTTTCTCCGGTCTCAGTACGACCGTCTTGCTGGTGGACGACTTCACCGGGTCAGGCGGAAATTCGGACAATCACTTGCACAGCCTTTGCCATGGCGTCATTACCCTATCCCGGCTGACGCTGGACTTTGGCGCAGCACGGCGAAGGCTTCAGGTTCAAAAACTCCGAGGCGTGGATTTCATCGCCGGATTCCACGACTTTGTCATTCGGCGTGGCGGCTTGGATATCTTTCCTCGACTGGTCGCAGCCGAGCATGAAATCGAATACTCGAACGAATGTGTTCGTAGCGGCATACCGGAACTTGACGCGCTGCTGAATGGCGGTCCTGCGCGCGGCACAGGAGTTCTCATCACCGGACCTTCCGGCGCCGGAAAAACCACTCTCGGGCTGCAATATCTTGCTGCCGCTTGCGAGAGAGGAGAGAAGGTGACGGTCTATCAATTCGACGAGCGCATCGACACCCTTCTGGCGCGCGCGGAAGCAATGGGCCTCAACCTTCGGGCGTGCATCGATAAGGGGCAGCTTGTCGTTCGGCAGATCGACCCTGCGGAGATTTCGCCGGGCGAGTTCGCCGCCAACGTTATCAAGGAAGTTCAACAACGCTCCATCAAGATCCTCATGATCGACAGCCTCAGCGGCTACGTCGCCGCCATGCCGCAGGAGCAGCAGCTCATTCTGCAACTTCACGAACTGCTGTCCTACCTGAGCCAGTCCGGCGTCCTGACACTGATGATTAATCCCCAAAGCGGCTTCTTTGGAAATATGCAGACAAATGGTCTGGATGTTTCGTATCTGGCAGACACGGTCATCCTTCTCCGGTTCTTCGAGGCTGCAGGACGTATCCGGAAGGCCATCTCCGTCGTCAAAAACAGGTCGGGAAGGCACGAAGATACGATCCGCGAGATGCGCATCGACGATCGGGGCGTAAGGGTCGGCGAGCCTCTGTCGGAGTTCACGGGCATCTTGACCGGAGCACCGCATTACACGGGCGTAGCCAATCCTCTCATGGAAGATCGCGGTTCAGGTGCATAGGACAGTAGCCGAGGGCCATCGCGTCCTGATCATCGCCCCTTATGGCCGCGATGCGGAGAGCGTATCGGGGCTACTGCTGTCTCAGGGCTACGATACCAAGATTTGCGGCACGTTCGCCGAACTCGCGCCACTCGTCGATGCGCATGCGGGCGTCATTCTGATGACCGAGGAAGCACTCGGCGGAGATACGTCGGCGCTGCAATCCGCCTTGACTGCCCAACCGGCGTGGTCGGACATTCCATTCATTCTGCTGTTCGGCCGACGAGCAGGATGCGAGCGTCCGAACGAAGCGGTCCGCCGCAAGCTGCCGCCAAGCGCGACGAATGTGGTCTTGCTCGAGAGGCCACTCAGCAGCGAATCCCTGCTGAGTACGATCGCCTCGGCTATGCGGGCGCGGCAGCGGCAATTTCTGATGCGCGATCAACTCGCGGAGCTGGACACGCAGCGGGCGAGCTTGAGAACGCTTCTCGACAACCTACCGGTCGGGGTCGTGTTTCTTGACAAGACCGGAACTGAACTGCTCTCGAATCCGGCATTCAGACGTTTTTCCAAGTCCGGCAAAAGCCCCGCTTTCGACCCTGCAGCGGAACATGAATGGCTAGCGCAGGACATCGACGGCTCTCCGCTCTCGCGAAGCCGTTTTCCGAGCGCGCGTGCACTGCAGGGCGAACATGTGACCGGGGTCGAATTTCTCTACACGGGCTCGGCAGAGGGACCAGTCTGGACCCGCATCAGCAGCGTGCCAATCGTGAGACACGACGGCGCGATCACGGGCGCGATAAGCGTCGTCGTCGACATCAACGAGCAAAAGCTCGCGCAGCAAAGGTTGGCGAAGGCCGCAGAGACGCTCGAGTTGCAGGTAGCCGAACGTACCGCGGAGCTCGAGAAGGCCTTGTCCGATCTCCGCAGGGAGACGGCAGAGCGGTCGCGGGCGGAATCTGCACTGATCCAAGCCCAGAAAATGGAAGCTGTCGGTCAGCTCACCGGGGGCATTGCGCACGATTTCAACAACATGCTCACCGGCGTCATCGGCGCCATCGATTTGATGAAACGACGCATTGCATCCAATCGGCTCGACGACTTGAATCGCTTCATGGACGCGGCGAGCACATCGGCGCACCGTGCTGCCAATCTGACATCACGACTTCTCGCTTTCTCGCGCCGGCAATCTCTCGACAGCAAACCGACCGATATCAATGCTCTCGTCCGGTCGCTTTCGGACCTGCTGCATCACACTGTGGACGAGAACATCTCGATCGCCATCCAAACCAACGAGGAGGTGCCCGCCGCCATAGTGGATGCCAATCAGCTCGAGAACGCCATCCTTAACCTCGCCATCAACGCGCGCGACGCGATGCCTCACGGAGGCAAGCTTACCGTCGAGACGTCTGTAGTTGACCTCGACGCGACATATACGAGGTCTCGACCAGGTATTTCGCCCGGCCGCTACGTGGTCGTGGCAGTTTCGGACACCGGAGTCGGAATGACGCCGGACCTGATCGAAAAGGCCTTTGATCCCTTCTTCACGACAAAGCCTGTGGGGCAAGGTACCGGTCTCGGTCTATCGATGGTCTACGGGTTCGCACGGCAGTCAAACGGCCAGGTCCGGATCCATTCGACACCGGGCCAAGGCACCTCCGCGAAGATCTACCTGCCGGCTGCGGATCAAAGCGCGATCGAGACCACCGTCCATCATGAAGCGTCTCCGCAAGGAGCCGGTCAGCCTGTTCTGCTTGTCGAAGACGACCCTTCGGTTCGTCTTCTCATCGGCGAACTGCTATCGGAGTTGGGTTACCGAACGATCGAAGCACCTGATTCCGACTCCGCAATCAAGCTGCTGGAAAGCGGTCGTCCGATAGACATGATGATTTCCGATGTTGGACTGCCCGGCATGAACGGCCGGCAACTTGCCGAAGTCGCTCGCAAGCATCACCCGCAAGTGCCGATCCTCTTCGTCACGGGCTATGCCGCAAACGCCGCCATTCGAGCTGGCTTCCTCGGAACAAACATGGCGATGATAAGCAAGCCCTTTCAGATCGAAGAACTAGCGGTAAAGATAGGTGAGATGCTGTCCTAGAGAGCGCTTTAGCTGATGGACGAGGCCGGCAAGCTCGCCGGCATTCCCGGCATCCTGGTGCAGGGCCGCTACGATCTGCTGTGCCCGCCCGCAACCTCGCATGCACTCGCCGCGCGCTGGCTGGGCAGCGAAGTCCGCATCGTCGATGGCGCCGGCCACATCCTCTACGACCCCGGCATCCGCAACGCCGTGATGAAGGCGATCGCCGATCTGGCGACAAGACAATGACCAGGGCACACTCATAAGCCGGAGCGCCCGCAAGGCGACGCGAAAGCAAACGCTGCATCACATCGCGAGCGGCTTTTCATCAACGCGGCGGCAGGGACGCTGATCCGCTCCGAGAAATCGGCCCACGCCGTCGGCTGCCTGTGCGGCCGGATTGATCAGGGAGCGTAGCCGCAATTCATCGAACGGCAGGTTCGTGTTGATCCGGCCCGAATGATACAGATAGCTGTCGATATCGATAGCTTTCAGATGCGACAGCTGCACCTCGCGCTCTTCGTAGCGCACCGTGTAATCATTGCGCGAACGATAGTCGAAATCGCGCACGCCGGTGAACCGCACGCGGTCGCCGTCGATGAACGCCCGCGGCATGACGGCCACTTCCGGGCGCCAATGACGATCATGTGACGGGGGAATGGCGATCCACCATCCGACGACGCCGAAAAACAGCGCGGCCACCACTGCGGACATGCTGCGCCGCCGCGACAGCCACAGCGCCCAGAAAGCCGATGATCGCAATCAGCCGGTCGGCGATTCGAATCAGAAATCCGGCAAGTGCACTCATTGACGTCCTTGGCGTCGGGGCGCTTACATCGCGGCGGACAGCGCGAGCGTACACGCATTGAACTTCACTTGTCAGACCCGCTCTGGTAGCATTGATGCCGGCGTGACGGTCCGCAAATGGCGACCGTCCAGATGCGATACTGTCACAGGCGGCGCTCACTGCTGGATTCCATCCGCGAGGTATCTGCGATGGTTGCCCTGTCCTTGCGAGCCTTTCGTGCCACGCTTCCGCTTCTAGCCCTCGGTCTGGCGCCCGCGGTCTGCGCCCAGGGCACTCCACCGGCGCCCATCAGCACGACGTTATTTCAAAATGTACGCATCTTCGACGGCAAGGGCGGTTCGCTCTCGGCGCCGTCTGACGTCCTTGTGAGAGGCAACGTCATCGAGAAAATCTCGGCGACGCCGATCACCGCCGAGCCCGGCAGCACCGTGATCGCCGGCAGCGGGCGGACGCTGATGCCTGGCCTGATCGACAACCATTGGCATGCGATGCTGATCCGGACCAATCCCGCTCAGGCGATGGGCGACGTCGGCTTCAACAACATCGCCGCCGGTGTCGAGGCGACCGACACATTGATGCGGGGCTTCACGACGATCCGCGACCTCGGCGGCCCGACCTTCGGCCTGAAGGACGCCATCGACCAAGGATTGATCGCCGGACCGCGCATCTATCCCTCCGGCGCGATGATCACCGTGACCAGTGGACACGGCGATTTCCGCCAATTATCCGATCTGCCGCGGACGATCGGCGGCATGCTGACGCGCATGGAACAGGTCGGAGGCAGCATGATCGCCGACAGCCCGGACGAAGTCCGCGTGCGCGTCCGCGAGCAACTCATGCAGGGCGCTTCCCAGATCAAACTGACGGCCGGCGGCGGCGTCTCCTCGCCCTTCAGTCCGATCGACGTGTCGACCTTCACGGAGGCGGAGCTGCACGCCGCGGTCGAGGCGGCCGAGAACTGGGGGACTTACGTCACGGTGCATGCCTTCACCCCCGCGGCGATCCAACGGTCGATCGCAGCCGGGGTGCAATGCATCGAGCACGGCTTCCTGATGGACGAGGCGACCGCGAAGCTGATTGCGGACAAGGGCGTGTGGCTGAGCACGCAGCCGCTTCCCGAAGAAATGCGAACCGGCCTGGCGGCCGGATCGGTGCAGCGGGCAAAGGCCGATGAAGTCTGGCCCGGCATCGCCAGGACCTACCAACTGGCAAGGAAGTATAAGATCAAGACGGCGTGGGGCACCGACGTTTTGTTCTCCGGGGCATTGGCCAAGCGGCAGGGCGCGATCCTCGCTTCGCTCACCCGCTGGTACACGCCCGGCGAAGTGCTGGTCATGGCGACGTCGACCAACGCCGAATTGCTGGCTTTGTCCGGCAAGCGCAATCCGTATCCCGGCAAGCTCGGGGTCGTCGAGCAGGGCGCGCTGGCCGATCTTCTGCTGGTCGACGGCAATCCGCTCGAAAATATCGATCTGGTCGCCGACCCCGCCAGGAACTTCAAGGTGATCATGAAGGACGGCAAGATCTACAAGAACGAGAGTTGAGACGGTGGGCGCCACCGAGCGTGTCGCGCCACATCCGAGGGCCGACCTCCTCGGAGAAGCCGGCAAGGCCCCGGCCCGGTTCGCCGAGACGGTGGGCAGGATAGCAGTCGCCCCCTGATTGACGCGGATGTCCCGGCCGCCGACGTCGTCGAAGCCAGGTTGAACTGCTCGCGCATCCGGCGCCCGGACCGGCGGCCGACGCCGTTGCCTATGCCGGCAGCACGATCACCTCCGTCTTGACGAGCGTTCGCGAATAGAGGGCGAGCATGTCCGGGCTGAGCAAGCCAGTACGGATGCCAGGACATATGGAGCATGGATCGCTGCGATAGAAGCCGCGTCTGCGGCGGATGCAACCCGTACACTGTCAACGGTAATGCCCATGGCCTATGCCGGCTTCCTCTCGCGCCACAGCCACCCGGCGAGGGCAACCGCAGCCAGCATGCCGACGGACTGAGCGACGATAAAAGCGGCAACGCCGCCGGGCGCTATTCCGGCAAAGGTGTCGGAAAGCGAGCGCGCGATTGTCACCGCCGGATTCGCGAACGAGGTCGAGGCTGTGAACCAATAGGCCGACGTGATGTACAGGCCGACGGCATACGGAATCGCCCCCGGTGCCCTGGCGGCGCAACCGAATATGGTCAGGAGCAAGCCAAAGGTGGCAACCGCTTCAGCGAGCCATTGCCCGCTGCCGGAACGCTGCGTCATCGAGAGTTGCAGCACCGGCAGTTCAAACATGAGGTGAGCCACCCATACTCCCGCGACGGCTCCAACGATCTGAGCAGCGATGTAGGCAACCGCAATTGGCCAACGCAGTTCGCTCCGAATCGAGAGCGCGAGACTTACGGCAGGATTGAAGTGCGCGCCTGAGACCGGTCCGAAGACCAATATGAGCACAGCGAGAATTGCGCCGGTTGGGATGGTATTGCAAAGCAGCGCGAGCGCAACATTCCCGCCCGCGAGCTTCTGGGCCATGATCCCGGAGCCGACGACGGCAGCCAGGAGAAGCGCCGTGCCAAGCAATTCCGCGACCAGACGGCGCGCCAGCGTCGGCATCAATGCGCTTCCGTGGCCTTGGCCGTCGAGCCTTCCATTTGCCCGATCTCTCGGAGCTTGCCCTGCAAGCTGAGCGCGTCGATGGATCGCAGAGGCAGCGCGGTAAAGACGGCAATTCGCTGATTGAGCATGCGATAGGCATCCTCGAATGCGACCGCGATTTCGGCCGGCGTCCCCTTCGCCTCAGCCGGATCAGGAATGCCCCAGTGGGCTGTTGCAGGATGTCCGGGCCAGACCGGGCATGCTTCAGCCGCCGCGCTATCGCAGACCGTGAACACGAAGTCGAACTGGGGCTCGCCGGCCTTGGCGAACTCGTCCCATGATTTCGAGCGGTAGCCCGACGTATCGTAGCCCATGTTTTCGAGAAGATGGATGGCGTGCGGATTGACCCGGCCCTTGGGCTGGCTGCCGGCGCTGTAGGCGCGGAAATGACCTGCGCCCACCTTGTTCAAGATCGCTTCCGCAATGATCGAGCGCGCCGAGTTTCCGGTGCAGAGGAACAGAACGTTGTATGGGCGATCAGCCACGGCGCACCGTCACGTCGCGCAGCACGCGGAAGAACCTGGCGCTGCCTGCGGGGCGCAGCAGGCCGATTGCTTGCCATGCGCGACGCGCGCCGTGTTCTCTCCGGTGCCATCACCATAGACCGTGCTCTCGCCGGTCGTGTGAAAGGTTTCCCAGGCGATGCCTGCGGGATCGTCGATCCACGACTTCTCGGACTTGGCGTAGCAACAGGCCGCCTCGCCCTGCTCGATGATGTTGCCCCCCGCCTGACTCAAGCGGTCGTAGACCTCGTGAAGCTCCTCTTGGCTCTCAACCTGAATGCCGAGATGATCCAGGCCGGGCTCGCGGCCTCTGGCCGAAATGGCGAAATTCACGCGAGGATCATCGAGCATCCACTTTGCGTAATCCGTCTTGAGAACCGTTGGTTGGGCAGCGAACAAGGCAGAGTAGAAGCCTACGGACTGTGAAAGATCGCTCACGGTGACGTGGACATGAAGGCGCTTCATGGAGTGTCCTTTCAGGCTGGGATTTTCGTGCGCTTGCGCGCCGGTTTGCATTCGGCGGCGGCAGGCGCACAGGGCGCGCCGCCACAGCAGTTTTCAGTCAGGAAGCCAAGGAGCGCGTTCATCTGCTCGAACTGCGCGGCATAGATCATCGAGCGGCCTTCGCGGCGAACGCTGACAAGACCCGCCGCGCGCAGCCGGTCAAAGTGAAATGTCAGCGTATTGGGCGCAAGATCGAGAGCGCCGGCGACTGCGCCCGCTGGCATGCCCTCCGGTCCGGCTTGCACGAGCAGCCGGAATATATCGAGGCGATTGTCCTGCGCGAGTGCCGCCAAGGCGGCAACAGCATCGGTCTTTTTCATACTTCAGTATTTATCGAAATAAAGTCCGCTGTCAATAACATTTCAGCATTCATTGAAATATCGAGGGCAAGCCCTTTGCCGGATTGCGAAGCCGGGATGGAATGATCCGAAGGACCGCCGCGCAGTGTTGCTGGTGCCCGCCCGCGACCTCGCACGCGCTCGTCGCGCGCCCGGCGAGGCAGCGAAGTCCGCATCGTCGATGGCGCAAGCCACATCCTCGACGACCCCGGCATCCGCAACGCGGTGATGAAGTCGATCGCGGATCTGGCGGCGAGACAATGACCAGGGCGCCCGGCATGTTCTCAAACCGAACTTGGCTCCGCTGAAAGTTGACGTATTGGCCAGTTGGCATCCTCGTCAGGATGGAGATGCCCAGCACAAATGGCTGCGGGAGTGGTTAGTCAGCGTCCTTTAGATGCATTGAAGTCCGCTTCTGACCCATTTCGGAACTCGCAACTTCTTGAGTGAAATTTGGTCAGACCGCAGAACACTCTTTGACTCACATCAAAAATGGCTTGGCGCGGCATGTTAATCGGCAACATGGGGCGGCGTTATTCGACTTCATGGAGACCAGTAAATGGCTACACAAAGCAATATCCACTTCTTTACAAATTGGGCCAAAGAGCGTCTCGACGAAATGGACGCAACGGTGACCTCGCTTGAGGGCAAGGCTGCCGAGGTGCAGGCCGATGTCCGCGACAAAGCGAAGAAGGTTCTTGCTGATCTGCGCTCGCAGCGTGATGACTTCCGTGACACCATGAAGAAGCAGTCGGAAGCTAACGAGGCCGCGTGGATCCAGACAAAAGCAAAGCTTGAGGCTGACTGGGGCTTGTTCCAGGCCGAGGTCAAGAAATATGTCGAAAGCTTCGGCAAGCAAATCGAGCACCAGCAGGCGACGTTCAAGCTTCAAGCCGATGCCCAATTGAAAGCGTGGCGCGAAGTAGCCGAGAAGCTTGGCCGCGATGCCAAGAAATTCGCCTCTGAGCGTCGGGACGATATCGACGCCGCCGTTAAGCGCATGAACGCAGATGCAGTCGAGGCGGAGAAAAAACTAGAGAAGTTGAATCAGGCGGGAACCCAGTCATGGTCCGCACTCATGGCGGCCTTGACGGAAACGCGCACGGCCTTCGATCGCGCCAATGAGGCTGCGCGGGAGGCGTTCAAGCGAGCTGCTTGATGGAGCACCCGGTTAGACTCGGAGAGACCGCTGCCAGGCGGTCTTTTTTTGTTCGACGGGGATCAAGAATTGACATTCTCGGCGTGTGTCGACGGGCGAACGCGACCGGACCGCCTGGGACTGGCAGCGTTATGTCGCCTCTTGGCCCGTGGCTGACCTCAGCCCAGAGCGCGGCGATGTCCGCTTCCGAGAGGTGACCCGACCAAGGGCATGCCGGCTGCCGGGGGCAGCCTTTGACCCAAAGCGGCGGTAGCCCCTCTCCGCGCCATTGCACACGGTTGTCTTGACAGCCTGAACGAGCGTTTGCCTGAAATAGATTCGCTTTCGGCTTGCTCCAAGTGCCGCAGTTCCATGTTATCGCGATCATACAAGCCGAGCCTGACGTGCAGCACGCACAAAGCCGAGTATTGGCGTTTGAAACCTGGGTTCGACTTGGCTCAACTCGGATTGCTGGCGCATTTTCAATGGTCCCTAACGGTTCGCAAAGCGGTATAAGTGAACATAATCGCCCCGAGTACAGGAGCTGACTGCACGAGAAAGGTGATCATGATGGATGCTCTCCACCACCCGACTTTTCGCTCTCCCGCAGCACAAATGCTCAACGCTCAAAAAGCCTGCCGCCTTCTGTTCGAGACTGCGCCGATTAGTCTCCTCGTGCTTACTCCAGAGTTGCGGATCATCGATGCCAACGACTCGTATCTTGCCGACGTCGCGATGGAGCGCGATGCCCTCGCGAGCATGTCGATGTTCGAAGTCTTCCCTGATAGCCCGCACGATCTTAGGGCTGATGGTGTGCGCAACCTTCAAGCGTCTTTTGACGCGGTGATGCATACCGGCCGCGCGGACGTGATGCCCCTGCAGCGGTATGACATTAAACCGCAAAGGCGGCCATGGGAGGTTCGCTACTGGCATCCGAAGAATTGGGCGATGATAGACGAGGGAGGTTCTGTTCTCGCCTTGGTACACCACGTGAGAGATGTAACCAGAGAGATCCTCGCGCAGAGGGAGATGAGTTCACGCGCCTCAATAGGCGATCTCTTGCGACGAGCCGATGTTGCAATACAGGATAGCCGAGAAATAATGTCGTTGGCGAGGAAAGATCGCGAGGTGAGCAAAGCGCTTACTCGGCAGGTTCTAAGGCAGAAACCGTACCCTTAATGGCGTAGCCGTCATCTGTAATGCTATTTATTATAAGTCCTTGCCTACTTCCGCTTCTGGGGCCCATAACCGAAATTCGCCCTGAGCATCGGAACGTCGGCTTGTTGATGTGAAGCGGACCCAATCTCCCCGATCGAGATGGCTGCCTTTGCCCCATAGCGGCCACGACGTTGACCCGACAAATAGCGCCCTCGATGCTTGTGCAACGAGCACGCAGCGCTTCGGCCTGCTGTCCGGATTTCGCCGTGACACCAGGGTGAGCCGCACGCGTTCAAGCCGGCACAGTCTAGCCGACGGGATTCTCGGAGAGCTACTGGCGGTGCCTCGACCGGCGGCCGACGCCGTCGCCTATGCCGGCAGCACGATCACCTTCGTCTTGACGGGCGTTCGCGCATAGAGATCGATCATGTCCTGGCTGAGGAGGCCGGTGCAGCCGCTCGTAATGCCGTTCCCGATCGTTTCGGGGGCGCTGGTGCTATAAATCGTGTAAAGCGTGTACACCCCGTTTTGGTAGAGGTAGAGCACGCGCGCGCCGAGTGGATTGTCGAGGCCTCCCGGCATGCCGCGCGCATATTTGCCGGCCTCCGGCTGGCGCGCGATCATCTCCTTGGGCGGCGTCCAGGTCGGCCATTCGGCCTTGCGCCCGACGTAAGCCTCTCCGCTCCATCGGAACCCATCGCGGCCGACATTGGCGCCATAGCGGGTCGCGTTTCCCTCGCCTTCGATGCGGTAGACATAGTATTTGCCGGGATCGACGATGATCGTACCGGGCGCCTCACCGCTGTCGTACTTCACTGTCTTGCGAAAATATTTCGGATCGACCTTGCTGACATCGACCGCAGGGATCGGGAATTTCTCGTCGGGCACGGGCCCGTAGAGCTTCTCCGCCTCGGCGAGGCTCATGTAGTCGGATGCGCAACCGGCTACGCTCAGTGCGGCGAGACCGGCAGCAGAGCCGGCTAGAAACGCCCGGCGGTTGAGAAGCCGCGACCGAGGCCCGGGCAAAGCACCCTCGTCCATCGCGTCGGCGTCGGCATTTCCACGGTCCGTCAACATGATTTCGGATTTTCCCTTGTCCCGTCGTACGCCCGGATAAGACTTTGGCATACCGCAGGAAGGTGGAGAAAAAGTTCTTCGTCAGCCGGGGTCGAAAATCTCCTTGACGCCTAGGCCGGATCCATTCCCTTGGACTTGAGCACGGCGGAACCGGTCGGACCGGTGAGGAGCTCGATCAGCGATCTGGCGGCTGCCGGATCCTTGCTCGTGGATCCGATGCCGACCGCGAAGACGATCACGCTGTTCAAATCACCGGGCAGAGGGCCGACCACCTGAGCCCCCGGAACCGCGGCAATTTCCGAGGCCTGTGCGACGCCCATTTCGACTTCGCCCTTGGCGACGAGTTCGCCCGCTTCGGCGCCCGGCACCAGGACCGTCTTGGATTTCATCTGCTCGGCGATGCCGAGACGATCGATGACCTTGGCGAAATAGACGCCACTGGCACCGCCCTTCGCTGGATCGGCGTAGGAGATCGATTTGGCGGCGAGAAGCGCAGTCTTCAGTTGCTCCACCGTGCCGATGTCGGGCTTGGGCGCACCGGTACGAACCCCGACGGCGACATAAGAGCGGCCCACGTTGACGATGCTGCCCTCGGCAACCTTGCCCTGGGTCAAGAGACCGTCGAGGGCCGCGCGCGACAGGATCATCACATCTGCGGTTTCGCCCGCCTCGATCCGCTTCTTCAGATCGGCGATCGTGCTGTAGACGACGATTAGCTTGTTGCCGCTGCCGCTCTCGAACTTCGGGATCAGTTCGCCGAGTGTGGGGGTGAGCGCGACCGTGCTCATGACCTTGACGTCGGCCGCATGCGCGGCGGGTGCTGCCGCTTCCAGAGTTAACAGGAACGCCGCCGTGAGGGCGGCCCGCCGTGAGAAAAACCGTCCCATCATGGCTTGCTTGCCTCCCGGTTGGCTGCATCCCAGGCATGAGCCTAAGCGGGACAGCGTCGCCCGCGCGGCCTGGACCGGTTCGCCGGCCATACCGGCAGCCATGCAAGATTTCTGAATAATAGAAGTGTACTGTTGATTTGCCCGACGTGTCAAGTCGCCGGGTCGAACCCCGGCAACCTGTCGCTCCTTTGCATGGGGTTGTTTTCGATATTTTTGCAGTGCCACTTCAAACCAGGTTCAGGTCCTTCGGCTTGATGCCGGTGAAGATGCGCTCGAGGCTCGCCTGCTGCAGGCCGTAGACGTGCTGGATCAGGCCGGCGAAGAACGCCTTGTAATCGGTCAGCACAGGAAAGTCGCGGTTCTGGAACAGCGTCGCCTGGGCGACCTGGACCTGCTCGCCGGCCATCCGGCCGCCATTGATGCCGCCGCCCATCACCCAGTAGACGCTGCCATGGCCATGATCGGTGCCGCGGTCGCCATTCTCGCGGAAGGTGCGGCCGAACTCGGAGATCACGACCACGACGGTGTCGCGCCACATCTGAGGGCCGATCTCTTCGGAGAAGCCGGCAAGGCCCCGGCCCAGTTCGCCGAGACGGTCGGCGAGATAGCCGGTCGCGGCGCCCTGGTTGACGTGGGTGTCCCAGCCGCCGACGTCGACGAAGCCGAGGTTGAACTGCTCGCGCATCAGGCGGCCGATCCGCCGCGCCGACAGTTCGAAGCCGCGCGGCGACACCGCGCCGCGGTTCGCCGCCATCATCTCCTCGGAGACCGACTTGTAGACGTCGTCGCGGACGCGAAAACCTTCGGACACCGAGTTGGCGAGGTCGCCCTTGCCGTACATGTCCCTGATCAGCCGCGCCTGGCGGTCGTCGACACCCGGCTTGCTGACGCTGGCGATGCCGATGTTCGGGATCTGGTTCTGGCCGCGGAAGATCAGCGGCAGCTGGTCGGTGAAGGAGATCGGCTTCACCCGCGTCAGCTCGGTCGCGAGCCGGCTCATGAAGCCGGAGCGATAGTCGCGGCTGCCGCCGACCGCCTGGCCGAGTTCGATCGTGTCCTGGGTTTCGAAATGGCTGCGCGAAAGGTCGTCGCTGGTGCCGGCAAACGGCACGAACGCGATCTCGCGCTTGGCCCACAGCGGATAGATCGAATCGCGCAGCGCCGGATGCAGTCCCCATCCGGCGTCGAGCGCCAGCGCGGCGTTGGGATTGCCCGCATCGGGCCGCGCCACCGCAAGCGTCGGGCGCGAGGCGTAGTAGAACTCGCTGCCGACCGGCACCACCACGTTGGCGGCGTCGTAGGCGCCGCGCAGGAACACCACCAGCATGCGCGCGTCGGTGGCCGGCGCCGCCCAGACCCGGCCGGCCAGGGTGAGCGAGGTGGAAGCGGCGAAGGCCTTGATCAGTTCGCGGCGGTTCATCGTCGAACCTCCCTTTCAGTGCATGAACTCGGGTGACGACAGAAACAGCGTGTTCCAGTCCTGCGGTGAGACCGCCTGGTCGAGCGCGGCGAGCGTGGTCGGGCTCAGCGTCTGCCTGATGTTGCTGAAATAGAGCCCGTTCATCACGAGCGGAAACGCCGGCTGGTCGACGGCATTGGGCTCGTTCGGCTTGAACAGTCCGGCCGATCCCGAGCCGATCGCGCGCGCGATCTCGAAACGCAGCATCATCTGCCCGGGACCGTTCCAGGCCGCCGACAGCATCGAATAGCCGTCGGGCGTCTCGTGATTGAACAGACCTTCGGACAGGCGATTGAGCCAGCCCTGGATCGGCAACGTATTGAGGATCACCTTGTTGTCGTAGGCGAGCCGCACCGACGACATCACGTAGAGCATCGGGTCCTTGAACTTGGCGCCGCCCTTCAGGCTCGCGGTGAATTCCGGCGCATGAACCAGCGTCGACATCACGGCCGCGATATCGCCGTCGGTCTTCTGGAAGGTCTGCGCCATCTGCTGCACCAGCGCCGGCGGCGGATTGTCGGACACGAAATAGGTCGCCAGCTGCTTTGCGATGTGCGTGGCGGTCGCGGGATGATGGCAGAGAATGTCGAGGGCCTCATCGACCTCGGCGAGGCCGCGGCCCTTGATCTGATGGCCCAAGAAAGCCTTGTCGCCGAAATCGTGGCGCGCCGGATTGAACTCGAAGGCACCTTCGCGAACCAGCTGCGACTGCTGCTCGGGCTTCAGCTTCGGATCCTCCGACTTGAAGTCGATGCCGACGCCGGTGAGGATCCGCGCCAGCGCCTCGACATCGGCCTGGGTGTAGCCTGAGCCGACGCCCATGGTATGCAGCTCCATGATCTCGCGGGCGTAGTTCTCGTTGAGGTGACCGGCCGCGTTATCGGCGTTGTCGAGGTATCGCAGCATCACCGGATGATGCAGCGTCGCCGACAGCAGGTTGCGGAACTTGCCGAGCGCGTTGGCGCGGATCGCGCGGTCCTCGTAGTCGCCGACCAAGACGCGGATGTTGGCCTTGTACTGGTGAACGTTGAAGTGGTTGAACCAGAACCAGGTCAGGCGTTCGCGCAATTGATCCGGAGCATAAAGCGCGCGCAGGATGGTGCGGGCCGCGGCCTGCCTGGCGCGGTCGTTCATGGCCTGCTGATAGACCTGTTGCGCCGCCTTCTTCTGCTCCGGATCGGCTACCTGGTTGGCGGATTTGCCTTGCTGGTCGAACGAGGCCGCGATGTCGAACGGGAAGCGATGCACGTCCGGCATCGCCTCGATCTGCTTCTGGACGGCGTCCGGCAATACGGTGCCAGCCGGATGCAGTTGCTCCTGCAACCAGCGCTCGGTGCCGACCTCTCGCAGATGCGCCGCGCTGGACGCGTTGACGCCCCAGGTCAGGCGATCGAGCAGCGCGATGTCCTGCGCGGCAAGCTCGGCCGCCCGTGCCGGCTGGTGATATGCCACCAGCGCGGCGATCGTGCCGATCATCAGTTTCGCGACTGTCCGCGATCCGAGTGTGGCCGTGGTGCTCATCAAAGGCTGACCTGCTCGGCTCATGGTGTCACGCCCTCAGTGTTTGCATTTGCCGGGAGGGCACGCCGGCGCGGCGCGGGCTGGTGCCGCGGGCCTTGGCGGCGGCGCTGCCATCCGCGGCGGCGGTGCTGCGCGTTGCGCCTGCATCGCCGGCCGCGGTGGCGGCGGCGCAGCACGTGGGGCCGGCGCCGGTGCCGGACGCGGCTGCACGGCTGCGGCACGCGGCGGCGGCGGCGCTGCGGCCCGTGCCGGCGCGGGCCGCGAGACCGGCGGCGGCGACACCGCGGCATGCGCCGGTGCCGAACGCGCAGCCGGCGTCGTCCGTGCCGGTGCCGCGCGGCTCGCCGGCCCTGCCGCGGTTGCGGGCTTTACGTTTGCGGTCGGCGCGGTCGTGGCATGCATGAGCTGTTGCTGCCGTCCTGGTTTGCCGGCGGTCGCGGGCGAGGCCGGCGCGTTTGCTGTCGGTGCAACGCCGGGCTTGGCTGGAGGCGCAGGTTGCGCGTTGGCAGGCGCCATCGCCGTCGCCGGCTTGCCTGGCGCTGGCGCATTCGGCTTCGCCCCGGGTTGCGTAGAGCCGGGCTGCGCGGCGCCCGGCTGCATGACGCCCGGCTGGGCGGCGCCATGCTGCTGCGTGGCGTTGGCCGGCGCGGTCGCCGACTGCGGCAGCGGCGGTCCATTCTTCGCGCCCGGCAAAGTGTGCGCGCCCGGAGCGCCCATCGCGTTCGGCGTGGTGGCGGCGTTGGGCGCCGCGCCAGGGGCTCCCATCGCGCCTTGCGCCGGCGTCGCGCCTTGCGGACCGCCTGGTTGCACCAGGTTGGCGCGCTGCATCGCGGCGGCCGGCAGTTGCGGAGCCGCCGTGACCGGCGCCCCGCCCATCGCTGCGGTCACCCCGGCGGCATGGAGCTGCGCCGGCGTGGGGTTGGGATTGTTGATGACGGTGTTGATGACCGTCGTGTTGTGGATGTTGTTGAACACGATGTTGTTCTGCGGCGGCACCACATAGGCCGGCGCGGCGACATAGGCCGGCATCGCCACGAAGAACGGCGTCGGCAGCACGAACAGGCCGATCGGCGGCGGCGGCGGCGGCAGCACGACGAAGTCCGGCGGCGGCGGCGGCAGGAAGAACACCGGCGGCGGCGGCGGCGGCGCGAAGGCGAACACCGGATCGCTGTAGTAGAGCACCGGACGGTCGACATAGACGATCTCGTCGGGCGGCGGCGGCGGCACGTCGTAATCGATCGCCGCGAACTGCGGCGGCGGCTCCAGCGCGGCCGACAGATAGGCGAGCCGGCGCCTTGCGTCGTAAGCATGCGGCCCGCGCGGATAACGCCGCAGATACGACCAATACGCGTCGGCCGTGTCGGCGTTGTAGGTGCGCCGCCAGGTGATCGCCTCGCGCCGCGCCGCCACGATCGCGCGCACCCGCTTGGCCAGCGGATCGGTCGGATAGGCCTGCAGGTAATCCTCATAGCCTTGCAGCGTGTCGCGCTCCAGCGCCGCCGCATAGGCATCCTGCGCCGGGAAATCGCGGATCGGCTTGGTGCGCAGTCCGGCATCGACCTGCTGCGGCGGCGCATCCGGCTTGCGCTCGAAGAACATGAAGGGCGCGTCGACCTTCTGCGCATTCCACGGGATCTCGGCGCCCTTGGTCATTTCGTTGACCCGCAGGCGAACGCGGTCGAACACCTCGGGCAAGGTCAGGCCGCCGGCGCGAATCATTTCCGCCAGCGCCTGCGCGTAGGGCCCGTAAGGCGGCGCGCCGTCGGGGGCGACGGTGCCCGGCGCCGAATTGAAGGCGATCAGCATCTTCGGTTCGGGATCGACCAGCGCGAGGCCGCCGGCCAGCGGCTGGCCGTCCTTGGCGAAGGGATTGCTGCGCGCCGCATCGAGCACGATCACGCCGGCCTTGATCGGCAATGCCGAGAGCAGATGGCTGTAGTCGGAGATGCGGATCGCCTCGACCGGCACGTCGGTGTCGCGGGCGATCTTGGCGTCGACCGGCACGAAGTAGTTCTCGCCGGTGAGTTGCACGCCGTAGCCGGCGAGGTAGACGAAGGCGACGGCGTTCGGTCCGGCGTCCTGCACCTTCTGGATGAAGTCGCGGAACGACTTGCGGAGCGTCTCGCTATCGAGATCGCGCGCCCCGATCACGTCGAAGCCGGCGGCCTGCAAGGTCTGCGCCACCAGTCCGGCGTCGTTTGCGGCGGTCTGCAGCGCGCCGGCCTGGTAGGCGCCGTTGCCGACGACGAGCGCGAGGCGCTTCTCCTGGTCCTCCGCATGGACAGGAAGCGCGGCGAACGACACCAGACCGACGATCAAAGCCCACAGAATGCGCGCCATAGTGGTCGTCCCTTTTCTTCTCGAGAGTTGGCGTAACGGATGGAAAGGCTACTTCCGTGAATGCGCGCTGAACAGGATTGCGGCAATTGTGGCAATCCTTGGTCTGAGCCGCCCGCGGCGCCCGGATCCGGCTTCCCCGGCCGGCGCCGGTCGGCGATATTGTGCAGATAAAACAAGGCAAAAAAGGAGCACCCGATGCCAATCGCCGGACAAGGCATGCTGCTGACCTCGATGGATATCGACAGCTTACACGAAGCTGAATTCAACCGCTGGTACGACCGCGAGCATCTCGAAGAACGTGTCGCGATCGAGGGATTCGAGGAGGCCCGCCGCTACGTCGCCCATGACGGCAAGCCGAAATATCTCAGCCTCTACTCCACCACCACCTTCGAGGTGCTTGAGAGCCCGGCCTACCGCAAGGCGCTCGCCAACCAGACCGACTGGTCGAAGACCAACATCGCGCGCTTCCAGAACATGATCCGCGGGGTGGCGCGCATCACCATCAGCCGCGGCGTCGGCCGAGGCGCCGCGCTCGGCATCATCCGCCTCCGCCCGCCGGCCGAAGGAGCGGACCGGCTCCGCGCTGCATTGCGGGAGCAACTCGATCCCGCCGCGCGTGATGGCATCATCTCGATGCATCTCCTGGAGAACGATCCCGTGCTGTCGAAGCCGCTGACGCCGGACGCTGGCAAAGCCGATCCCGGCGCCGGTGACTGGTTCGTCTTGATCGACGCCACCGACGTCGGCGCAGTCCCTGCGGCCGCGGCCGTCATCACGGGCAACGCAGCCTTGAAACCGATGGTGGTCACCAGCGGCGTCTATCGATTGCTGTGGGATATCGTGAAGAGCGATCTTCCGCGCGGCTAGCAACGCAGATTGGCGGTGCGCACATGCTGCACCGCCACATAACGCAATCGAGATTAACGCTACACGCGCATCAGCCGCGCGAAAGCAGATGATCGGACAATTTAGCCTTTGCCTTCTCTGGAACGGCTCTAATAAGATAAACCTATGATCCAATTCAAAAACCGGAACAACGCCACGTGAGCGTTCGTCGTCAACGATAAGGCCGCGCGGTCAGGCATTTTTGCGCGGGTCAAAGGTAGGAATGAAACCGACTGATATCTCGGCGCCGGATTACTTTCATAAAGTAGTCGATTGCCAATGGGCCTGTCCCGCACACACCCCCGTTCCCGAGTACATCCGGTTGATTGCTGAGGGGCGTTACAGCGACGCCTACATGATCAATTGGAAGTCCAACGTGTTCCCCGGGATTCTCGGGCGCACCTGTGACCGTCCATGCGAGCCGGCGTGCCGCCGCGGCCGGGTCGAGGACAATCCGGTCGCGATCTGCCGCCTGAAGCGCGTCGCCGCCGACTTCAAGGACGACATCAAGCATCGGCTGCCGAAGCCGGGGCCGAAGAACGGCAAGCGCATCGCGCTGGTCGGCGGCGGCCCTGCTTCGCTTGCCGTGGCGCGCGATCTCGCGCCGCTCGGCTATCACTGCACCGTGTTCGACGGCGATCCCAAGGCCGGCGGCATGATGCGCAGCCAGATTCCGAAATTCCGCCTGCCCGACAGCGTGATCGACGAGGAGACCGACTACGTCCTCAACCTCGGCGTCGAGTTCAAGGGCGGCCAGCGCGTCGACAGCCTGAAGCAACTGCTCTCCGAGAACTACGACGCGATCTTCGTCGGAAGCGGCGCGCCGCGCGGCCGCGAGCTCGACATTCCCGGCCGCAAGGAAGCCGGCGCCAACATCCATATCGGCATCGAGTGGCTCGCCAACGTCTCGTTCGGCCATGTCGAAAAGATCGGCCGCCGCGTCATCGTGCTCGGCGGCGGCAACACCGCGATGGATTGCTGCCGCACCGCGCGCCGGCTCGGCGGCGAGGCCGTCAAGGTGGTCGTCCGCTCCGGCTTCGAGGAGATGAAGGCCTCGCCGTGGGAGAAGGAAGACGCCATCCACGAGGACATCCCGATCCTCAACTACATGGTGCCGGTGGCATTCAAGCATGTCGCCGGCAAGCTGATCGGCGTCACCTTCCAGAAGGTCCGGGCCGAATACGACGACAAGGGCCGGCGCAATCTGGTGCCCTCGGGCGAGCCGGACGAGACCATCCCCTGCGACGATGTGCTCGTTGCGGTCGGCCAAGAGAACGCGTTCCCCTGGATCGAAGCCGATTGCGGCATCGAATTCGACAAGTGGCACATGCCGAAGGTCGACCCCAAGACGTTCGTCTCGACCAATCCGAAGGTGTTCTTCGGCGGCGACGCGGCGTTCGGGCCGAAGAACATCATCTGGGCGGTGGCGCACGGCCATGACGCCGCGCTGTCGATCCACAAGATGCTGTCCGGCGAGGACATCAACGAGCGTCCGCTGCCCGAGGTGCACGTCTCCTCGCAGAAGATGGGCATCCACGAGTGGAGCTACGACAACGACATCTCCGCCGACAAGCGCTTCAAGGTGCCGCATCGCGACAAGGTGGTGGCGCTGAAGGACATCCGCGCCGAAGTCGAGCTCGGTTACGACCTCAAGCTCGCGCTCGGCGAGGCGCAGCGCTGCCTGAATTGCGACGTGCAGACGGTATTCTCCGCGCCGCTCTGCATCGAATGCGACGCCTGCGTCGACATCTGCCCGATGGACTGCATCAGCTTCACCGAGAACGGCGAAGAGGATGATTTGCGGCAACGGCTGAAGGCCCCTTCGCCGCATCACGACCAGGCGCTGTACGTTTCCGGTGACCTGAAGACCGGCCGCGTGATGGTGAAGGACGAAGACGTCTGCCTGCATTGCGGACTGTGTGCCGAGCGCTGCCCGACCGGCGCCTGGGACATGCAGAAGTACCTCATCGATATGGCTCAAGCGGGATCAACATGTCAGTCCAAAGCCCGATCAGCAGCGTAAACGACTTCGTCGTCCGCTTCGCCAACGTCAACGGTTCGGGCTCGGCTTCCGCGAACGAACTGTTCGCGCGTTCGATCCTGCGTCACGGCGTGCCGGTCTCGCCACGCAACATCTTCCCGTCCAACATCCAAGGCCTGCCGACCTGGTATGAGGTGCGCGTCACCGAGGACGGCCATCTCGGTGCCCGCGGCGGCGTCGACATGATGGTGGCGATGAATCCGCAGACCTGGGACAAGGACGTCGCCTCGATCGAGCCCGGCGGCTATCTGTTCTACGATTCGACCAAGCCGATGCCGTCGTCGAAATTCCGCGAGGACATCACGGTCATCGGCGTGCCGCTGACCGCGATCACCAACTCGACCTACACCGATCCTCGGCAGCGCCAGCTGTTCAAGAACATCATCTATCTCGGCGCGCTCTGCGCCCTGCTCGACCTCGATCCCAAGGTGGTCGAGCAGCTGATCGGCGAGCAGTACAAGGGCAAGGAGAAGCTGCTCTCCTCCAACGTCCATGCGCTGCATCTCGGCCGCGACTGGGCGCTGCAGAACCTGAAATGCCCGCTCGGGCTGCGGGTGAAGAAATCCGACAAGGTCGGCGACCGCATCTTCATCGAAGGCAACAGCGCCGCCGCGCTCGGCGCCGTCTATGGCGGCGCCACCGTGTGCGCCTGGTATCCGATCACGCCGTCATCGTCGGTGGCGGAAGCCTTCACCAGCCACTGCAAGAAGTATCGCCACGATCCCGAGACCGGCAAGGCGAAATACGCCATCGTGCAGGGCGAGGACGAGCTCGCCTCGATCGGCATCGTGATCGGCGCCTCCTGGAACGGGGCGCGGGCCTTCACCGCGACCTCGGGTCCGGGCATCTCGCTGATGACCGAATTCATCGGCCTGTCCTATTTCGCCGAGATCCCGGCCGTGATCATGAACATCCAGCGCGCCGGCCCCTCGACCGGCATGCCGACCCGCACCCAGCAATGCGACGTGATCGCCTGCGCCTATGCCTCGCACGGCGACACCAAGCACGTGCTGCTGTTCCCGGAAGATCCGGCCGAGGCGTTCGAATTCGCCGCCGCCGCATTCGACCTCGCCGAGCGGCTGCAGACCACGATCTTCCTGATGCTCGATCTCGACATCGGCATGAATCACCGGCTGTGCCGCCCGCTGAAGTGGGACGATGCGAAGCAATATGACCGCGGCAAGGTGATGACCGCGGAGATGCTCGAGGAAGGCCGCGACTTCGGCCGCTATCTCGACGTCGACGGCGACGGCATCCCCTATCGCACCTATCCCGGCACCCATCCGACCAAGGGCTCCTATTTCACCCGCGGCACCTCGCGCGACCGCTATGCGCGCTATTCCGAGGAAGGCGCCGTCTACGCCGACAACATGCAGCGCCTGGTGCGCAAGTTCGAGACCGCGCAGGACATGGTGCCGCGGCCGCTGCAGGCCAACGCGGCCAAGCCGACCAAATACGGCGTGCTGTATTTCGGCTCGACCTCGCCGGCGATGGACGAGGCGATCGGGATACTGGAGGCGCGCGGCCATCAGCTCGACCGCATGCGCATCCGCGCCTTCCCGTTCCACTCCAGCGTCGCGAGCTTCATCGCCGACCACGACTTCGTCTATGTGGTCGAGCAGAACCGCGACGCGCAGCTGCGTCAGCTGATCGTCAACGAGAACGGCATCGACCCCGTCAGGCTGGTGCCGATCCTGCACTATGACGGCACGCCGATCACCGCACGCTTCATCGCCAACGCGATCGGCGACCACCAGGACCACCTCAAGGTGACCCCTCTCCGCAAGGCCGTGACATGACCTACATTGCAAAGCCGAAGTTTCATCACCCCGGCCTGAAGAAGAACGAGCTGGGCTATACCCATCGCGACTACGAGGGCAAGATCTCGACGCTGTGCGCCGGCTGCGGCCACGATTCGATCACCGCCTCGATCATCGAGGCCTGCTACGAGCTCTCGATCGAGCCGCACCGGGTGGCGAAGATTTCCGGCATCGGCTGCTCGTCGAAGACCCCGGACTATTTCCTCGGCAATTCGCACGGCTTCAACTCGGTGCACGGCCGCATGCCGTCGGTGCTAACCGGCGCCAACCTCGCCAACCGCGACCTGATCTATCTCGGCGTCTCCGGCGACGGCGACAGCGCATCGATCGGCTTCGGCCAGTTCGCGCATTCGATCCGGCGCGCGGTCAACATGACCTATATCGTCGAGAACAACGGAGTGTATGGCCTGACCAAGGGCCAGTTCTCGGCGACCGCCGACCGCGGCTCGAAGTCCAAGAAGGGCGTCACCAACACCGACAATGCGATCGACCTGGTTGCGATCGCATTGCAGCTCGGGGCCACCTTCGTGGCGCGCAGCTTCTCGGGCGACAAGACGCAATTGGTGCCGCTGATCGCGGCCGCGATCCGCCACAAGGGCGCGTCCTTCATCGACGTGATCAGCCCCTGCATCGCCTTCAACAATCACGCCGGCTCGACCAAGAGCTTCGACTATGTCCGCGAGCACAATGATGCGGTGAACCGGCTCGACGTGCTGGTCGGCCGCGAGCCGATCAGCGTCGATTACGCGCCCGGCACCGTGCAGGTGGTCGAGCAGCATGACGGTTCGCGCCTCGCGCTGCGCAAACTCGACGCCGACTACGATCCGCATGATCGGCTCGGCGCGATGACCTTCCTGCAGAAGCATGCGGCCAAGGGCCAGATCGTCACCGGCCTGCTCTACGTCGATCCGGACGCCGAGGATCTGCACACCCATCTCGACACCGTCGAGACGCCGCTCAACGCAATGGATGAGCAGGCGCTGTGCCCCGGCTCGGCCGTGCTGGACAAGATCAACGCCAGCCTACGGTAAGCGCTCATTCTCGCCGTCATAATGAGGCGGCAAGGATGTACAACAAACTCCGTGTCGTCCCTGCGAACGCACTAGGGCATGCACACATCTAGTTGGGTGGGGATTCCCGAATCGGTATTTCGTGTGATTCATATTGCGGCACTTCGGCTTTGGCGGAGGTGTCGACATGCTGGCGCAAATTGACTGGTCATTAGGTCGGTTCGGGGATCTCCGCCTCGATAAAGGGGGGCGGCGCTCGTCGAATGCATGGTCGCGGGCAAGGATGTCTGCCTGCGACGGCTGGCAGGAGGCATGCGTGCCCGGGAGGTGCGCTTCAACCGCTTTCTCGGCAATGCCAAGGTGACGACGACGCGGATAATCGAAAGCTGGAGCGATGGTACGGTAATGGCGGCCGAAGGCCGCCATGTGCTGGCGATCCAGGATACCAGCGAGATCAATTTTGCCACCAAGGCACAAAACCGGCGTGGCTTGGGCGAGATCGGTCATGGCAACACCCGCGGGGTGTTGCTGCACCCGATGCTGGCCGCAGACGCGGAAAGCGGCTGCTGCCTTGGCCTGTTGCACGGCGAGATCTGGACCCGCCAGGGCCGCCGCACCGTCTCGCACGACAATCGCGATCTGAAGGACAAAGAATCGCAACGCTGGATCGCGACCGCTCTGGCAGCCAAGCCGCTGTTGGCGAAGGCTGCGATGGTGACCATGCTGGGCGACCGCGAGAGCGACATCTTCGCGCTCTACGCCTGCGCCGCAGAACACCAGTTCCACGTCATTGCCCGGAGCATGCATGATCGCAAGCTGGCGGATGGCTGTGGCCTGTATGCGGCCAGCGAGGCCATGACCAGCATCGAACAACGGACCATCGTATTGCCTGCGCGAGCACAACGGCCTGAGCGGGCTGCGCTTCTCGATCTGCGCTTCGGCGCCGTCGAACTGGCCCGACCGCAAACCAAGTTCCTGCGCCATCTGCCGAAAAGCCTACCCTTGATCCTGGTCGATGTGCGCGAGATCGAGCCGCAGGCCGGGATCGAGCCGCTGCACTGGCGGCTGCTCACCACGCATCCGGTGACGAATGCAGAAGAGGCCTGGCGCATTATCGAATGGTACAAGCGGCGGTGGCTGATCGAGCAGTTCTTCCGCATCTTGAAGACACAAGGCCTCAAGCTCGAAGACAGTCAGATCGGGACCGCCGAGCGGCTTCTCAAGCTGGTCGCGATCGCGGCCAAGGCGGCAGTCATCTCCCTTCAGCTTGTGCAGGCGCGCGATGGTCGCGACAACCAGTCTGTCCGAATTGCCTTCAATGCTGGGGAAGTCGCTACACTTGCCGCCCTCAATCGCAACCTCGAAGCCCAAAGCAAGCGGCTGAGAAACCCGCACCCGCCTGACAGCCTCGCTTGGGCCGCCTGGATTATCGGCCGGCTCGGCGGCTGGGACGGCTATCCATCGTCCAAACCGCCGGGCCCCATCACTATGAAACACGGCCTGCAATACTTCCACGCCGCAGCCGCTGGATGGTCCCTCAGAGATCTGTGCATGCCCTAGTGCGAACGCAGGGACCCATAACCACCGATGCAGATCGTCGAGCTACGCTGGAACGACGAGTCCCATTCATAACAACAGCCGCGGCGTATGGGTCCCTGCTTTCGCAGGGACGACGGCGGAGCTATTGACGGCTACTTGTCGCTCAGCACATCGCCGAACAGCGCCCAGGACTTGCCGTCGAACCGCGCCATCTGGATCTGGCGGATCGGCGTCACGTTGTCGGACTCGGTCTGCACCTTGATGCCCGGCAGCAGCATCGGCAATTCGAGCGGCTTCAGATTGGTCGCCTGTTTGATGATGTTGTCGCGGCTGTAGTCGCCGTTGCAGTTCTTCAGCACCGCCGTCATGACCTGCGCGACCGTGTAGCCCTGCACATTGAACAGATCGCCCGGGCTCGCATTGGGCTGATACTTCTTCATCCAGGCCGAGAACTCCTGCTGCCCGGCGTCGTCGGCCCAGCGCGGATCGGTCGGGTCCTTCAGGTAGAGCCCGGTCACGACACCGATGACGTTCTCGAGCCCGGCCGGCTCGAGCACCGCGGAGACCGAGTTGGAGACTGTCGGCAGGATGGTCAGCGGCTTCCAGCCCATGCTCGCCGCCTTGCGCAGCGCTTGCGCGGCGAATTTCGGCGTCGCCTCGGCGAAGAACACATCCGCGCCGGACTCGCGCATCGTCACCATCTGGGAATCGATGGTCGGATCGGTGGTGAGGTATGTGGTCTCGGCGACGATCTGGCCGACGTGCTCGCCGAGCCCGTCCTTGAAGCCCCTGAGATAGTCTTTACCGGCGTCTTCGTTCGGCGTGATGACGGCGATCTTGGCGTCCGGCTTGGTCTTCAGGATGTACTTTGCATAGAGCCGGCCTTCGAGCTCGTAGGTCGGATTGAAGCCGACCGTCCACGGGAACTGCTTCGGATCGTTCCAGCGCGTCGCGCCCGACGACACGAACAGCTGGGGGACCTTCTTGATGTTGAGATACTTCTGCACCGAGATGTTCGGCGCGGTGCCGACCGCGCTGAAGATCGCGAGCACCTCGTCCTGCTCGACCAGCTTGCGGGTCTGCTCGACCGTCTTCGACGGCGAATAGCCGTCGTCGAGGCTCTCGAACTCGATCTTGCGGCCGTTGATGCCGCCCTGATCGTTGAGCATCTGGAAGTAGGCGGCCTCGGCGCGCGCGATGGTGCCGTAGGCCGACGCAGGGCCGCTATAGGGCGCGGTATTTCCAATCTTGATCGCGGAATCGGCCGCAATGGATGACGAGATCGACGCAGCCATGAGCGCGGTGACGGCGAGAAGACCCGCCAGGCGGGAGCGAGTTGACAAGAGCGTATCCTTTTCTTGGTTTTCTTGACGCGGCGCACCTTATCAATCGCGCCCGCGCAGGCAATCACCAAGACGGCAGCGAAATTTCCGCAAGCCGGCAATCACGCTCGCGCGCGGAACGTGATGCGCTTCAAATCCGAAAATGTTGCCGGGATGTTCATGATGTGGGCCTTCGATAGAAATGAAGGTCCACCGAGCGAGACGTGCATTCCACGCCGCGGTCAGCTCGCTTGTCGCTGCATGAGCGCCATGCTCAAGCCGCGACCGCCGCTGCGCGCGGGCTGACGACGTATTCCTTCAGCACCTTGTCGGCACCGTCGACTTCGGTCAGCGCGACGTCGTAGGACCACAGATCAGCGAGATGCTGCAGCACGCGGCGCGTGTCGGTCTCGTTGAGCTGCGCGCCCTTCACGGTGGTGTGACGCAGCATCAGGCGACGATCGCCGTCGAGGTCGACATCGACGACCTCGATATTGGCGTCGACGAAGCCGACGTCGTATTGCCGCGCCAGTTCGCGCCGCACCCGGCGGTAGCCACGCTCGTCATGAATCGCATCGACCTTGATCCCCTGGCTTTCGGCGGGGTCGTCGTGCAGATGGAACATGCGGAAGCGCCGGATCAGCGCCGGGCTGAGGAACTGGTTGATGAAACTCTCGTCGCGGTAGTTGCTCCAGATCTCGCGCAGCACGCCTTCGACGTCGCCCTTGCCGGCAATGTCGGGGAACCAGTCGCGATCCTCGTCCTCCGGATTCTTCACGATCCGCTCGATGTCCTGCATCATGGCGAAACCGAGCGCGTAAGGGTTGAAGCCGGAATAGCGGCGGTCGTCGAACTCGGGCTGGAACACTACGTTGGTGTGCGACTGCAGGAATTCGAGGAAATTTCCGTCGGTGATCCGGCCCTGCTGATGCAGCCGGCTCATGATGCGGTAATGGACGTAGGTCGCGGTGCCCTCGTTCATCACCTTGGTCTGGCCCTGCGGGTAGAAATACTGCGCGATATGACGCACGATGCGAATGAGCTCGCGCTGCCAGGGCGCAAGCCGCGGCGCGGTCTTCTCCAGGAAATAGAGGATGTTCTCCTGCGGCAGACCGAGCAGCGCGCGGCGGCGCTCGGCAGTCAGCGCAGCCTTGCTCTTGGCCTTGGTGTTCGGCACCGTCCGCCACAGATCGTTGAACACGGCCTCTTCGTGCTGGCGGCGCTCGCCGGCACGCTTCTCCTCGGCGCGCAGGTCGAGCGTCTTCTTGCCGGGATAGCGGTCGACGCCATGCGACATCAGCGCATGCGCGGCATCCAGCGTCCGCTCCACCGTCTCGCGGCCGTGGCGGTCCTCGCAGGCGGCGATGTAGCCCTTGGCGAATTCGAGATAGTCGAGGATGCCGTCGGCGTCGGTCCACTGCTTGAACAGATAGTTGTTCTTGAAGAAGTGATTGTGCCCGAACGCCGCATGCGCGATCACCAGCGTCTGCATCGTCGCGGTGTTCTCCTCCATCAGATAGGAGATGCACGGCGAGGAATTGATCACGATCTCATAGGCGAGGCCCATCAGGCCCTTGCGATAGGACGCTTCCTGGAATGCGAACTGCTTGCCGAACGACCAGTGCTTGTAGAACAGCGGCATGCCGACCGAGGAATAGGCGTCGAGCATCTGCTCGGCGGTGATCACCTCGATCTGGTTGGGATAGACGTCGAGCCCGAGCTCCTTGCGCGCGACCTCCTCGCAGGCGTCGTGAATCCGCTGCAGCGTCTGGAAATCCCAGTCGGCGCCCTCGAACAGCCGTTCGCCGGAAGATCCCATCAACTATACCCTTTCCTGGCTGGTGGTACGGCGCTTGAACAGGTCCTGGAACACCGGGAAGATCTCGCCGCGTTCGCTCACCTTGCGCATCGACAACGGCGCGCCGTCGTTGCGAAGACGCTCATAGAGCGTCCAGAGCGAGGAGTCCGGCATGTCGAAGGTGTAGTTGGCGGCCTCGCCGACCTCGAGATAGGCGAAGAACTGGCACACCGGCAGGATCTTGTCGGTCAAGAGATGCCCGGTCAGCCCGCTGTCGGAGGTCATGTTGTCGCCGTCCGAAGCCTGGGCCGCGTAGATGTTCCAGTCGGCGGGGCGGAAGCGGGTGCGCACGATGTCGTTCATCGCAACCAGCGCGCTCGACACCAGCGTGCCGCCGGACGCCGGTCCATGGAAGAACGTATCCTCGTCCACCTCCTCGGCGCGGTCGGTGTGCCGGACGAACACGATCTCGACGTGCTTGTAGCGCCGCTTCAGGAAGACGTAGAGCAGCATGTAGAACCGCTTCGCGAGATCCTTCATGTGCTCGGACATCGAGCCCGAGACGTCCATCAGGCAGAACATCACGGCCTGCGCCACCGGCTTCGGCACCGTCTCGAAGCGCCGGTAGCGAATGTCGATCGGATCGATGAACGGGATCCGCTTGGCCTTGGCCTTCAGCGCTTCGAGCAGCGCAAGCAGCTCGCGGCGGCGCGTATCGTCTTCGCACGCGGCAAGCTCGGCCTCGAGCGCCTCGATCTCGTCCTTGCGCGGCCGGCGCAGCGCCACGCGGCGCGCCAGCGCCCGGCTCACCGTGCGACTGATCGAGATGTTGGCGGGCGAGCCCGAGGTCGCATAGCCGGCGCGCTGGATGCCCTCGCTCTCGGTTTCCGCGAGCTTGCGCTTGGCGAGATCGGGCAGCTCGAGATCGTCGAGGAAGAGGTCGACGAACTCCTCGCGGCTCAGCACGAAGCGGAAGGCGTCTTCGCTGTCGCCCTCGCCGGCGCCGGAGCCCTTGGCGCCGCTCTGGTTCGGGCGCTGCAGCCAGTCGCCCTCGACGAACTTCTTGTTGCCGGGCAGCACCATGTCACGCGTGCCGCCCTCGCGCCGGAACCGCGGCTCGTCCATGCCGTCCAGCGGGATGGTCACCTCGCCGCCCTCCAGGACATCCTTGATGTCCCGGTCCTGTGACGACTTCTTGACGGCTCCCTGCACCAGCGCCTTGGCGCGCCGCAGGAACCGCTGACGGTTCTCCAGGCTCTTGCTACCCGGATTCAACCGCCGATCGACGATGTGCATGACCACTTTGCATCTGCCTCGCGCCGGATGCGATCATCACAGTCGCATCGCATTCTTATTGGACGGAACCGGACGAGACGGAAAGCCGCTGCCGGCTTTCCGGATCGTACACTGGATTCTTGCTCGAGCATGATCTCTTCGGATCATGCTCTAGCCGGCCTGCTTCACCCGCATGTACCACTCGACGAGCCGGCGGACCTGGCGCTCGGTATAACCGCGCTCCACCATCCGCTCGACGAACTCGCCGTGCTTCTTCTCGGTCTCGCCGTCCTTCTTGGAGCCGAACGAGATCACCGGAAGCAGATCCTCGACCTGCGAGAATATCCGCTTCTCGATCACGTCGCGAACCTTTTCGTAGGAGGTCCAGCTCGGGTTCTTGCCGCCATTGTGCGCCCGCGAACGCAGCGAGAACTTGACGACCTCGTTGCGGAAGTCCTTCGGGTTGGCGATGCCGGCCGGCTTCTCGATCTTGGTCAGCTCCTGATTCAGAAGCTCGCGGTTCATCAGCTGGCCGGTGTCGGGATCCTTGAAGTCCTGATCCTCGATCCAGGCGTCGGCGTAGTCGACGTAGCGGTCGAACAGGTTCTGGCCGTAGTCGGCATAGGATTCCAGATAGGCCTTCTGGATCTCGTTGCCGATGAACTCGGCATAGCGCGGCGCAAGGTCGGCCTTGATGAATTCGAGATAGCGCTTCTCGGTCTCGTCAGGCAGCTGCTCGCGGCGGATCGCCATCTCCAGCACATACATCAGGTGCACCGCGTCGGCGCCGACCTCCGTGGTGTCGTGGTTGAAGGTCGAGGCCAGCACCTTGAAGGCGAAGCGGGTGGAGACGCCGTCCATGCCCTCGTCGACGCCGGCGGCGTCCTTGTACTCCTGCACGCTGCGCGCCTTCGGATCGGACTCCTTCAGGCTCTCGCCGTCATACACCCGCATCTTGCCGAACAGCGTCGAGTTCTCGTGCTTGCGCAGCCGCGACATCACCGAGAAGCGGGCCAGCGTTTCCAGCGTCGCCGGCGCGCAGGGCGCTGCGGCGAGCTCGGAGCCCTGGATCAGCTTCTCGTAGATCTTCTGCTCCTCGGTGACCCGCAGGCAGTACGGGACCTTGATGACGCAGATGCGGTCGATGAAGGCCTCGTTGTTCTTGTTGGTCTTGAAGCTCTGCCACTCGGCTTCGTTGGAGTGCGCGAGGATGATGCCGGTGAACGGGATCGCACCGATGTTTTCGGTGCCGATGTAGTTGCCCTCCTGCGTCGCGGTCAGCAGCGGGTGCAGCATCTTGATCGGCGCCTTGAACATTTCGACGAACTCGAGCACGCCCTGGTTGGCGCGGTTAAGGCCGCCGGAATAGCTGTAGGCGTCCGGATCGTTCTGGGCGTAGGTCTCGAGCTTGCGGATGTCGACCTTGCCGACCAGCGAGGAGATGTCCTGGTTGTTCTCGTCGCCGGGCTCGGTCTTGGCGACCGCGATCTGGCGCAGCCGCGAGGGCTGGATGCGCGCGACGCGGAACTGCGAGATGTCGCCGCCGAAGGCCTCGAGCCGCTTGTAGGCCCAGGGTGACATCAGCCCGCTCAGCCGGCGGCGCGGAATGCCGTACTTCTCCTCGATCATCGGACCGAGCTGCTCGGGGTCGAACAGCCCGAGCGGGCTCTCGAACACCGGCGACAATTCGTCACCCGCCTTCAGCACGTAGATCGGATGGATTTCCATCAGCGCCTTGATGCGCTCGGCGAGCGAGGACTTGCCGCCGCCGACCGGTCCGAGCAGATAGAGGATCTGCTTGCGCTCTTCGAGGCCCTGCGCGGCGTGGCGGAAGAAGCCGACGAGGCGCTCGATCGTGTCCTCCATGCCGTAGAAGCCGGCGAAGGCCGGATACGACCGGATCGTACGGTTCAAAAAGATACGGCCAAGGCGTGGGTCCTTGGCCGTGTCGATCATCTGGGGCTCACCGATTGCCGCTAATAACCGCTCGGCCGCATTGGCGTATCGCATCGGATCACTTCGACACGACTCCAGATACTCGGCCATCGACATGTCGGTCTGGCTTCGCGCTTCAAACGACCTTGCGAAGGCGTTGAACAAAGAATCGTTGTACATGATCCCTATCTCCACGATATGTATCGCCGCACGACTGACACGAGTCGTAACCAGAGCGTCCTAGGATCGAATCAGCGTCGGCACGCTGGGTCCATTGGACACTCGACCGACTCACTTCGGCAATGCACGGCGCATGCAGCCTCTGCCTTATCAACAGGCAGGAAGCTTAATGGTTCATCAATATCCCCTGTTGGTGGCCTGTTTTTGGCGGTTGTAGCCCCTTCGCCACATCCGTGGTTTACCGGGGCTAGAGCCTCCAACAGCGCCTCCGAAGCGGACATCCGAGCGGGGCAACTTCCCCGTCCGAAGATGAACGTTGGGCTTCCCTGAAGAGGTGTGATTGTCCAGCCTTGGCGTCAAGATGGGCACTTCACGGGGCCGCATAAACAAAGGTTTATGTGCCGTTGAACGTGCCTCCTTGTCGCCGCGACTAAGGCAACGAGCCCGCGCAGTTCCGCGCGGCACCATTGCCGCGCTGTAAAGATGACACCTTGGAGGCGCGGGCTATTCCCGAGGCGGCCATGAAGCAGACGCTCCTCGTTGTCGCACTTGCCGTCGCAGCCGGTGCCGGCGCCACGTCGGCCGTCCAGGCGCAGGAAGAGGTCGACAAGGCCACCGCAGCCGCCTTCGACAACAGAATGTTTGCAGGCCCGCTAGGGGCGAAAGCCTATGCCTGCTTTGTGCGTCGCTACGATGCAAATCATCTGGCGCAGCATCCGAAGCAGAAGGTCAGCGCCATGAAGCTGCTGGTCTCGGCGGAAGACGCACCGGAGGACAAGACCACCAACTACTCGTTCCGCCTCGGCGTCGCCTACCGCCACCGCTCGGGCAATTTCGACTCCAGCGGCTATTGCCACCACGCGCTCGCGACCGAATCCGGACACGAAATCCGCTTCGAATGCAGCGTCGATTGTGAAGGCGGCGGCATCAGCGTGGCGCTGTCGAAGGACGATAAATCCGCGATCGCGCGCCTCGCCAGCATCAGGATGTGGAATCGCAACAAGCCCGACGATGACGCGAGCGAAGAGCTGCTCGCCGGCGCCGACGACAGGATCTTTCGGATCGATCGCGCGGACTTGCGCGAATGCGCCGAACTTGTGACTGACCGCAAGGAACTCGCTGCGCTCCGCCACAAGTGATAGGATTGCTCGTCAACAACAATTGCGCGAGGGACGCCATGCACCGACGCAGCATCCTGTGGGGCACGCTCTCGGCAATCGGCGCCGCTTTCGCCGCGTCACGCGCCAACGCCACGGCCGAAGCGCCGCAGCAGAAGCTGAAGGTGGCCTATCACCTCGACGACCTCGACAAGGTCGGTTTCGTGATCGGCAACATCCAGAACCATCTCGACGGCGTCGGCGGCCCCGGCAATGTCACGATCGCGCTGGTGGTGCACGGCCAGGCGCTGAAGGCGTTTCATTCGGCAGCGGCCAATCCCGACCTGTCAAAGCATGTCGGGCAGTTCACCAGGGACGGGATCGAGCTTGCCGCCTGCGGCAACACCATGAAATCGCAGAACATCGGCCTGAAGGACCTGCTGCCCGGCTTCGTCGCCGCCGAGCGCGGCGGCGTCGTTCGGCTCGCCGAGCTGCAATCCCAGGGTTACCTCTACCTGCGGCCCTGACCTGAGGCGTGCGCCGCAACGCGTCATAAAAATGTGCCGAGATCAGGGTCTGCTCGGGACCGCGTCCGAGGGGATCGAACTGTTGTGAATGGCGTTATCCCTTGGGAATGCTGATATTCCGCCCGGGCCCCACCTGATGTTGACAATCCTCCGCTGTCCCCGAAAGCTGCCCGGGAACCCAAAAACCGACCCTCGATCGAACGAGAACAGGCACCCATGAACCCCGTCAAAGAACTCGAAAATCACCGCCAGGCCGTCTGGCTGGACTTCCTCGCCCGCGGCTTCGTCGCCAAGGGGGATCTGAAGCGGCTGATCGAGACCGACGGCGTCAAGGGGGTGACCTCCAACCCCTCGATCTTCGAGAAGGCGATCGGCTCTTCGGACGAGTATGACGGGGCGATCGGCCAGGCGCTCAAGAAGGGCGACCGCTCGGTCGCCGACCTGTTCGAGCACCTTGCTGTCGTGGATATCCAGCATGCCGCCGATGTGCTGCGCCCGGTCTACGACCACAGCCACGGCGGCGACGGCTTCGTCAGCCTCGAAGTGTCGCCCTATCTGGCGATGGACACCAAGGGCACGATCGTGGAGGCCGAGCGGCTCTGGAAGGACGTCCATCGCAAGAACCTGATGGTCAAGGTGCCGGCGACGCCGGAAGGCCTGCCGGCGATCGAGTATCTGATCGGCGAAGGCATCAGCATCAACATCACGCTGCTGTTCTCCCAGGAGGTCTACCGCCAGGTTGCCGAGGCCTATCTCAAGGGCCTGGAGAAGTACGTCGCCAAGGGCGGCGACCCCTCCCATGTCGCGAGCGTCGCCAGCTTCTTCGTCAGCCGCATCGACTCTGCCGTCGACAAGCAGCTCGACGAGAAGATCGCGCGCGCCAACGATCCCTTAGAAAAGGAGCGGCTTGCCGCGCTGAAGGGCAAGGTCGCGATCGCGAACGCAAAGCTCGCCTACCAGGACTACAAGCGCCTGTTCTCGGGCGCGCGCTGGGATAAGCTCGCGAAGAAGGGCGCCAAGCCGCAGCGGCTGCTGTGGGCGTCCACCGGCACCAAGAACAAGGACTACAGCGACGTGCTCTATGTCGAGGAGCTGATCGGCCCCGACACCGTCAACACCGTGCCGCCGGCCACGCTCGACGCCTTCCGCGATCACGGCAAGGTCCGCGACAGCCTGGAGGAGAATGTCGAGGCGGCCCGCCGCGTGCTGGAGGAGCTGGAGCGGTCCGGCATCTCGCTCGATGCGATCACCGAGGAGCTGGTCAAGGACGGCGTCAAGCTGTTCGCCGACGCGGCTGACAAGCTGTACGGCGCGGTTGCCCACAAGCGCGCCACCTCGCTCGGCGGCGGCATCGACCACCAGAAGCTGGCGCTCGGCGCCGGCATCGCGAAGGCGGTCGAGAAGAGCGCCGAGGAATGGCGCGCCTCGGCCAAGATTCGCAGGCTCTGGCACAAGGACAAGTCGGTCTGGACCGGCGATGACGAGGACAAATGGCTGGGCTGGCTGACCAGCGCCGCAACCGCCGATGTCACCGACTACGAGGATTTCGCCAAGCGCGTGAAAGGCCAGAGCTTCACCGACGCCGTCGTGCTCGGCATGGGCGGATCGAGCCTCGGGCCGGAGGTGCTGGCGCAGACCTTCCCGCACAAATCCGGCTTCCCGCGGCTGCACGTGCTCGATTCGACTGATCCGGCGCAGGTGCGCGCGATGGAGGAGTATGTCGACATCGCCAAGACGCTGTTCATCGTGTCCTCCAAATCCGGCGGCACCACCGAGCCGAACGTGATGAAGGACTATTTCTTCGACCGGGTCGCCAAGGCGATCGGCAAGGACAAGGCCGGCCACCGCTTCATCGCGGTGACCGATCCGGGCTCCTCGCTGCAGAAGGTCGCGATCAAGCAGGGCTTTGCCCGGATCTTCTACGGGGACCCGGCGATCGGCGGCCGCTATTCCGTGCTGTCGCCGTTCGGCCTGGTGCCGGCGGCCGCAGCGGGCATCGACGTCCGCAGCCTGCTCGGCCACACCCTCGCCATGGTGCGCTCCTGCGGCGCCGACGTGCCGCCGCAGGAAAATCCGGGCGTCCAGCTTGGATTGGCGATGGGCATCGCCGGCCTCGAAGGCCGCGACAAGGTGACGCTGTTCGCCTCACCCGACGTCGCCGATTTCGGCGCCTGGGCCGAGCAGCTGATCGCGGAATCCACCGGCAAGGACGGCAAGGGCCTGGTCCCGATCGAGGGCGAAACCATCGGCGACGCCGCGGTCTACGGCAACGACCGCTTCTTCATCGACCTCCGCACCGAACGCGAGCACGATGCCGCGCATGAGGCAAAACTAGCGGCGCTCGAGGCCGCCGGCCATCCGGTGGTCCGGATCGTGATGAAATCGATCGACCATATCGGCCAGGAGTTCTTCCGCTTCGAGATCGCAACTGCGGTGGCCGGCTCGATCCTCGGCATCAACCCGTTCAACCAGCCCGACGTCGAGGCCGCCAAGATCAAGACGCGCGAGCTGACCGCGGCGTTCGAGAAGACCGGCGCGCTGCCGGCCGAGCAGCCGGTGGTGTCGGCCGATGGGGTCGAGCTCTACACCGACGCGCAGAACGCCGAGGAGCTGCGCAAGGCGGGCGCCAACGGCGATCTCAATTCGTGGATCAAGGCCCACCTGTCGCGCTCCGGCCGCGGCGACTATGTCGCCCTGCTCGCCTATATCGAGCGCGACGGCGACACCATCGACGCGATGCAGGCGATGCGGCTGAAGCTGCGTGATGCAAAGCACCTTGCGACCTGCGCCGAGTTCGGCCCGCGCTTCCTGCATTCGACCGGGCAGGCCTACAAGGGCGGCCCCGACAGCGGCGTGTTCCTGCAGGTCACGACCGACGATAGCCAGGACCTGGCGGTGCCCGGCCAGAAGGCGAGCTTCGGCGTCATCAAGGCGGCGCAGGCGCGCGGCGATTTCGACGTGCTCACCGAGCGCGGCCGGCGGGCGCTGCGCGTGCATCTCAAGGGCGACCTCAACTCCGGGCTTGCGGCACTCGACGCCGCGATCTCGGCCGCACTGAACTGACGGAGGCGCGCGATGCAACTCGGCATGATCGGCCTCGGGCGGATGGGCGGCAACATCGTCCGCCGCCTGATGAGCAACGGCCACACCACCGTGGTCTACGACAAGGACCCCAAGGCAGTCGCCGCGCTGGTCGCGGACAATGCCACCGGCGCCTCTTCGCTTGAGGATTTCGTCCTCAAGCTGGAAGCGCCGCGCACCGCCTGGGTGATGCTGCCGGCCGGCAAGATTACCGAAGCCACCATCGAGGCGCTGTCGAAGCTGATGCAGCCCGGCGACGTCATCATCGACGGCGGCAACACCTTCTGGCAGGACGACGTCCGCCGCGGCAAGGCGCTCAGGGAGCGCGGACTGCATTACGTCGATGTCGGCACCAGCGGCGGCATCTGGGGCATCGAGCGCGGCTACTGCATGATGATCGGCGGCGACAAGCCCGTGGTCGACCGGCTCGACCCGATCTTCAAGACGCTGGCGCCCGGCATCGGCGACATCCCGCGCACCCAGGGACGCGAGGGCCGCGACCCGCGCATCGAGCAGGGCTATATCCACGCCGGTCCCGTCGGCGCCGGGCATTTCGTCAAGATGATCCACAACGGCATCGAATACGGCCTGATGCAGGCCTATGCCGAAGGCTTCGACATCCTGAAGAACGCCAACATCGAGGCATTGCCGGCGGAGCATCGCTTCGATCTCGACATCGCCGACATCGCCGAAGTCTGGCGGCGCGGCAGCGTGATCCCGTCCTGGCTGCTCGACCTCACCGCCTCGGCGCTGGCGCAGAACCACACGCTCGACAACTACTCCGGCTTTGTCGAGGATTCCGGCGAAGGCCGCTGGACCGTCAATGCCGCGGTCGACGAGGCGGTGCCGGCCGAGGTGCTGACGGCCGCGCTCTACACCCGCTTCCGCTCGCGCAAGGATCATACCTTCGCGGAGAAGATCCTCTCGGCGATGCGCGCAGGTTTTGGCGGCCACAAGGAGCCGCCGAAGAAGGCTTAAAGGCGTTTTCGAGCGGGGCCTGTCCCGCACTTGATGCGGGATGGACACCGGTTCGCGTGAAGAAAGCGCGTCAAAACGAAATCTGGAGTCCACGTTTCGATGCAATCGGAACGGGGGCTCGAGACGATTACCACGGAAGGTCACGTGCAGAAGAAACCCGATCCTTGCTCCTTCATCATCTTCGGCGCCACCGGTGATCTGACCCATCGCCTGGTCGTCCCGGCGCTCTACAATCTCGCCGCCGGCAACCTGCTGCCGGACAAATTCTGCGTCGTCGGCATCGTCCGCAAGGGCATGTCGAGCGAGCAGCTCAGCGACAGCCTGATGCAGGGGCTGCGCAAGTTCGCCACCCGCCCGGTAGACGAGGCGATCGCGAAGCGGCTGTTTGAATGCGTCACCTCGGTCGAGGCCGATCCACGCGATCCCGCGTCGTTCGACGCGATGAACGAACGGCTCGACAAGCTGGAAAAGGCGCGCGGCACCGGCGGCAACCGGCTGTTCTATCTTGCGACCCCGCCGAGCGCCTTCCTGCCGATCAGCGAGCAACTCGGTCGCACCGGCATGCTGGAGGAAAACGGCGCCTGGCGGCGGTTGATCATCGAAAAGCCGTTCGGGACCGACCTGGCATCGGCCCGGGCGTTGAATGCCGCGCTGCTGAAGCTGATGGACGAGCACCAGATCTACCGGATCGACCATTACCTCGGCAAGGAAACCGTCCAGAACATCCTGGTGCTGCGTTTCGCCAACGGCATGTTCGAGCCGATCTGGAATCGCAACCACATCGACCACATCCAGATCACGGTGGACGAGAAGCTCGGCGTCGGCCATCGCGGCAGCTTCTATGACGCAACCGGCGCGTTGCGCGACATGGTGCCGAACCATCTGT
The DNA here is from genome assembly GCA_016839165.1 of Bradyrhizobium sp. PSBB068. Taxonomy (NCBI): domain Bacteria; kingdom Pseudomonadati; phylum Pseudomonadota; class Alphaproteobacteria; order Hyphomicrobiales; family Nitrobacteraceae; genus Bradyrhizobium; species Bradyrhizobium sp. PSBB068. Next base: position 5,432,238 of record CP069300.1, read on the forward strand.
TCCAGCTGCTGTCGCTGGTGGCGATGGAGCCGCCGGCGCGCTTCGACGCCCACGCGGTGCGCTCGGAAAAGGCTGAGGTGCTGAGCGCGATCCAGATCCAGAGCGAGCAGGAAGCGCTGTCCAACTCGGTGCGCGGCCAGTATCGCACCGGCCGGGTCGGCGACACCGAGATCGAGGACTATCTCAAGACACCGGATGTCAAGCCGAACAGCTCGACCGAAACCTATGCCGCGCTGAAGCTGACCATCGACAATTGGCGCTGGGCCGGCGTGCCGTTCTATCTGCGTACCGGCAAGGCGCTGACCGCCAAGCGCACCGAGATCGCGATCAAGTTCAAGCAGGCGCCGTTCGCGATGTTCCGCGACACCGCGGTCGACCGCCTGTCGCAGAATTACCTGGTCATCTCGACCGAGCCGACCGAAGGCATCGAGCTGCAGTTCAACACCAAGGTGCCTGGCCCGGCCATCAACATCGACGGCGTCGAGATGAAGTTCCGCTACAAGGACTACTTCAAGGCCGAGCCGTCGACCGGTTACGAGACGCTGATCTATGACTGCATGATCGGCGACAATTTGCTGTTCCAGCGCGCCGACAGTGTCGAGGCCGGATGGCAGGCGGTGCAGCCCTTCATCGACGCCTGGAGAACGGCCGGCGGGCGCGGCCTGCAACCCTACAAGGCCGGCAGCGAGGGCCCGGAGGCCGCCAACGCGCTGCTGACGCGCGACGGCCGCAGCTGGCGGAAGCTGGGCTGAGCATGACCACGAGCGGCGAGCGCAAGATCATCACGGTCGCCGATCCGGCGGCGCTGGCGAAGACGGCCGCCGAACGGGTGATCGCGCGGATCGCCGGGAATCCCGGCTGGATCGCGGTCTGCCTCACCGGCGGCTCCAGTCCGAAGGCGCTCTACCAGCTGCTGGCGACGCCGGACTATCGCGAGCTGATCCCGTGGGACCGTATCCACTGGTTCATCGGCGACGAGCGCCTGGTGCCGCGCAAGGACAAGCTGCACAACATGAGCATGGCGCGCCAGGCCTTCCTCGACCGCTGCGCCCCGGCTGCGAATGTCCACCCGATCGCAACCGACACCGCCGACCTCAGGGATCCCGACGTCAGCGCGGCGCTGTACGAGAACGAGCTGATGGCGTTCTACGGCGCCGAGCAGCTCGACCCGCAGCGGCCGCTGTTCGACCTGGTGCTGATGGGCATCGGGCCTGACGGTCACACCGCCTCGCTGTTTCCCGGCTATCCCGCGGTCGAAGAAACCCGACGCTGGGTGGTCGGAGTGCCCAAGGCCAATGTCGAGCCGTTCGTGCCGCGCGTCTCCTTGACGCTGCCTGCCCTCGCCTCCTGCCGCGAGATGCTGTTCGAGGTGGCCGGTGAAAACAAGCGTGCGATCTTGACGCGCCTGTTCGCAGGCGAGAACCTGCCGGCAAACCGCGCACGATCGCTGGGCGAAACCGTCTGGCTGATCGATCAGGCGGCGCTGCCGGAGAATTTTCCTGGATGACTTTGCTGGGTGACCACCTTGGGTGACAGGCAAAATCCCTGCGCGCTGGTCGTCATGGGTGTCTCCGGCTCAGGCAAGAGCACCATCGCCGACCGCCTCGCGATCCGGATCGGCTGGCGCTATGAGGACGGCGACGGCTTCCATCCGCCGAGCAATGTCGCAAAGATGCATTCCGGCCAGCCGCTCACCGACGAGGATCGCTGGCCCTGGCTGCGCGCGATCGCCGCCGAGATCGATCGCACCTGTAGCGTCCGCGAACGCGCCGTGATCGCCTGCTCGGCGCTGAAGCGCAGCTATCGCGACATCCTGGTGCATGGCCGCGACGACGTCCGCATCATCTTCCTCGACGGCACCCAGGAGCTGATCGCGACGCGGCTGGCCGCGCGCAAGGATCATTTCATGCCGCCCGGACTTCTTGCGAGCCAGTTCAAGACACTGGAGCCGCCGACGCCGGACGAACGCCCGATCATTGTTGCGATCGACCGTTCGGTCGACACCATCATCGAAGACATCGTCAATCAATTGAAGCTGGACCGCCCATGAATCGTATCGCCCTTGTCGTATCCGATGTCGACGGCACATTGCTCACCAAGGACAAGACCCTGACCGACGGCGCCCTGACGGCGGTGCGCAAGCTCCACGAGGCCGGCATCGGCTTCACCATCGTCTCCAGCCGGCCGACGATCGGGATGGGCTTCCTGGTCGCGCCGCTCGCGATCACGCTGCCGATCGGCGCCTTCAACGGTTCATCGATCGTCGATCCGCAATTGAAGCCACTCGAACAGCATCTGATCCCCGCCGCGACAGCCAAGCGCTGCATCGACCTGCTCCGCGAGCGTGGCATCGACATCTGGCTGTTCACCAACGACCGCTGGCTGACCCGCAATCCCAACGGCGAATACAACGCGCATGAAAAGCGCGCGATCAAGCACGATCCGACCATCGTCGATGACTTCGCGCCTTATCTCGACCAGGCCTGCAAGATCGTCGGTGCCAGCTCGGATGCGCCGCTGCTGCAACGCTGCGAAGCCGACATGCAGCAGATGGTCGGCCATGATGCGACCGCGGTGCGCTCGCAGACCTACTATCTCGACGTCACCCCGCCCGGCCATGACAAGGGCACCTTCGTCGAAGGCATCGCCAAGCGCCTCGGCGTGCCGCTGGAGAATGTCGCCACGATCGGCGACATGCAGAACGACCTGCCGATGTTCGCAAGAAGCGGCGTCTCCTTTGCGATGGGCAATGCCAGCGACGACGTCAAGGCACACGCCACGCATGTCACCGAGACCAACGAGCACGACGGCTTCGCGCGCGCGATGGATGTCGTGCTGACGACCGGCCGTTAAGGCGCGAGAGGGAGAATCAGGTCGACCGCTGCACCGCGGGCTTCCCGGCACCGGCGCTGGCGGCGCTGAGATTGTGCGCGGTGTTGATCAGCGCGATATGGGTCAGCGCCTGCGGGAAGTTGCCGGTCTGCCGGCCGGCTCGAGAGTCGAACTCCTCCGCCAGGAGGCCGAGATCGTTGGCAACCGCCACCACGCGATCGAACATGGCCTGCGCCTTGTCGACATCTCCGGCGAGCACATGGGAGTCGGCGAGCCACAGGCTGCAGGCCAGGAACGCACCCTCGATCGGCTGGATCTCATCGGACACCTCGCGCGGATCGTGCCGCAGCACAAAGCCGTCGCGCATCATGTGCCGCTCGACCGCCGCGATGGTGCCGCGGATGCGCGGATCGTCCGGCGGCAGGAAGCCGACCGACGGCAGCAGCAGCAGGCTGGCGTCGAGCAGCTTTGAGCCATAGCTTTCGACGAAGCTGTTGAGATCGGGATCGAAGCCGCGTCGGCAAACGTCGCGATGGATCGCCTCGCGCAGCACCCGCCATTTCACCAGCGGCGCCTTGAAGCCGAACCGCTCGGCACTCTTGATGGCGCGGTCGAAGGCAACCCAGCACATCACCTTGGAGAACACGTAGTGCCGGGGCGCGCCGCGACGCTCCCAGATGCCGTGGTCGGGCTGGTCCCAGACCTCGGCGAGGTGAGCGACGACGGTGCATTCCAGCGACCAGCTCTCCTCGTCGAGCTTGAGCTTGGCCATGCGGGATTGATGGAAGGCGTCGATCAGTTCGCCGTAGACGTCGAGCTGAAGCTGCGCATGCGCGGCGTTACCGACACGGACCGGCTGCGCCCCTTCATAGCCGGGCAGCCATCCGGCCTCCCATTCCAGCAGGCGGCGCTGACCGAGGATGCCGTACATGATCTGCATGTTGGCCGGCGCGCCGGCGGCGGCCCGCAGCAGCCAATTGTGCCAGGCCGCCGCTTCCTCGGTGTAGCCCGAATTCATCAGCGCCAGCAGCGTGAAGGTGGCGTCGCGCAGCCAGCAGAACCGGTAGTCCCAGTTGCGCGCGCCGCCGAGCTTCTCCGGTAATGACGTGGTCGGCGCGGCGACGATGCCGCCGGTCGGCCTGAAGGTCAGCGCCTTCAGCGTGATCAGCGAGCGCATCACGAGGCCGCGCAGATCTCCGCCGTCATAGGTCGAGCGGCTGCACCATTCTCGCCAATAGTCTTCGGTGTCCTTCAGCGCAGCCTCGGGATCGATCGGTTCCGGCACCGGCTGAAAGGACGCTCCGTAGGTCAGGACGAACGGCACGGTGTCGCCCTCGCCGACTTCGAAATCGGCGATCGTGGTCAGGTCCTTGCCGCGGGTCTCGACCGGCGTGCGCAGCACGGTCATGTCCTGCCCGCTGATCGCCAGCAGCCCGCCGCCGTCCGGGTTCTTCTTCACCCAGGGAACATCGACCCCGAAGCCGAAGCGGATCACGAGCTCCATGTGCATCTTGACGCGGCCGCTGATGCCGCGAACTAGGCGGACCACGTCGGAGGCATGGCCGCGCGGCGGCATGAAGTCGATCAGTTCAACCACGCCGCCGTTGGTCTCGAACCGCGTCTCCAGGATCAGCGTATCGTCTCGATAGCGGCGCGAGGTCCGCTTGATCGTCTCGGCTGGCGCCAGCAGCCAGCGGCCATTGCGCGAGGTGCCGAGCAGCGCCGCGAAGCAGGCATCGGAATCGAACGCCGGCCAGCACAGCCAGTCAATCGAGCCGTCGCGGCCGACCAGCGCCGCGGTCTCGCAATCACCGATCAGTCCGTAGTCTTCGATCCGGGAAGCCACGCGCCGTGCTCCGCGTTGTCAGGCATGCGACCGCTCGCGGGTTGCGCGCTTGAGCGCGTCGATATCGATCGCCGACGCGAGATGCTCGATCGAGACCGGCAGCCGCTGCTTCCAGTTCGGATGCTCGTAGACGGTGCCGGGGATGTTCGGTTGCTCGACGATGCCGAGCAGGTCCTCCATCGAGACCGCCAATATCCGCGATCGCGTCCGCGCCATGAAGCCCACCACCGAGTAGAAATCGTTGTGGTGGATGTCGAGCCGGCGCAGCACGTCGTCGAGACGGCCGAGCGCGTCCCAGCGCCCCTGGTCGGTCTCGCCGGGATCGATCCCGAGCGCGCGCTTGGTTTTGAGATCGCTGAACGAGCGCCAGCCGGCATAGGTCGAGAGGTCGTGGGTGTTGAAGGTGACCAGCGCGTCCGGCAGATAATAGTCGGCGTTGCGGAACACGCCCTGGTCGTCGGTCTCGAACATCATCACCAAATAGGACCAGATGCCCCAGCCGTTCATCTGTTCGCGGAATCCCGGCGGCACGGTGCCGAGATCCTCACCGATCACGACACAACGGCTGGCTGCGCTCTCCTGCGCGGTCGCCGCCAAGAGCGCCTCGAACGGCATCAGCACATAGGCGCCGTTGGCCGGGCCGAAGCCGCGCGGCACGAGATAAAGCCGCTTCAGCCCGAAGGCGTGGTCGAGCCGGATTGCGCCGGCGTGGTGCATGGAGGCGCGCAGCATCTGCCGGAACGGTTCGAACGACCGCTGTTCGAGACCCGCGGCATTGAAGCCGGCGAGTCCCCAGTCCTGGCCGGCGGTGTTGAGCGGGTCCGGCGGCGCGCCGACGCCAAGATGGCGCGAGATCGCGGTCTGCTCATTCCAGGCATCGAACCCATCCGACTGCACGCCGACCGCGACGTCGAGATAGAGCCCGACCCGCATCCCGAGCTTGTGCGCGAGTCCCTGGCAGGCGCCGAGCTGGCGGTCGGCGGTCCATTGCACGAATTCGACGAACTCGACCTCGGCGGCGGTGTCGCGCGCCCAGCGCAATTTCGTGCACGCCGCATCGTCGGGCTGCCGCCAGTCGTCCGGCCACTCCCACCACGGCGTGTTGAACTTGTGCCGCACCACCTCGAAACAAGCGAAGCGCGACAGCAGCGTGCCCTGCTCCTTGCGGTAGGCCTCGAAATCCTGCCAGCGCCCGAGGCCGGGATTGGCCTTGAAGGCCGCGAAGGCCGCGCGCAGCGCCGGCCATTTCAGCGCCGCGACGCCGACATAGTCGACCATGTCGCGGCTGCGCAGCTGCGCCAGCGCGGCCTGCGTCGCCGCATCGACGCGATATTCGGGAATCTTCTCGACGTCGATATAGAGCGCGTTGAGGAACAGCCGGCTGTTCGGCGAATACGGGCTGCAATCGCCCGGCCGGTCGTCGAACAACGCATGCAACGGATTGAGCCCGATGCCATCGGCACCGAGCCGATGCGCGAATGCGAGCAGGCCCTCCAGATCTGTGAAGTCGCCGATGCCCCAGTTGCGCGCGGACCGCACGCCGTAGAGCTGGACCGCGATCACCCAGCAGCGATCGAACGCGCCGCCGAACGCACGGTCCGGCGCCACCAGCAACGGCAGCTCCTCACTGCCGGATGCATCCTTGAGCTGCAAGCGATGCACGCCCTCGGGCAGGCCGGCCGGCCACGTCACGCTCCGCTCACGTGCCTCGCCTTGCGCGAGCACCGCGCTGCCGCTGGAGAGCTTCCATTGCACCGGCAGCCGGGCCGCCTCGGAGAGCTGCGTCTGACCGCCATGGCCGCCTCGGACGACCACGGGGTCGATGACGATCCGCCGCGGCGTGTGGGGCGGCAGCGCGGCAAGGATCGCTGTCAGCGCCTCCGGGGTTGTCACACGGCGGTGACCGCTCCCATCGATATACTCGGTCTGGATTCCCAGGCTCTGGGCTTTGGCGTAAAGGTCCATTCGGCACGCTGCTTGCTCGCAACGGTATCGGGATCGTTGCTAAATTGTACTGATACGGGAAAGGAATAGTTGATGTTCAACGCTCTACCCTATCAAGCGTTCCCGCCGGGAACCATTGTCCGGCGAGCGGCTTTCTATCTGGGTCTGGCGCGCCTCCTTCCCGGCGTCGAGACGTCATTTGCATTCTCAATGGCGGCATCACCGTGAACAAAACCCTCCGGCCTGTCGAGAGTGCCCATGGCACTTTTCATGTCACCGATGTCTATCCGTCGGTCGATGGCGGCCGCTTCCCGGTCAAGCGTATCGCCGGCGAGCCGGTCGAGGTGTGGGCCGACATCTACCGGGACGGACATGATGTAATATCGGCGGCATTGGTGTGGCGACGCGAAGGCGACGACGCATGGCAGTCCGCTCCGATGACGCCGCACAGCGACGACCGCTGGGGCGGCGCCTTCGTGCCCGAGCGGCCGGGACGCTACACATTCGCGATCGAGGCTTGGACCGACCAATTCGCCAGCTGGCGGCACCGCTTTGTGCAGAAGCAGCGCGACGGCAGCGACCACACGCTGGACGCGCTCGAGGGCGCCGGCATGCTGACCCAGGCGCAGGCAGGCGGACCTGCCGCGGCTGCCGTGATCATCAAACAATGTGAAATCTTTCTGCAGACCGGCGAGCCGGGCGCCCTGCTTGCGCCCGAATTGCAGGCGGCGATGGCCGGCAGCCAGTTTCGCCGCGACCTGATGCGATCGCAGCCCTATCCCCTCACCGCCGACCGTCCGCGGGCACGCAGCGGCGCGTGGTACCAGATGTTTCCGCGTAGCCAAGGCCGGACGTCAGGCGTGCACGCGACTTTCAACGATTGCATCGCGCGGCTGCCCGATATCGCCGCGATGGGCTTTGACGTCGTGCTGCTGGCACCGATCCACCCGATCGGACAGACGCATCGCAGGGGCCGCAACAACGCTGCAATCGCGCAGGCTGGCGATCCCGGCAGTCCTTATGCCATCGGTTCGACCGAAGGCGGCCACGACGCGGTGCACCCCGAGCTCGGCACGCTCGACGACTTCCGCGCGTTCGTTGTGGCATGCAAGGCGCACGGCCTCGAGGTCGCGCTCGATTTCGCCGTGCAATGCTCGCCCGATCATCCCTGGCTGACCGAGCATCCGGAATGGTTCAAGCGGCGTCCGGACGGATCGATGCGCGCGGCCGAACACCCCCCGCAGCGCTGGGACGACGTGGTCACTCCGGATTTCGGGTCCGAGGATGCCGGCGCGTTGTGGCATGCGCTGCGCGATGTCGTGCTGTTCTGGGTCGAGCAGGGCGTGAAAATCTTCCGGGTCGACAATCCGCACACCAAGCCGCTGGCATTCTGGGAATGGCTGATCCGCGAGGTGCAGGATCGCGATGCCGACGTGCTGTTCCTGTCGGAAGCCTTCGCACGGCCGAAACTGATGAAAGGCCTCGCCAAGCTCGGCTTCTCGCAGTCCTATACTTACTTCACCTGGCGCACGCAGCGCGCCGAGCTCGAGCAGTATCTCGGCGAGTTGACCTCGTATCCCGAGCGTGACTTCTTTCGGCCGAATTTCTTCGCCAACACACCGGACATCCTGCCCTTCCACCTGCAAAGCGGCGAATCCTGGATGTTCAAGTCGCGTCTCGCGCTGGCCGCGACGCTCTCAAGCAGCTACGGCATGTACAGCGGCTTCGAGTTGCTCGAGCACGCGCCGGTGCCCGGCCGCGAGGAGTATCTCAACTCCGAGAAGTACGAGATCAAGGTGCGCGACTGGGACAAGCCGGGGAACATCAAGCTCTACATTGCAACCCTCAACCAGATCAGGCGCAACAATCCGGCCCTGCAACAATTCGCCAATCTGCGCTTTATCAATGTCGGTGACGGCGGCGTGATCGGCTTCGTCAAGGAGGCGGCCGATCAGGGCAATGTGATCGCGGCCGCGATTGCACTGTCGTCAGAACCGCGCGAGGTCTGGCTTCCGCTCGGCGACGTCATGCTCGGCCGCGGCGATGACCGCCGCCCCGCCACGGACGTGGAAGACCTTGTCACCGGCGAGCGTCATGCGCTCGAATGGGGAGGCATCCGCCTGCGTCTCGATCCTGCGCGCGATCCCGCGTTGCTGTTGCGCTGTGTCGCCTGAAGGAGCCGTCATGAACGTATTCTCCTCCGTCAACGCCGAGGCGAAGGTCGCGACCGAGACCGCGGACCAGCTGTGGTACAAGGACGCGATCATCTACCAGCTGCACGTCAAGGCGTTCGCCGACAGCAACAATGACGGCATCGGCGACTTCACCGGGCTGACGGAGAAGCTCGGCTATTTGCAGGAGCTCGGTGTCACCGCGCTGTGGCTGCTGCCGTTCTATCCCTCGCCCGGCCGCGACGACGGCTACGACATCGGCGATTACGGCGACATCAATCCCGATTTCGGGACCATGAAGGACTTCAAGCGCTTCATCCAGGAAGCCAAGAAGCGCGGCCTGCGCGTCATCACCGAGCTCGTCATCAACCACACCTCGGACCAGCATGCCTGGTTCAAGCGCGCGCGCCGCAGCCCGCCGAATTCGAGCGCGCGCAGCTGGTACGTCTGGAGCGATACCGACCAGAAGTACCTCGATACACGTATCATCTTCACCGATACCGAGAAGTCGAATTGGACCTGGGATCCGGAGGCCGGCCAGTTCTACTGGCACCGCTTCTTCTCGCACCAGCCGGACCTCAATTTCGACAATCCGCGCGTGGTGCGGGCCATCGTGCAGGTGATGAAGCGCTGGCTCGACACCGGCGTCGACGGCTTCCGGCTCGACGCCATTCCCTATCTGTGCGAGCGCGACGGCACCAACAACGAGAACCTGCCGGAGACGCATGCCATCATCAAGCGGCTGCGCCAGGAACTCGATGCCTATGCCAAGGGCAAGATCCTGCTGGCCGAGGCCAATCAATGGCCGGAGGACGTGCAGGAATATTTCGGCCATGGCGACGAATGCCACATGGCCTATCACTTTCCGCTGATGCCGCGCATCTACATGGCGATCGCGCAGGAAGACCGCTTTCCGATCACCGACATCTTGAGGCAGACGCCCGACATCCCGGCGGCGTGCCAATGGGCGCTGTTCCTGCGCAATCACGACGAGCTGACCCTGGAAATGGTCACCGACGTCGAGCGCGACTATCTATGGTCGACCTACGCCAACGATCCACGCGCCCGCATCAATGTCGGCATCCGCCGCCGTCTTGCGCCGCTGATGGACAATGACCGGCGCAAGATCGAGCTGATGAATTCGCTCTTGCTGTCGTTCCCCGGCACGCCGATCATCTATTACGGCGACGAGATCGGCATGGGCGACAACATCTATCTCGGCGACCGCAACGGCGTGCGGACGCCGATGCAATGGTCGCCGGACCGCAATGGCGGCTTCTCGCGCGCCGATCCGGCGCGGCTCTACGCGCCGATGATCATGGACCCGGTCTACGGCTACGAATCCGTCAATGTCGAGGCGCAGTCGCGCAGCCTGTCGTCGCTGCTGTCGGCGACCAAGAGGCTGATCGCGGTGCGCAAGTCGACGCTGGCCTTCGGGCGCGGCACCATGACCTTCATCCGCCCGGAAAACCGCTCGGTGCTCGCCTATGTCAGGCAGTATCAGGGCGAGGTCATCCTCTGCGTCGCCAATTTGTCGCGCTCGGCGCAGGCGACCGAGCTCGACCTCTCCGCCTTCAAGGACCGCATCCCGCTCGAAATGCTCGGGCGCACGCGCTTCCCCGCGATCGGCGAGCTGCCCTATATGATCACGCTGGCGCCCTACGGCTTCTACTGGTTCCAGTTGCAGGAGCGCGACAAGTCCGAGCCGGTGACGCCGCGCGCGGTGCCGGAATTCGAGACCCTGGTGGTGCCGCTGAATTCGACCTGGACGTCGCTGGCGCGGGAGCGCGGCGTGTTCGAGCACGACGTGCTGCCCGGCCATCTGGCCCGGATGCGCTGGTACCCGGAGCATTCCGCCAAGGCGATCCAGCCGACGCTGGTGGCGGCGATCCCGTTCTGCGACGTCGGCGACAACCGGCCCTGGCTGATCTTCTTCGAAACCACCGAACGCGGCACCACCAGCCGCTACGTGCTGCCGATGCAGATTGAATGGGTGCGGTTCGACCGCGAACGCTACAACCCGCGCGCTTTCGCCGCCGTGCGCCAGGGCGCGCGCGAGGGCACGCTGCTCGACGTCGCCACCGACCAGATCTTCACCGGCCTGTTCCTGCGCAATTTGCGCGAAAACCTCACGGTCGATGAAGGCGAGCAGGGCCTGAAGCTCGAATTCCGGCCGACCAGCCGCTTCTCCGACCGGCCGGTACGGCAGCCCGAGCGCATCCGCGTGTTCGAGAACGATCAGCCGCATTCGACCGCGCTGGTCGACAATGAATATGTCACCAAGATCTACCGCAAGCTCGAAGTCGGCATCAATCCGGAGATCGAGATGGGCCGCTTCCTCACCGAAGTGGTCAACTTTCCGAACACCCCGGCCCTGCTCGGCACCTCTGAACTGGTCGAGGGCGACAAGCGCAGCGCGATCGCGGTGCTGCATGCGATGGTGGTCAACCAGGGCGACCTATGGACCGTGGCCGCCTCGCACCTCGACCGCCTCGTCGAACGGCAGCGCCTGCTCGCCGCGAGCGAAGGCCCCGCCGAGAACGGCGGCGATCAGGCAACCTATCTGCGCCACATGGCGCATGCCGGAAAGCGTCTCGCCGAGCTGCACATCGCGCTCGCCAGCAACCGGGATCTGCCCGAGTTCGCCCCCGAGCCGACCAGGTCCGAGGACCTGCAGCGCTGGATCGACGAGATCGTGGCGCGCGCCGAGCGCGTGTTCGACACGCTGAAGCAGCGCCGCAGTTCCCTGAAGGAGGCCGAGCGGCTGCTGGCCGATCAATTGCAGGCCCAGCACGATATGCTGCCGGAGCGGCTCAAGGCGCTGCTGCCGCGCGACACTGACGGGTTCAACATCCGCCACCATGGCGACCTGCATCTCGGCCAGCTGCTGGTGGTCAAGGACGACGTCTTCATCATCGATTTCGACGGCGGACCGGGCCGCACCATCGCCGAGCGGCGCCGCAAGGCCCCGCCTGCGCGAGACGTCGCCGGCCTGATCCGCTCGATCGACTATGCCGCGACCGCGGCGCTGGAACGGGCGCTCAAAGTTTTCCCCGACGAGAGCGGCAGGTTAAGCCTCGCTCTGGCCGAATGGCGCGACCAGGCAGCGGATACCCTGCTGGCGGCCTACCGCGTGACCATGGCCGGGCAGCGGCTTTGGCCCAATGAGGCCAAGGCGGCCGACCGCCTGCTCAACTTTTTCCTGCTTGAGAAAGCCTTCTACGAGATCGAGTATGAGTTGGCCAACCGCCCGGATTGGCTCCGCGTCCCGCTGACTGGCCTGTTGAGACTTCTGGCGCAACAGCCGCATGAGGTTGCATGAACAAACTGCCCGCCGAGGCCTATGCCATCATCGAGGGTCGCCACTCCGATCCGTTCCACTATCTCGGCCTGCACGCCGAGGGGGATCGCAACGTCGTGCGCGCCTTCCTGCCTGATGCCACCAATGTCGAGGCGATCGGCGAGCATGGCGAAACCGCACCGCTGGCGCGGATCCATGATGCCGGCCTGTTCGCGGGCCCCCTGCCGAACGGCTCGACGCGCTACCAGCTCCGCGCCCGATTCGGCGACAACGTCGTCGAGCTGGAGGACGCCTACCGCTTTCCGCCGATCCTGAGCGATTTCGATCTCTATCTGCTCGGCGAAGGCACGCATCAGCGGGTTTACGACACGCTCGGTGCGCATCCGATGACGCTCGACGGTGTCGACGGCATCGGCTTCGTGGTGCTAGCGCCGAATGCGCGGCGAGTCAGCGTGGTCGGCGACTTCAATTTCTGGGATGGACGGCGGCATCCGATGCGGGTGCGCGGCCCCGGCTATTGGGAGCTGTTCATCCCGCGGGCACGGGTCGGCGACCACTACAAGTTCGAGATCATCGGGCGCAACGGCCAGCATCTGCCGCTGAAGTCTGATCCGCTGGCGTTTGCCGCCGAGGTACGGCCGAAGACCGCCTCGATCGTGATCGACGAGCGCAAGATCCCGCATCCGCGTCCGGCGCCCGATCGCGTCAACGCACTGAGCTCGCCGATGTCGATCTACGAGGTGCATCTCGGCTCGTGGCGCCGCAAGGGCCGCAATGAGTGGCTGACCTATCGCGAGATGGCCGAGCAGTTGCCGGCCTATGCCAGCGACATGGGTTTCACCCATCTCGAGTTCCTGCCTATATCAGAGCATCCGTTCGACGGCTCCTGGGGCTACCAGCCGACCGGGATGTTCGCGCCGACCAGCCGCTTCGGCTCGCCGGACGATTTCGCCGCGCTGATCGACGCCTGTCACGGCGCCGGCCTCGCCGTGCTGCTCGATTGGGTCCCCGGGCATTTCCCCGACGATCCGCATGGCCTCGGCAATTTCGACGGCACCGCGCTCTACGAGCACGCCAATCCGCTGCAGGGCCGCCACCTCGACTGGGGCACCTTGATTTACAATTACGGGCGCACCGAGGTCACCAATTTCCTGGTGTCGAACGCGCTGTTCTGGCTCGACCGCTACGGCGTCGACGGGCTGCGGGTCGATGCCGTCGCTTCGATGCTCTACCTCGACTACAGCCGTCCGGCCGGCGGCTGGATCCCGAACAAATATGGCGGCCGCGAGAACATCGAGGCGATCGATTTCCTGCGCCGCTTCAACACCGAGCTGTTCGCACACTTCCCGCAGGCGACGACCGCGGCGGAGGAGTCCACTGCCTGGCCGCAGGTGTCGCGTCCGGTCGAATATGGCGGGCTCGGCTTCGGCTACAAGTGGAACATGGGCTGGATGCACGACACGCTGAAATACATCGGCAAGGACCCGATTCACCGCAAGCACCATCACGGCGACATCCTGTTCGGCCTGCACTACGCCTTTTCGGAGAACTTCATCCTGCCGCTGTCCCACGACGAGGTCGTGCACGGCAAGCGCTCGATCCTCGGCCGCATGCCCGGCGACGACTGGCAGCGCTTCGCCAATCTGCGCGCCTATTACAGCTTCATGTTCGGCCATCCCGGCAAGAAGCTGATGTTCATGGGCTGCGAGTTCGGCCAGGAGCGCGAGTGGAATCACGACTACTCGATCGATTGGCATCTGCTGCAACAGCCGAAGCACAGCGGCATCCAGAACCTGGTCCGCGACCTCAACCGGCTCTACCGCGCGCTGCCGGCGCTGCATGAGCTCGACTGCGACCAGGCCGGGTTCGAATGGGTCATAACCGACGATGCCAACAACAATGTGTTCGCCTGGATCCGCAAGGGCAATGATGCGCGCGCACGCTGCCTCGTGGTCGTGAATTTCTCGCCCAACGTCTATCGCAATTATCGCGTCCGCGTGCCGTTCGCCGGCAAATGGCACGAGGTGTTCAACTCGGATTCCTCGCATTACGGCGGCACCAATGTCGGCAATATCGGCGAGGTCCGTGCTTCCGAGGGCGCCACGCCCGAGCTGAGCCTGACCATCCCGCCGCTGGCAGCGATCTTCCTCGTACCGGAAAGCTAGCTCATGCGTCTGACCGGGGGAACGTCCGCACGGCTCGGTGCAAGCTGGGACGGCAGAGGCACCAATTTTGCGCTGTTCTCGGCGAATGCGGAGAAGGTCGAGCTGTGCCTGTTCGACGGCCAGGGACGCCGCGAGCTCGAGCGGATCGAGATGCCGGAGCGTACCGAGGACGTCTGGCACTGCTATCTCAATGACGTCTCGCCGGGCCAGCTCTACGGCTACCGCGTCTACGGGCCCTACGCGCCGGAACGGGGTCACCGCTTCAACGCCAACAAGCTGCTGCTCGATCCCTACGCCAAGCGGCTCGCCGGACGGCTGGTGTGGAGCGACGCGCATTTCGCCTATCGCACCGGCAGTGCGCGCGAGGATCTTTCCTTCGACCGGCGCGACAACGCCCGCGGCATGCCGAAGGCGGTCGTGGTCGACGAGAGCTTCAACTGGGGCCGCCGCGAGATCCGGCCGCACGTTCCCTGGCAAGACACCATCATTTACGAGGCCCACGTCAAGGGCCTGACCCAGAAGCGCGAGGACGTGCCGCCGAATTTGCGCGGCACTTATGGCGGCCTGTCCTCGCCTGCGATGATCGACCATCTCAAGCGGCTCGGCGTCACCACCATCGAGCTGTTGCCGATCCACGGCCTGATCGACGACCGCGTCCTGGTCGAGAAGAAGCTTTCGAATTACTGGGGCTACAACACCATCGCCTTCTTCGCGCCCGAGGCGCGTTACGCCCAGGAAAATGCGCTGGACTCGTTCCGTACGACAGTCGCACGACTGCACGATGCCGGCATCGAGGTGCTGCTCGACGTCGTCTACAACCACACCGCCGAGGGCAACCACATGGGCCCGACGCTGTGCTTCCGCGGCATCGACAATGCCTCCTACTACTGGCTGAACCGCGAGAACCCGCGCTTCTACGACGACTTCACCGGCTGCGGCAGCTCGGTCAACCTCACCCATCCGCGCGTGCTGCAGATGGTGATGGACTCACTGCGCTACTGGGTCGAGGTCTGCCATGTCGACGGCTTCCGCTTCGATCTCGCCACGACCCTCGCACGTGGGCCGAACGGATTCGATCGCAACCATCCCCTGCTCGCGGCGATCCGCCAGGACCCGGTGCTGGCGACCGCAAAAATGGTCGCCGAGCCTTGGGACCTCGGTCTCGGCGGCTACCAGGTCGGCGCCTTCCCGTCGCAATGGTCGGAGTGGAACGACCGCTATCGCAGCGCGATGCGGCGCTACTGGAGCGGCGAGGGCAGCCTGATCGGCGATATCTCCGGCCGCATGACCGCCTCCTCGGATCTGTTTCACCACGACAACCGCGCGACCCGCGCCAGCATCAATCACATCACGGTGCATGACGGCTTCACGCTCGCCGACCTGTTCAGCTACAACGAGAAGCACAACGAGGCCAATGGCGAGGACAATCGCGACGGCTCCAACGACAACCACAGCAACAATTGCGGTCATGAAGGCCCGACCGATGACCCAGCGATCATCGCGATGCGCCGCCAATTGCGGAAGAACGCGCTGGCTTGCCTGCTGCTCGCACAAGGCACGCCGCTGATACTTGCCGGCGACGAGGTCGCCAACACGCAAGGGGGCAACAACAACGCCTATTGCCAGGACAATGAGACCGGCTGGATCGGCTGGGAGAACCTCGGCACGGACGACGACGTCATCGATTTCATCGGTCATCTCACCGCACTGCGGCAGCGGTTCGGGCAGATCCGCTGCCAGAGCTGGCTCGACGGCCGCCGCGCCGACGGCAGCTACGGGGTACTCTGGCTGACGCCGGCGGCGGAGGAGATGAAGGAATCCGACTGGCAATTCCCGGAAAGCCGGTTCCTCGCCTACGTGCTGGGGCCGATGGAACAAGGACAGGCGCCGATCTTTATCGTGCTCAATGCCGCGCCGCAGGAGATCGTGTTCAGGATGCCGAGGATGGCCGAATACAAGAGCTGGCAGCAGGTTCTGAACACGACGAAGTCGGAGCAGACCGGTGACCAGATTGCGGCCGGCGCCGATACCACCGCACCGCCGCGTTCGGTGCTGGCATTTGCAGGCTCCGCATGAGCGCGCAGCATTTCGGACCCGAACTGACCGCTGATGGCGCGCGCTTTCGGCTCTGGGCGCCGGCGGCGAAGCGCGTCGACCTGCTGCTGGACAAGCCGCACGCGCTCACGCGCGATGCGGCCGGCTGGTACGTCGCCGAGATTCCGGGCACGCGCGACGGAACCCGCTACAAATTCCGCATCGATGACGAGGTCGACGTGCCCGACCCCGCCTCCGCGTTCCAGCCGGACGATGTGTTCGGCCCGAGCGAGGTGATCGATCACGCAGCCTTCAAATGGCGCGCGACGGGGTGGCGTGGACGTCCGTGGCACGAGGCCGTCATCCTCGAGGCCCATGTCGGCACCTTCACGCCGGACGGCACCTATCGCGCCATGATCGACAGGCTCGATCATCTGGTGGCAACCGGCATCACCGCGCTCGAACTGATGCCGCTGGCGGATTTCGCCGGCAAGCGCAACTGGGGCTATGACGGCGTGCTGTGGTATGCGCCCGACAGCGCCTACGGCAGGCCGGAGGACCTCAAGACCCTGATCGACGAGGCGCATCTGCGCGGGCTGATGGTGATGCTCGACGTGGTCTACAACCATTTCGGCCCCGAGGGGAATTACCTCGGCCGCTATGCGCCGAGCTTCTTCAGCGACGCGCATACGCCATGGGGCAGCGCGATCGATTATCGCGTGCCCGAAGTGCGCGCCTTTGCGATCGGCAGCGTCGTGAGCTGGCTGCGCGACTATCGCTTCGACGGCCTGCGGTTCGACGCCGTAAACACCATCGTCGAAGCCGGCGAAATCTCCATCCTGCACGACTTCAGCAAAGCCGCCGGCCAACTCGCGGCTGAGACCGGCCGCCAGATCAACCTCGTGCTCGAAAACGGCGACAACATCGCGAGCCTGCTCGATGATGCGGAGGACCCGCCGGATGGCAAGTTCCGTGGACAGTGGAATGACGACTACCACCACGCCTGGCATGTGCTGCTGACCGGCGAAAAGCAGGGCTATTATGGCGACTACCGGGCGCCGAAGCTGGACCTCGCGCGCGCGCTGTCATCGGGCTACATCTACCAGGGCGAAGTATCGGAGTTCTGGGGCGGCAAGGCCCGCGGCGAGCCGAGCGGCGCGCTGTCACCGACCTGCTTCATTAACTTCCTGCAGAATCACGACCAGATCGGCAACCGCCCGCTGGGCGACCGGCTCGAGAGCATTGCAAAACCCGAGGCGATCGAAGCCGCGCTCGCGGTCACGCTGATCGCACCCAACACGCCGATGCTGTTCATGGGCGAGGAATGGGGCGCGACGACCCCCTTCCCGTTCTTCTGCGATTTCAACGGCGACCTCGCCAATGCGGTCCGCGCCGGGCGGCGCCGCGAGTTCGCCTGGGCCTATGCCAAATATGGCGACGAGATTCCCGATCCGCTTATTGATGAGACAATGCAGTCGGCCGTGCTCGATTGGGCGGCGCTCGACCATGATCCGGCGCGTGCGCGGCTTGCGCTGGTGCGCGACCTGCTCGCCGTACGCCGGCGCGAGATCACGCCGCGGCTCCCAGGGGCAAGCTTCGGCGGCGACCGCGTCACGAGTGATCTCCTGACCGCGCATTGGCGGCTGGGCGATGGCCGCACGCTGTGGCTGACCGCCAATCTGTCCGATCGGGACATACCCGGCGCGCCGGAGCCGAAGGGAACTGCGATCTGGGGCCGCGCGTTGTCCGGCAACCTCCCCGGCTGGGCGGCGCGCTGGCACATCGGATAGCACAATGCCTCCGGCGATCCCGATCGCGACTTACCGTCTGCAACTCACCGGTGATTTCGACTTCGATGCCGCAGCCCAGGTGGCGCCGTATCTGAAGGCGCTCGGCATCAGCCATGTCTACGCCTCGCCGTTCATGAAGGCGCGCAAGGGCTCGAGCCATGGCTATGACGTCGTCGACCACACCAAGTTCAATCCGGAACTCGGCGGCGAGGAAGGTTTTGCGCGGTTCAGCGATGCGCTGAAGCGGAACGACCTCGGCCTGATCCTGGATTTCGTGCCGAACCATGTCGGCGTGCATTTTGCCGACAATCCGTGGTGGCTCGACGTGCTGGAATGGGGACCGCAGTCGCCGCACGCGGTCTCCTTCGACATCGACTGGGACCAGCTGCCTTATCGCGCGCGCGGCGGCGTGCTGCTGCCGATCCTCGGCTCGTCCTATGGCCTGGCGCTGGAGCGCGGCGAGATCGCGCTGCGCTACGACGCAAGCGAAGGCGGTTTCTCCGCCTGGTATTTCGAGCACCGCCTGCCGATTGCACCTGAACGCTATGGCGAGGTGCTGCGGACCATCGTTCGCGAGGCCGCTGCCGAAGACAGCCAGGCCGGGCGCGCGCTGGTCGAACTGGCGGCGCGCTACCGCGGCCTGCGCCATCCGAACCGCAAGGAGGCGCCGACGCTGAAGGCGGCGATCAAGGCGATCGAGGGCGGCGCCGAGATCATCGCGCGCGGGCTCGACGCCTATCGTGCCGGCGAAGACCGCTCCACCCAGACGCTGGCGCTGCATCATCTCTTGGAACGCCAGCACTACAAGCTCGGCCACTGGCGGCTCGCCTCCAGCGACATCAACTATCGCCGCTTCTTCGACGTCAATACGCTGGCCGGCCTCAGGGTCGAGGACGCCGCGACCTTCGAGGCAAGTCATAGCCTGGTGAAGCGGCTGATTGCGGAAGACCGGCTGCAGGGGCTGCGGCTCGACCATATCGACGGCCTGCGCGATCCCGCGCAGTACTTCCAGCGGCTGCGGCGCCTGATCCGCTCGGCGCAAGGTGACAAGGCCAGGCCGTTCTACATGGTGATCGAGAAGATCCTCGGCGAGGACGAGAAGCTGACCAGGTTTGCCGGCGTGCACGGCACCACCGGCTATGAATGGATGAACACGATCAGCCAGGTGCTGGTCGATGGCAGCGGCCTCGATCCGCTCAACGAGATCTGGCGCCAGATCAGCAACCAGTCGCCGAACCTGACACCGGTGCTGCGCGAGGCCAAGCGCCGCGTGCTGGAGACCTTGCTGACCAGCGAGTTCACCGTGCTGGCGCGGCTCGTCGCGCGCATCGCCAGCGGGCACTATTCGACCCGCGACTTCTCCGCCGACAGCCTGCGGCAGGCGCTCGAGCTCTACGTGCTGCATTTTCCGGTCTATCGCACCTATCTCACCGCGTCCGGCCCGACCGCGCACGACCGCGCGCTGATCAGCGAGACCATCGCCCGCGCCCGCGCCGACTGGTTCGCCGCCGACGAAGGCATCTTCGACTTCCTGCGCGACGCCCTGACCATGGACCTGCTGAAGCCCGGCCGGCCACCGCACAGCGCGCCGCGGGTGCGGCGCTTCGCGCTGAAGGTGCAGCAATTCACCGGGCCGATGATGGCGAAATCGCTCGAGGACACCACCTTCTACCGCTACCACCGCCTGCTCGCGCTCAACGAGGTCGGTGGCGATCCGGCCGCAAATGCGATCGCGCCCGAGCGCTTCCACGCCATGATGGCGGCCCGCGCCCGCGAATGGCCGCACGGCATGACGGCGACCGCGACCCACGACACCAAACGCGGCGAGGACGCGCGCGCCCGCATCATGGCACTTGCGGAAATCCCCGGCGAATGGACCAGCGCGGTGGCCCGCTGGAAGGTGCTAAACGCACCGCACCTGGTGCTGGAGGGCGAGATGCGCGCGCCATCGGCGACGTTCGAATACATGCTCTATCAGGCCCTGCTCGGCGCCTGGGACCCGGACGATCCTTCGCTGCTCGCGCGTATCCAGGCCTATGCGCTGAAGGCGGCCCGCGAAGGCAAGCAGGAGACCAGCTGGCTCAATCCGCACGAGCCTTATGAGACCGGCGTGAAGACCTTCATCGACCGGATCCTCGATCGCAATATCTCGCCCGAATTCCTCGACGCACTCGACGCGCTGGCGCGGCGCACCACGCTGATCGGCGCGCTGAACTCGCTCAGCCAGGTCACGCTGAAGGCGACCATGCCGGGCGTGCCGGATTTCTACCAGGGCACCGAAGGATGGGATCTATCGCTCGTTGACCCCGACAACCGCCGTCCGGTCGACTTTGCCGAACGTGCGGACACGCTCGCCGCACTGGAAACTCCGGACTGGGACGCGCTGACCGAGGGCTGGCGCGATGGCCGCCTGAAATTCGCGTGGACGCGGCACCTGCTGCGATTGCGCAACGAACTGCCCGAAGTCTTCACCGGCGGCGACTATCAGCCGCTCACGGTCGGCGGTCCGCACCGCGATCATGTCATCGCCTTCGCACGGCGCCATGGCCGCGCGGCGGTCATCGTCGCGGTGGGCAGATCATTTGCGCCGTTCACGCAGGGCGGACGCAGCTGGCCGCGCCCCGAAGCCTTTGAAGGCGAGATCGACGTGACCGGATACGCACTCCCGGGCGGCGACAGCAAAGTTCAGCTCGCGACATTGTTCGCCAAGCTGCCGGTCGCGGTGCTGAAGGTCAAAGCCGCGGCCGGCACGAAGCAGGTCCGAAAACGCGCCCGCGCGCACAGCTAGCGCCGCCTCTCAGCGCTTGGTCAGCAGCAACTGTCCGCTCTTCTGGATGGCGGCCTGCGCGACCTCGGCGAACCGCTGCAGCAGCCACGGCAGCGTCACCTCCAGCCGCACATGGCTATCCTCGACATCGACATGCCCGGCGGCGACCTGCCCCAGCGCGCGGACGCGAAAGCTCATGCGGTTGCCGTCCCAGCGCTCCTCCTCGACGCTCATGACCGGCACGTTCGCCGCCGCGCGCGACAAACCGGTCTTCAGACGGCGCACGGCCTCGTCGCGACCAAGGCTGTGGGGAATCGAGACGATAAGCGGAGCCGACATCGCAGTGCACTCCTCCACGGATTCCGTTCATGTAGTTCTGTTCCAACCCAAACGGAAGATCGCACAGCTTTATCGTACCGCCGAAACCGGAACCTTCGTAGTTGCGGATTGTTTCCCTACCCGAAGGGCAGAGATCGGTGAGCCCACGGGGCTGAGGAGAGACTCAATGTCAATTGGAACAATCATTCTTATCATTCTGGTCATCGCGCTGCTTGGCGGCTTCAGCGGCATCGGCGGCGGACCGTTCTACGGCACCGGCTATTACGGCGGTGGCGGTCTCGGCCTGGTGATCGTGATCCTGCTGATCCTGCTGCTGCTCGGACGGCTGTAGCCTGCGCGCATGTTGCGTACTATCCGCATCGACACCTGTCATCACCCGCTTTCGCGAAAGCGGGTGATCCAGTATTCCAGAGACGCCAGCGCTTGAATCGATAGGCCGCGGCGTACTGGATACCCCGCTTGCCGCCTTCGCCAAAGCTTCGGCGGGCCCAGCCCTTCTGCCCCGGCGAAGCCTTGGCGAAGACGGGTCGCGGGGTATGACGAGGAGAGGCGAAGTCGCTTGTCGTGACGATTCTCAGCGCGTCGCGAGTTTCTTCATCGCCGCCTTGATCGACGATGCTGCATCCTCATAGCCGTCCCACGCCTTGGTCTTGGCGAGCAGCGCGGGCACCGACCGCACCGTGTACTTCTTCGGATCGAGATCGCCGCGCACCTGGGCCCAGGTCAGCGGCATCGATACCGTTGCACCCGCCCGAGCCCGCGGCGACAGCACCGCGACCGCAGTCGAAAGCCGGTCGTTGCGCAGATAATCGAGGAAGATCTTTCCGGTGCGCTTGGCCTTCGACATGTTGATCAGATAGCGCTCGGGAGCATCCTGCGCCATCCACTGGCAGATCCCTTGCGCGAAGCCCTTGGCCTCCTTCCACGTCACCCTGTCGCGCGCCCCTGACAGCAGCGGCGCCACGACGTGAAGGCCCTTGCCGCCGGTGGTCTTGCAGAAACTCTCGAGGCCGACCGCGGTCAGCCGCTGGCGCATGTCCTTGGCCGCGTCGATCACGTCGGAGAATGCGACGTCGGGCGCGGGATCGAGATCGAACACCAGCCGGCCCGGTGTGTCGTAAGCATCGGGCGCGCAGTTCCAGGGATGCAGTTCGAGGCCGCCGAGCTGCGCGACCGCAGCCAGCCCCTCGATCTGGTCGATCTGCAGATAGGGCTTGCGATCGCCGGAGACCTTGGCGAGCTTCAAGAGCTTCGACGTGCCGGCCATCGCGTGGCGCTGGAAGAAGGTCTCGCCCTTGATGCCGTCGGGCGCGCGCACGATCGAGCACGGCCGGCCCTTGAGATAGCCGATCATCCATTCGCCGACCGCCTCGAAATAATTGGCGAGGTCGAGCTTCGTCACCGGCGCGCCGTCGCCGGCGTCGGGCCAGAGCGCCTTGTCCGGGTGGGAGATCGCGACGCCCATCACCGTACCGGATGATTTCCCTTTCGCCATCGGCTTCACCGCTCTGGTTACGACCGGCCGTTCGGCCTCGACCTCATGCGCCGGCTTGTCCTGGCGCAGGCCCTTGAACGCGGCCTGGCGGATATTGCCGGCGTCGGTCCAGCCGGCGAACTCGATCTCGGCGACCAGCTCCGGCTTCAGCCAGTGCACGTCGCGGGTCTTCTTCGGCGCGTCCTTACCGCCGAACGGGCTGGTGTCCGATGCTGCGGCGTTCAGCGCCGGCATGATGCGGCGAACCGTGTCCTGCCCGAAGCCGGTGCCGACGATGCCGACGAAGGCGAGATGATCGTCGCGATAAACGCCCGCCATCAGCGAGCGGAATTTGCCGTTGGTGGTCTTCCAGCCGCCGATCACCACCTCGTGGCCGGCGCGGATCTTTGCCTTGGTCCAGTCGTCGGAGCGGCCGGAGCGATAGGCGCCGTCGAGCCGCTTGGAGACGATGCCTTCCAGCCCGAGCTTGCGCGCTGACTCCAGCACGGCGTCGCCGCGCTCCTCGAAATGCTCGACATAGCGGACCAGAGGGTATTTGCCCTTGCGCGCCGCGAGCATCGCCTTGAGCCGCGCCTTACGCTCCGTGAGCGGCAGCGGGCGCAGATCCTCGTGGCCGGCAAACAGCAGGTCGAACGCGTAGAAGATCAGTTGATCGGTCTTGCCGTCGGAGAGCGCCGCCTGCAACGCCGAAAAATGCGGTATGCCCTTCGCATCGAGCGCGACGATCTCGCCGTCGATCAGGGCATCCGGCAGTTTGCCGGCCTCCTTCACGATCGCGCCGAACTTGTCGGACCAGTCGAGTCCCTTGCGGGTCTTCAGGACGGCCTCGCCATCCGCGATCCGCAGCTGCACGCGGTAGCCGTCGAACTTGATCTCGTGGCACCAGCCCGCAGCATTCGGCGGACTCTCGACTGCGGCGCAGAGTTGCGGCGCGACGAAGTCCGGCATATCTGCCACCTGCTTCGATTTCGCCTGCGGCGGCTGCTTCAACGGCGCCTTCAATTTTCCCTTGGGCGCCGGCGCCTTGGTCTTGGCGCGCGAATCCGCGGTCATGCCGTGATTGGAATGCCAGACCGCGTCCGCCTTGATGGTCGGCTTGGCCTTGCCGTTTCCCTTCCCATTTCCCTTGGCCAGCATGAACGGCTTCGGCGCGCGGCCCTTGCCGGCTGCGATCTCGGCCATCGAGCGGCCGGAGGCGACCGAGCGGTCCTCATCGAGGATCGCTTCGCCATTGCCGTCCACGGCATACTCGTCGCGGTGCTTGATCAAGAGCCAGTTGGTGCGCTTGCCGCCGAAACGGTCGTTCTTCATCCGCACCAGCACCCAGCTGCCATGCAACTTGTCGCCATGCAGCGTGAACTTCAGATCACCCTTCTTGAAGCCGCGCTCGGGATCGTCGGATTCCCAGGTGCCGCGATCCCACAGCTGCACGGTGCCGCCACCATACTGGCCTTCGGGAATCGTGCCTTCGAAATCGCCATAGTCGAGCGGATGATCCTCGACCTCGACCGCGAGCCGCTTGTCATGCGGATCGAGCGAGGGCCCGCGCGTCACCGCCCAGGACTTGAAGACGCCGTCGAACTCCAGCCTGAAATCATAATGCAGCCGCGTCGCATCGTGCTTCTGGATCACGAAGCGCCGTTGCCTGCTGGGCGCGACCTTGACGTCGCCCGACGGCTCGCTGGTCTTCTCGAAGTCGCGCTTCTTGCGATAGGTGGTGAGGTTTCTCAGCGACACGTGCAGGCCTCGGCGCAAACGGCGGCCGCCGCCCCAGTGCGGCCGTCAGGAACCAAAACCTACGGTATCCGTTCAAGTTCCAAACTCAAGCTGTTTGGAGACGATCATGGCCGCTCCCCGCGCCTACTGGAAAGGCACGCTCAAGCTCTCGCTGGTGTCATGCCCTGTGGCGCTCTATCCGGCCTCGACCACGGTCGAGAAAACCCGCTTCCACATGATCAACCGGGAGACCGGCAACCGGCTGAAGCAACAGATGGTCGATACCGAAACCGGCGACATCGTCGAGGGCGACCAGAAGGGCCGCGGCTACGAGGTGAGCAAGGGCAAATATGTCGAGATCGAGAAGGACGAGCTCGAGGCGGTCCAGATCGAGAGCAATCACACCATCGATATCGACGCTTTCGTGCCCGAGAGCGAGATCGACAAGCGCTATCTCGACCACCCCTATTACATCAGGCCCGACGGCAAGGCCGGCATCGACGCATTCGCGGTGATCCGCGACGCCATGAAGGACCAGGACCGCGTCGCGCTGGCGCGGATCGTGCTGACCAACCGCGAGCACGTGATCGCGATCGAGCCGCTCGACAAGGGCATGCTCGGCACCACCCTGCGTTACCCCTATGAGGTGCGCGACGCCGACGACTATTTCGACGATATCAAGAGCCCGAAGGTGACCAAGGACATGATCGAGCTCGCCGGCCACATCCTCGACAGCAAGGCCGCACATTTCGACCCGTCGAAATTCAAGGACGAATACGAGGCCGCGCTCAAAGCCCTGGTCCGCCGCAAGGCAGCCGGCAAGCCGATCAAGGCCGCCGAGCGCGAGGAAAAGCAGAGCAATGTGGTGAGCCTGATGGACGCCTTGAAGCAGAGCCTGAAGGACCGCAAGGGTGGCACGCTGCGACAGGCCTCGAGCCCAAGACGTCCGACGTCGCACCGCCGTGCGGCGAAGAAGGCGCATCGCTCGAGCGCGCGGCGGCGGAAGGCGGGCTGAACTCCCTCCCCGTCACTGCGAACGAAGCGAAGCAATCTATTTCTCCGCGCGTGCGGAAAGATGGATTGCTTCGTCGCTTTGCTCCTCGCAATGACGGCTGGACGGGTCGGCTATCTCTACCGTTTCTTCGCGACCTTGCGCTTCTTGGCCGTCTTCCGCGTCTTGGCGGTCTTCTTGGACGCCTTCTTCGGCACCCTCTTGCCCTCGGCACGCGCTTCCGAGAGGCCGATCGCGATCGCCTGCTTGCGGCTCGTCACCTTCTTCTTGGAGCGGCCGCTGCGCAGCGTCCCGGCCTTGCGCTTCTTCATCACACGCTCGACATCATCAGACGCCTTCCGCGAGTATTTTCTTGCCATGGCTTCTCTCCCGATAAGGGAGAACAAGCCTCGATCGGAGCGAAGGTTCCGAAGCTAGTCGCCCGCGCGCAGCCGATAGCCGATGCCGGTCTCGGTCAGCACGAATTGCGGACGCTCGGGATCGGCCTCGATCTTCTGGCGCAGCTGCCGGACATAGACCCGCAGATATTGCGCGTCGGTCAATTCGTCCCACAATTCCTTCAAGAGGAAGCGGTGGGTCAGCACCTTGCCGGCGTGCTGCACCAGCACGCGCAGCAGGTCATATTCCTTCGGCGACAGCTTGATCTCGCGGTCGCCGACCTTGACGATCCGCCGCACCAGGTCGACTGAGAGATCGCCGGAGCGGAACACCGGCCGCTCGCCCTGCACCTGCAGCTGGTGGCGCAGCGCCGCGCGCAGCCGCGCCAGCAATTCATCCATGCCGAACGGCTTGGTCAGATAATCGTCGGCGCCGAGATCGAGCGCCTGCACTTTTCCGGCCTCGTCGCCGCGGCTCGACAGCACCACGATCGGCACGTTCTCGTTGCGGCCGCGGATCATGCGCAGCAGGTCGTGACCCTGGATGTCGGGCAAGCCGAGATCGAGGATGATCAGCGCCGGTCCTTCAGCCAGCATCTCCAGTGCATTCTTGCCGTTGGACGCTTCGAGGATGTCATAGCCCTGCGTGCTCAGCCCCATTCGCAGCAGCTTGCGGATCGGCGGCTCGTCGTCGATGACCAGGACCTTGATCGGCGTTGCGTTCATGCAGCAGTGTCCAGCGCGTTGGTGTCGGCGGGGATCGGCAGGCGGATGGTGATGACGGCGCCGGTCCGGTCGGAGCGGTTGGCTGCCGAGATCGTGCCGCGCATCGCCTCGACGAAGCCGCGCGAGATCGCCAGCCCAAGGCCGGTGCCGGGGCGGACATGGTCGCCCTTCTCGGCGCGATAGAACTTGTCGAACACGCTGTCGAGCTCGTCAGCGGGAATGCCGTTGCCTTCGTCCATGATCTGCAGCGCGATCGTCTCGCGGTCGCGCGCGCCGCGGACCGAGATCGTGGTGCCGACGGGGGCGTACTTGGCTGCGTTGTCGAACAGGTTGAACAGCACCTGCTCGAACAGCACCGCGTCGAGCTCCACCATCGGCAGATCGGCCGCGAGCTCCAGCGACACCTTGTGATGCACCAGGATCTTGGCCGCCCTGCGCAGCGCGCTGCCGACGATCTCGTCGACATTGTGCCGCGCGGTGTTCGGCACGACCGCGCCGGATTCGAGCTTGGTCATGTCGAGCAGATTGGCGATGAAGCGGTTGAGCCGTTCGGACTCGTCGATCACGGTCGCCAGCAGGTCATGCTTTTGCGCCTCCGTCAGGTTCGATCCGAGGTCGCGCAACGTCGAGGCTGAGCCGAGCACCGAGGCAAGCGGTGTCTTGAGGTCGTGCGAGATCGAGGTCAGCAGCGCCCCGCGCAGGCGATCGGACTCGATCGTGCGCTTGACCCGGTCCATGTCCTCGACCAGCAGCACACGCTCGATCGCGAGCGCGCCCTGGTCGACAAGTGCGTCGAGCAGGCGGCGCTGGTCGGGCGTCAGCAGCGGCCCGCTGCGGTCGTCGTCGATGCCGATCACGCCGATCGGGCCGCGTCCGGTGCGCATCGGCAGGAACAGCCGCTTGGCGCCGGGCAATGTATCCGAGCCGCGGCCGGCCGGGCGATCATTGGCCCAGGCCCAGTTCGCCGCAGCCAGGTCGGCCTGGTCGAGCTGGTCCTCCGGCGGATAGCCCGCTTTCACCGTCAGCACGCCGTCATCGGGCAACAGCAGCACCACGCGCACCCGCAGCATCAGTGCGATCTGGTAGGCAGTCGCCCACAGCACGTCGTCCAGCGTCGCGGTGCCCGCCAGCTTGCGGCTGAACGCATAGAGCGATTCGGTGGTCCGAACCCGCCCGATTGCGGTGTCGGCCTGGGTACGTACGCGCGCGGCGACATTGGAGACGAGCAATGCCACCAGCATGAAGAAGAAGAACGCCGCGATATTGGTCGGGTCGGTGATGGTGAAAGTGTAGATCGGCGGCAGGAAGAAGAAATTGTAGCTCAGCGAGGCCGCCACGCTCGCAAGCAGCGACGGCCACAGACCGTAGCGGACCGCGACCGCCACCACCGCGGTGATGAACACCAGATCGACGTTCTCGATGCCCAGCCAGCGCTGGATCAGCTCAGCAACCGCAAGGCCGGCGGCGACGACGCCGAGCGACCACAGATAGGGGCGCGGATTGAGCGGCTCGGCGCGCGCCGCAGTATGCACCTCTGCCTTGGCAACGGGCAGCTCGTCGCCGGCGATGACGTTGACGCTGATATTTCCGGCGCGCCGCACCAGATCGTGCACGACGGAACCGCGCGTCATCTCGAACCAGAGCGAGCGGGTCGACTTGCCGATGATGATCTGGGTGACGTTGTTGGCCTGGGCGAAACTGATGACGTCGTCGGCGATGCGGCGGCCGACGCCGGGAAGCGTCAATGCCTCGCCGCCGAGCGATTCCGCAAGCCGCATCGTATCGGCCAGCCGGTCGCGCTGCTCGTCGCTCAGTTGCAGGCTGCGCCGCGTCTCGATGCTGACGGCGGTCCATTGCGCATGCAGCCGGTCGGCCAGGCGCTTGGTATAGCGCACGAGGCCGGCGGCGCGCGGGTCCTCGCTCACGCAAACCAGGATGCGCTCGCCGGCGGCCCAGGGACCGGCGATGGCGTTGGCCTGCATGTGGGTCAGCAGCTGCTCGTCGACCCGCTCGGCGGTGCGGCGCAACGCCAGCTCGCGCAGCGCGGTCAGGTTGCCGGGCGAGAAATAGTGCTCCAGCGCGCGCTCGGCCTGCTTGGGCACATAGACCTTGCCCTCCTTCAGCCGCTGGATCAGGTCATCAGGCGTGAGGTCGATCAGCTCGATGGCATCGGCGCGATCAAACACCGAATCCGGCACGGTCTCGCGCACCCGGACGTGGGTGATCTGCGCGACCACGTCGTTGAGGCTTTCGATATGCTGGATGTTGACGGCGGTGAAGACGTCGATACCGTGCGACAGCAACTCCTCGACGTCGAGATAGCGCTTCGGATGTCGGCTGCCGGGCGCATTGGTGTGGGCGAGCTCGTCGACCAGCGCGAGCTTCGGCCGCCGCGCGATCAGGGCGTCGAGGTCCATCTCCTCGAGGGTCTGGTCGCGGTAGCTTAGCCGCTTCCGCGGGATCACCTCGAGGCCCTTCAGCAGCGCCTCGGTTTCCGCCCGCCCGTGGGTTTCGACGACGCCGACCACGACGTCGACGCCCGCCTTGAGGCGGGCGTGGGCGTTTTGCAGCATCTCGTAGGTCTTGCCCACGCCGGGAGCGGCCCCGACAAAGATCTTCAACCGTCCCGAACGATCGGTCTCCCGGCGCGCCGCTTCCAGCAGCGCATCCGGCGAGGGTCGTTTTTCAGGGTCGCGGCGCTGATTGGCCATACCGCAATATAGTCATCCCGAGAGAGTCAGCCTACTCCCCTATTTCGCCTTTACCGCGTCGAGCGCCAGGTTGAGCGCGAGAACGTTAACGCGGGGCTCTCCGATCACGCCGGCGAGGCGGCCCTGCGTATACTGCGTCACCAGCTGGCGCACCGCGTCCTCGGAAATGCTGCGCGCCTTGGCGACCCGCGGCACCTGGAACAGTGCGGCGTCGGGCGAGATGTCGGGATCGAGCCCGCTGCCCGACGTGGTCACGAGATCGACCGGCACGGAGGCCGGCGGGTTCTCCGCCTTCAGCTTCTCGACGTCCTCCTTCACCCGGTCGTTCAGCGCCTTGCTGGTCGGGCCAAGATTGGAGCCGCCGGAATTGGCCGCATTGTAGGGCGCCGGCACCGTTTTGGAGGAATCGTTCGGATCGGGCGCGACCGTCGCCGACGGCCGGCCATGGAAGTATTTGTCCTCCTTGAACTCCTGTCCGATCAGGGCGGAGCCGATCACCTTGCCGTCCTTCTCGATCAGGCTGCCTTGCGCCTGCTTCGGAAAGATGACGCCGGCGATCGCCGTCATGGCGAGCGGATAGGCAAGGCCCGTGATCGCGGTCAGAAGGACCAGCACCAGGATGGCGGGGCGAATTTCTCTGAGCATGATAAGTCTCCTAAATCTCTCTCGTCATTGCGAGCGAAGCGAAGCAATCCATTGTTCGGCATAACGGATAGATGGATTGCTTCGTCGCCTCGCTCCTCGCCATGACGGCTACACTGTTAAGCCAGGCCCAGGGCGGCGACGACGAGGTCGATCGCCTTGATGCCGATGAACGGAATGATGATGCCACCCAGGCCATAGATCATCAGGTTGCGGCGGAGCAACGCGCCGGCGCCGACCGCGCGATACTTGACGCCCTTCAGCGCCAGCGGGATCAGCGCGATGATGATCAGCGCGTTGAAGATGATCGCCGACAGGATCGCGCTCTGCGGGCTGGCCAGGTGCATGACGTTGAGCACCTGGAGCTGCGGGTAGAACGCGAGGAACATCGCCGGAATGATGGCAAAATACTTCGCGACGTCGTTGGCGATCGAGAACGTGGTCAGCGCACCGCGGGTCATCAGGAGCTGCTTGCCGATCTCGACCACCTCGATCAGCTTGGTCGGGTTGGAGTCGAGATCGACCATGTTGCCGGCCTCGCGGGCCGCCTGGGTGCCGGTGTTCATGGCGACGCCGACGTCGGCCTGCGCCAGTGCCGGCGCATCGTTGGTGCCGTCGCCGCACATCGCGACCAGCTTGCCCTTGGACTGCTCGTCGCGGATCAGCTTGAGCTTGTCCTCAGGGGTTGCCTGCGCCAGGAAATCGTCGACGCCCGCCTCGGCCGCGATCGCGGCCGCGGTCATCGGGTTGTCGCCGGTGATCATCACGGTGCGGATACCCATGCGGCGCAGTTCGGCGAAGCGCTCGCGGATACCGCCCTTCACGATGTCCTTCAGGTGCACGACGCCGAGCAGCTTGCCGTCCTTGGCCACCGCCAGCGGCGTCCCGCCGGCCTTGGCGATCTCGTCGGCGATCGCCTGGATCTCGCGGGCTTCGGCACTTGTCGTTGCCGCCACCGAGCGGATGGTATTGCCCGAGGCGACGGTGCGGGGCTCGCCGCCGTCGACATAGGCGAGGATGGCGTCCACCGCGCCCTTGCGGACCGACGACGTACCGGCGTCGATACCGCTCATGCGGGTCTGCGCGGTGAACGGCACGAAGGTCGCGGCCAGCTCATGCATGTCGCGGCCGCGGATGCCGTACTTCTCCTTGGCCAGCACCACGATCGAACGACCTTCCGGTGTCTCGTCGGCGAGCGAGGCGAGCTGCGCCGCGTCGGCAAGATCCTGCTCGGAGACGCCGCGGATCGGACGGAATGCGGTGGCCTGGCGATTGCCGAGCGTGATGGTGCCGGTCTTGTCCAGCAGCAGCGTATCGACGTCACCGGCGGCTTCCACCGCGCGACCGGACATCGCCAGCACGTTGAAGCGCACCAGGCGGTCCATGCCGGCGATGCCGATCGCCGACAGCAGCGCGCCGATCGTGGTCGGGATCAGGGTGACGAACAGCGCCACCAGCACCACGACCGAGATCGAGCCGCCGGCATAGGCCGCATAGCTCGGAATCGTCACCGTCGCGAACACGAAGATGATGGTGAGGCCGGCCAGAAGGATGTTGAGCGCGATCTCGTTCGGCGTCTTCTGCCGCTCGGCGCCTTCCACCAGCTTGATCATGCGATCGATGAAGGTCGAGCCCTGCGCCGCGGTGATGCGGACGCGGATCCAGTCCGACAGCACCTGGGTGCCGCCCGTGACCGCCGAACGGTCGCCGCCGGATTCCCGGATCACGGGCGCGGATTCGCCTGTGATCGCAGCCTCGTTGACCGAGGCGACGCCTTCGATCACCTCGCCGTCGGACGGGATGTTGTCGCCGGCCTCGACCAGCACGATGTCGCCGACCTTCAGCGAGGTGCCCGGCACCAGCCGGAAGGTCCGGTCCGTTCCGGTCAGCAGCTTGGCCTGGCTCTCGGTGCGGGTCTTGCGCAGCGATTCCGCCTGCGCCTTGCCGCGGCCCTCGGCGACGGCCTCGGCGAAGTTGGCGAACAGCACCGTGAACCAGAGCCAGAGGATGATCTGGAAGGTGAAGCCAAGGCTGGCCCCACCGGTGAGCAGATCGCGGACGAAGATCACAGTGGTCAGCGCGGCGACGATCTCGACCACGAACATGACCGGGTTCTTGGCCATCAGCCGGGGATCGAGCTTGACGAAGGCCGAGGTGATCGCAGGCATCAGGATCTTAGGGTCGAGCATGGTCGACGCCTGCTTCTGCAATTTTGCGGTTTCCATGGATGTGACTCCGGTCAAATTCGATCAGAACAAGGTGTTGGCGTTCATGGCGAGGTGCTCGACGATCGGTCCGAGTGCCAGCGCCGGGAAGAAGGTCAGGCCGCCGATGATCAGGATGACGCCGACGACGAGCCCGACGAACAGCCCGCCCGTGGTCGGGAACGTCCCGGCAGACGGCGGATGCGACTTCTTTTCAGCGAGCGATCCTGCGATCGCCATCGCCGGCACGATCATGAAGAAACGGCCGACGAACATCGCGCAGGCGAGCGTCAGGTTGTAGAAGAAGGTGTTGCCGGTGAGGCCCGCGAAGGCCGAGCCATTGTTGCCAGTCGCCGAAGTATAGGCATAGAGCACCTCAGTGAAGCCGTGCGGACCGGCATTCGCCATCGAGGCCACCGCCGACGGCAGCACCACACCGACCGCGGTCCAGCCGAGATACATCAGCGGCAACACCAGGATCGCGAGCATCGCCATCTTGACTTCGCGCGCCTCGATCTTCTTGCCGACATACTCCGGCGTGCGACCGACCATCAGGCCGGCGACGAAGATCGAGATGATCACGAAGATGAGCATGCCATAGAGCCCGGCACCGACACCGCCGATGATGATCTCGCCGAGCTGCATATTGATCAGCGGGATCATGCCGCCGAGCGCGGTGAAGCTGTCATGCATGGCGTTGACCGCGCCGCAGGACGCGGCGGTGGTGACGACCGCGAACAGCGACGACGCGACGATGCCGAAGCGGACCTCCTTGCCCTCCATGTTGCCGCCGGTCAGGCCGTATGCCTGCAGGAGCGAGGTGCCGTTGGCTTCCGCCCAATAGGTGACGGCGACGCCGGCGACGAACAGCACGCCCATCACGGCGAAGATCGCCCAGCCCTGGCGTTCGTTGCCGACCATGCGGCCGAACACGTTGGTCAGCGCCGCGCCGAGCGCGAAGATCGAAATCATCTGCACGAGGTTCGACAGCGCGGTCGGATTCTCGAACGGATGCGCGGCGTTGGCATTGAAGAAGCCGCCGCCATTGGTGCCGAGCATCTTGATCGCGACCTGCGAGGCGACCGGTCCGAGCGCGATGGTCTGCTTGCCGCCCTCAAGCGTGGTGGCATCGACATAGGCCCCGAGCGTCTGCGGCATGCCCTGCCAGACCAGGAACAGCGTGTAAACGATGCAGATCGGCAGCAGCACGTAAAGCGTACAGCGCGTGACGTCGACCCAGAAATTGCCGACCGTGCGCATCGACGAACGGGTGAAGCCGCGGATCAGCGCCATCGCGAGCGCGATGCCGGTCGCCGCCGACAGGAAGTTCTGGTGAGTGAGGCCCAGCATCTGGACCAGATAGGACAGCGTGCTCTCGCCGCCGTAGTTCTGCCAGTTGGTGTTGGTGATGAAGGAGATCGCCGTGTTGAAGGAGAGATCCTCGGCAACCGCGGTCTGTCCGGCCGGGTTGAACGGCAGAAATGCCTGCAACCGCATCAGCCCGTAGATGAGCGCGAAGCCGCCGACATGGAACAGCAGCATGGCGACCGTGTAGGTCAGCCAATGCTGCTCGCGCCGCTCGTCGACGCCGCCGACCCAGTAGATTCCCCGCTCGACCGGGCGCAGCACGGGCGAGAGGAAGGTGGCCTCGCCATTGAACACGCGGGTCATGTACCAGCCGAGCGGCTTGACCAGCGCGGCAACGATCGCGCAGAACAGAATAATTTGAATCCAGCCGATGACGGTCATTGCGTCAAACCTTTCGAATGGGTGCGAAGCTCAGCAGCGACGCGAACACGCCGAGCAACAGCCCGGTCAGCGCCGCGTCGGCTAACAGAATCTTGCAAAGTGCGAACATTGCCGGCCGTCTAGAAGCGTTCGGGCCGCAGCAATGCGTAGGTGAGGTAGAACAACAGGCCGAGCGAGACGAGGCCGGCGAGCGAGTAATCGAAGATCATCGCAGCCTCCCCTTACAGCCGTTCGCAGGCGTAGGCGTAGCCGATGCCGGCCGCGAAGAAGCCGATCGCGAGCGCCGCCATGAGGATGTCCATCATCGAATGCTCCTATTGCGCCGGATTATCCACGGATAATCGTCGCCGAATTCCGAAAAGCGAGGTTGAGACAGATCAACCGCAGATCTTGCTTCTGCGCTTACCTGCTACGCGAATGTCACGTGCCATCCAGCGCATAGGTTTTCGAGATGAGGCGAATAGGGACGTTATATGAATCTTATAAAGGGCGAGGATTTGGACCCAACGCGCAGCGCAGGTTAGGGAGTGCAAGGCACACTCCAACCGTGCATGATCCGCTTGAGCCGCTGTGGCGCCCTGAGTCGAGGCCCGGCGCGGGGATGCCTCGCATTCTTATGGAGTTCTTATATCGTCGTTGGCCGACCTGTCTCGCGGGCGGCTGACCAGCGAGCCAATTCGACATAAGGGGCCCGCGCACCGGCTCGGCGCCTCAGGTTCAGCCGCACGCGGGGTTCAAGGTCGACGGCCCGGTCGATGGACATTATCTTGACCTTGCGGCTCGTTGTCTCGTCTCCGTTCAATGCAATTGGGCAGCTCTGTTGCCATTGTCAGCCCGACCACCGACACGACCAACCGTTTCAGAGTGGGTGACGCAAGTGGACCGACAAGCCTCCGCCGAGTGGCGCGCGCAGTTGCTGCATACCTGGCAGCTGGCGGTACTGCGCTTTGCGATCACGCTGGACGATGCAGATCGATTGCACCTCCTGGCTATCGCCGATGAGATCGATCGCGGCGGCCAATTCGATCGACAGAGCAGCTTTAGCTTCTTTCGCAGTTGCAGCACCGAACTCTGCGCAGCCATTCTGCGGCAGAACGATTCTGCAGACGCCATCTTGCGGCATTTTGCTGCACGAATTGAGGAC
The DNA here is from genome assembly GCA_016839165.1 of Bradyrhizobium sp. PSBB068. Classification (NCBI taxonomy): domain Bacteria; kingdom Pseudomonadati; phylum Pseudomonadota; class Alphaproteobacteria; order Hyphomicrobiales; family Nitrobacteraceae; genus Bradyrhizobium; species Bradyrhizobium sp. PSBB068. Next base: position 5,467,203 of record CP069300.1, read on the forward strand.
GCTCGGCTGCGGCGCGCGTTCGCGGCCGCAGTAGGAATTCGGTCCGATCCGGGCGGCAGCAAGTCCAGGCAGCCGGACTGGCTGTGGCGAGGGCTCACGTCGCGCGACGTTTGCGCGGTCCAGCCCGGAACGGTCAGAGAATCAGCAATCCGGACGCGGCCTCCGCGCCGCGAGCGAGGATGAGTGCTGACTGTCCAACTGCCCCTTATGGAATCCCTATATCTCCGCCCCTCGCCTCATCTCGTTTTCAAACAGCCATCCGGCCATTTTGGGCGTGCGGCCAATGCCTTGAACCAGTGCTTTGAACCCAATGCCTTGGACCGCGCGCAAGACGAGATGACGCCATGTCCGTGCTACCCCAAAACGCCCCCACCGACCTCGGCGACCGGCTGCGCGACGCCTATGCGGTGTCCGCCGAATTCATGGCCGACATCATCGGCCAGACCTGCCGGCGCTTTCCCTCGGTTGGACAGAGCGGCAAGACCTCGCGCGTCGAGCGCCTGATCCAGTCCGGCGCCTGGACCGACGCCGCGATCGCGCTGCTCGACCTCGAACTGCCGCAATGGCAGATTCGCCGCCTGGTCTATGACGAGGGCGAGTGGCACTGCGCCTTGTCGCGCGAACGCGAGCTGCCCGACTGGCTCGACCAGTCAATCGAGACCCATCATGCCGATCTCGCGCTCGCAATCCTCAGCGCCTTCGTCGAGGCGCAGCGGATTTCCTGGCCCGATAGCCGGCCCAGCGTGCCCACAGCCCGCGGCGGCACGCGTTCCTGCTACGCGCCGCTGCTCGTCGACAATTTCTGCTGATGACGGCGCAACCGTGAACACCAAACAACTGCCTCAACAGCTGCAGTCGGTCCAGGTCATGGTCCGGTTCGGCTTCCGGCTTGCCATCATGATCGGCTTTGCCGTGTTCGCCGGCGCGGGCATCGGCCGGGGCCTCGTCGCGCTGCTGTGGATGTCGGCGCTGATCTGCGCGCTCGCCGGGCTGTTCAAGCGCGAGATGCCGTTCGCCGCGAACCTCAACCACTGGGACGAGATGACCGCCTATGTCGCGCTATGCGCACTCGGCACCGGTATCGTCCAGCACCTCTGAACCCATCCTTCAAATCCTATGCCGCTCCTATGAAGTCGGCCATCCGCCGCGCTCGATTTCATATCCGACACAACAGACATTGATCGCGTGACTTCGAACTGAAGGACTGACCAACGTGAAAGTCGTCGAACCTCCCTCGTGTAGTGCAGCGTCCACCATCGTCTTCATCGGCCGCAACCACCGCGGCCAGTGGGTCGCCCAGCAACAGAACGGCCTCTATGGCGGCCTGTTCATCAACCGCGCCCAGGCCGTCAAATATGCGCTGTTCGAGAACGGCCAGCATCCCGAAATGATCATCGAGCTGTCGCGTGAGTTCGAGCTCGATATGCGCGGCAAGACCGCTGATATCCCCGCGAGCCGCGTGGCGTGAGCCGCCCCATGATCTTCACACCAGCATCGAGATGGGCACCGAACGCCGATTCGGCCGAATGGCTGTCGGGCTTCATCCCCGATCTTCCGACCCCCTTCGACCTCCACGACGAGATCGACGCCGATACATTCGGTCGGCTGTGCGAGCGCCAGATCGCGGCCGGCGCGACCGCGCTTGTGGTCGGCGAGACCGCGGGCGAAAGCTCGACGCTGGAGCCCGCGGAGCGCGCGCAGCTGGTTAGCATCGCCGCCCGTGTCGCGCGCAAGCGGGTCCGGATCATCGCCGGCGCCGGGTCGAACGCGACGGACCGCGCCGTCACGTTCACGCGAGCCGCGCAGGCGGCTGGCGCCGACGCCATCATGTCGGTCGTGCCCTATTACAACAAGCCGATGCCGCACGGCATGGCGGCGCACTTCCGCGCCGTGGCCGCGGCCACGACACTGCCCATCATCCTGCACGACGTTCCGTCACGGACGGTCAAAGGTCTCACCGACGAGACGCTGCTCGAACTCGCCGCATCGCCGCGGTTTGCGGGATTGCGCGACGGCAGCGCCGACATTGCCCGCCTGGCACGGCTGCGCTCACGCCTGCCCGCGCGATTCCGGATGCTGACCGGCGACGACATTTCATCGCTCGCCTGGCTCGCGGCCGGTGGCGACGGCTGCATCTCGACCGTGGCCAACGTCGCGCCCGATCTGTATGGCGCCGCCTACCGGCATTTCCGCGCCGGCCGGCTGTATCAGGCGCGCGAGCTGCATCAGCGGCTGGTGCCGCTCGCAACCCTGCTGGAGCGCGAGCATCCTGCCGCCCTGAAATTCGCGCTGGCGCTGCTCGGGTTCATGCAACCGGCGACGCGGCTGCCGATCGTGCAACTGGGGGCAGCCGACAAGGCCGAGGTCGCCCAGGCGATGGCTGCGCTTGCCGACGAGTATCTTGCAGCTGCGCAGTGACCCGCTGACGCAACGCAAGTCATCGCAATGCACAATGGCACGTGCAACGTCGCCCGTGACACCGCGACATATTGAGGTTCCGGAACCGCGCCCCATATCCACGGCAAGGGAGTGCTTGCCGTGCAGACCTTCAAGGCGGCTCTCGTTATGGCGATCGCACTGGTTGTCTGGATCGGTCCCGGCGCGGCCGCGGACGGCAACCGTGTTGCCCTGACCATTTCCATCGATGGCGCGATCGGGCCGGCATCGGCCAACTACGTCAAGGACGGCTTGGCGAAGGCAGCGGAGCGTCACGCCGAGGTCGTGATCCTGCGCCTGAACACGCCGGGCGGTCTCAGCACCAGCATGCGCGAGATCATCACCGACGTACTGGCCTCGCCTATTCCCGTCATCGGCTATGTTGCGCCCTCCGGCGCCCATGCCGCGAGCGCCGGGACCTATATCCTCTATGCAACCCATCTCGCGGCCATGGCGCCCGGCACCAATATCGGCGCCGCGACGCCGGTGCAGATCGGCGGCCCGTTGCCGGGTCTGCCGGGCAGCAACCCGGATAAGGGTGGCAAGGACAAGGACAATTCGGCCGAGCCGAAAGATGCCATGACGGCGAAGGTGACGAATGACGCCGTCGCGTTCATCCGCAGCCTCGCCGAACTGCGCGGCCGCAACGCCGACTGGGCCGAGAAGGCGGTCCGCGATGCCGCCACCCTCTCCACCAACGCTGCGTTGCAGGCCCATGTCACCGAATTCACCGCGCATGATCCGGCCGACCTGCTCAGGCAGGTCGATGGCCGGACGGTGGAGCTCGCCGACGGCAAGACGCATACCCTGGCGACCAAGGAAGCCGTGATCGAGGCCATCGATCCCGGCTGGATTTCGCGCGCGCTCGCGGTCATCACCGACCCCAACATCGCCTTCGTCCTGCTGATGGTCGGCATCTACGGGCTGATCTTCGAGTTCATGTCGCCCGGTGCCGTGGCGCCCGGGGTGGTCGGGACGATCTGCCTGCTGGTCGGCCTCTACGCGCTCAACATGCTGCCGATCAACTACGCCGGCTTCGGCCTGATGTTGGTCGGGATCGCGCTGCTCGCGATCGAGGCCTTCAACCCGACCGTCGTGATCGGCCTCGGCGGCATCGTCGCCTTCGTGCTGGGAGCCGCCATGCTGTTCAGGATCGAGGCGCCCGGATATGCCCTGTCATGGCCGCTGATCGGTATCGTCGCCGCGATGTTCACCGGGCTCATCCTCGTCGTGCTCGGGGCGCTGCGCCGCGCGCGCCACGGCCCGGTCCGGACCGGCGCGCAGGCCATGCGCGGGCTATCGGCCGAGGTTCTCGACTGGTCCGAGACATCAGGTCACGTCTTCACCAATGGTGAGCGCTGGCAAGCGCGCGGCACCGAGACATTCAAGGCGGGAGAGACGGTCGAGGTCGCCAGCATCATCGATTTGACGCTGGTGGTACGGCGTGCGCCGGCCGCCGCCGGCGAAGGAGGTTCAGCATGATGCTTGATTATTTCACCTATGGGGCGGTCGCGCTGCTTGTGATCATCTTCCTGACCCAGGCGGTGCGCGTGCTGCGCGAATACGAACGCGGCGTCATCGTCACGCTCGGCCGCTTCACCGGGGTGAAGGGCCCGGGGCTGATCATCCTGATTCCGGTGGTGCAGCAGCTCGTGAAGGTCGATCTCAGGGTGATGGTGCAGGTGGTGCCGCCGCAGGACGTGATTTCCCGCGACAACGTCTCGGTCAAGGTCAATGCCGTGCTCTACTTCCGCATCGTCGATCCCGAGCGTGCCATCATCAAGGTCAGCGATTACATGTCCGCAACCAGCCAGCTGGCGCAGACCACGCTGCGCTCAGTGCTCGGCAAGCACGAGCTCGACGAGATGCTCGCCGAACGCGACAAGTTGAACGCCGACATCCAGGAGACCCTCGACAAGCAGACCGACGTCTGGGGCATCAAGGTCACCGCAGTCGAGATCAAGGACATCGACATCAACGAGACCATGGTGCGGGCGATCGCCAAGCAGGCCGAGGCGGAACGGCTGCGGCGCGCCAAGGTGATCAATGCGATGGGCGAGCAGCAGGCGGCCGAGAAGCTGGTCGAGGCCGGCCGGATCCTTGCCCAGGAGCCGCAGGCGATGCAGCTCCGCTATTTCGCCGCGCTCCACGACATTGCCGGCGAGCGCTCCTCAACCGTGGTGTTCCCGCTGCCGATGAACCTGCTCGATCACCTGACGCGGCGCAGCGAGGCCACCTGACCCGGCAGATGCTTGGCCCGCCAGGCCGGCCCCGGGCCACGCATGTAATGCGCCTCGGGCCGATAGATGCTGATCGGCTCCTCGCCGATCCAGGCCAGAAACTTGAACAGCGCTTGCGCGGCGCTGCGCAGCGGGGCAGCGATGAATGATGCGGTGCGCATTTCAGTAGTCCCACTTCTCGCCGAGCACGGCCGGCGTCCGCGGATAGCGCTCGGCATCGCCGCCGGGCATACCGACATCGAGATGGGCTCGCGCCCACCCCTCGTGGCCACGATGCAGCAACAGCTCGTTGCGCAACCGATGGATCTTGGCGGCGGCGATCGCGCGATGAACCGTCCTGAAGGCCGCGCCGATCCGGCGCATGACCCGTCGCAGGGTCACCGGCATGGCGCCGGCCGAATTCTGCGGCCGGACGTCGTGTAAATGGAGCAAGGTCATGTCCCACCTTCCTGTTGGCGGCGCGTGCGAGCGCACCGCGTCAAGCTCAAAGATGCTGGGAAGGCCGTAGGAATTCGAGAGGACCCGTCGTTGCGCCGCATAGGCACGGCATAAACGGCCAGATGTCGCCGACGCAGTGCAGCCGTGCCGCAAATCACGAGATTTCGGACAATTTTACCCTCGAACGGCCGTGCGCAGGGCCGGTTTACGGTCGGCGGCAAGACCGGTAACGTTGCCCGCCAATGCGACGTGGAGAGTGCCGATGCGGCCCAAGGACCAGACCAACTGGATGCTGTCGGATGCGATCGAGGCGCTCGCCCGCGCCGAACGGTTGCACCAGAGCTTCCTCAATTTGCACCCCCGCGCGGGCGGCAGCGAGCCGAGCTGGGAACCGCCGATGGACGTGATCGAGACCGAGCAGGAGATCCTGATCCTGGTCGCGCTGCCGGGGGTCGATCCCGACCAGGTCGAGGCCGCGCTCGACGGCGGCACGCTGGTGATCTCCGGCCGCCGCACCTTGCCCCCTGAACTCCGTAACGCCCGCATCCTGCGCCTCGAGCTGCCGCAAGGCCGCTTCGAGCGCCGCATCACGCTGCCGACCGGCCGCTACACCATCAGCCGCTTTGCCGCGCATGGCTGCGTCGGCCTGCGGCTCGGAAAATCGAGCTAGAGGATTTCGCCATGGCTGCATCCGACGTTTCAAGCCCGGCGAGCTCCGCGCCGATCCCGAGCGACGCGCTGATCATCGTGCCCGTCCGCAACACCGTGCTGTTTCCCGACGTCATCTTCCCGATCACGATCGCGCGTGCGACCTCGATTGCCGCCGCCCAGCAGGCGGTGCGCGAGCAGCGGCCGATCGGCATCCTGCTGCAGCGCGATCCCGAGACCAACGATCCCGGCCCGGACGGGCTCTACCGCGTCGGCACCGTCGCCAACATCGTGCGCTACATCACCGGCGCCGACGACAGCCATCATCTGGTCTGCCAGGGCGTGCAGCGCATGCGCGTGCTCGACTATCTGCCCGGCACGCCGTTCCTCGCGGCGCGCGTGCTGCAGATCCCCGAGCCCACCACGACCTCGCCCGAGATCGAGGCGCGCTTCCTCAATCTGCAGCGCCAGGCGCTGGAGGCCGCGCAATTGCTGCCGCAAACGCCGCCCGAATTGATCGCCGCGCTGCAGGGCACGACCTCGCCGGCAACCCTCGCCGACCTTGCGACCTCCTACATGGACATCAAGCCGGCGGAGAAGCAGGACATCCTCGAGACCATCGACCTCGTGGCGCGGATGGACAAGGTCTCGCGCCACCTCGCCGAGCGGATCGAGGTGCTGAGGCTGAGTCAGGAGATCGGGCAGAAGACCAAGGCGGTGTTCGACGAGCGGCAGCGCGAGGCGATCCTGCGCGAGCAGATGGCGACGATCCAGCGCCAGCTCGGCGAGGGCGACGGCAAGGCCGCCGAGGTCGCCGAGCTGACCAAGGCGATCGCGGACGCCAAGATGCCGCCGGAAGCCGAGAGCCAGGCGCAGAAGGAATTGCGCCGCTACGAGCGGATGCCGGAGGCGGCAGCCGAATCCGGCATGGTGCGCAGCTATCTCGACTGGCTGATCGACCTGCCCTGGAGCATTCCGGAGGAGAAGCCGATCGACATCGCCGAGGCGCGCAAGATCCTCGACCAGGACCATTATGGCCTCGAGAAGATCAAGAGCCGCATCATCGAATATCTCGCGGTGCGCAAGCTCGCCCCCGGCGGCAAGGCGCCGATCCTCTGCTTTCTCGGACCGCCCGGCGTCGGCAAGACCTCACTCGGCCAATCGATCGCGCGAGCGATGTCGCGGCCGTTCGTTCGTGTCAGCCTTGGTGGCGTGCATGACGAGGCCGAGATCCGCGGCCATCGCCGCACCTATATCGGCGCGCTGCCCGGCAACATCATCCAGGCGATCAAGAAGGCCGGCGCGCGCAATTGCGTGATGATGCTGGACGAGATCGACAAGATGGGCCGCGGCATCCAGGGCGATCCGTCGGCCGCGATGCTGGAGGTGCTCGACCCCGAGCAGAACGGCACCTTCCGCGACAACTATCTCGGCGTGCCGTTCGACCTGTCGCGCGTCGTCTTCATCGCCACCGCCAACATGCTCGACGGCGTCCCCGGGCCGCTGCTCGACCGCATGGAGCTGATCAGCCTCGCCGGCTACACCGAGGACGAGAAGCTCGAAATCGCCAAGCGCTATCTGGTGCGCCGTCAGCTCGAGGCCAACGGCATCAAGGCCGAACAGGTCGAGATCGATCCGGACGCGCTGCGGCTGATCATCAAGAGCTACACCCGCGAGGCCGGCGTCCGTAATCTCGAGCGCGAGATCGGCAAGGTGCTGCGCAACGTCGCGGTGCAGATCGCCGAAGGCAGCACCAGCCACGTCACGATCGCGCCGAAGGACATCGTGTCGCTGCTCGGACAGCCCAGGTTCGAGAACGAGATCGCGCAGCGCACCAGCATCCCGGGCGTCGCCACCGGTCTCGCCTGGACCCCGGTCGGCGGCGACATCCTGTTCATCGAGGCCTCGCGCATGCCGGGCCGCGGCGCGCTGATGATCACCGGCCAGCTCGGCGACGTGATGCGCGAGAGCGTGCAGGCCGCGATGACGCTGGTGAAAAGTCGCGCCGCCCAACTCGGTATCGACCCTGCGGTGTTCGAGAAGAACGACATCCACGTCCACGTTCCCGCCGGCGCGACGCCGAAGGACGGCCCGAGCGCAGGTGTCGCGATGTTCACCGCCCTCACCTCGCTGCTGACCGACCGCACCGTGCGCGGCGACACCGCGATGACCGGCGAGATTTCGCTCCGAGGCCTGGTGCTGCCGGTCGGCGGCATCAAGGAGAAGGTGGTTGCCGCGGCGGCCGCGGGCCTCACCCGCGTCATGCTCCCTGCCCGCAACAAGCGCGATTACGACGATATCCCCGCCGGCGCCCGGGCCAAGCTGGAATTCATCTGGCTCGAACGCGTCGACGACGCGATCGCCGCAGCGCTCGAGCCGGCCAAGGCGACGCCTGCCGCTGCGGAGTGATGGTTGCTGCACGAGGCTCCAACCGACATCTCGCCCGGGGCCACCCCTCTCCCCAACCCTCCCCCGCAAGGGGGGAGGGAGCCTGGCAAGCGTGCTCACCTCACGTTATGGCGCAAGCAGCGCAGACCATGTCTCGACCGCCGCATGATCCGTCACGCACACGTGGCGCTATGAGTACCGACTTCGTTTTGGAAGTTGCCGTGGCGCGCTTGTAAGGGAGCCAGAGGCGGAAGGGTTCCCTCCCCCTTGCGGGTAGGGCTATCGCATATGGGCCAGGACGGTGAGAAGGAAGTCGTTGCTCCATCTTGCCTGGAGCATTTTGTGGCTGGTCCGCGCTGGACCTGGCGTGGCTTGCAGGGCGTTGATGGCGAGCTTGCGGATGACGGCAAGGTTCTCCGGGGCGTGGTCCTTGCGGCTGCGGCAAGCGTCCTCGTCGAACAGAACGTCGAGAACCCAGTGCAGGTTGTTCTCGATGCTCCAGTGGGCGCGGACGACGTCGAGCAGCTTCTTGGCCGACAGCCGCCGCGAAGCCAGAAAGTATCGGGCCGTCCGCTTGGCAGGCTTGCCGGCCGTTGCGCGCCAGCTGTCGATGCGGCCGACCGCGACGATAGCGGGGAAGCCATGTTGCTTCGCCAATTGCGGTGCCGGCACGATGATGGCTTGCCGGCGCTCGATGCGATCGTGGGCGGCGGTTCTTCGCTGGCTTGCTCGCGCAGGCCGTCGGGCGGTGTCGAGCAACGCCTTGGCGGCCTTGAAGAGCCGGCCGCGATTGCTCTTGATGGCTAGAACGTAGTGGCCCTTCCGGTCGCGGATGGCCTGCGCGACATCGGGCCGGCAATGCAAGGCGTCGGCAGTGACAAGAGCGCCGTCCAGATCGAGCGAGGCGAGGACTTCGAGAACGCCGGCAACCTCGTTGCGATTGGGGGCCTTCCTTTGAGCCAGCGCCATGCGTGTGCCTGCCGCCCAGACATTGACCATATGCAGCGGTGTGGATTGCCGCCCACGCATGAAGGCGCCGCGCAACGCCTTGCCGTCGATGCTGACCACGCCCTTGATGCCGAAGCCCTTGCTGAGCTTGCGCAAAATCGCTTCCAACCCCTTCGGGTCCAGAGCACGGAAGACGTTGCTGAACGTATCGTGGCTGGGGATGCCGGATCTGAGCTCCAGGAACCGCTGCAACAGCTCCTCTCGGCCTTTGCCGAAGAACTCGAACTCGGTGCAGGTCTTGGCGCCGGCCAGTGTCGCCGCCAAGGCGATGACGATGATCTCCACCAGATCGTGCCGCACGTTGCTGGCGCGGGGGTCCTTGAGTGGTCGAAGCAGGCGCTTGAGTTGGCGCATTCTGGTCTCCCTCGGGAAGCGAGAGACACCCAAAGAATCCAGTTCCAACCGCTTGGCAACACCCCTCCATCGCCATATGCGATTCCCCTACCCTTGCGGGGGAGGGTTAGGGAGAGGGGTGCCGCACGGCGTGCTCTCTCAGCTCGATCCTCGACGCATTCAGAGCGGTGGGGGTCAGCTCTTGCCCATGCAGTCTTCGATGTAAAACCAGCGATCGTCGCCGGTCAGGCCCTTCGCCTTCACCTCGGCGCGGCAGGCCTTCAGCTTGGGCTTGTTGGCGCGCCACTGCGCCTTCATCGCCTTCAGTTTGTCCATCGTCAGCTTCATCTTCGACGGCTTGGCCGTCGTGGCGGCCGGTGCCGGCGCGGCGGGCGCCGTGGTCTGGGCCGACGCGACATGGAGTCCCACGGCGAGCAGCGCGGCGGCAAGGCAAATCCTGGTGCAAAACATCGAAATCCCCCATCCCAAGTCTGTTCGTTGAATGTTTGTTCGTTGAATAGAGCGAACGCCGCGGGTGCCGGAGAACCGGCAACCCGCGGCGCTGATGGTCGCAGTCAGAGGATTTTGACCGCGCTGAGCAACGTCATGTAGATGCCCCAGGCCAAGGGAATGCCGACGAACAGCCAGAACAGCGCCGCCCGGCCGTCGAGACCGCCCTTGCCGATGCCGAACGAGCCGGTCGCACCATTGCCGCCGGTCGCAGTCGCCGCCTGCAGCTTGGCCACCTCGGCGTCGCTCATGTGCCACTTCGGATCGACCGGCTTGATCATGTAGTTGCAGATGAAGCCGGCGATCAGCATGGCGCACAGGATGTACATCGTGGTGTTGTAGAGCTGGTCGCGCGGCACGCCCGCGGCCAGCTGGAACTCACGCAGATAGTTCACCACCACCGGACCGATGATGCCCGCGGTCGACCATGCCGTCAGCAGGCGGCCATGAATCGCGCCGACGAACTGGGTGCCGAACATGTCGGCAAGATAGGCCGGCACGGTGGCAAAGCCGCCGCCATACATCGACAGGATGATGCCGAAGCCGAGCACGAACAGAAGCTTCGAGCCCATCGCGGCAAAGGTCGGCGCCAGCGCGTAGAGCACGATGCCGAGCACGAAGAACGTGTAGTAAGTGTTCTTGCGGCCGATCTTGTCCGACAGCGAAGCCCAGAAGAAACGGCCACCGATGTTGAACAGCGACAGCAGGCCGGCGAAACCCGCGGCAATCGCCGCGATCTGCGCCTTCTGCGACGCATCGAGCGCATTGAAGCCGACGTCGGGCAGCCCGATCAGCTTGCCGGCGAAGATCTCCTGCAGCATCGGTGAGGCCATCCCGATCACGCCGATGCCCGCCGACACGTTCAGGCACAGCACCCCCCAGATCAGCCAGAACTGCGGCGTCTTGTGCGCGTTGTCGAGATGCACGTTCTTGGTCGAGATCATCGCGTTGGCCTTGGTCGGCGGCGTCCAGCCCTCGGGCTGCCATCCGCTCGGCGGCAGGCGATAGCGGAATGCGCCGATCATCATGAACACGAAATAGATCGCGCCCATGCTGAGGAAGGTTTCCCAGACACCGACCGAGGTCGGGGTCTTGAAATAATTCATCAACTTGTCCGCGAGCGGCGCGCCGATCATCGCGCCACCGCCAAAGCCCATGATAGCCATGCCGGTCGCCATGCCGCGGCGGTCGGGGAACCATTTCACCAGCGTCGACACCGGCGAGATGTAGCCGAGGCCGAGACCGACCCCGCCGATCACGCCGGAGCCGAGCCACATCAGCCAAAGCTGGTGCGTGTAGACGCCGAGCGCGCCGATCACGAGACCGCCAGCCCAGCACAACGCCGCGACGAAGCCCGCCTTGCGCGGACCGGCCTTCTCGAGCCAGCCGCCCCAGATCGCGGCGGAGACGCCGAGCAGCACGAAGAACAGGGTGTACATCCAGCCGAGGCTCGCGACCTTCCAGTCGCAGGTCGTCGTGAACAATTCCTGCATCAGCGACATGTCAGGGCACGCTTTCGGCGCGGTCAGGCCGATCGCGCGCGACAGCGGCAGCCAGAACACCGAGAAGCCGTACGCCATACCGATGCAGAGATGGATGCACAGCGCGGCCGGCGGCACCAGCCAGCGATTGAAGCCTGCGGTCGCGATCGTGTGTTCCTTGTCGAGGAAACCTGCGCCTGCCGCGGACACGCGTCCGGCGCTGCTCACTGCGGTCATTGATACCTCCCCTGCAGCCGCCGTTACGTCAGGCGCATCTGCGTCTTCGATCCCGTCTCAGCACTTGCGGCCACCGTCAGGCAGCCGCGCCGCACATTTCCTCGATGCGCCGGGACCAACCACGCGCATTCCGAAAATGCTAACCCCCAACCCGATCGGATATGCCAAGCCGTGCAGCCTGATCTGGACGCAGGCCGGCCGTTGTCCGCCGGCGTCCCGCATCCGGGCACACCGCCATCTCCGCAACCATCCGGAGATTATCAATTCGCGCAGAATGGAAAATAGGAGTCGATAGGCAAATGGTAGATATCAAGCTGCATCTAGCGCGTACGCGGCGCTGCAGCATTTGAAATATCTATCGTACCATTCAGCTTCTCGATCAGGAAAACGATCCGGACTTCGCTGCGTTCGGTGATCTCGACCTTGTCGCCGGTCGCCTGGATCAGCGCCGGGATGTCGATCACCGAAAGCGGATCGGTGCAGTGCACTTCAAGGAAATTTCCTGCCGCCACGCCCCTGAGGGCCTTGCGCGTCTTCAGCGCGGGCAGCGGGCATTTCAGGCCGGTGAGATCGAGTTTCGTCGTTGTCATGGCCCGACCATGGCGAAGCCGCCACGCATCGTCAACGGCGGCACCTTTCCCACCCTGCTCAGCTTTCCGCCGAGGCCGAAGCGAGCACATCGTCGACCGGAATCGCGGAGCGCAGCATCAATTCGGCGACGTCCTCGATGTCGTCGAGATGCACGACCGGCAGCCTGGTCTCGATCGCGACATCGCTGGCGATCCCGACCACGTGCGGGTCGTCCGGAAACAGCAACGGCTTGCCGTTGGCGGCCCGATACACCTCGATCTTGCTGACCGGCTCGCGCTTGAAGCCTTCGACCACGACCAGGTCGACCTGCGCCATCTTGGCGAGCAGTTCCGGCAGCCGCGGCTCGCTCGCGCCGCGCAGCTCATGCATCAGCGCCCAGCGCCGCGTCGAGGACACCAGCACCTCGGTCGCGCCGGCCTGCCGGTGCACCCAGGAGTCCTTGCCGGGCACGTCGACATCGAATTCGTGATGGGCGTGCTTGATCACGGAGACGCGCAAGGTCCGGCCCAGCAAATAGGGGACCACCCGCGACAGCAGGGTGGTCTTGCCGGCGCCGCTCCATCCCGCGAGGCCAATCACTTTCATCCGCGCCTCCGAAGCCAACTAGCGTCCAACGCTGCTTATATCAGCCTTGGCGCAATGTCATGCCAGCCGACCGGCGCGATTTGCCGTCGCCGGATTGATCCGCCTCGCAGGGCCGTGGCGGTCCAACGGATATACCTCGAAGTTTCCAATGTGCGGGGTGGCCGGAACGCGATAAATTGCATCATCGGAGGACCAAAAATATGCCTCGCTCGCCTTCGATCGTGCCGCATCAAGTCGACCACGACACCTATCTGGTGCTGAACGATTTCGGCCGGCTCGGCCGTGCCTGGTGCGAGACCGACGAGGAAGGCGCCGACCGGAAAACGCTGATCCGGCGTCTGCTCGATGACCAGTACAGCCATCCGGTCCGCATCGTGGCGTTCAATACCAGCGAAGGATGGTCCCGCGACGTCACGACCGACATTGCCGACGAGCTTCGCCGTCGTTTCGTCGAATACGAAGAGGTCCCGCGCTCCGTGCTGGAGTTCGTGGAGGCCGCCATGCGGCACTGAGCCGGACCCCAAGCGGCCAGGTTGATCTACGTTAAGTCCCTTGAATCAAGAACCATCCTCATCGTCGTCCTGGCGAAAGCCAGGACCCATTACCCCAAATGAGAATTGCTGCGCGGTGCTGGGGCCGCGATCCCCTTCACAATCCAATGCGGTGGTTATGGGTCCTGGCTTTCGCCAGGACGACAGCGGTGTAGGGGAGCTACGCCGGCCTGAACCCTGCCCTCACCAACGCCGCGCGGCCCTCCTCCGACGCCAGCGCGTCGAGAAAGGCCTGCACCGCGGGGCGTTGCTTGCGCGCCGTCACCAGTGCGAAGTCATAATGCTCCTCGGCCAGCGGAATGAAACCGAGGCCGGACGCGTGGGCGACAGGCGCGATCGTCATGCCCCAGTCGGCGCGATGCTGCGCCACCGCGGCGGTGACCGCATTGTGCGAGCGCGGCTGATTCCAGTACCCGTCGGGCCGGCTGCCCGCCAGCAGGCGATCGATCAGGATGCGGGTGCCGGCGCCCTGGTTGCGGTTGACCATGATGCAGGCGGGATCGGCGAGCGCGGCGCGCACCGCCTGCTCTGCGCTCAGGCCGGCAAAGCGGGTGTCGTCCTTGCGGAACACGATGCCCTGCATGCGCCGCCAACCCGGCACCAGCTCGAGGCCGTCGGCCAGATACGGCGTGTTGTAGGTCTCGGTCTTGTCGTCGAACAGATGGATCGGGGCGAGATCGCATTCGCCGCGCTTGGCCGCCGCGAGACCGCCCAGACTGCCGACCGCGATCGATCGCACCACAAGCCCGGCATGCGCCAGCGGCGCGGTGACGAGATCGAGCCCGGTGCAATGGCTGCCGACGATGACGAGATCCGGCACCCGCACATGCGGCGTGAACAGCGTCACCTCGGCCTCGCTGCCGCCCGGCAACTGGTCGGCCAGCGCCTCGATCTTCAGGAAACCATCGGCCTGCGCGAACGAGGTGATCGCGCCAGAGCCCTTGCCGCTCGGATAGGCGATCAGGCCATCGGCACCTTCAACCAGCGACACCATCACAAACTCGGTGCGCCCGAGCTCGGAAGCGATACGCACCGGCACCTTCACCGCCACCTTGGCGTCGGAACGCGGCGGCAGGCCGGCCATCCGCCGCAGCACCGGCACGATCATGTCGTGAAAGGTGAACATGGCCGAGGTCGGAAAGCCCGGCAGGATGACCACCGGCTTGCCGTCGCAGACCGCAAGGCACAGCGGTTTGCCGGGCTTCAGCGCCACGCCATGCGCGATGATCCCGGGCTTGCCGAGCCCTCCGATGATCCGGTGCGAGACGTCGCCTGCGCCCTTGGAGGTGCCGCCCGACAGCACCAGCATGTCGCTGTCCGCCAGCGCCTTGCGCATCGCGGCTTCCAGCATCGCCGCATTGTCCGCGATCGCGCCGAGGAACGACGCATCACCGCCGTTCTCGGCAATCGCCGCCGTGACGATCGCGCCATTGGTGTCGTAGATCGCGGCCGGCCGCAGTCCGTCGCCCGGCTGGACCAGCTCGTCGCCGGTGGAGAGGATCGCGACCCGCGGACGGCGCGTCACCAGAACCTCGGCGATGCCGCAGGCCGCGAGCATGCCGATCTCGCGCGAGCCGACGATCGTCCCGGAGCGCAGCAGCGCCTCGCCGCGCGCGATGTCGGAACCTGCATAGGACACGAACTGCCCGGGCGACGCCGCGCGCCGCACCTCGATGGCGCCGTCGCCGCCGGCCTCGCCGACGGGTTGGGTGTGCTCGATCATCACGATGGCGTCGGCGCCGCGCGGCACCGGACCGCCGGTCGCGATCGCGGTCGCAGTGCCGGGGAGCACCGGCCGGGTCGGGGCGATGCCGCACGAAATGGTCTCGTCGGTCAGCGCCAGTCGCACCGGCGTGCCCTCGCTGGCGCGCGCAAGATCGGCCGAGCGCACGGCGAAGCCATCGACATTGGAGCGATCGAACGGCGGCACGTCGATTGGCGCCACCACGTCCTCCGCCAGCGCACGGCCGAGCGCGTCGGCGAGCCGTCGCGTCTCGGACGGCAATTGGCGCGGGAACAGCGCCGCCTCGAACCGCGCAAGGGCCTCCTCGCGCGACCGGATGGTCAGGAACTGGTCCTGTTCGATGGACGGCTTGGGGCTCGGCGTGAAAATACTGGTCATCCCGGGAACTCACTCCCGCAAGATATAGGCATCGACGGCCGTGCCTGCAGCGAAGCCCTCCGCCGCGCCGGGCACGATCAGCAGAGCTTCGGCGCGCGCGATGGGATCGAGCGACAGGTCACCGGTCGCCAGCACGTCCCAGCAGCCTTGACCACGCGCCAGCAGCACGACCTCTGCAACACCGACGCCGGAAGCGATCTTGCGTTCCAGCGGCAGTGTCAGCGATTTGCGCGGGCGCCGGCCCGACAGGCGATCAAGCACCGGAAGCGCAATCGCCCACCAGGCCGCGAAAGCCTGATCCGGCGCGCCGGGCAAGGCGACGATCGGAATCGTGTCGATCCGGCCAACCGCAGCAGTGCGCCCGGGTTGCAGTGCAATGCCGTGCGCAATCAGGGCGCCATTTTTCACCAGCGCATTGACGACCGCGTCCGTGTGACCAACACCGGTGCCCCCGATCGTGACGATGAGATCGCAGCCATCGGGATCGAGCCGGCTCGCAACCGCCGCCACATCCGGCGTCACCGTCGTGCAGATGACCTCAGCGCCTGCAAGGCGCGCGGTATCGGCGATCAGTTGCGCGGTCAGCTCGCCGTTGCCGATATTGACGACGCGCAGCCGAGGACGTCTTACGCGCAACAGCTCAAGTCCGGCCGCCCGCGCGAGCAGCAAAGCACGCGGCAGCAGCGGCTCTCCCGCCGGCATCACCGCGCGCCCCGCAGCGATGTCGCTGCCGGCACGCCGGACACCCTGCCCCGGGATGGCCTCGGTGAGCACCTGCGGCAGTGGACCGGAGCTGTCCACCGCATCGTCGTCGACGACGCAATCGGTGCCATCGGGCATCGCAGCGCCGGCTGCGACCCAGACCGGGAGTTCGGCCTGTGCCAACGGCGCATAGGAGGACGCGCCGACCAGATCATTGGCGCGCATCGCCCAACCGTCGTTGATCGCGACATCGTGCGGCGGGTATTGGCGCGCGGCCGGCATCTCGGCCGCGATGCAGTGCAAAGCGTCCGCAGGCGACAACTCGATCGGCGCAACCAGCGCGACGTCGCGCAGCACGGCGGCCAGCGCCGTATCGAGCGGGGTGAGCGAGGTCGGGAGGCGCTGGGTGGTGACCATGGCCCGCTATGGACTGAATCGGCGGTGAAAGAAACCGGTTTGGGCCGGTCCGGGTCCCCGTCATTAGACCGATGGCGCGTTGACGCGGACCCCAAACTAGTTGCAAAAGAAACCAATATGACCGGGTTCCAGAGGCCCGGCACAACCATAATGGCCAATGTGCCAAATCGGGAGGGAGACAGAATGATCGCGACCAGACTAGCCATGTTCGGGACGCTCGCAGCCGCGCTGCTGGCTTCCTCGGCCGTATCGGCGCAGGTATCCGACGACATCGTCAAGATCGGCGTACTGACCGACATGAACGGCCCGGCTTCGACGCCGACCGGACAGGGCTCGGTCACCGCCGCACAGATGGCGGTGGACGATTTCGGCGGCACCGTGCTCGGCAAGCCTGTTACGGTGATCGTCGGCGATCACCAGCTCAAGCCCGATATCGGCGCGACCATCGCGCGGCGCTGGTACGACGTCGATCAGGTCGACCTCATCGTCGACGTGCCGGTGTCGGCGGTCGGGCTTGCGGTGCAGAACATCGCCAACGAGAAGAAGAAGCTGTTCATCACGCACTCGACCGGCGCGACCGACTTCCACGGCAAGTTCTGCTCGCCCTATGCGATGCAGTGGGTGTTCGACACCCGTGCGCTCGCGGTCGGCACCGCGCAGGAAGTCGTGAAGCGGGGCGGCGACAGCTGGTTCTTCATCACCGACGACTACGCGTTCGGCCATTCGCTGGAGAAGGATGCCTCCGCCGTCGTGACCAGGAACGGCGGCAAGGTGCTCGGCGCAGTGCGGCCGCCGTTCGCGACGCCTGACCTGTCGTCCTTCATCCTGCAGGCGCAGGCCTCCAAGGCCAAGATCATCGGCATCGCCGGCGGGCCGCCGAACAACACCAACGAGATCAAGACCGCCGCCGAGTTCGGTGTCTTCGCCGGCGGCCAGCAGATGGCCGCGCTGCTGGCGCTGATCACCGACATCCATTCGATCGGCCTGTCGGCCGCGCAGGGCCTGCTGCTGACCACGTCGTTCTACTGGGACATGGACGACAAGACCCGCGAATGGTCGAAGCGCTATTTCGCCAAGATGAACCGGATGCCGACGATGTGGCAGGCCGGCGTCTATTCCTCGGTGACCGCCTATCTGAACGCGATCAAGGAGACCGGCACCGACGATCCGCTCAAGGTCGCGGCCAAGATGCGCGAGAAGCCGGTGGAGGATTTCTTCGCCCGCAACGGCAGGCTGCGCGAGGACAATCTGATGGTGCACGACCTCTGGCTGGTTCAGGTCAAGACACCGGCGGAGTCGAAATATCCATGGGATTATTACAAGATCCTGGCCAAGATCTCGGGCGAGGACGCATTCGGGCCGCCGGATCCGGCCTGTGCGATGGCAAAGAAGTGAGATCAGCGAATGACGGATAGAGGGTAGCGAATAGGTGCGACCGTCAGCTATTCGCCACTCACTGTTTGCCGCGCTAGCGCGCCACCCCGATCTCGCGGAAATATCTCAGCACGCCGGGGTGGATCAGGTTGGGATCGGGCGCCGCGGCGACGGTGTTCGCCGCGGTGGTCTCGCAGGCCTGGACGAGCTTCTTGCAGAAATCAGCCTCGGCGCCATGCAACGTCTTCGCCAGCCGATAGGCGACGTCGTCGGGCAAGCTGTCGCGCACCAGGATGTAGCTCCAGGAGCCGATCGAAACGATCGGCTCGTTCTGCTTCGGATAGCTGCCGGCGGGGATCGTCAGCGGCTTGAGGAAACTGTGCTTGGCGCGGACGCGCGCGATCTCGTCCGCGGTCGGCGCAATGAACCGCGCTCCCGTCGCGCTTTCGGCGAGCTTGGTGAAACTCGGCCAGCCGATTCCGGCGCCCCACAGCGCGGCGACGCGGCCATCTTCCAGCATCGCGGGGCCATCGCCGGCGCGATCGAGATAGACCGATTTGAAATCCTCGTCCTGCTTCAGCCCGATGCCGTCGAGGATGTAGCGCGACAGGATCGGAATGCCGGACCCCTTGGCGCCGAACGCAACCGATTTTCCGACCAGATCCTGGATCGTCCGGTACGGGCTGTCGGCGCGCACCACGAACATGCCGGGGGCCGAATACATCGCGGTGAGGATCCTGAGTTTCGTCGCCTTCGGCCGGCCGATGCCCATGAAGGCCTCGTAGGCCGGCTCGCCGGCAACGGTTGCGATGTCGACGCTGTCGGCCTCGAGCAGCGGAATGTTCTCGCTGGAGCCCTTGGTGTTGCGCGGTTCGATCGACAGTGTCGGATCGGCCGCGTTCATCACCTCGGCGAGGGCGTTGCCATAGAGCGGAAAGCCGCCGCCCGGCGTCGCCGTGGCGAAACTGATCGTAGTTTTGGAAATGGTCTTGCCCCCCTCTTGCGCCGCCGCGCCGCCCGCCAGCAGCGCGCCGGCGCAGATCATAACAGCGAATTTCATCCCGAGCCTCAAGCATTGCACATGAGCAAGACTATCGTCGCACGGGCGGTGTCGTAGGCAAAGGCGGCGTTTTGTGAAACCATGACGGCAACAGTCACGAGAAAATGACGGGAGACATGATGATCCGGTTCGCACGTGCCGCCTTGCTTGGTTTGGCCTGCTGTCTTGCTTCGCTCAGCCCCTCAACCGCATCCGACTATCCGAACCGGCCGGTGCGCTGGCTGATCGGGTTTGCCGCCGGCGGCCCGGTCGACATCGTCGCCCGCATCATGAGCCAGTGGCTGTCGGACCGTCTCGGCCAGCAATTCGTGGTCGAGAACCGCGCCGGCTCCGGCGGCAACATCGCGGCCGCCGCCGCGATCAACTCGCCGGCGGACGGTTACACGCTGCTATTCGTCGCGCCCAACAATGCGATCTCGGCCTCGCTCTACAAGAAGCTGCCCTACGACTTCCTGCGCGACACCACGCCGGTCGCCAGCATCATGCAACTCACCAACATGCTGGTGGTCTCGAATGCGATGCCGGTGAAGACGGTTCAGGAATTCATCGACTACTGCAGGGCCAACCCGGGCAAGATCGCCTACGCCTCGTCCGGCAACGGCACCTCGGTGCACATGTCGGCCGAGCTATTCAAGGCGATGACCAAATGCGACATGCAGCACGTGCCGTACCGCGGCTCGGCGATCGCCTTCCCCGACATCATCTCCAACAAGGTGCAGCTGATCTTCGACAACCTGCCATCTGCGCTGGAGCAGTCGCGCGGCGGCAGCGTCCGGGCGCTCGGCGTCACCTCGCCGACGCGCTGGCCGGGCGTGCCCGATGTGCCCGCGATCGCCGAGACCGTGCCGGGCTTCGAATCGGTCGGCTTCTACGGCATCTCCGCGCCGAAGGGCACGCCGCCGGAAATCGTCGATGCGCTGAACAAGGCGGTCGGCGAGGCTCTGAAGGACCCCAAGCTGGTGGCGCGACTCGCCGAGGTCGGCGGCATCCCGAAGCCGATGACCCCGGCCGAATTCGGCAGACTGGTGGCGGACGAGACCGAGAAATGGCGCAAGGTGGTGGAGTTCGCCGGCGTCTCGGTGGACTGAGGCGCCGGCCGCCGAGCGCGCCGCCAATGGCTCCCCACCGCTGTCCCCTACGGCGCGCCGTGGGATTCGGCCGCGCCGCCGGATGCGGCGCCCGGGGCCTCCCGCGCGGCATTGCCGAAACCCCACGCACCCTGTAAACGGAGCCCGCACCGTTGCCGGCCGCCCCTCCGCGGCCCGCAAGGCGGCGGGGCCTGTAGCTCAATGGTTAGAGCCGGCCGCTCATAACGGTCTGGTTGCAGGTTCGAGTCCTGCCGGGCCCACCAAGAGGATCAATAACTTACTGGGTCCTCGTTGCCCGTAGCGCGACGGCCGCACCAGAAACCGCACCAGATACGTGCGCTTTCGTTCGTGCGACAGTTCGCGCATCGCAAATCGCTCGATGGGCTGGTCCAACTTGGGTCATGGCAAATCTAATCATCCCCCACTCATCGATTGGTGGAGATACTCCAACAAAGCCGCTGATTAAGAGACGCATGATTTGCAAGAAATATCAGTAGCTATTCCGACAAATGGGCAGATGGAACAGCATTGAACGAACGAGAGCCTTTTGATCTGTCGGAATGCTGGGTCCACTCGCTGTTGTTCGGCGCGCGGTTTGCCCCCCGATCGGCGCCGAAGGTTGACCCTGGCCAACACAGCCGAATTCATTGAACCGTCACGGGAATGTTCATTACGTATGGGGTCAATGTTGTAAGCTGATTGGGGTCAAAGTTCGGCGCTTATTCAAAGCCTGGCGGCGATAAAGGCAAAGGTCACACGTTCGAATCGTGTCGGGTGCGCCACTTCCGTACAGAACTGGGCACGCCAAAACCTGCCGTTTTTGCGCTTGAAGCCGCGACGAGCGTGCGCAGCCGCCAGTTCCGGCACCTGTCGCAAGCGCGACTTGACCCAACTGCAACATGAACAGAGCCGCAATGCCGCTGGCCACCACACTGCCCTTGCCGCCGGAGCACCCTGTTCTGGAGCACTTGGTATCGCGCTCGCAGTCTATTGTCCGACGACAATGCGATTGACACAATACATGCTCCGAGAACAAGCGTTGTAAGCTAAGCCTTCGATCTTTAGTCGGAGCGTTCAGGGATCCTCGACGCCAAGGCGCCCGTCAGACCACGCCCGCTCAAATGTTGTCAGCACGATGATCCGTAGATGGGAGCAAGGGAGGCATCCGTTTTGCATTTTATTCCTTCAACCGTCTGGCGGTTTGCACATGTCATGTCGGAGTGGACTTCTCGTTACATGCGGAGTCGATACGAGCTCATAGATCCTGTCATCACTCAAGCCCTTCAGACAGCCGAGCCTTTCCAGTGGTGCCGGGACTTGGAACGAAAAGCCCCATCCGCTGCGGCCCCCCGATACTTTGGGTATCGCGTCCATCACTAAAGTAGCGATCAGTTAAACCCCCGTGCAATAGAGCAACTATTCAATGTCTCCTAGGTGGATGAAGAGCCAAATGTTTTGGTCTCGTTATTTTCGCGCGGAGAAGCCAATGAGTAATTTTGTACGTCTCTCAGCAGGATTGATCGCTGCAGTCCTGATCACCGCCCCAGCTATGGCGCGCAAGCACCACGTCAAGTCCTGGCATGACAAGAGCGGGGCTGTTGTCGAAAGTTCGAACGTCGTGCACATCAATGGCCGTCATTGCATTCGCGCTCCGGATGTCGGCGCATTTGCGTCCGATCCTTACCGGAGGCCTCCCTGCGAACCGGCGCGTTGGTACTGAACTACTAGCGGGCGGAATGTGATTCGCATTCTGCCCGCTCCCGATCTCAAACTCGGCAACACACTGGCGGCGTGGCTATCCCGAAACTTGCAGACCCCTAGTCGAGCGACGAACCCCAAAGAACTTCCACGTTAGAATTTGGCCCAATCGTAGGCACCGACGGAAGTAGCCGCCTCGCAGCACTGTTGAGAACCCTCGCAGAAGTCCAGCTGAAGCCCACTACTCTTCTGGCATAGAGCAATGGAGAAAGACGATGCGCGTTTCATTGGCTTTGAGCTTGTTGCTCGGCTTGACTGCTTTGACGAGTACCCAAGCGACCGAGCAACGCCATCGGCGAGATCGTGTTGTCGTTCGCCCAAGTTTCACCGCGGGTTTTCCAAGCCAAGGCTACCGACCGGGTGGACCAAGTCCGATTAGCAACGTTCCTAATTCTGACGATCCCTCTGAGCTCGGCGGGCAACCACCTTGTGGCTGTTGAGACGCCACGGACGGACGGATCGTACCCCCGACACGCAATCAGACTGCGATTGCCCCGCTCCGACGCCCCGACCGGTCCGGACGTCGATGTTTGCGATACGCCGCCCAGCGATTTCTCTTGACAGCCACGGCTACACTCAGCGCTTCTGCTTAGCGTAACGCGGTCCCATGCGCGATCAGTGCTCCCAGGCAGGTGCTCCATGTGGCCTTTGCAATTAATCAACAATAGCGGGCAGAGTGAACTGAAAAACCGCTCCGCGGGGAACATTCGCGCCCGCAAATAGCCGCCCACCATGCGACTCGATAATTGATTGACAGATCGACAAGCCAAGCCCGAGTCCGCCAGGCTTCGTCGTGAAGAATGCTGTAAAGAGCCTTTCGATAGCAAACGACGATAGCCCGCCCCCCGTATCCCGTACCCTTACAAGGACATCCGAATTGTCAACCGCGGTCTCGATCAGCACCTCTCGCGAACGATCATCGACGCTCTGCGTCGCTTCCATCGCGTTGATCACGAGGTTCAACACCACCTGCTGCAGTTCCACCCGATCGCCCTTCACGGGCGGAAGGTGGGCTGAGAGGTCAGTGCGCACGCAAACGCCATACTTGACTGCTTCTCCACGAGTGAGCTCCACAACCTCGAGGATGCCCTGGTTGATATCAAGCGGCTTGCTGCTCAAGGAAGTCCGCTTAACGAGGCCGCGTATTCTGTCGATGACGTCGCCGGCACGCTTGCCGTCCTGCGCGATCTGCATAAGTGCTTCCCACGCTTCCTCTAGATCTGGCGGCTCCGCGCGCAGCAAGCGCTGGGCCGCTTGAGCGTTGGTGACCATTGCCCCAATCGGCTGCTTCACTTCATGCGCTATTGACGCTGTGAGCTGCCCCATCGTCGCGACGCGATTCGCATGTGCGAGTTCCTTCTCCATGCGTCGCGCTTGCGCTTCCGCGCGCTTACGCTCGGTTAGGTCAACAACAAAAGTCACCCATCGGTCTTGCCGCTCATCAATCGCAGCGGTCCCAACCATCACCGGAACGCGCGTGCCGTCCCTGCGGACGTATTCATCTTCGAATTGCTGGACCGCACCGTTCGCTTCAAGCGCCGCGAAAGGAACGGTTGCGACCCCGAGCCGTGCTGGCCCCGTCAGATCGGCCCAACGAAGGCGCCCCGCAGAGAGGTCTTCGCGCTCATATCCCGCGATCTTAAGGAACGCATCGTTTGCCTCGAAGATCCCACCGTCGCGGCCGGAGATGCATATTCCGACAATGTTGGCGTCGACCAACCTCCGGATCTTGGCTTCCCGCTCTTCGAGCTCACGATACAATCGGGCGTTCTCAAGAGCTATGGCCGCTTGAGATGCCAGCAGCTTGAGAACCGCTGTTCCGGTCGGGACAAATGCTCGGGGCACAAGGTTATTTTCAAGATAGATTGCTCCGACTAGTTTGTCTTGCGTCACGAGAGGCAAACAAAGAACAGAGCGTGCCCGCCGATCCTGTATATAGCGATCAGCGGCGAACGACGGTTCGACCGTGGCATCGTCGAGAATGACGGTCTTTCGCGTTCTCATGACATATTGTAGGACTGATCTCGGCAACGCCGTATCCAGACGGCATTGAAAACGCGCTCCCCCGCCATCATTGTTTGCGGTCGCTTCGGCAACAATCCGCTCTTCCATTCCCTCCGACAGAACGAGCACCGCTCGTTCAGCGCCTGCCTGAGCAAGTGCCAGTCGAGTTAGCTTTTCTACCAACCTTTCGAGCGCAATCTCACCGGCAATTGCCTGTGATATTTGCAGCACAATCGCCAAGTCCAGGTGTTCGATCGGCTGCTCGATGGTCCGCGTTCCGAAGGGATTCCGATCCAGAGCCCCGAGGCACGGATGCAACGCGTCTAGCTGAAGCACCTTTCCATCTGCTCCCCAGCGCTTGTAGCAGTACCGCGCCTCTTGGAGATGGACGCGACCCACTGTTTCAAGACCATGAGCGAGATAGAATCGAGCGGCTAGTTCATGCGCAAGCGCCTCATTTTGCACGAAGCCGCTCGAGCGGGCAGATCGAATCGCCGACTCGAACAGACGCATTGCCTCAATGTCTTTTCCTCGAATACGTGCGATCTCAGCTCCAACGAGAGCGGCTTGGTCTGCGAAGTTCTCGGAGCAAGCACTCGCCAGAGCCTCAAGTTCTTCGTGATTAGATATGAGCGTTTCTAGGGTCGATGGATCATCACCGGAAACGACAGAGCCATGGTGGGCCGACAGACTGAGCGAACTGTAAAGGTAGTAGTCGGCCGCTTCGATCGGTGAGGGTAGCGACCACAGCAGTTTTTCGACTATGCGCCCAATCTCAAGGGCCTCGGCATATTCGCCAGCGAAAAAGCGAGCCCGGAGCTTGTGTATCCAGTACTTCCGACCGGTCCGACCACTGTCCAACAAATCGCTTTCGATTTTGCGCTCTTCGAGCTCATCACCGCCTAGAGAACCAAATTTCGGACCGCGCCCACGGAGCATCTGTATAAGGCCAAGCAGCCCCCCAAGCCAGTCGACGACCGGGCTAAACCTCGCTTTCCTCGCGAATTCAAGACCGGCTACCGCCGCCTTTTCTGCATCAAGGAGCGCGTCCCCGGACGCGAGCATATTCTCAACTAGAACAGCGTCACTGTATCCGGCGAAAAGAAGATCCCCGTTCTCCCTCGCCAACTCCGCCGCTCGTCGTAATAGTTCCCGTCCCGCCCGCACGTGTTTCGTCAACAACATCAACTGGGCGCCGAAATGCAGATATATGCGTGGCTTTAGACGAGTGAAGCCGAGCCTTTCGATGAGTTCATAGCCAGTCTGTCCGAATCGAAATGCGTTCTCATAATCACCGAAATGCTTTCCAGCGATCAGGCCGAGGCCCACATACGCCAGACACGTCCCTTCGCTGTTCCCTTGCTCTAAGCCAATGCTCAAAACTTTGCATACAGCCAATATCCACAAATTAGGATCGGAAAGGAAAGCCGGCGTTGACATCTTGAGCAAGATATCGATCGTCGCGAGCGCTTCGGGAGCCAGCAAGAGAGGGAATTTTAGCAAATCCTCGACTGTACGGTCCTTGAGTTGCGAGCAAATGTGATTGTACTGCCGACGCGCTTCATCGTCTGTCGGCTGCAAACTCCAGTTGCAACCGAGGTGGTTCAGATACGCCAAACCGACAAGCACGGCACGTTCATTTCGCCCAAACGTTGTGTGCAGATCAATCTGCAATGACGTAATAGCGGCCCGATCAGCGGTAGTGATAGCACGAGCTGAGAGCAATTCCAATCTTTGCTCGGCTTCGGTCAACGCTCCGGTCAGGAATTCGCATTCAGCGCGAATGAGCTCAAATGATAACGGCAGCTGCAACTGGCGCTTTTGTGAATGGTCTGACAACAGACCAGCACCTGCACTGAGATAGGAGAGCGCAGATGCATAGGCATTCGAGTCCTTTGCTCGCCGTGCTGCGAGGAGGTTGAGCTCAGCGAGTTGTTCGCGCTTGTCACGATCGATACGCGCCACGCCATGATTGAGTTGATTGACAATATCGAATATTGCCTCTTCACGCCGCTCAAGCGCCGTCTGAGTGAGCATGAGATGGCCGATCAAAAGATGATAGTCGGCACGCTCCTCTTCGGAGATCATCGAATACGCCGCCTCCTGAACTCGATCATGCGCGAACCGATAAGAATCGGCTCGCCGCTCCAACAGACCGAGATGGAGCGCCGGCCACAGTGCGGCCTCCACGCCTTCCTTCGTCGACTCGAGGATCGTAGACAGCAGCGTGGTTCCGGCAGCATTGCCGAGACAGGCCAGATATCGCAGCGCCGCCTGGGTTTTAATGGGCAAACGTGCCAGCTTGCCGACCATGAGATCCACAACGTTGTCGGTACATCCCATGGCGCGGATACGCTCGAGATCCCAAGACCACCTCGCTGAGGTATAGTCGAATGTAAGCGAGCCTTCCTCAGCCAGGAGAGAGACAAATTGGCTGACAAAAAACGGATTGCCGCCCGTCTTCTGATAAACAATTTGCGCGAGCTGGGCTACGCTTGCGAGCTCACTGTGGAGTGTGTCTGCGATAAGCTGCTGCAAGTCGTGCACCGTCAGAGCAGAAAGTTCGATCGCACGGATCCTCCCGTCGAGCTCACGTATCCTCTCGAGTCGCCTTATCAACGGGTGGTTGGCTTCGACTTCGTTATCTCGATAGGCACCCACCAAAAGCAGGTGTTGCAAATTGGACCGGGTTAGCAAATCCTCGATGAGATCCAGCGTCGCCGCGTCCACCCACTGCAGGTCATCGATGATCAAGATCAGCGGATGTTCCGCACGAGCTAGAGCAGCGACGAAGCGTCGGATTGTCAGCTGGAACCGGCTTTGGGCCTGCTGCGCCGGAAGTTCTGGCACCGGCGGTGGTTCACCAACAATGAGCCTCAACTCAGGGACTAGATCCACTACAAGTCGCCCATTGGGCCCTAAAGCCTCCTGAAGCGAGAGACGCCAACTAGCGAGCTCGGCGTCGTTAGTGCTGAGAAGTGATTGTACGAGCCCTTCAAAGGCCTGCACCACCGGAAAGTAAGGAACATTGCGCTGGTGGGGGTCGCATTTGCCAGAGGCGACAACGCCTCGGGGCGTCACCACGGACTTATGCAGTTCGCCAACAACGGATGACTTTCCGATCCCCGCGTAACCAGAGATCAGCACGAGTTCTGTCGAGCCGGTCCTCACGACATGATCGAAGGCCGCAAGCAGGGCCCGGATCTCGCTCAGCCTTCCATACAATTTCTCCGGAATTATGAGCCGATCAGGGACGTCGTTTTGACCGAGTGGAAAGCTCGAAGACGGCGAGCCGATCTCGACGTTTGCCAGACAGCGTCTCAGATCTTCTTCCACACCAATTGCAGTCTGGTAGCGATCTTCGGCAGTTTTCGCGAGCAGCTTCATCACGATCGCGGAGATCGCGTCCGAGATATCAGGTCTTCGCTCACGGACGGAAACCGGTCGCTGAGCGATATGGCAGTTCACCCACCCCATTGGGTCTGCGGCGACAAAGGGCAGTTGCCCCGTCAGCATCTGATAAAAGGTGACACCGAGTGCATAGAGATCACTCCGAGAGTCGACCGAGCGGTTCATGCGTCCTGTCTGCTCGGGGGCCATGTACGCAAATGTGCCGGCGATCAATTCGGGCGGTCCCAAGCCATGTCGCTCGCGCCGCAAGCGCGAAGCGATGCCAAACCCGGTCAGACGCACCCGTCCGTCCAGGCAGTTCACCAGTATATGAGCGGGCTTTATGTCTTTGTGAACGATACCGTGCCGATGGACAGAGCCTAACGCAGCTACGGTGCCGAGCGCCAAATGAAGAAAGTCCTTCGGATCCATGGCTGCGCCAAGCAGTCCCTGGAGCGGCTCGCCGCCAGGATCCTCAAGCACCAGGGCCGTCTGCCCTGCTCTGCTCGCAAGCTCCAAAGGCCGAATGGCACCTGCCAACGCAAGTTCGTGCCTCAGCTCATATTCTCGCTTTAGCCGCTCCACGGTTGATGGCGAGGGTCGATCCACGGTGGGTACCAAGACGAGCACGGCGTCCGCCCCACCATCTTTCCCTCGCCGCTTCGTTCGGTACAAGACTCGATCGCTATCCTGAGACACGACCTCGACCCCATCTACGCCGAGGCCATCGATGGAAAGGGATCGACTCACTTGACGAGCCTGTTGTTTGACACGCGTGGGTCCGGCTCCGTCCCGAAAAACCTCATTACGCTCATTAGCGATCCGCTAGGTCGCCCTCGATCGACAGCAGTTCCTCGAACGCTCGCACATCGCCACGAGGAAAACGCGACCACACAGGTGTTCAGTTTCGATCACGCCTCATCGGTATCTGACCGACGTTTCAAAGCCTCATTGACACATTCAAGAAGCACAGACTCATCAAAGGGTTTGGTTAGAAAGCCAATAGCTCCGTGCTTCATAGCCTGACTTCGTACCCGCTCGTCAGAGAAGGCGGTTATAAAGACCATTGGGACTAGCCGACCTTGAGCAATCAAACGCTCTTGCAGATCAAGACCACTCATCCCTGGCATGGCCACATCTACTATCAGGCAGCATGCCTCATTTAAATGAGGCGACGATAACAGCTCTTCCGCCGACGCAAAACCGCGCGCCAAAAACCCCATCGCCTTGAGCAATCGCACGGTCGCCCCGCGTAGCGAGACGTCATCATCAACCACCAAAACCGTCGGCACTTCCACGTGACGGTCTCTCTTCATTGAGAGGATAGAGACCCAGTGGCATCTGTGCCAGAAACCACCGGTCCACCAAATAACATAGCAATTTCAGATCGAGAACTATACTTAGGTTTCGAGTCTCCTGATCGCACCACGCTTGGGGGCCTTTGTGTTTTCATCTGAGCACCTAAACCTTCAGCTATCAAAGCTGACCTCCGTGGCGACCGAACTCGTGTGGTACGATCCCTGCCGGCGCAGATAAGTCATTCCAGTCCCCTCCCGATCGCCGAAGCACTAAACGCGAAGACGTTGAATTTCTCGATACAAGATACCGGACAATGATCCATCAAATCTTCCAAAGGGACTGACATTATTCCCTAAGTGCACGCCGTGGCCGCAATCGTCGGAGTAGCTAAAATCGCTGTCGGACACCCGGCGGCGTTGACTTTCAATCCCTCGATTGCGGCGAAGGAATAGCCTTGCTCGAGTACTATTTCGGTTCATCGCTGCGCCATCTCTCCAAGGTCGCCTTAGCCTTGGACTATGCGCCAGCGGGAATTTCAAAAATTGACGTCGGACTGACCACCGCAATCATGATCGCGCTACGTTGCCTAAAGCGCCATCGGGTGTGACTAGTCGGTGCCCGCCGCTGGAATGGTAAATTCAAAGACTGCGCCCCCTCTGAGTCCCTGCCGGGCGGTCAGTTGTCCACCATGCCCCTCAACGATTGACCGGCAAATAGACAACCCGAGCCCCAAACCTCTCTGCTTGGTCGTATAAAATGCGGCGAACAGGTCATCGACAGCCAACGATGGCAGTCCGGGGCCGGCGTCCTGGACGCTGACGAGTACGCCCGCATCAACTGTAGCAGTAGTAATCATTAGTTGCCGGGAACCGCCGCTAACGGCATCCATCGCTTCAATCGCATTGACGATAAGGTTGAGTACGACTTGCTGCAGTTCCACTCGATCTCCGCGAATCGCTGGCAGACGTTCTCCAAACTCGGTCAGAACCAGCACATTGTTCTTCGTCGTTTCGCCCCTAGTGAGCTCGAGCACCTCTCGGATCGTCTCGTTGACTTCCAATGCATCCCTCCGAGGAGGCACTTTTCCGATCAAAGCACGAGTCCGGCTGATGATCTCGCCCGCCCGGCTTCCATCCTTGACGATATCGCCAAGAATAAGTTGAATTTCTTCCAAGTCCACAGGACTCGCATTGAGGAACCTAAGTCCAGCATTGGCATTCGTGACCGTCGCGGCTATCGGTTGCTGTATCTCGTGTGCTATCGATGCCGTGAGTAGCCCCATGGTCGCAACTCGATTGGCATGCGCCAACTCGCGCTCCATTTTGCGTGCCCCTGCTTCGGCCTGCTTAAGCTTCGACAGATCGAGTACAAAAACTACCCCATCTGCCTGACGCTCATCGAATGTCGCCGATCCAATCAATACAGGCACTCGCGTGCCATCTTTGCGCAAACATTCCTGTTCGTAAGGCTGGATGACAGCGGGAGCTAATAGCTCCCGCCTGACTTGGTCAGTGCTGCTCTGCCACCCCGACGCCATGAGCTCCGTCCAGCGGATGCGGTGCTCTGAAAGGTCTGCCCGGTCGTAGCCAACAATCTTGAGGAACGCATCATTGGCTTCGACAATTTCGCCAGTTCGCAACGTGATAGCAATTCCTACAATGCTCGTGTCGACCAAGCGCCGGATCTTAGCTTCCCGCACCGCCAGATCCTTGTAAAGTCTGGCATTTTCGTAAGCGATTGCAGCCTGCGACGCCAACAGTTTGAGGATGGCGCTCCTCGCCGGAACGAACACGCGAGGCGCCAGATTGTTTTCGAGATAGAGCACCGCCACAAGCCGCGCCTGTGTCGTCAGCGGCAAACAAAGAACTGAACGGACCTGTCGCTGCCGCACATAGGGATCCATTGCAAATTCAGGCTGGATCATGGCGTCATCTATAACAACTGTGTCGGCCGTGCGGACGACGTATTGAACGACGGATTCCGGATGCGCCGAGTCAACAGCTTCGCGAGCCCGAACGATCAATCCGCTGTCGCTAATGGTCGCTTCAGCCGCTATTTGATGTCCGACTTCGCCAAGAACAATTAACAGTGCACGCTCGGCACCTGCGTGAGTGAGAGCATTACGTAGCAACGTGTCGATCAATCTATCCAGAACAATCTCACCGGCAACCGCTTGCGAGACCTGAATTACCGTGGCCAAGTCCAGCCGTTCGATCGGCTCCCCGATAGTGCTCGTCGAGCCCGATTCGTAAATATTGGTCGCGAGACGTGGATGGTCCTCATCGAGCTGCTGCACTTTTCCATCAGCTCCCCATCGCAGGTAGCAGTAACGAGCATCGTATAGGAGGACGTCGGAGATCCTTCGAAAACCACGAACGGCGTAGAACAGCGCAGCACGCTCATTCGCCACCGCCTCAATATGGACAAATCCGTTCGTCCGCGATGAGCTAATCGCTTGCTCGTACGAACGTTCCGCATCTAGCTCACGTCCCTCGATTCTGGCGATCTCCGCACGAACAAGCGCAGCCCGACCATCGAAGTTCTCGCCGCAATTTTGGGACCAGATCTCAAGCTGTCGGCTGTATTTCTGTAACATTTCGAAGTATTGGCAGCCCTGCGGGCCGGCAGCGATGTCACAACGCGCAGCTATCGCCAATGCGCCGTAGAAATAGCACTCAGCCTTTTCGAAAATCGCTGGCGTTGTCCAAATCAGACGATCTGCTCTAAGGGTCGCATCGACAGCTACGTCATAGTCTCCAGCAAAGAACCTAGCTTGCAGTTTTCGCGTCCAGTACCAGCATTCAGGCAGCGCCAATGTGCCATCTGCGGCAAGATGGCGTTCAAATTCACTCTCATTGAATGTATCATTGTCAAAACAACCAAACTTTTGCGTTAGGCCGCGTAACGTTCGAATGAGTCCAAGCTGCGCGGCGATAATGTCTGAGACAAAGCCGAATCTCGCCTTCTGCGCAAATTCAAACCCCTTTTCCGCTTCCGACTGAGTCAGAGCGAGTGAATCACCTGCCGCTAGCATATTTGTGTTGAGGTTATTGCAGGCGTATCCGGCGATCGTCATATCGCCAACCTTGTTGGCGGCGTCGAACGCTTGCCGCATCAAATCCCGGCATAAGATGATGTGCCGATTCCACGGCATTACGAACTGCGCGAACCAAAGATATGTTCGAGCGGTGAAGCGTTTTAAACCGCGCTTTTCGACCAGGTCATATCCAACCCGAGCAAACTCAAATCCCGCGGAATAATTCTCGAACCGCGGTCCTGCTATCATTCCCAGCCAGACATATGCCACACATGATGCATCGCAGTTCCCATTCTCGATGCTTAGATTGACCGCACGACAGCTGGCAACCGAGAAGAGATTGGCGTCCGTGAACAACGCCGGCGGGAGAATCTTGCTGATAACGTCAAGGGTCGCAAGCGAGCCAGGGTCAGTCATCAGTCGTAGATCAAGAAGATCTTTGATTTCTAGGTCGTCTCCAAGATGCGACCATATGCGTGCATATTCGTCGCGCGCCTCCTGCTCCGTCGGATGTGCCGACCACATGACACCGAGATGACTAAGGTACTCCAGGCCAACGGCAACAGCTCGATCGCTTCGATTCAGCGTGGTGTAGAGATCAATCCGAATACATGCGACGTTCGCTCGTTCAACTGTGTCGGACGCCTGCCGCGAGAGTTCCGTTAGTCGCTCTTCCGCGGCATCGAACTCTCCGACGAGAAACTCGCACTCAGCCCGTTGTAGATCGAGCTGGAAGCTCAGTTGACGCTGCCGCACCCAACGGTCATCTCCGAGTTGCTCCTGTCCGGCCTTGAAGTATGTCGACGCTGACACATAGGCGGTCGACGCTTTGGCGCGATTTCCCGCGATCAGATTCAGCTGCGCCATTTCATCGCGTTCGTCGGACGAACCTGCAGCCGACATCCCGAGATTGAGTTGACTAACTATTTCGAAGACCGCCTCCTCCAGGCGCTCAGGAGGCGTTTTTGCCTTCAGCAGCCTCCCAATCTGCAGGTGGTTGGCAGCACGGGATGGTTCTGCAATTAGAGAGTAGGCGGCTTCCCGCACCCTATCGTGAGTAAAGTGGTACTGCATTCCGCGGCGCTCGACCAGCTCCTGACGCACCGCCGCCGCCAGGACCAAATGCACCTGCTCCTTCGGGCTGCCGAGAACGATCGATAGCATCTCAGTATGAGCGCTCGCTCCAAGGCATGCGAAGAGCTGAAGTGCCCTTTGTGTCTTAGCCGGCAAATGAAGTAGCTTTCCAACTACCAGCTTTACAACGCTATCGGCATATGTGTTAGCGTGAAGACTCCTAAGATCCCAATTCCAGCGTAGCGCGCCGAGATCAAACGAGAGCACCCTTTCATCGGCCAGGGTCTGCAAGAACTGAGTCACAAAGAAGGGATTTCCGGACGTCTTCTTGTGCACTATCTCCGCCAGGGGTGCTGCGCACGATGGCTGGCAGCGAAGCGCATCCGTCACCAGCTCTGCCACCTGTTCGTTACCAAGTGGGCCAAGGCGGATCTCTTCAACAAGACCTCCGGCACGGCGTATTGCCCCAATCTTGCTCGTAAGCGGATGTTCGGAATCAACCTCGTCATCTCGATACGCGCCGATCAGCATCAAGAATCGCAGGTCGGATTGAACAAGCAGATATTCAATTAGCTCGAGCGTCGCGATATCTAGCCACTGCAGGTCGTCGAGAAACAAAACAAATGGATGCTCGGGGCGCGCAAAGACCGCAAGAAAGCGCCCGAGTACGAGTTGGAATCGACGCTGGGAATCCGTAGGAGGCAATTCAACGACTGGCGGCTGATCGCCAAGAATCAGTCCTAGTTCCGGCACAAGGTCAACAACGAGCCGCCCGTTCGGTTCTAGGGCCTCCTGCAGCGCGCTACGCCACTCGTTCAGCTCTGCCTCACTCTTCCCGAGAAGCGCGCGGATGGGGGCCTGCAACGCTTGCTTAAAGGTAGAATATGGGATGTCATGCATATACTGGTCGAACTTACCGCCCGAAAGCAGCCCTCGACGCGGTACGAGCGTTCTGTAGAACTCATTGACGACGGCCGACTTGCCGATACCGGACTTTCCCGACACCAGCGCCAAGATAGGCGCCTCCCCGCGCGCTATACGATCGAACGCTGCGAGTAACGCATTGATCTCAGGCTCCCTCCCGTACAATTTCTCGGGCATCATGAGCCGATCGGGCACGTCATACTGCCCCAGCGGGAAGTCGTCTATCACCTGACGCCTGTCCCAATCATCAAGACAACGTCGCAGATCACGTTCGGCGCCGCCCGCGGTCTGATAGCGGTCTTCCGCCGTCTTTGCGAGCAACTTCATAACGATGGCGGCGACTGACTTCGGAATACTTGGCAGCAACTCACTGGGTGGAATCGGCCGTCTGGCTATATGGCAGTGTACCCACTCCGTGGGATCGGTTGCGACGAAGGGGAGCTGCCCCGTCAGCATTTGGTAGAACGTGACACCCAGTGAGTAGAGGTCACTGCGATGGTCGACTGATCGGTTCATACGTCCCGTTTGCTCGGGCGCCATGTAGGCGAGCGTCCCGGCGATGAACTCAGGTGGCGCGGGAGTGTATCGCTCGCGCTGCAACCGCGAAGCAATCCCGAACCCGGTGAGCCGCACCCGGTCGTCCCTGCAACCCACGAAGATATGAAGGGGTTTTATATCCTTGTGGACAAGGCCTCGCTGGTGGACCTTGCCCAACACCGCGGTGACGTCGATGGCCAAGCGCAAAAAGCTGGAAAGATTCATGGGGGAACGGAGCAGCCCCTGTAACGGCTCGCCGCCAGGATCCTCCATCATCAGAGCGGTCCTACCTGCCTCGATGAAGAGCTCAAGCGGACGGACCGCCCAAGAGGCATCCAGGTCTTCTCTCAAATGGTATTCGTGGGCCAGGCGATCTAAAACAGACGATGAAGGACGCTCTGACAACGGGATTATTGCCAGAACCGTTGCTGTATCAGCCCCCGCAACTCCACCCGATCTTCGACAGAGGATCTTCTCATCGTCTCGCCACAAGACTTGTAGGTCAGACGCACCGGAGGAGTTGGCATCGAGAGAACCGCTCACTTGCAGACTTCCTCCTAGCGGAGCCTTTGACCGCGAGCCGCGACCTGCTTTCGCAGTGTCGGGCATTCGTCGAGGTTCAATCTAACTACGAGCGCCTGTTATCTGATGCGCTGCGCTTTCTGAGTAAGGCTCTCTGAATGCATGCTAGCAATCTCGTCTCATCGAAGGGCTTAGCAAGAAGATCGACTGCACCCGCCCTCATTGCTCGATCCCTGAGTTGATCCTCGGGAAATGCGGTAATGAAGATGATGGGTGTTTCGTATCCAAGGGTGATCAAATGCTCCTGCAACTCAATTCCGCCCATGCCGGGCATTTCAACATCTGCTATCAGACAAAGCGTGTCATCTGCCCGACGCAACGAGAGATATTCGTGCGCAGACGCAAAGGACTCAGCGCAAAATCCCATGGATCTCAGCAGCCGGACGACCGCAGAGCGCAACGACTCATCGTCATCGATAATCGAAACCGTTTCACCTTTCACGCAAGTACCCTTCCCGAGAACCTACCGGATAAGGGCCGTCCCGCTTCGGCACCGCCGCGATCGCAGGCTAGCACAGGCACTACAGGTCGAAATACGATACTTAGGTTTCGAGATAGTAGCGTATCGGGGACCACTCTTCCGATTCTCGATTGAAGAAATACCGGTGCGATAGCCTTCAGCTTGAGGCTCGATTGCCGGATGGTTTGAACGAAGTAGGTTCGACGCCGAGAGCTTCCGCCATCCTGACCAACTCAGCCGCCGTTCTTGCTCCCATCTTTCTCATAAGATGGCTTCGATGTACTTTTACGGTGATCTCGCTGAGCCCGCACTTGACTGCGATCTGCTTGCTCATCATTCCGCTAGCCACAAGCGTCATGATCTCTCGTTCGCGAGTCGTTAAGGTTTCAAAATTCGTCTTCAACCGGGCAATCGAACGCTCCTTGTCACGCCGGTCCTGATCCCGTCGGATCGCCGCCGCGACTGCATCCAATAGATCCTGGTCACGGAAGGGCTTCTGAAGGAAATCGATCGCGCCTGCCTTCATCGCTCGAACGGTCATTGGAATATCTCCATGACCTGAGATGAACACAATCGGAGTCCGGATATCAGTCTTCGCCAGGTCAGCCTGAAAGTCGAGACCATTCAACCCTGGAAGGCGAACGTCAAGAACGAGGCAGCTCGGTACGTCGGGCCGTAAACTCCCGAGAAACTGCTGCGGCGATGCAAAGGCTTCGACGCGCAATTTTACAGAGAGAAAAAGCCTCGATAGAGCTTGGCGCATCGAGTCGTCGTCATCCACGACGAACACCACGGGCGACTCATCAACAACAGTCTTCATCGACGGTTTGCGCTGCGTCACCTTGTGTTCTCGCGCGGCTGACTATTCCAACGAAGCCCCTTCAGGCTTACGCAGCCCTCATCAGGGTTCAGTCAGCCAATTTAGGCCAAAACGGTATATCCCGCAACACGATTGCCTGCTCGAACAGGTTGCCCTCCTCAAGCACGATTGAGATTCCGCTGTTGCAAGACGTGCGTAGACGACCGGCATGCCTTTGAGAAGGAGGCCGCCTATCACGCTATCGTGCGCCCCAAGTGAGATAGCCCAGTAGACCCGTCTTGCGACCCAATCGCGGGGCGGCGCCAGGCAAAAGATTACAGGGATGGAGGAGGCCGGCAAACCAGTGCGTCGCGAACTCTTCGTTCTCACGCACGACCGCACGCCATCGCCCCGGTTTAGCAATGTTGCGCGCTCATCGGGTCCGCAATCGATGGCGTTGGGTATTGCCGTTACA